>CAYONF010000098.1:0-13500 GCA_964405255.1 uncultured Limnohabitans sp. | reverse complement strand
ACTTATCAAAAGTATTTGGCAGCACTTGGGGGGATCGCGATCAGTATTTTTGTTTATGAAGATTTACTGGTTTTCTTAGGGTATGACCCTAATAACGTGGTACAGAGCTTTGAAGAAGAATCGGCACTCAATGCCCAGCGTTTGCAGTCTGCTGGTTCCGCAGTGGATATGACCAATTACAGTCTTCCGATGAAGCTGTTTACCTTTTGGTTTCGGCCCTTATTTGTGGATTCACCGAATGCCATTGGATTGGTGGTGTCCATGGAAAATGCGCTGTATATCTACATGTTTTCCAGGATCTTGAAAAAGAGCTTTATCGATTACATCCGGGTGGCCCCTGCCATGGTGAAAATGGCCGCAGTGGTGTTTATCTCCATTTCGATCTCCATGACTTTTGTGATGTCCAATCTGGGGATCATCATCCGACAGAAGTCCCAGATCATGTACTACATGCTGTTTGTGATCGTAGCTTTTATGGATTGGGAAAAGACCAACCGGATCAAGAAGCGGGCAGAAATCTACAACCGGATAGTGGAAGAGGAGCGCCGGAACCGGGAATTGGCGGAATCCCAGGTTCCAAGCCTGTGATATTCTTTCCCCCCACTGGGGGGGTAGGGGGGCTCGCCCCCGTGAGTGTCTTCACTCAGGGCGCTCGGAGTTACCAAGCCATTGTGATTGTCTCCAGGCTTTTTCCTTGAAAATTGTTCATTGATAATTGATTATTGGTAATTGACCATTGATAATTGACCATTGATTCTTTTCCATCTTGCCGGCATTTCAATTTGTTTTCCAAATCTGATTCCTGCGCCAGCGCTAAATCTCATTCTTTCTTTTCTACCCCGGGTTACACCCGGGGCTATACATATTGGACCCTCCCGAAATCGCTCCGCTCATCGGGACAAGCTTACAGGGTCCGAATCCTTGGAAGGGTAAACCATTACTTCCTTTGCCCGTGTGAGTGTCTCCACTCACGGCGATCAGTGTTTCCAAGCCTTCGTGATTGTCTCCAGGCTTTTTCCTTGAAAATTGTTCATTTAGCATTGACTATTGAAAATTACTCATTGGTCATTGAGCATTGAAAATTGCTCATTGAACCCCGATAAGCGTAGAGTATTGGGAAGAAGGAGTACTATCCGCTAACGGAAAAATCTCTTCACGTTTATCCAAGATCCATGTAGATGGTCAAAATCACCATCCATGGTAATTAGTTCAGCATTCAGAGCTAAAGCAGTGGCTGCTATCCATAAATCATTTTTCCCCATGTTCCTTGAAGATAAAGATAGCTTCTCGCCAGTAGGAGCAAATTTTTTACCTTGACTATAGGCGTCAATCGCAACATAATTTTCTATCAATTCCAATTGAGCTAGGCTTATGTCAATGATAATCAAATTATCCAAAAGACTGCTGAGAGTCTTAACTTTGTGTTCTGACCAATTCCTCTGTGTAACCAAACTTTCTGCCTCTGCCTTTGTCACAATGGAAATAAAGATTTCAGGATTTTCTTGAGATTGGAGGTAGGTATTTACTTCAGCTGCAATGGCATTGCCTCGTACGATTTGAATTAGAATATTGGTATCCAATACAAATCTCCCCATCAGTCAAGAGATTTTATCATTGCCTCAAACTCCTCTTCTGTCTCCTTTCCTGGCCATTTTCCAAAAATTAGATCTATGGGGTTTCTTTTCTTACCCTCCCTCAATTGAAGTGCTATCTGCTGATTAAGACTCAATTGGGTAGGAATTTTTGAAAAAAACTCAGACTCTTGGCCTGATTCTCCAAAAGTCTCAAGTTGGAGATATGAAAGGTTTCCCCCTGGTTTAAAGAATGCACGACCCGTGACTGAGATTTCTTTTCCAAAAAACTCTTTAAGATGGGAAAACATATCCTTGGCCACCAAAACGATGATTTTTTTGTTCTCAGAAGTAGTCAAAATAACCTGCTCCCTTGAAAATTTCATTTCATCAATAATGCCTTTAACTACTTTTCGCTGTGGCTTGGGAATTGACTTTTTTATCGATTGGACATTTTCAATTTCTTTTTTCGAAAATTCTATTGATGGGATGGTGTTTCGATTACTCAACTGAATTCGCTCCTCGTCAGATTTGAAGAAGTTTTTAAATTTTAACACCTCCTCCAGCAAAGGTTCATCAATCAAATTTTTATCTGTTCCTTCTTCCAAAGAGGCGCTAAAACTTTTGATAACCAAAGCCATGGGGGTTAGGTCTATTAATTCTTGTTTTTCCTTAAATAGGTTCAACTGAACAGGAATATCTTTGAAATATTCCGCATCCAAAGTCAGCAAGGTCTCATCTTCTTTTCCCTGAGTTTGAGTTAGAAAAATTTCCAAAACCTTAGTCAGGTTTCGGGGAAGGTTCACTTTGCTATACCCAAATAGCTCAAACAATAGGGCCTTTTGAGCAATAGATTTGATATGTTTAGCCAGAAACTCGACACGATCAAGTTCCACCCGTCCGCTACCCTCAGGGTTATTGATGAGTTTGATATCGTAGTTCATAGCTATGTTGAATGTGAACAAGATTTAAGGTTTTCGAATATCGGTTTCCTTTGCCGAATATAAATTACACTGAGGGAATCAGAACCAAATTCTAATTTAAAATCATCTTCTGTCTCCAGTCTCCGACCTACCAGCCAATCTGTTAGGGATTATTCATTCCCAAAAAGAATATCGAAAATTCAAATTTAAGTATTTCACTTCCCCTCCAATATCTTCCGGATCGCCTCATTCATCTGCATCATCGTCTCCATCATCTTCATCATGACTTCGGTTTGACTTTTATCTGAATAATGTGTCTCAACATTACCATGAACAGAGAATGGTGATTTTTTAATGTTTTCGATCACATAGCCAGGCTGAGCTGTTAGGATCTGAATTGGATCAACCTTTAAAAATTCAGCCACTCTCTGGATTAGATCTATGGTAATCTTACTTTCTCCCCGCTCGTACTTGGTGTAGGTAGCCTCTTTGATGCCCAAATATTCCGCCACTTCCAGGGCCTTTCTGTCTCTTAGCTTTCGGAATGTGGATAGGTTTCGTCCTATGGTTTTATTCTCCAGGACAGTGAATTCTGATGCTTCTTTATCTCTCATTTTTTCTCTTTCTGCTTCAAAAATAGCCCATTTGGCGACAATTGTCGCTGTTTTTGGTAGTAAGTAGTGCTAGACTACTTCTCATCGATATTAAACTACCGAATATATTCTTTTTTCAACTCACATCCATTTAAAATTGTCTAAGAATCATTTTCACATGAAGTTTTTTGAGACAATTTCTGCCACTTCTTCTCTCTCTACTCTTTCTCTTTCAGAGGTGGTAGGTGTTCTTGGCTTTATGGAATTGATTCTTTCTGCAGAGGAATACGGCTTGGGAAAATTTAATTGGCTTTACTCTAGAAAGCCCAAAAACCCAATCTGATTAATTTAAATCTAGCACACTTTTCCACTCGGATTGCTCCTCCGTGCACAAGGACATTCCACTACTAATCCGAGTTGCCTTTTCTTTATCAAACCTATTCTTTGCCGCCAGTGGATTTGCCTGGCACGGTGGAAATCAATGATTTCCTAAGAGTATTAAGTATCTGGTATCAGGTATCAAGAGGTTAGAAACAAGAGACAAGAAGCAAGATGTAATAATCCGGAAGGTTTATACTTCGAACTTCCCCGAATCTAGTTCGAGATTAAAAATTCAATGTGTCAACTTCATCGGACAGCGGTCATCCGATATCGGACCCATCCTAATCGTGAAAGCACTATCATCACAACCCCCGACTCCCATAGTCAACCAAAGCACCAAAATGCTTTTCAAAAACCTGATCAAAAACCCTACCTGATCACTTTTTCTCCCCGATTGCCCGACCAGGACTTAGTACAATCCGGTTGGCATTCCACTACAAATCCGGGAGTGACGCTATGGTCTATGGTCTATCGACTATAGTCCGCCAGATAAGCCCTTTCCACTGCAGGGGAATTTTCGCTTATCTCTTATCCATTAATTATTAACCACTTACTGACCGTCCGATAGCTATCGGAAGGCGGAACGGGAAACCTATGTCCATTCCGGACCAGAGTTCGACATTCGATGTTCGCCATTGGATATTCGACATTACTAGTTCTTTCCACAGAAATGGATAAGTCACCGGACACCCGACATCGGACAAACCTTCCGTCTTCCGTCTTCGGTCTTCAAACTTCAATAAGGCATGAAAAAAATATTACAAACATGCTTCCTGGCATTCCTATGTCTTGCCGGAAGCAATCTGACAGCATCAAGCAAAGTTGCTGATTCACCCGGGGCCGATTTCCCTCATAGGTCGGTCTCCCATCGGGGCGGGGAAACCCGTCCCGATACCCTGCCTGGTATGCTTTACCTGGAGTTGGCAACTGCTGTTGCCACAGATTCCCTGCAGTTGAGGTTCTGGGATCATCTGGTTTCGGACCGGATGACCGTCAACCCGGGAATTCCTATTTCCGTCTCAGCCAGTGAGGGGAATATGTTTGAGGGTAGCCGCAGCCATTATGTGTTTGAGGCGGCATTTCCCCAAGTGGACTCCTTTGGCTTTTTTTCCATTGGAACAGGGAAAAATACCCTGGCCAAACATTGGATCTATTTCCCCTCAGACCGGGTACGACTACGGGCAGACCAGCTTTCCGGCTCCTTGGTATTTGGCGGCCCAGATGCCGATTTCTACCGGCTTCAGTACGAGGTGGACCTAGCCTTCAAAGAGGTTCAGTTTAACACCGATCCGGTACTTTTCTCTTCTTCCAATTCTTTCCTTCAGGATACCCTTACCGCTAAGCTTTGGGAGCAATCTCGAACCCGACCGGAAGATCTGTATGTGAAAATGAAGCTGATCAGCAGCCCTGAATCTGCATGGACGGAGTTTGAGCATTTTATCGAATTCCCTTGGCTTAGCCATCCTGCCATGGAAGTACTGGATCGCTACGTGAGCAAGCTTTCACAGGAAAGACTGGAACTGGTGGAGACCGGAATCAAGGGAAGACTCCTGTTCCAGGGAATCAACAAGGCGGAACTCGCCTGGCCTCTGATTAAAAATGATTCTGCCAAACTGGCGAAAGTCAGCGAATGGGTAAATGGTTTTTATCTCAGAGAACTCCATTACTCCTATCCTCTATTGGCACAGGGAGTCTATCAATGGTCACTCATGGAGGCAATGGCTTTGGCTAAGCCTATCCAAGAGCTGTTTGCAGCCTTACCCAATCCCTTGAGAGAGGAGGTCATCGCCTTCTACATTTTGGACAACTTCAACAGGATGGAGGACAGGCTTCCAAGTATTATTTCCCAAAACCTTCCTTTGGTGGAGTCGCCATGGATCATATCCCGCCTGAATTATTTACTGGAAACCGGGCAAAAGGAATTTGTTCCGCTGGGAATGCTGACAAGCGATGGGCTTGAACTTGATCCCAAACTGATTAAAGGAAAAACACTTTTGATTCACTTTTGGATCAACGGCTGCAAGTTTTGTCTCTATGACCATCAGACGGTCATGAAAGACTTAAGTGCCAGGTTTCGAAATGATCCGGATGTTCTCATCCTGACAGTGAATGCGGATCCGGATGCCCAAACCTGGAAGAAAGGTCTGGAAAGCGGGGACTACACCTCTCCGGAAGAATTGAATACTTGGGTTCCCAGAGGTTCAGGAATTCTGGAAACCTATGGAATTCATTCCTTTCCCCAAAAAATGATCATCGGTCCTGATGGCAAAGTCCGGCTCCAGACTATTGACCGGATGGATACGGAAGAACTATCCCACCGACTGAAAGAGGTCTCAAAACCCTCCCCATCATCCATTTCCCCATTAAATCCTTAACCTTATGAAAAAGATACTCTTACTTCTCAGTGTATTCTGGAGCTTTTTGGCTTCTGTATATTCCATGCAGAATCCCCTAGAAGCCCTTTCAGGAACAGTCTATTCCAGTGAAGGTTTTCCTCTTCCCGGAGCATTGGTTTCTCTGGAAAGCACGGATTACAGAACCGTTTCCGATGAGCAGGGCTATTTTCAACTTAGTGCTCCTGCCGGGGATTATTTCCTTATCGTGAATTACATCGGGATGGAAACGGCCAGAATAGCTATTTCCCTGCCTTCCGCCAGTGAGCCAAGAATCACGCTCATACCTGAAGAATTCAATTTACAATCGATTGATGTGGTATCCACCGGTTACCAAACTCTTCCCAAAGAACGGGCTACCGGATCTTTTGTCCTGTTGGACAGTCAGTTGGTTCAACGGAAGGTGGGCCCTGGGATTTTGGAAAGACTGGAAGATATCACACCGGGACTGATCTTCAATAAGGGGCCGCAGGCGGCAAATGACCCAATCTCCATTCGGGGTAGAGGAACGATTTTTTCCAATACTGCCCCCTTGATTATTGTGGACAATTTTCCCTATGACGGTCCGATTGAAAACATCAATCCAAATGATGTGGTCAGCATTTCAGTACTCAAGGACGCGGCAGCGGCGTCCATTTGGGGCGCCAGAGCAGGAAATGGGGTAATCGTGATTACCACTCAGAGAGCCAGGGTGAAACAACCTCTTGCCGTCAGCCTCAATACCAACTTCACACGGACAGAGCCTAGAGATCTGTTTTACACTCCACAAATGTCTATCCCGGAATTCATCGAAATTGAGAAACTGCTTTTTGGAAGAAACTTCTACCGAAGTCTGGAAAACAATGCCAATAAGCCAAAACTTTCACCCGCCGTAGAGACCTTTATTGCACTCCGTGACAAGAAAATTACCCAGGAAGAGGCATATGCCAAGATCCTGCTTTATGGGAATTCGGATATCCGAAGGGATATTGAATCCTATTACCTGCAACCGGGATTCAACCAGCAATATGCCCTTTCTATCAGCGGGGGAGGGGAGCATTCCTCCCAGAATTTTTCCTTAGGATACGACCAAATCCAGTCAGATGTCATTGGAAACAACGGTTCCCGTTGGACTATTGCCACCGGAAGCCAGTGGAATTTCATGAAGGACAGAGTAAAGGCCGGGGTTCAGATAAATTTTTCCAACCAAAGGAATGTGTCAACTACCTCCTTACCTTTTGGCTATGCCTACGACCGATTGGCGGATGAAGTAGGCAATCCTTTGAGCATAGCCAATACCTACAGTACCCGATACATTGAATCCATCCAAGGTAAAGGCCTCTTAGACTGGACCTATACTCCCTTGAAAGAGATCGGGCAGCTGGATTACCAAACAGATGCCTATGACCTTCGGGTAAGTCCTTCTGTGCAGTTTCAAATCATAAAAGGACTTGAATTGGGGCTTTATTACCAGTATTGGAGGAACCTATCCCAGTCTGAAAACCGGGATCCGCTGAGCTTGTTCACGACCAGAGACTTGATCAACCGATATACTCAAGTGGGGCAGGACGGTACCCTTACTTACCCCGTTCCGGTGGGTGAGGTGCTTTCAGTAGGTAATTCCGAAGCTTATTCCCATACGTTTAGACCCCAGATTACCTATCAAAAGGAATGGAATAGATCTCATTTTTTGAACGTGTTGGCAGGGGGAGAGATCAGGGATTTGCAGGCTGATAATTGGAGTACCCGATACTATGGATATCGTGACGACATGGGTACCAGTGTACCAGTAGACTTGGTCACCCGATATCCTTTCTATTACAACCGAGGTCAACAGGGAGCAATTTTGTCCGGAAACTCTTTGGGAGGGAGAACGGATCGTTTTGTTTCCTACTATGCCAATCTGGGCTATGATTTCAGGCACCGATATTTCCTGACGGCCAGTATCCGGAAGGATCAGGCGAATATTTTTGGGGTGGATGCAAATCTCAGAGGAGTGCCGCTTTGGTCAGTGGGAGGGGGCTGGATCGTATCGGAGACTTTTAAAAAGTCTGATTCCAAAATGCCTTTTGTCAAACTTCGGGCAACTTATGGTTCATCAGGCAATGTGGACAAAAGTCTCTCGTCCGACGTGACAGCGCAGTACATTACCTTTCAATTTTTTGATGTTTTGCCCCAGCTTAGAGCCGCATCGATAGTGAATCCTCCCAATCCTGACCTGAGGTGGGAGCAAATCAGTACAACCAATTTGGCGCTGGATATGGAAACCCAAAACGGGTTTTTAGCAGGTACTGTGGAAGTCTACAATAAAAAAGGCACAGACCTTTTGGGAAATTATTCAGTACCTGCATCCTTGGGGCTCACCAGCTTTACCGGAAACTTTGCTGAAACCCGCGTGAAAGGAATGGATTTGGATGTAAGCCTGAGGTGGTTTAGAAAGGAGTTTTCCTGGACTTCAACGGTTCTTTATAGCGGATTAAAAGAGGAGGTTTTGGATTTTGAACGGATTCCAACCGTCTCAAATCTTTTGGGAACAGCATTTTCTTCCACCCCTCAGCCTATCGTGGGTCGGCCACTTTACGGAATTTACACCTATGCCTGGGGAGGATTGGATCCTCAAAATGGCAATCCAAGGGGAATTTTAGACGGTGAACCCAGTTCGGATTACCTGGCTATTTCCCGGGAAGCCACCATTGAAAACCTTCAATACCATGGACCGGCACGCCCTACCTCATTTGGGGCCTTCAGAAACGATTTTTCCTACCGGGGTTTTTCCTTATCGCTTAACATTTCCTATCGATTCGGCTATTATTACAAGAAAAGGTCAATCGACTATTTTACCCTCCTTCGGGGGGAAATCGGACACGGAGATTTTGACAACAGGTGGCAGCAGCCGGGAGATGAGGAGTTTACACAAATCCCATCCTTACCGGCGACTGCCGACACCCGAAGAAATGCTTTTTACTCCAATTCAGCAGTCCTGGTGGAAAAAGGAGATCATATTCGACTGAATGATATCCGCCTATCCTATACCTGGGATAAGCTGAGTTTTCCGGGTCTTCCTTTTAAAACCCTTCAAGTGTATGGCTATGCGGGAAATCTGGGACTGATCTGGAAAGCTTCGGATGATGCCCTTGATCCGGATTTTCAAACAGCCAAACCCTTAAGATCCTTTTCCGCCGGATTGAAAATGGATTTCTAAACCAGTCAGAGGGTAAAAGGAGGCGCTTTCTTCATAAGGTCAGTTGATAAACCCAAAATTCCTCCCGGCAGAAATTCTTCTGCCACCCTTTGGTTTAAAACCCTAACTGTGAATCAAACCGGAAATTGGCCTTGATGGTGAAGTAGGACCACTACCCCTTTTGCAATGAGGGCTAGGGGAATTTAAAGCCACTTTCTTCCCGATTACACTGCTTAACTGCAACATCTCAATTATTGAAAAAACTTAATAAGACCATGAAAAAGATATTGAAGTACCTATGCTTGACCCTCGTTGGGTTTGCAACACTATCCTGCGAGGGATTTTTGGAAGAAAAGCCTGTTAAATCGATTCTGGTTCCGAGCACCTTGGAGGACGTAAGAGCTCTTCTTGACAATTACACCACACTCAATGAAAACACACTGATCGGTTTTATTCTATCGGACGACTGGATGACCACCACTGGCAATTGGCAAACCCTGCAACCGTGGGAGCAAAATTCCTATTTATGGAAAGCGGAAGTTTTTGATCCTTTGGAACGATCCACGGATTACAGTAAGCTGCATCGGAAAATTTTCTTTGCCAACAATTGTCTGGAGATATTGGATGGGATTTCGGACAATTCCGTTCAGGCGGAAAATCTGAGAGGAGAAGCCTTATTCGTTCGATCACTGGCATTATATCAATTAGCCCAGCTTTTTTTGCCTCATCCGGCCAGCTCGGAGGCCGAATTGCTCAGAATTCCGGTTCGGTTTACAGGTAATGTCAGCGATGAAAGTGAATTGTTGAACATAGGAGAAATCCTGATCCGAGTTGAACAGGACTTGAGGCAATCACTGAATCTTCTTCCGGCAAAAGCAGGATTTCCCAACCGTCCGGATCAACGGACAGCCCATGCGCTGTTATCCGGGTTATACCTCTACAAAGGCGAATATGATAAAGCATTTGAGTCCGCACAGGTGGTTTTGGGCTCCAATCCCGACCTTTTAAACTATACTGAGATCAACCCCGATTTACCATATCCCTTCCCACTTTTCAATAAAGAGACCTTGTATTACGGAGTCACCAGCAGTTTCTCGGTGACCGCCAGCTCCGCCACCTTTGTGAACGGAGAGCTGTATCGGGGTTATTCAGAAAATGACTTTAGAAAGAAACTCTTTTTTAGTCTGGATGCTCAGGGGAATGCCCTTTTTCGGGGTTCCTATTTGGGAGATTTTAACCTGTTTACCGGGCAGAGCCTTTCAGAAGTTCTTTTGAACGGTGCCGAGGCTGCTTTTCGATCTGGTAAAACTGAACAGGGAAGAGCCTTGTTGACTCAATTGGCAGCTAACCGCTATCAGGATCTGGAACTCTGGAAAAAGGAAGTGGGGAATCCTAACCTAGCAACAGTTTTGGAGGAAAGAAGAAAGGAATTGGTTTTTCGAGGCAACAGGTGGGTGGACATGAAAAGGTTGGCTGCACTGAGGGAATTGGATTTACCAATTGAGAGGGAAATCGGAGGTCAAGCCTACCTGCTGAACAGCGAATCCCAATTTGTTTTGAGTCTTCCCAGGATAGAGCTGGAGTTGGAAGGTTTATAAAAAAGCCCGGGAACAAGTCCCGGGCCCAACCTTTCGATTGATTACCAATTAATTTGCAGGGGGAAGAGTTCCTCTTTTCACAAAGATTCTGTCCTCGCCGGGATTGATTGGATTGCCATTCACTGCATCATGAAGACATTCCACATCAACCTGCTGATCACAGGTGTAGGTACTTGGTCCAGGAGTAATTCCTGTGACATTGTACCATAGACCAGCAGATTCACCATAGACATTCATCGGAAGGTCTTTTGGTGAAAACGCCACCGCTGCAAAGGCTCCGAGTACCAAGGCGAGTACAGGAAGCAGTTTTGAAAGTTTATTCATTGTTTATGACCCTTTTTTGACCAATCAAAAAGGGACAAATCGTTTGGATTACTTGCCTACTCTGGAAAAGGGTTTTCGGCTTGGCCCTACGGCGGGTTCAATGGGTTTTGGCTTGTCTCTCACCCCAAGCCCCGAGAGAATTGAACCTAGCTGATTGTTGATTTTTTAATGGCGGAGTGACATGCATAGTCTACCCTGACAGCTGGGCGGTGGGATATCCCACCGCCTTTTTCACTTTATTACTATATTTTATTTATAAATCATTTTTATGGATTGTATTTAGTTTTATGTAGCTTTTACCTTATTTATTTAGCAAAAGCTGACCTTCGGGTCAGCTTTTTTCATTTTTAGAGGGTTGCTTGGTTTGAGCGGTAGAATTTTTTAAGCCCAAGACGGACAGGAAAATAAATCCGAGGTTAAGCCAAAAATGGGTTGACCAATCTAAGCTCTCGAGTATTCCGGCACAGTTGCAGGGTACTCTTGGAAAAGCCCCTACCCAAATTAGACCGATATAGGTAAGGAAGACCGTCAGCAACAGAAGACTTCCCAAATGCCCCCACCAGCGGAGGACCGGTACGAGGAGAAAAACAACCAATGCCAATTCACTCAGAGGTACCAACCCGGATAGTAGCTCTGCCAGCTCCGGAGGGAAAGTCTGATTGTGAAAAGCTTTTCGGCTTTCCTCATATCGGAGAAGTTTGTCCAGCCCGGTATAGGTCCATAGAAGGATAAGCGCGCAATCACTCAGGGTTTTCGTCAAGGCAAAGGTTCTCATAGATTCCATCTTTTTTCCTGAGGAAAAATTAGAAAGATGGGTATCGAGCAAAAAGGAAAATTGTCGGATTGTTAAAATTCTAACTAATAAAACCGACAATTGTCGGTATTTAATAAAAAAGCAGTCCAAGTTGTGATTAAAATCAATTTCTTAAGTATAGATTAACATTGTGTTTTTAGTTTTTAATTAACATTTCTAGTCTACCTACCACATGATCAATTTTCAGAAATCTCAAAAAACGCTGTACAATGGATTCAATCTACATCGAAATGCTGATCCAGGATTACGATCAGCTTCACCCGCTACCTAGGTCGGTTTACCGGGAAATTATTCCGTACCTGACCCTTGTCAAGCAGAAAAGAGGAACGATCCTAAAAAAATCAGGGCAAGTGGATCGTGTAAGCCGGTACTTATTGAAAGGTTTTATTGGGTATTATGGACAATTCGAAGGGGGACCTAGTCTGTTGACTATTTTTAAACCATCCGATACCGCTTTTGACTTAGAATCCTATGGACACGAGACCCCGAGTGACAAGGAATTAAAAGCTATCTCAGACGTCGTATTTTTTGAGTTCAGCATTGAGTCCCAAAAGGTACTCTTATCAAAAGACATCCGACTGATTCAATTGGCACACAGCATTTCCATGAGAGTGCTTGAGCGGCATGGAAGGTCTTTGGAAATCGCAAAAATGAGAATCAGGGATGGGTATTCTGTTCTGATGAAGGAGTATCCGGGACTGGAGGCGGAGCTTACCAACGCCGATCTGGGGGGATTTTTCCGGGTTACCAAAAGAACAGCGGAACGGGAAAAGCAACGACTAAAGTTTGGAAATCATGGAAAAGTATGATTTTCCCTCTGCGGTTCATTTAGAAACTGCCAAACTGGACGATAAAATCCTCAATTGGGCACGAGAGACAGGGCTTTTTTCGAGCGACTCAGAATGCAGTCGCTACAAAGATCAGCGGATCAATTGGTTTGCTGGCTATTTGTTTCCGCAGGAAGATGGAGAAAAGTTAGAGGACATCATGGGTTTCTTTTTTCACTTGTTTTTGTTGGACGACTTGTTGGATAAGCGGATAGACCAGAAGATGCTTGCTTTCCTGAAAAGCCTTGAAAGTTTCGAGTTTTCCGAGGAGGAGCCCCTCTTTGGAATGCTTGGGAATGGATTAAAGGATTTCCACACTTCTTATCGGAATCTGCTTCAAGACAGCCGCCATCGGGAGGCCTGGGAGGAGTGTTGGATTAGCTATTTACGCAGTCTTCAATGGGAGCTTGAAAACAAGCTGCACCAGCGAATGCCTTCTTTGCTTGAGTATAGACTGATGCGCCCATGGGCCTCAGGTGTTTTTTTGGCGATTTTTTTCCTCAGAAAGGATCGCTATCCGGATTCCTGTCATGCAGAGTTACTGGAGTATGACATAGCCCGGTTTATCTGCCTCGGAAATGATTTGGCCTCCTTTCCAAAGGAATTTTCTGCCGGAGACTTTCATAACGAATTGGTCTTGCTGGGTGGCGATTCGTATGAAAAGGTAGTTGAATGGGTCAAAAGAGAGTTGAAATCACTCCATAAAAGAATACACGTTCGCGCACTTCAGATTGCCCATTCATCAGATAGCTGTCATTTATGGATTGAAGAATTACTCCTCATGCTTGGTGGATGCCTCTTTTGGACAGAAGAGACCACCCGGTATGTGACTTCTAACAACGGTAAATCAACCGGATTTTAAATGAAAGGAGGGATGCCATGCTTAAGAAACGTTGCGTCATCTATCCAAAGGATA
>CAYONF010000097.1:3441-13933 GCA_964405255.1 uncultured Limnohabitans sp. | reverse complement strand
ATCGGATCAGGCAGATGTTCCAGCACATGGTTGAGCGTGATCAGATCGAAGTCCCCCGCTCCGATTTTTCCCCCGGTGTAAAAGGTTTCCAATACCGACACCTGATATTTTTCACGGGCAAAAGCAGACCGCTCGGAGGCCGTTTCGATCCCGATTCCCTCCCAGCCTGCCACCTTGGCTACGGCAAGAAACTGACCTTTGCCTGCGCCAAAGTCCAAGAGCGAATTTGCTTTGGGTTGGATTTTTCGAGCTTTTTGGAGGATTTTCTGAGCTTCCGAAAAAATGACCCGCTCAAAAACGGACTGTCTGTTGTCCACCACGGCATAGACCTCGTCCGAATAAAGGGCATCCGCATCCACCTCTTCCGGCAGGAAAGTCCATCGAACACCACAGGATTGGCAGCATTGGATGGATGGGGAAATGGGAGGATCTGAAGGCGGAGATTGACAAACCGGACAGGTAATTTGCCTCATGGTGCAGCAGGCGGATTCAGAATGATCTGATGAAAAGCTTCGATGAATTTCTGAGCTGAAAAATCCTTGGATCGGGCATTTCCGGCTTGGATCAGTTGAGATCTCAGCTCGCTTTCTCCTTCCAAAAGTATCATTTTTTCCATCAAATCGGTTGGATTTCCCGTCCGAAAAGCGAGCCCGGCACCTCCCGACACTTCCAAGAGCGCAGGCTGATCGGAGTGGATCACCGGCACACCAAAGCCCATGGACTCCAAAATAGGGATGCCAAAGCCCTCATTTTCCGAAGGAAACACATAGGCGAATGCGCCTTCATAGAGCGCTTTGATTTCACCGTCACTGATGTACCCTGGCAAAATGACTTTTTCTTGTAAGCTCAATTCGCTGACCAAGTCTTTCACCACAGGCATATCATTCATCTGGCGGCTCTGTCCTGGACCTCCGGCTAAGACGAGTTTTTTCTGTGAGTTGCTTTTTTCAAGAAACTCCGCATAGGCTTTGACCAAAAGTGGAAGATTTTTTCTCTTGTCAAAGGTGCCGATGTGGAGGAAAAATCCCCCTTTTTCCAGTTGGTTTTTGGAGAGGAATTGGTAGTTGGCGGCGGCCTTGAGCCCTTTTGGAGCCTGATAAATGACCGCTGTCGGCCAACTGGTGCCAAGGTGCTCGATCAGAGAGTCCTTGGAATAAGCCGTGGTGGTGACGATGGTGGTCTGTTCTTTTAGGCCCTTTTTGATCAAGCTCAAAAAGTACTTCCTCCACCAAGTCGGGTAGTTTCTCGGCATCTGCCAAAAAAATGCGTCGTGAATCACCGTCAGCCTTCTACACGGAAGAGAAGCTGCAGGAGAGACAAAATCCGGGCAAATCAACACATCCGGCTGGTACTTCTTGACCAGATCGGGCAGCTGAAATTCCTTCCACCGAAAGTAATCCAAATGGTAATTCAGCTTTTGGATTTTGGATTGGGATCCTTTGTAAGTCTTGTCAGCAGCCTGTTCTTCAGGCTCATGGGTAAAAATCCACTCGATCTGGGGATGGGGATACTTACGGGCCGCTTTGGCCAGTTCCATCATGTAGGTTTTGATCCCGGTGGTGGCGACGTTGAGGTATTGCAGGTCAAGGAGGACTTTCAATGGGTTAAAATAGGTTAGGGCAACGAAAGAATTTGACTTGCAATTATTCTATAGATGAACAGAAAGGATTTAGCAAACAAGTTAATCGTTTTTAGACAAAATTGAGTTCAGCCCGACCTAATGCAGGTCATTCAATTTCTGAGCTTTTTAGGATCGGTATCACCTGAGGTATAAAATTCACTTTTATAACTCAAAAAACCCCATATTTGTGAGTTATAAATCTAAAAATATAACTCATTGTGTGGAATTGGCAGAAAAAAGAATGGCCTGATTTTTCATTTGATCAAAGCTCTTTCCAAGAGTTATTGGATGAATTTTACCTTCTCGCAGGAGAACTTCAGGGAGCAAGCAGGCTTTTCTCCAACTTGGAGAAAGAAAATTTAACCTACGAAATCATCACAGATGAAGCACTCAAAACTTCTGAAATCGAGGGGGAATACTTCAATCGGGAAAGTGTACAATCATCCATACAGCGACAGTTTGGATTGAAAGTAGATGGAAGAAAGCCTAGTCCGGGGGAGTTTGGTATTGCTGAGTTGATGGTTGATTTATACCATTCTATTCTTCAACCTTTGACTCATGAACAGCTTTTTAGCTGGCATAGCATGCTGACCAATGGCAGGAGGGATTTGGAAGACATCGGCAGGTATCGAACCAGCCCAGAGCCCATGCAGGTAGTCTCAGGTCCCATGGGAAGGCCCATTATCCATTTCGAAGGCCCTGCTTCCGCACAGGTTCCTGCCGAAATGGAACGGTTCATTACTTGGTTTGGAGACACTTCTAAGTCAGGAAGTATGCCACTTCATCCGGTTGTCCGGTCAGGGATAGCCCACTTATATTTTGTGAGTATTCATCCCTTTGAGGATGGTAATGGACGAATAGGAAGGGCTATCGCAGAGAAAGCGCTTTCCGAAGGATTGGGGTTTCCGAGTTTGATTGCCCTTTCACATACGATTGAAAAGCACAAAAAGCGGTATTACGATTCCTTGGCTAAGAATAATCAAGGCCTTGAGATCACAGAATGGCTGTCCTACTTTGCCGAAACGGTGATTTTAGCACAGAAAAGGAGCAATGCGATGGTGGATTTCATTATCGCCAAAACCAGACTTTATGATCGAATCAAGGATCAGTTGAATGAGCGACAGACCAAAGTCTTGGAGCGGGTGTTTCGAGAGGGACCAGACGGATTTCAGGGAGGTCTCAGTCTTCAAAACTACCTGAGCATCACCGGGACCAGCCGTGCCACGGCTACCAGAGACTTGCAGGATTTGGTGGAAATGGGAGCCATGAGTAAAACCGGCGATCTGAAAGGGACGAGGTACTTTTTGAAGTTGGACCAGATTAGTTGAAATATAATTTAACCTGTAGCTACATGAACATTTCTACTCAACTCACTATACTCCTTCACACTGTACCCGATCATCCACCAAGTCAGCCAGGAGACATAGGTGTACATCTCGGCATTGGCGGTAAAAAGTGGCAATAACAAGCCTACCTTGGTCACCGCTGCGACAAAGGCTAATCGTGCGATCTGCAAGTCATCGGTTTGATAAAATACCCGAAGGCTCAGAATCACCCCTGAAGCCAAGACTAAAATGTACAGGAGCATCCCAATCCAACCCAGTTGGACACCATAAATCAGAAACTGATTTTCTCCCCCCACTCGAACCTCGTCCGTCACACTTCCCGCATTCCCACTCATGGCCAAACCAATGCCCAGCGGATTGGCGACCATGGAATCCAGTGCTAATAGCCATTCTACCACGTGACCAATGCTGGACGTATTCTCAAAAGTAAGGGTGTCGATCACAAAAAAGTAGAAATCATCCGAAGCCAGAAAGACCACATAAAACCCGAATCCCACCAAGGCTAAAAGTCCAGCCCCGATCAGTTTGTATAGTCTGAAAACAAGGGCCACAAAAAAGATCAGGATGAAAAAAGCTCCAAATGCCGCCCGGGATGCAGAGAAAACCAAGCTTCCCAGCGAGCAGGCCATGACCAACAGATAGGGCCAGCTGTATTCTTTTTTCGAAGTCAAAAACCAGATCAATCCGGCTGCAAAGCCCATCAGAACCGAACTCGCCATTTCAAGTGGATCGGAGAAAAAGCTGGCCAATCGCTTGGTGACCGCTTGGGTTTCAAAGGTCCAGGTCAGGCCAAAATTCCCGGTGGGATCGATGTCATTGATGGCCTGATTGTAAAGCGCATACCCGGTAAACTGTTGCAAATGGGCCCCCAACAGGTAATTTTCCACGCAATTGACCAAAAACGCCCCGATGGCAACTGCAAAAATGATCTTAAAAATCCATCCGATTTCGACCTCATCAAATCGGGTATTTCTCCCCAGAAAATAAATAAAGCCGGGAATCAGCATGCTTTTGAAATACAGGGCTTTGTTCAAAAACGAAGCCTCACCTAGGGGAAGGAGCAGGTAGATAAATGCCAAACTGAGGAAGGCCAGCATCAGCCAATCGGTGGACTGAAGTCGAAAAGGGTACTCAAAAAGCCGTTTCTGATAAAAAATCCAAACCAACACCGCAATCAGCACTACGGCTTCTTTCAAAACCTGAAAGATTCCCACGATCTCCGGGGATCGGGTGGCTAGGTAAATCACACTCAAACTGGTAATGTAAAAAGGCAGAAACGCAGCCAGGAAGAAAATAAAATGGCTCCATTTGCCACGGAAAATCATGTCCTGCAGTACCCACAGAAATCCGGCACCGACGGCCATGGCAATCCCTATGAAAACGATCAGGGCCATTTGGGGGCGTTTTGTAAAGGTTGGGCCAGACCGTCACGAATTCCTTTTGCGACGGATTTCAGTTTTTGAAATCTTCCTCTCAGAAGGAAGTACCCCATCCACAGCGTGAACCGGAGCAGATGGTACAGCATGCCGAAGAAGGTTTTATTGCGTCTGAGCAGTAAAAACTGATTTCGTACATGGTAGTAAAATACCTTGGGGCTCAAAGTGCCTTCTGGATTTTTCTTCCTGGATGCTGCTCCTGCTTCGTGGTAAACGATCGCTTTTTCAGCCAAAGCAATTCCAAAACCAGCCTCCCGAAATCGAAGTGACCATTCCACATCTTCGAAATAGACGAAATACTGCTCGTTTAAGAGTCCGGTTTTCAGGAGCGCTTCCCGCGTGATTAGCATGCAGCAGCCTGTCGCCCAGTCTATTTCAGAAGACTTGAATCGGAAGTCTGAGATCGGAGCCCGGTCCCCCAAGGTGATCGCCCGACCCAAGGAAGGAATCCATTTGCCGCCTGCGCTCCAGATTTTTTTGGGTTCGTGAAGAAATAGGATCAGTGGCTGGATCACACCCAATCTTCGGCTTTGATTGAGTTTCCGCATCATTTCCCCAAGAAAATCCGCTTCGACCACCGTGTCATTGTTGAGCAAAAGGATATGGGAAAATCCCTGAACCAAGGCATGGCGGATTCCCACATTATTTCCTCCGGCAAATCCCAGATTTTCGGTGTTTTCGATCAGATCAATTTCAGGGAATGCTTTTTTCAGTCTTGATCCCTCCTGATTTTGAGAAGCATTATCTACCAAAATGACCCGAAAATCAGGGAAATCCACTTTCCTCAGCGACTCCAGGCAAGTCCGGGTGAACTCATAGCCGTTCCAATTGACCAAAATGATCGCAACCGATTCTTTAGGAATAAAAACCATAGACCAGGGACCGGTTGTGCCGGTACAGGAGAACCAGGCAGATGAGAAATACTACCACTTCAGTCGATATAATGCCCAGGCAAAGACCGATTCCTCCCATCCAGGAGGTGAGCACCGTAGATACGATCACCATGTACACACACATCATCCAACTGGCCCGGAAGAGCAATTCTTTCAAATCCGAAACCAGGAGAAGAATGATGTTTCCCACATTGAGGCACGCTAAAAACGGAACTGCAGAAAGCAATTGCAGGTAAGTGACCGACTCACCCAGCTCAGATCGGGAAAGAACCCGGATGATCCAGGGAGCTGTGATATAGGCACCACCGGCTATCACCGCTCCAAAGAGCAAAACCCGCACATACACTCGCTTGAGAAATCGGTAGAATCCCGGTTGGTCTTCCTTGAAAAGTCGGGAGGCATTGGGAAAAATTGCCTGAATAATCAAAGCCGGGAAAAGCCGCAACACCATCACTACCCGCTCGGCTAAGCTATACATTCCGAGAGTTTCAGCTACTGAGAAAAAACTCAGGATGATCAGGCCGCCATTGATCGAAATGTGGCTGGCCAGATTGCTGAAAAAGAGCAAGACGTTGTCTTTCAGGCTTTTCCATATGGCCGAAAATTCGGGACGGTAAAACCGGATTCCCAAGAACGTATGGATATAGCCGAGCAAAAGGAGATTAATTACCAGTCCAAAAAAGCCCATCAGAAAGTTGACCCAGGGACTCTGTTCCGGACTGTGGATAAACAGGACGATGCCCATCAGGAAAAGCAGTTTGGAAAAAATATTGGCGATGGATACCAATTTCATTTTTTCCATTCCCTGAAAAAACCACAAGGGGAGCGTGGCTTCGGAGAAAAGCAACAGCACCGAAAAAACCAGAATCATGCGATATTCCTGAAAAAGATCCAGGACGAAAGCCCCGATCAAAATCAAAAAAGTCGCAAAAACAGCGAGCAGCACTTTTCCGGAAAACACATTGGAAACCACCTGGGAGAGCGCTTCTTTGTTACCCTGATGAATGGCAATTTCCCTCGGAGCACTAAGGTTGTATCCGAAACCTACCAAGATATTCAGCAGGATAATCACCGACAGGGCCAGATTGACTAGGCCAAACTGATCCACGCCGATGCTCTGAATGAGCAGGGGCATAGAGATGATGGAGATCAGTACGTTTGATGACTGAATGACCGCCAAAAAGAGAAAGTTCTGGATGGATTTGTTCCGGATAAAATTCCCGATGGGGATGAGCAGGTTCAGTTTTTCAAACACGACAGCCTGGGGGTTAGCTTACCTGTACATGCTTTTGATACAGTCTGCGGAAGTAAAGTCCAAACAGGACCAATAGGCCGGTAATGACCGCACCCAACACGATCCCTTTGACCAGTCGGATCTCAGATCGCTTGAGCGGAAGCCGTGGGGAATCAATGATCTGAATCAGCGGGGAATTATTGCGGTGATTGACTTTGGCGATTTCCAGATTTTTGACGATTTCCTGGTACACCGCACCGGTAGCTTGGACATCGATCTGCCGCTTTCGGGTTTCTACAGTGGCAGAAGTCAGGAGTGGGTTGGCGTTGGGTACCCGGTCCGTAGCGCTGGCATAAGCCCCCAAACTTTCATCCAGAATCGCCCGGACACTGTCGGCCTGAGTCTGTAAAATCGACAAGTTTTCCCCAGTCTTTTTGGTTTTCGTTTCGAAGTAAAAGGTGTTCACTTTGTCCACCAGGCTTTCATTGAAGGCTTTGGCAAAAAGCTCGTCCTTCGAAGAAATGCTGACTTGGATGATGCTGAGTTTTCGATCCGGTTTTGCCACAGAAAGCTGATTTTCCCGGATCAGTTTGGCTACTTCCTTGACCACTGAATCTTGAGTCACTGTAAAGTTTTCTCTCGGAATAGAAAAATCCAAGGCTGAAAAATCAACTTTGGAAGCCCATTTTTCATTCAATTTCTCGAATTCAACGAATCGGTCAATGAGCAGTTGATTTTCTCCAAAAGGACTCAACAGTGTCTCTCCGAGCATCCGGTCGGAGCGGTACAATTCCATGATGTTGTCTCCCTGGAATAGCCCGCTCGTACTCCCCAAAGAGCCCAGATTTACTCCCACTAGAGAAGCCAAGCCAGACATCTGGCCTATTCCTGAACCGTCTCCTTCTTCCAGAACAAAGGAGGTCTCGGCATGAAAAACCGGTTTCTTGAAAATTGAAACCAAGGCTCCTAAACCCATGCCGATAACCCCTGCAAGAACAAGGATTTTCCATTGGGAAAGAAAAAAAGAAAACCATTCGGATAGGTTTTGAAAGACCTCTTTCAGCGTAAACTGATTTTCTGAAAAATGCTTTGATCCTTCCATTACCAATTGATTTGGGTGATGATCAAGGCGAGCGTGGCCAGTCCGGTAGTGATCCCGACCACATCCCCGAGACGAAGCGGAACCTTAGGCCCCTTTGTAGGCACGATTACCTCAGCCCCAGGTTCTACCGGAGGGAAATTGTTGATGCCAAAGACCCCCTTGGTTCGTTTTACAGCGCCATTGGCATAGACGACATAGGTTTGCTTTCGGTTGGCCCGACGCTCAAATCCTCCGGCTCCGTTGATGTAATGCTTGAGACTGCGTCCACTCTCATGGCGAAGTGTGGTGGGGTAGACCACATCACCTCGCATGCGAACGGTTTGGAGCAGTTTGGGTACGGTCAGGATATCTCCTTCCTCAAGGATCAGATCCTCCTGAGACCCCGGATTTTGAAGGATTTTCTCCAAGTTGATGGCCACGGCTTCAGATTCTTTGATTTTCACCGCAAAGCCCGGGGTTTCGGAAGCGATTTGGTCCAGGGATTCTCGTTTGGCATTGGAGAGCAGGGTATCTACTGCGTTGACTTTTTCACTTGGCAAATCCCTGAACAGTCTCTGAAGCAGTTCTTCCTGAGCTTCGGAATTGTTGGGATCTTCCATAAGCTTCATTTTCAACGCTTCCAGATTTCGCTGTCTTCGGATCTGCTCGGATTCGGTGTTGAAAAATTCGGTTCGCCGGATCAACGTAGCCCCTTTGGCATAGGCGAATTGATTCAGTCCCCCTGCTCTATTGACCAAATCCGAAATCCGCTCCACGCTGGTTTGAATCGCAAAAATCCCCGGTGAATTGACCTGGCCTTCCACTGCGACCAGTTTTTGCATGGTGAAATTTGCTCGTTTTCTGACAATCACCTGGTCAAATGGAAGGAGTGCGGGAGAGTCCGAACTGATGGACAAATCCGGATTAACCCGGGTTGGAATGATGTCCGAGAGTGTCCCCAAATCCGAATCCTCCAATCTGCGGGCGATTTCGATGTCCTGGGAATTGGCAGATTCCTGCAGTCCTCCAGCCAGAATGATCAATTCCTCGATTTTCATGGCTTCCGAATAGGGATAAGTTCCGGGCTTTTTCACCTCTCCCAAAATCTGCACGTAGCGCTCGTTTTGGATGTCGTAAATACTTGAAATCCGGACTACATCTTCCCGTTTCAATGGCACATCAGGTGCAGTTCCGGCAAGTACATTTTTCAGGTTGATCTCGATCATCTCCGTGCTGAGGTCATCTTTGGTGCGTAGGATGCTGGCCCGCTCGGTATAGGCATCGCCACGGAGTCCTTCTGCATTTTTCACCAATTGGGACAAAGTCAATCCCTCGGAAAGTGCGAATGTTCCTTCCCGATAGACAGCGCCTTTGATTTGTACCCGGTTGCTGTAGCGATCCAGGATTTTGCTTACTTGGATTTCATCCCCTCCTTTGAGGATGAACATGCCGAATTGGTTTTGGTACACATCGGAGACGGAGCGTTGATTTCCGGTGATTCGGGAGATCGCCACCCGGTCTTTGAACGCCAGATCTGTGAATCCGCCTGCATAGCTCAGCAACTCTTCCAGAGTATCCTCCGATCCGATTTCGAAAGTCAAGGGGCGCTTTACTTCACCGGTGATTTTCACGCGGGACTGAAAAGGCGAAACCAAAATCACATCCTGATCCTGCAGCTGCACATCCAGATTGGCGGTGCCTTTGATCAACAGATCGTAGACGTCAATCTCGGCAATGGGCTTGTTGTTTCGTACCAGTTTGATGGCACGCATGGTACCGTTTTCATTTGGTCCACCTGCGGCATACAAGGCATTAAAAACTGTAGAAAATGCACTCAGCGTAAAGGTTCCCGGCAATCGCACCTCACCCAGGATGTGTACTTTGATCGTGCGCACATTGCCTAAGGTCAACTGAAGGAAAGTGTTCGGATTTCCGCCGGAGAGCCCTGGGTAATATCTTGAAACCCGGCTTTTGATGATCCCTGTGGCTTCTTCGATGGTTTTTCCGGAAACGGAGATTGGCCCGATATTGTCCAGCAGAACAAACCCGTCAGGATTGACAGTGGCTTCATAATAGTACTCAGATTGACCGTAGATATCCACAAAAACCACATCACCCGGGCCGAGCACATAGCTTTTTGGTGTGGCTTGGTTGAGGCTGGGCTCAAAACTCAAACGCCGGTTTTTTTGGTAGAAAAGCGATGTTCCGAATAGCTCACTCCCTGTATTAGAAGCTTCAATCTCAGTCTGAGGTTGGTAAAGACCTTGGGTAATTTGATTCAGATCGAGCTGTTGTCGGGGTTCACGGCTGGAAGCATTGGCTCTCCGATTCGCTGTTCCTCCCAGGTCGAGCTCTTGGATTCTGTTTCTAAGTTTCTCCACTTCCACAGAAGGCATTCCTCTGAGTTGGGCCATTTGGAGAAAATCATCCACTCCCAATCCTGCCTCATTGGCACGTTTGACCAATTCGGCGACCTGTTCATCTGTGAGTTCATCGATTTTGATTGTGGTCAAATCGGAAGTTTGTTGGGCATGGATTTCAGCAACTGAACCCATGAGCAGGAGGATAAAGGCAAAAAAGTACCAGATTCTTTTGTATGAAATCATAATCGAAAAGACTGTTCCGGGTGAATATCGGGCAAATATGGGATTTAAAAATCCGTCAATTTCTTAATTCTACCAAATATTACTCCAAAATCCGGGCTATTCCCCACTATCTGCGCCATCTATTCTGTACAATTTCGGCAAATCTCGATCTGAGTCCGATCTGCCAGGAGTTGTTTTCTAAACTGAAAATAGGGCAGAGACATCCAAATCGCCTCCAGAGAACTTTCCTTTAGCTCTCCCATCACGTGACTGGCATCTTTGTCAAAGCAACAGGG
>CAYONF010000097.1:0-3341 GCA_964405255.1 uncultured Limnohabitans sp. | reverse complement strand
AACTTTCCTTTAGCTCTCCCATCACGTGACTGGCATCTTTGTCAAAGCAACAGGGGACAACTTTTCCGTCCCAGGTCACGACTGCACCTTGCCACATTCTCCAGCATTTGTTCTCCAATTTCTCTTTGAGTTTCCAGGTTCCGTTTCCGGCAGGAATGTAGCGGGAATAACCCAGGTCTGAGGGGATCAGTTCAGAGCCGTGTTCGAAGTCATAGATTTGGGTAGTTTTGAGTTGAAGTTCATCTACTTCCATTGATTTTGCCCAAGTTTTCAAAGCGGGAAGCTGATGTTCGTTTTGGCCGGTGACGAGGAATTGGAGGATGATTCTGGGAAAGGCTTTTCCGGACTTTTTCCGCTCCGCAATCAATAACCTCAGCCCATCCTGTACTTTTTCCAGGCTTCCTCCGACTCGGTACTGTTCGTAAACTTCCTGTGTAATGCCGTCCATGGACACGATCAGTTGCTTCAATCCACTTTCCAAAATGGCTTTCACCTGCTTTTCCTGAAGGTAGTGGGCATTGGTGGAGGTGGAGGTGAAGATTCCCTTGGAATCGGCATACTTCACCATTTCCAAGAACCTGGGATTCAAAAACGGCTCGCCCTGAAAATACAGATGCAGCCAAGTCAGATGACCTTCCACCTGATCAATCACCTTCTCAAAAAGCTTTTCCTGAAGCATTCCCGTGGGCCGGGTGAAGGACCTCAAACCTGAAGGACACTCCGGGCAGCGCAGGTTGCAGCTCGTGGTGGGCTCGATGCTGAGCGTGGTGGGTTTTCCCCACATCAGGGGTTTACCGAGGACTTGGCTCAAATGAAAGGAAATCCTGAGCAAAAGGAAGTTTGCGACTTTTCGAAAAGTCAGGTATCTAAAAAATGCCAGTCCGGTAAGCCACTTGTTTTTCACCCAAGAAAGTACGGCAATGACTGATGAAGAAGCAAAATTGAAATACGCTTATCCGATTTTCGCCGTTTGAAATCCATATCGCATGATTCCTTACTTTTGCACAGCTTCAATTTGATCCTATGAGATTCACCCGTTTGGCTTTCCTGTCTGTTTTGTCTGTTTTGGCTTTTGCCTGCGGCAAAAAAACCGAAACCTGTGAATTGGACGAGGAAATCCTGGACCAAAATCTGGAAGTTAAAATCACCCGGTTGGAAGACGATTTCTTTGCCGCAAAAACCACTCAGGACTTTCTTTATCTGCTGGATCAGCATCCGGAATTTGCCGAAATATACCTTCAAAAAAGCCAATACGCTTCACCGGATTCACTGGCGAAAGACCTTTTGGCTATTCATCAGGATTCCGCCCTTCGGGTGTTGTATGATTCGGTCAAAGTGGAGTTTGGAGAACTTTCGGATGTGGAAAAGGATCTGGAAAATGCTTTCAAATACATCACCCATTACTTCCCGGACTTCAAGGTTCCAAAGGTGTACACCTTTGTCTCGGGCTTCAATTCTGACCTGGTTGTGACAGAGGATTTGATTGTGATCGGGTTGGATTATTTCCTTCCGGCAGACCATAGCTTTCAGCCGGATGTGGCACGCTACATGGCTGAGCGTTATGAAAAGCCCTATTTGGTGCCGATGATCGTCTTGGCGATTTCCTCCAAATACAACTCCACCAATCCTCAGGAAACGACCCTGCTTTCTGAAATGATCTATTACGGCAAGGCTTACCACTTTGTGAAAGCCATCCTGCCCTGTACCTCGGACCAATACATCATCGGCTACACCCCTGAGGAAATCGCCGAATGCTACGACAACGAGGAATTCATCTGGGCGCACTTTGTGGAAAATGAGCTGCTGTACGAGACCAATCCCTTCGAAATCCGCAAGTACATCGGAGAGGCGCCATTTACGGATGCGATTTCTACCAAAGCTCCGGGTAGATTGGGTAGATGGCTAGGCTGGAATATTGTGGACGATTACCAGTTTAGCCAGGAAGTTGCCCTGCCCGAATTGATGCAAGAGGCAGATTCTGAGAAGATTTTCAGGCAGTCCGGATATCGACCTCGGCGCCCGGAGTAAGTTTGGGTTTGGGCTGAATAACTTCCAGCAAGCGGTTGATGGCGAGCTCTTTGGAAAAAAACGTCTCGGCCAGTTTTCTGGAATTTTGACCCATTTTTGCAATTTCTGAGGGGTTTTGCTCCAATTCTTCCAATTTGGAAAAAGCAACTTCCATTTTCTCCGGCAAACAGGAAATTCCAAGCTGGTGGGTTTTGACCAGCTCGTGAACCCATCCTTTGTGATTGACCAAAATGGCTTTTCCTGCAGCCAGTGCGTCAAAAAACTTGTTGGGGCTGTTGGTTTTCAATACCGGCAGATGGGCAAAGGATATCCAGGCAAAATCTGCCAAACTCAGAACTTCATTCACTTTTACTTTGGGTCCGAAGGGGACAAAGCAGACATTTTTCAGGTTTTTGGAATGGGAAATTGCCTCCAGCATTTGGCGGTGACTACCCTCACCCATGATCAGAAAATTCCAGTTTTTCCCACGTTTCTGAGCTAATTCAGCCAAGTCCAACAACTCCTCCACGGCATTGACCAATCCCAAAGCCCCGGTGTAGGCAAGGGTTAGTCCCGGAGAAAGCCCGAGCTGATTCGCCAATTGGTGAGCTTTTTCTCTTGGATAAAAAACTTCCAGATCAGAGAAATTTGGGATCAGTGCCACAGATCGGTCCGGGCTTTTCTTTTGGATGTAGGAAGCGATGCCGGGAGAAAGCGCTACGATGCTCAATGCCTGATCATAAATCTTCTTTTCCAAACGGTAAAGCATCTTTTTCAAAAGTGGATTTCGGATCGCTCCCACCTGCACAGGCGCTTCAGGCCAAAGGTCCCTCACCTCAAAAATATAGGGCAATGCCATCCGTCTTTTTGCCCAGAGACCAATCCAACCCGTGGTGAGCGGAGTCGATGTGATGTAGAGCAAATCCGGTCGGGGCAGTTTTTTCACCAGTTTTCTAGCCTGGATCACAAAACTCCAAAAAGCCCATATCCGCTTCAGAAAGCCGAATTTTTGATCATAAGCTACAGGAAGGTAATGTACCCGGATTCCCTCGATCCATCGTTGATCGTATCCGAGTTGGTCGTGTGCAGTAATCAGATCCACCTCAATTCCTGCCTGGACCAATCCTTTGGCGAGGTGATAGGATCGAACGGCTCCTCCTTGGTCAGGCGTTCGGAAATACTGATGGATGTAAATTATCCTCATAGACGATGCAATTTCGTCCATTCCGCCAAAAGAAACAGGTTATACAGGGTTAAGAATTGGGATTTTATACCATTTTCCGGGTTGCGGAGTAACTGTCGGACAGTGGCTGTGAAGTTTTCTCCGTGACTTC
>CAYONF010000096.1:12621-14140 GCA_964405255.1 uncultured Limnohabitans sp. | reverse complement strand
TTAAAAATCTTCAAAACCCGGCTTCACATTATCCCAAAACTCATCCAATGCGATGATTCGGGGCTTGAGAAAGGAAATGATTTTTGGCCAGTCTCCCTGCTCCATCACATTGACTCCCGGCAATACCTTTTCGATTTTCGAAATGGTCTGCCCCATTTCATTTTTGGCGTACAGCTTCCAGTCCCATTCCTCGCCCAAACTGGCTTTGAGCAGGTTCTTCAATTCCTTGAATTGATCAAAAAACAACTCCTGTAACTCGACATCCGGATGCCCTAATTCGATCCCGATGGAAGCAAATTCCCGCTCGGCTTTCATCCGGAAGTAAATGTCTTTGATTCCAGTACGGTAGTTGGGCCAGTTGATTTTTCTACCCTGAGCATTGGGCACCGGCTTCATGTATTGCCCAAAAGCGATCCAGAACTCCGTCCGGATTTTAGAGGTTTCTGCTCTGCTGTACATAAAAAATCTCAGGCAAAATCCTCCGGATAGCAAACCGTCACGGCAGAATACTGGACGATTCCACCCAAGGCCGGATGGTGTTTTTTAAGCGTCAGCCGAATGGAAGTCACCTTAGGATAGGCCTGGAGAATATCTCCCACGATCAAATGCCCCAAATGCTCGAGTAATTTCACTTTCACATCCATTCGGGCTTTGATCAGTTTATACAACTTGGCATAATCCACTGTGTCTTTGAGGCTGTCGTGAAGCATGGCTTCTTTAAAGTCAGTCTCCAATTCCAGATCCAGCGTAAAGCGGTTTCCGAGAATGGACTCCTCCGGGTAGACTCCGTGATAGGCATGAAACTCGATTCCCTCCAGCGCGACTTTTCCCATCAGTCAAATTGATCAAAAAACGATCCTGAAGATTTCTTTGGATCCTCAGCCTTGGGCTCTTCGGTTGGCTGTTTTGCTTCAGGTTCTGGCTCTGCCGGAATTTCCTCCTCGATTACTTCTTCCTCTATTTCCACCTGAGCTGCAACTTTTACCGGCTCTTCCTCCACTACTTCCTCTTCCAATTCATCAACCGGAAGTTCGCCCTCCTCTTCCAATTCATGCTGCAAAGCACTGACTGTCTCTTGGGTTTCCTCATCCAAAGTGGCCGTGGACATGTCCTCTTCGAACTGCTCTTCCGGTTCGGCCTTGGCAGGTGGTACTGCCTGAGTGGCCAAAGCCGCAATATTGGCAACCGTGAAATGACTGGATCTGCTCAATTCTTCCACAGCACGCTGATAGGCCTTGGCATCGATTCTGAAAAAGTGTGCATCCGAAAGTTCGATCTGATTTAAAGCATCTTGGGACAGCCGCTTCAGACTTTTCACCAAAGCCTCCCGCTGCTCCAGCAAGCCTTCATAGCTTCTGACCAGGCTCTGCATGCTTTCGCGGATTTCCTTGATGGTTTCTTTGGCTTTGGCTTCGGCAGCTGAGGTGATGATCCGAGCCTGGTCATCAGCTTGTTTTTTCACCTGCTGCGCGTAGTGATTGGCCTCTTTGGTGGTTTGCTCCGCGATGGAATTGGCCTC
>CAYONF010000096.1:0-12521 GCA_964405255.1 uncultured Limnohabitans sp. | reverse complement strand
GAGGTTTCAAACGCTTTTTGCCTAATTGCGGTAGGTGAAATCTTCATAGGTTATTTTCTTCAATTTGCCAGATAGAAATGGTCCGATCGTCGGAAATCGACACGACGTCACCGGAATAGGTACTCCAGAGGACTTTGTTGATGGATGTGCCATGTCCGGCATTTCTCGCCTTATCGATGACCTTCAACAGTTTACGGTTTTCTGCATCCCAGACTTTGATGGATTTGTCCATGGAGCAGGTCACCAGGTACTTTCCGTCCTCTTTGAAAGATAAAAAATTAATGGCAAACATATGCGCCACGATATTTTCCGCAAGCGTGTAATTCTCCGAATTCCAGAATTTCAAATGGGCATCTCGGGCTCCTGACACGAGCAGTTGCTCATCGGGTGAATAGCTAAGCGCAAAAACAGAGTTGGTATGTCCAACCAAATTGGCGATCGGCTGAAACCCGTCGTTGAGATCCAAAACTTTGATGGAATGATCACTCAGCCCGATGGCCAGTTGGCGCTTGCCCGGAGCGATAGACATGACGCGGATACTTTTTGAACTGAGTTTGATGTGCTTTTTGACTGATCGCTCCAAAATATCCACCACGACCAGGACACCATCACCAGTTCCGATCAGGATTTCACTACCAAAGACTTTGATGTCAAAAATGGCCTGATCGGTCAGTTTCAGACTCCAGATTTCCTTGTTTTCATTGAGATCGATGACATGGATCCCTTCAAAATTATGCCCGATGATCAGCAGGTTACGCTCGCGGTCCACCTCGAGGGCATAGACCGAGTGGGGAAGTTTTGCAATCAATTTTCCGTCTTTTGGAAGATCCAGATCCCACTCCACCACCATTCCGTCTCCAGCCCCGGTATAAAAAAATCGGGGATCACTCCCCTCTGTCAGTGCATAGATGCAGTCGTTGTGCCCGGTCAGGGTGTGTAATTTATTTACTTGGATATTTGACATATATTGGACGATCACTCAGCGGCGCCCTTTTGGCCTATGCAAGCAAAAATAGAAAAAATTGATTCTTCCTCGGCCCTGGCAGTGAAGATTATCGAGCCACAGGAGAATCAAGACTTGGATTTCTTAAGTTTCCGCGAAAAACTCTCCTATGCCAACATTTCCCACCCTGAAAAAAAGAAAGAATGGGCTACGGCCAGATTGGCGATTTATGATGCATTAAAGGCTTTGCAGGTCCCTTATCCGGGTTTTTTCAAGGACGAGCATGGCAAATCCCAATCGATGAACGGGCAGGGTTTTGTATCCCTGACTCATACGCCGGGCTTTGCCGGAGCGATTTTCCACCGGGAGCAACCGGTCGGTATTGACATGGATTTGATCCGGGAGAAAATCCTCAAAATCGGTTTCCGATTTCTGGACCGATCCGAACTCGATTTCCTGGAAAAGGATCCCGTTCACTACACCATGGCCTGGTCGGCAAAGGAATCGATATTCAAATGCCAGGGAAAAAGAGGCATTTCTTTCCGTGAAAACATCCTACTTGAACCTTTTGATCTCCAGTCCCCCAAAATCAAGGGGAAAATACGGGGAACGGATTTTGCAGACCATCATTATACCGTGGAAGTGAGGCGAATGGAAAATGTAATTCTGACCTACACGATTTGGTAAAATCATGAAAAAACTTGCAGCTGTCTTCACCCTTGTTTTTGGGATGATATTTTCTTTAAATGCTCAAAATCTCAACGAACTCTCTGCTGTAGATGCAGTGACAGGTTCGCCTAAAGTCCTTGGCTCAATGGTCAACGGGAAGGGAATTGTACTCATATTTCACAGTTTGAATTGTCCCTTTGCAAAAATGTATGAAGACCGAATCAAAGCACTGAAAAACACCTTCCAAAATCAGGGGATTGCATTTGCCTTAGTCAACCCAGAAGTTGGAACGGGGGAATCGGATCAATTGCCTTTGCGGTCATTTATTGATCAAAGCGGGCTCAATATGGCATACTTCATCGATGCGGGTCAGTCTTGGACCCGAATGTTTCAAATCACAAAAATCCCAGAGGTAATCGTTTTGGCGCAGGGAGAAAATGGATTGGAAATCAAATACCGAGGAGCCATTGACAATAATCCCCAAGCTGAAACTGCCGTGACTGAAAAGCACCTTGAGCGGGCTTTGAACCAGATCATGAGGGGTGAAACTCCCACTCCGGGTCAGGTCCGTGCTGTAGGCTGCAATGTGCGGACTTATTGATTCTCGAGGATTGCAATCATTGCTCTGACTTCCTCTACTTTATTAGCCTCTCCCAGTTTTTCAAAGGCATTTCCAAGATTTCTCAGGGAGCGAAGGATGATGTCCAGATGGGCACAAGGCTCGAAAAACTCTTCCTTGGGCTCGATCTTGAGGTGCTCCAGGTAATTGAAAACATCTTGCCTACTAAAAATCAAGCCTTTGTTGAAAGCATTGATGTAAAACGTGATGTCGGCTGACTTGTAAGTCAGAACAAAGAGATTGGGCAAATTGACCCCATAGATCGGCAGACCTAGCTTCTTTGCCACAAGCATGTAAATCGCACACAGACTGATCGGATTTCCTTTTTTAGTATCCAAAACCGTAGAAAGCATGCTGTTTCCGGGAGAATGGAAGTTTTTGGTATTGGCTGAAAACCTCAGCGTATTGAACAGCACATTGTTGATGATCCGAATTTGATCGTAAGGCTGCAGGTCATTTTTGAAGGACGTCCAGACCTCAAAGTAAATCTGATGCATTTCGCCATTCAGCTTTGCAAAATCAAGATCCGGATATTGGTAGGTATTGATGATCCAAAGTCCGGTGAGTAAGTCTCTGTCCTCCGAATCTCTCCACTCGGCCAGTCGGCTTTTCACCAGGGAGAACTGCAAATCGTGAACTAACTCCTCGATCTCCTTCTGAAGCTCGGGATTGAAACTGGCCTCCCATTTCTGCTCCAGAAATGGAATAATCTCCGCCCCAAGGGAAATAATCCGATCCCTAACGTGGTTTTTGACTTCCACGTCCGGATCGTCCAACAGCGAAACCAAAGCATCCAATTGAGCAGGGGTCAGTTCACTCATAGCGTTTTCTTGACTTTCTTTAAATTACAAAAAAGGATCAGGTCTGAATCACTCCAACGTTAAATCTTTCGGTAATCGGTGCATGATTAGCCGCTTCAATCCCCATACTGATGATCTTTCGGGTTTCTCTCGGATCAATCACCCCGTCCACCCAAAGCCGGGCTGCGGCATAGTACGGACTCAATTCCTCATTGTATTTGTTGGTGATTTCCTCCAAAAGCCGATTCTCTTCTTCGGCTGAAATCTCTTTTCCCGTCTTTTTCAAAGCTGCCACTTTGATCTGAAGCAAAGTCTTGGCTGCGGATGCACCTGACATGACAGCCATCTGAGCCGTCGGCCAGGAATAAATCAATCGGGGATCGTAGGCCTTGCCACACATTGCGTAATTGCCCGCTCCGTAGGAATTCCCCACCACGATTGTGAATTTAGGAACAACCGAGTTAGCCATGGCATTGACCATTTTCGCGCCATCCTTTATGATGCCTCCATGTTCGGCCTTGGAACCCACCATAAATCCGCTCACATCCTGAAGGAAAACCAATGGGATTTTCCGCTGATTGCAATTCATGATAAAGCGGGCAGCTTTATCAGCGGAATCGGAGTAAATCACCCCTCCCATCTGCATTTCGCCCTTGGCTGTTTTGACAATTTTTCGCTGATTGGCAATGATTCCGACCGCCCATCCGTCAATTCGGGCTGTACCGCAGATCAGGGTTTTTCCGTAGTCTTTTTTGTATTCGTCCAGTTCGCCTCCATCTACCAATCCGGCTATGATTTCCCGCATATCGTAAGGCTTTACCCGATCCACCGGAAAAATTTCCAAAAGCCGATCCCCGGAAATCCCGGCTTCCTTCGTCTCTATCCGGTCAAATCCAGCTTTGGGGTTTTCTCCGAGGGTGGAAAAAATCTTTCGAATCGCATCCAGACAGGCCTGATCGTTGGGGTATTTGTTGTCGGTGACTCCGGAGATTTCGCAGTGAGTTGTCGCACCACCGAGGGTTTCATTGTCTACATTCTCCCCGATGGCTGCTTTGACCAAATAGGAACCCGCCAGGAAAATTGATCCGGTTTTGTCCACGATCATCGCTTCGTCTGACATGATGGGCAGATAGGCACCTCCGGCCACACAGCTTCCCATGATCGCCGCAACTTGGACAATTCCCATGGCTGACATCTTCGCATTGTTTCGAAACTGACGGCCAAAGTGCTCCTTATCGGGGAAAATTTCATTTTGCATGGGAAGGAAAACTCCCGCACTATCGACCAGATAAATAATCGGCAGGCGGTTTTCCATGGCTACTTCCTGAGCGCGAAGGTTCTTTTTGGCAGTCATGGGAAACCAAGCCCCTGCCTTCACAGTGGCGTCATTGGCCACAATCACGCACATCCTACCGCTGACATAGCCCATTCCGGTCACTACTCCGGCAGAAGGACAGCCTCCCTCCTCTTCGTACATTCCATCCGCAGCAAAGGCGCCGATTTCCAAAAATTGAGAATCCTGATCGATGAGGTAATCGATCCGCTCTCTGGCTGTCAGTTTTCCTTTCTCATGTTCGGAATCAATTCGTTTTTTACCTCCTCCCAGCTTTACCTGCTCGGTTTTGGTTTGGAGTTCATTCAGCAAATCCAAAAAATTGGGATTGGTTTTTTCCATGGGAGAAGTCATCAGTCAATTTGGGTTTAGTGTAGTAAAAACTCCTTTTTGATAAAGGAAGTTTGGAAGCGAATATAAAGAAAAGCCCTTTCCAGCGATGAAAAGGGCTTAAATGCTTTGAGATCAGGCAGAAATTTAATTTACCTCGATTTGGGTCTTATATTCTTTGATCGACCGGTATATCGCGGAAGCCATGTATTCCTGTCCTTCCTTACTCATCAGGAATCGTTCTTCTTCTGAATTGGAAAGGAACCCAAGTTCGACCAATACACTCGGCATCGATGGGGTCCAAAGCACATAAAATGGACCCTGCTTCACTCCACGACTTTTTCTTCCCACTCGGTCTCTAAACTGAGTTTCGATTTGATCCGCAAGTGTGATGCTGTTTCCGATGTAGGCTTTTTGCATCAGGTTAAACATCATGTAAGACTCGGGAGAAGTCGGGTCAAAACCCTCGTATTCTTCCTCGTAGTTTTCTTCCAGGAGGATCACCGAGTTTTCCTTTTTCACAATATCAAAATTGGCTTCAAAGTGCTTGGTACCCATCACAAATGTCTCCGTACCATAAGCTGAACGGTTGGGTGCGGAATTGGAGTGAATGGAAACAAAAAGATCTGCCTTGTTTACATTGGCAATGTTTGGGCGCTGCTTGAGTGTGGGAAAGCTGTCATCGTCACGGGTGTAGATCACTTCCACATCGGGCATATTTTCCTTGATGTACTTCCCAACGAGCAGAGTTACAGCGAGGTTGATGTCCTTTTCTCGGGCACGGGAGCCGATGTTTCCCGGATCACTTCCACCATGTCCGGCATCCAACACGATTTTTTTCATCCGAAAAGCCGGCATCATCGTTTCATTGGGAATAAATCCACCGAAGAAAAAAGGAATTGCAATAATCAGACTTAGGAGAATTTTTTTGTTATTGAACCGTTCCATGAGGGCAATCGAATTAACTTTACGCGAAATTTCAACCAAATTAAACAAAGCGCAAGCAGCAGTGTCGGGTTTCAGAATCCTTTTTTTGATCATTTCAGGGCTTTTGATTTTCCCGCAATTGGCTTCGGCGCAGCGACCTGCTCAGCCTAAGCGGGAAAAGGTGTTGATTGCTCCGGACACATTGGTTCCTCCCGCTCGCACCCTACCCCTTTCCGATTCCCTTGCTGCCAGACAAGACACTTTAGCTGTATTGGATTCGGCAAAAATTATGCCCACAAGCGATATCCAAACAGATATTCTTTACTTCGCCGAAGACAGTATTGTCACAGATTTTGCCGAAAACAAAGTTTATCTCTACAAAAACGCCTGGTTTGAGTATGGGGAAATGAAACTGGAAGCAGAGCGGATCATCATTGACTGGAAAAATTCGGAACTCTATGCCTCGGGAGTGGCTGACAGCTTGGGTGCGGTAGTGGGCAATCCATTTTTCAAAGACGGTGCTACGGTCTATGAAATCCGGAAGGAGATGAAGTACAACTTCAAAACTCAAAAAGCCATCATCAAAGATGTGGTCACTGAGCAGCAGGATGGCGTTTTACGTGGTGAGACCATCAAAAAAACCGAGGACGGAAGCATTTACCTGGATCACGGCTACTACACTACCTGCAAACTGACCGAGCCGCATTGGCACATTTCCTCCACCAAGATCAAATCCATCCAGGGAAAACAGGTGGTTTCGGGACCGTTCAACCTGTATTTCAACGGCATCCCGACTCCTTTGGGACTTCCCTTTGGTTTGATTCCGGATACTCCTGAGGAAAAAGCCTCCGGGGTAGTTTTTCCCTCCTACGGAAAAGAGCAGACCCGTGGTATTTTCCTCAGGGATTTGGGCTATTATTTTGCCATCAACGATTACATCCATGCACGGATCACCGGAGACATTTATTCCAAAGGAGGCTGGGGTCTGAAGTCTCAGGCTTTGTACAACAAGCGATACCGATACAGCGGTGGATTCAACATTGATTTTCAAAAATTTGTCAGTCCGGAGACCGAACTCAATCCTGTCGACTACAACACCTTCCGCGTGCAATGGAATCACACCCCCGTTTCGAGAGGAACCAGCCGGTTTTCCGCCTCGGTCAACGCTGGCTCGACGAGTTATTTCAATAACGTCATCAGCCAAAACAACTTTGCCAACAACGTAACAGCGGATCTCAATTCAAACATTTCCTATTCCAAGACTTTTTCAGGTACTCCTTTTTCCATGTCTGCCAACTTCAGACATTCCCAAAGTGTGCAAACCGGAGAAGTGAGACTTGACCTGCCTACCGTGGCCGTGAACATGAACCGGCAAAACCCATTTAGAAATGTGAAATTTGAACCGCTGAAAACCCTGAACGTGGCCTGGAATTTCAACATGCAAAACACCGTTTCCAACCGGGTGCAGCAGCAGTTTGGAGTAAACAATCCGGAAATCGGATCAGGCCCGACCACTATCCCTTTCACCGTCGAAAACTTGGGATTGCTGTTACAAAACGCAAATAACGGAGCGAGGAATACGATCCCACTTTCGTCAAATTTCACGCTCTTCAATTACTTCACGGGAACTGCCTCGATCAACTACACCGAATTGTGGTACCTACAGCGCCAGAATTATTACTACAACCCTGCCCAAGAGCGGGTGGACCGGATCGTTGAAGATGGATTCAACCGGGTGAGCTTTTACAACAGCTCCTTCTCCATGAACACCAACTTTTACGGCTTTTACAATTTCAAGCCGGGAAGTAAAATCCAGACCATCCGACACCACATTGCTCCCACTTTTGGATTCAATTTTAATCCGGATTTTTCCGATCCTTCGTTTGGGTATTACCAGCGGGTACAGGAAGATGAGACGGGAAGGACGCAGCTCTATTCCAGGCACCAGGGATTTATTTTTGGAGGAGCTCCTTTGGGAGAATCCCGGGCACTGAGCATTGGACTGCGAAATGTACTGGAGGCAAAAGTCCTGAATTCAAAAGACAGCACCTCTGAGGATGCAACCAAAAAGATTCCGCTGTTGGAATCTTTCAACATCAATACCGCCTACAATTTCGCTGCGGATTCATTCAAGCTTTCCCCTTTCCAGATTTCTGCCAGAACCAGCTTTTTTGACAGAAAACTTTCTGTCAACCTGACCAGCAACATCGATCCCTATGCAGTGGAAACCACCGTTTTGGAAAACGGAAACAAATCCTACCGGAGGATCGATGAATTTACCTGGGCAAATGGTCAGGGAATCGGGGTAATTCGAAATGCATCTCTGAACCTGAACGCGTCCATCAATCCCCGAAGCGGACAAACTCCCGGGGAAGTACGGGATGAACTCACCCAAGACTTCATCCAGCGCGGCGGAGTGATGAATGAATTTGCGCAAAATGAAATCAACCGGATCGTATCGGATCCCAGCCAATACATCGATTGGGATATTCCCTGGAACCTGACCGTAGGATACAACCTTGCCTATTCGAGGCAAATAAACAATAACCAAAACATCACCCAAACCATGAATCTGAACGGGGATTTATCCCTTTCGGAAAAGTGGAAAATCAACTTCAACACGGGTTATGATTTCCAAGCCCGGGAAATTACGCAAACCATGATCGGCATTGCCCGTGACCTCCATTGCTGGCAGATGAATGTCAACTGGGTACCTTTTGGGAGATTTACTTCCTATAACATTGACATCCGGGTGAAATCAAGCATTCTTCAGGATCTCAAAGTGTCCAGAAGAAGATCCTTCTTCGATAATTAAACCCGCGCCCTGCTCAGGGGCATGGTCATACAGCGAGGCCCGCCCAATCCCCGGCTGAGCTCAGAAGAAGGGATTTCCAATACTTCCACCCCCATATTCCGAAGTGCCCGGTTGGTGTGGATGTTTCTGTTATAGGAAATCACCCGACGGGGACCGATGGCAAATACATTGGCGCCGTCAAACCACTGCTCCCGCATGGCATAATCCGGATTTCCATCCCCGGTGTGCAAAATCTCCAAATGGGGAATCTCCCGACCCAGAACAGTCAAAAGCGATTCCTTCAGGACTTCCCGCTTGATGTTGATTTTATCTCCATTGACATCCTTCAGGGTGTAAAGCGAAGTCTGCAAAACGGAATTCATGGCATCCGGATAGGTCAGGACCAAGTTTTCATCCAACACGGTAAAAACCGTGTCCAAGTGCATGAATTGGCGCTTTTTGGGTAAATGAACTTCATACACCCGCTTCACCGAACCTTCTGCTAAAAGTGCTTTGGCGGCATGATAAATGGCTTTTTCATCCGTTCGCTCTGAATTGCCGATAGCCACTGCTTCATGGGAAAGGATGATCACATCGCCACCTTCAATACTCGGTGGGTTATCGTGGCCATTGATCGGGTAAAGGCAATTTACATGCTCCTTGAAATCCGGATGATTGTCAAAAATGGTCCGGAGCAAATCGGCTTCCCGTTGCCTTCCTTCCATTTTCATGGATGAAAAAATGATCCCTCCGGGCGTCAAAGCCATCGGATCCCTCTGAAAGTACAGATTGGGGCAGGGAGGAATCGCGAAAGCAAAATCATACAACTCTCCTGCATTGAGATTGGGAAGTTTTCGCTTCAGTTCATGAATCTTGAGCCCGGCAGTCAGGATGCCGGCACACTCCGCTGTAGAATACCGCTCCAAAATATCCTCTGCGATATGAGCTAACCCAGCTCGGGAAAGCGATTCCCTAACCAATCGCAGAAGAATATCCTGATCATACAATACCCGGATCAACAGCTCTCTCAATTGGTAAACCTGAGCTCCGGTCGATTCCTTGATCAAATTGGAAAAGGCATCGTGCTCTTTCTGAAGGGCTTCCAGGTAAGGCACATCTTCAAAAAGCAAAAAATCCTTGTTGTAGGGAGTCAAGCGGTCAATTTCTTTGCTGGGTCGATGCATCAATACAGCTCGAAGCGTACCAAATTCTGAATTAATTCGAAGATTCATGATTTATAAAATTTCAACAAAAATCTAATTTCATTAACATTTTCAAAATAATTTTTCACTTCATTACTGTTTTAATAATAAAATAAGGCTATCATTCAACTATTCAAGTTATTAAAAAAAATCGGTATTCGGATGGGAGGAAAAGTTTTTGACCAGAACAAATCCCTAAAGCATTTTTTAACCTCCGAATCAAATCCAGTGGCACACTTATTTCGTTGCCTATGGAAATTACCAAAACAATCACCTCATGTCCTTCTTTAAAAAGCTTTCAATCGGAATAATTGTCTCCACATTTCTCATCCAAATTCCTAACCCCTCCTCGGCCCAGATCAATGACGTTTTCAAAAAAGTCACATCCAATCCCAGCACGGCTGAGATTTCCTCCGGGTTGAAGGAAGCTTTGGAAAAAGGCACAGGAATCAGCGCAGACCGGCTTTCCTTACCAGATGGCTATTTGAAAAATCTGGATGTCAAAATCCTTTTTCCCGAAGAAGCCAAAAGCGTGGAAAAGACACTGAGATCCATTGGCCTGGGATCGATGTGCGATCAGGTAATCACCAGCCTAAACCGAGCGGCAGAAGATGCAGCCCAGGAAGCAAAACCCATCTTCACTGCCGCCATCAAGCAGATGAGTTTTCAAGACGTGCAAAGGATTCTTCTGGGCGAGAAAAATGCAGCCACGATGTATTTCAAAACCACCACCACGGACTCACTTTCCGCCAAATTCTCTCCCATCATTGACAAAAGTCTAGAGAAAGTAGAGGCAACCAACTATTGGGACGAGGTAATGACCCGGTACAACAAAGTCCCATTGGTCAAAAAAGTAAATACCGACCTGACTGCCTATGTGACCCAAAAAGCGATTGACGGACTCTTTGTGGAGATCGCAAAAGAAGAATTGAAAATCCGGGAAGATGTAGGCGCCAGAACAAGCCCCATTTTGCAGAAGGTGTTTGGGTATGCGGATCATGAGAAAAGGTGAGCAGTATTAGAAAGTCAGAAAGTTAAAATCAGCAAGCTGAAAAGCAGGAAATCCCAATGGTCATAAAATTTGGGATTTTTTTTATTTGGTTGACTATCCTTCATTCTGCTGGCTGTCACCTATCCGCCCTAAACGCAGAATTCCCCTTTCCAGATTTTTTTTTCATCAGCCTGTAACAAAAGGGGACTTTCATTTTCCAAGAAGAAAAACAAACGCTTCAGATCATGAAAAAAACCTTAATTCTGCTTTTTATTCTGATTTTGGTACAGAACACACTGGTGGCCCAATCCTCTATTTCGGTAAAAACCTCCGGCAAAGGAAATCCCGTGATTTTCCTTCCCGGATTTGCAACTCCGGGTGAGGTTTGGAATGGTACAGTCGCCAATCTTCCCGATCATCAGGCTCATTTGGTAACCTATGCTGGTTTCGGTGGAGTCGCTCCGGTGGAAATGCCCTGGTACGGAAAATTGAAATCGGATTTGATTGATTATATCCAATCGAATCAATTGGAAAACCTCATCCTGGTCGGACACAGCATGGGAGGAAATCTTGCCTTGGATTTGGCGGCTCATTTTTCGGAAAAAGTCGAAAAAGTGGTAATAGTCGATGCGCTTGCCTGCATGCGTGAAGTCATGATGCCCGGGGTACCAGCCGAAGCCCTAAGCTATAAAAGCCCCTATAATGATCAAATGCTCGCCATGGATGCTGCGGCCCAAAGCGCCTATCTGGATCAGATGACCCAAAACATGATCTCCAAACCAGAAGATCAAGCACAGGTAAAGGCTTGGATGGCAGCAGCTGACCGCAAAACCTTTGTGTATGGGTATGTGGATCTGCTTAAATTGGACAGCAGACCTATCTTACCCTCGATCAAAGTACCGGTACTCGTGATGGTAGCCGGTCAGCCTTACGGGCAAGGGGCATTAGAAACCATGAAAAAGCAATACGAAACCCTTTCCAACAAAACCTTTGCCTTTGCCGCTGACAGCAAACACTACCTGATGCTCGATCAGCAGGATTGGTTTATTCAGCAAATCAACACCTTTATCGCTCAGTGATACCTACTCCGCAAGTAAGCTTTGAGCCGCTCTATCAGACCCATTATCGGATGGTGATGCAGCTTTGCATGGGTTTTCTGAAAGGAGATCAAGATCAGGCAAAGGACCTCACGCAGGAAGTGTTCATTCAGGTCTGGAACAAAATAGACAGCTTCCGGCAGGAGTCTTCACCCAAAACCTGGATTTACCGAATTACAGTCAACACCTGTCTGAATCATCTGAAAAAGCAGAAATCTCAGGATGAAAAACTCAATGAAATTCTCAGAGACCAAGAAACAACCGAAGAAATTGAATTTACAGAAACTGACCCAGGCAAGATGCTTTACGAAGCTATGGGGAAGCTTTCTGAAGTTGACCGATTGGTAACCGGACTCCTTTTGGAGGAAGTTCCCCAAGAGGAAATAGCTGCCATTCTGGGAATCTCAGAAGGCAACCTCCGGGTCAAAATTCACCGCATCAAACTCAGACTCAAAAAATTGATCCATCATGAATGAATTAGGAAATATCCTCAAATCCGGCTGGAAAAACTCCACTGTCGACATCCCAACCCCACCTCCCATTCAGGAACTCATCGAGGAGGCCAAACGCCTCAATCGGGAAAGTTTAAAATTTCAACGAAGCACCCTGCTCATTTTGGGATCTACCTTTCTGATGATGTGCTATTTCTTGCTGTTTTATTTTGGATTCCGGGACACGTTAAGCCATGTGGGAGTGGGATTGATGTTAGGCTTTTTCTTTATGAGAATTGTCCTTGAGGCCTATAGCTTGGGTCAGGGAAGAAAAAAGGAAATCACTCAATCTGCTCTTGAAAATCTGGAAAAAGAGAAAAAGTAC
>CAYONF010000095.1:0-14277 GCA_964405255.1 uncultured Limnohabitans sp. | reverse complement strand
AACGGAGGCTATGGTGAAGGACTGAAAAAAGACATCCGTCGCATCTATGGCTCCACGTTGGGTATGTCAGGCCGTGGAGAAAGTATCCCACAGTACACTAACTATTGCGAAATAGATCCGAATGTGGTCGACAAATACGGTATCCCTGTCCTACGATTCCATTACAAATGGACCGATCAGGAGATCAAGCAAGCCAAGCACATGCAGGACACCTTTGAGGAAATCCTAACCAATGCCGGTGCCACACTGCTCGGTACCAAGCCAGGTGCCGACACCATGTACGGTCTGGCAGCACCGGGTCGAATCATCCACGAAGTGGGTACCACACGAATGGGCAATGACCCGAAAGCTTCTGTGGTCAATTCCAACTGCCAAGTGCACGATTGCAAAAACGTATTTGTGGTGGATGCGGGGCCGTTTGTGTCCCAAGCAGACAAAAACCCAACTTGGACCATTTTGGCGCTTTCCTGGAGAACTTCAGATTACATCGTGGACCAATTGAAACAGAAAAACATCTAAGCCATGAACAGAAGAGAAAACCTAAAACTGCTCTTTACCGGCTCCGTGGGGGCGGGATTGTTGCTGACCGGATGTGAACCTGAGCAGGTCGCTGTACAGGGTCAAGTCATCACTGGAGGCACACCAGGCGGACGTACAGAAGAAGAAAAAGCGCGTGACGCAAAGTTGCTTTCTGAAAATTTCTTGACCGACGAAGAAAAGAAAAAGCTAAGCACTTTGGTAGATATCATCATGCCTGCGGATGCTGAGTCCCCTTCAGCTACCGAGTTGAAGGTGCCGGATTTCATCGAGTTTATGATGAAAGATCAGCCCAACATGCAGACTCCGATGAGAGGGGGCCTGATGTGGTTGGATTTTGAAGCCGATGAGCTTTTTGGTAAAAAATTCAATGACTTGACCAAAGAAGAAGTCATCCAAATCGTGGATCTGGTGGCTTGGCCGGACAAAGCTACTGAAGCCTATTCAGGCGGCGTGCGCTGGTTTAACATGCTTCGTAATCTGACTTGCTCAGGCTATTTCTCTACCGAAGCCGGCTGGAAGTACATGGGCTACATGGGCAACCAAGCCAATGTATGGGATGGCGTACCGCAAAATGTATTGGACAAGCATGGCGTATCCAATCCTGAGAAATATGCCGCTATCTACCTCAAACCAGAAGAACGCGGCAAAGTCGCCGAATGGGATGAGCAAGGAAACTTAATTGGATAGGCTTTATTTGAGATTGAACTGAAAATCCACGGTTGAGAGATCGTGGATTTTTTTTAACTATATCATAAATTTTTTTTGAACTAATACGATGCGGTTCTCTTTGGAATTAAGCTTTAGATTTAGTTTTTTAAGAGAAAACTCATTTCATGCAAAAATTCTTATTTCTCGCCTTAATTCTACTTGCCTTTTCCTGCAGTCCAAAGGAAGAAAAGGTCACTGAAAAACCACTGTCCGAACAGCAGCTCGAGTTTGAGATCTACGATTCACTGGTGGTGGATTATTTGGGTAATCTGTATTTGGCGGATATCAGCAAGGATGGAGAGACTTTTTTATTGGTAAATGACCAAACAGACTCCATCTTTCTGGCCAATTCCAAAGGTGAGATTGTTTCAAAATTCAAGCGGTCGGGTGAAGGTCCGGGAGATTACCGCCTGTCGAGAGTCAATCCACCTCAGTTTTTAAACGATTTAGAGATCATCATTGCCGCCTGGAAAGGATTTTATGTCTATTCCTTTTCGGGAGAATTTACCCGATCATTTGAATTAGAATACCTCCCTACCTCCTCGCTGATCGATCAGTACAATAACAAAATGGTCATTTTTGACAACAAGTTGATTTATCCTTGGGAAGGAAGAAATTCAGACAGTATAGGCGTTCAGGGGAAAAAATTCCAACTCCAAACAAAGAGAGTAGAAGTCTTGGACCTTCAGAATGGCATTTTCACACCTGAAATGCCATTCCCGGATCAATCCAAGTTCAAAACGGATCAAAAAAGCTTTTTCAACTTTTACTACAACACCCGTTTGGCAGGCTTGGAAGATTCTGTTTATGTGATCTTTAGAAATGAACCAAAACTCTTTATCTACCACATCAACCACCTGGAAAAACCTGCTTCTGTTTTTGAAATTCCCTTCAAAGAATTCATTGAAAGGGCTCCGAAAGACACCGATGAAGAAGTCGGGTATGAAATGAGAGATCTTTACTCTGGAGCAGTAAACCAGCTTATTCCCCTCAAAAACAATCAGTTTCTGATTTTTTATACTCGGGGACTTAGTGAGGATGAGTTCAATCAACTAACATCTACAAGTGGAGGTATGAATGAAAAGTTTTTTACTGAGATGGAAAAAATCAACACCTATGGATGGATTTTATTCGATGGCAAAAGCATCTCAAACTTAATCGAGAAAAAGCCTGAAATCGGAAATCTGGGCAAATTCATTTCCAAGGAAGAAATCTGGTTTAGTCCTGATTATTACGAGGTCGAAAAAGACTACGTGGTCCTCTACAAAACCCGCCTAGTCTCCAAATAGGCCCCTCCCAAAACCTGCTTTTTCCACTCGCGGGGAAGGTCGCCTGACTTTCCCCGCGATTGTTTATATTCCCTCCTGATCAAAGAAACCCCTATGCAAAAATCCACCTACCTCATTTTACTTGCTTCCGGACTGATTTCCTTCAGTTCGCTGGCACAAGAAATCAAACCCACCTCCGAAAAAGCCCTTCAGGAATCTGTAGACAAGCACAAAGCCATGCTTGCTTCTACTCCGTTGAAAGCGTTCAAAGCACGAAATGTCGGCCCCACCAATATGTCCGGTAGGATTGTCGATATTGAAGTAGCCAACAATACCAATACCTTTTACGTGGCTGCTGCTTCGGGAGGAGTTTGGAAAACCGAAGATAACGGCCAATCATTCACACCGATTTTCGATCATTTAGGTGCACTCGGAATGGGGGCAATGGCGCTTGCCCCGTCAGACAATAATGTACTCTGGGTGGGAACAGGTGAGGACAACTCCAGTCGATCCACCTATGCAGGTTCAGGGGTGTACAAATCCACCGATGGAGGTAAGACCTGGCAACACATGGGGCTGACCCATTCTCAGCATATCGGGCAGATTCTCATTCATCCTACCAATCCGGATATCGTTTGGGTGGGGGCGATGGGCGCTCTATACTCCAAAAACAAAGAACGTGGCCTCTACAAAACCACTGATGGAGGAAAAACCTGGAAAAAAGTCCTATACGTCGATGACAATACCGGAATCATCGACATGCAGATTCACCCAACCAATCCGGATATCCTCTTGGCCGCTAGCTGGGAAAGATTCAGACAGGCGCATGATTTCATCGGAAACGGAAAAGGATCTGCCATCTGGAGATCAGAAGATGGAGGAAACACCTGGAAAAAAGCTGTAGAAGGATTCCCCCAGGATGAATTTGTAGGCCGAATTGGGTTTGACTTCAGCAGATCCAATCCTTCTGTGGCCTATGCCTTGTTGGACAATCAGGGAAAATCAGATAAACCTGCCCCAGCACCCAGACAGCGAGGCAATCAGCAACAGGAAGAAAATCCACTAAAACTGGAAGATTTCAAAGAAATGACGGTGGATCAAGCCTTGGCTTTGGATGACAAAAAGCTCGAATCCTTGGCACGAAGAAGTCAATTCTCCTCCAAGTATACTGCTGCCGAAATTAAACGCCAACTGAAAACCGGCAAAATCACCACCGCTCAAATCGCCAACTATAACGGAGGTGCAGTAGATGCCAATGCGGCACTATTCTCCGCACCCATCAAGGGAGCCGAAGTCTACCGATCTGAAGACACCGGCAAAACCTGGAAAAAGGTATCCGAGTCTGACCTCAGCAGACTGTACAATACCTACGGCTACTACTTTGGGGAAATCCGAGTTAGCACCATGGATGAAAATGAAGTATTCGTACTTGGCGTTCCGCTGATGGTATCCCGGGATGGAGGCAAAAACTTTGCGACGACAGACTCGATCGGCGATCCTCACTCCGACCATCAGGCCATGTGGATCAATCCTAAAGACAGCAAGCACATCCTGCTGGGCAATGACGGAGGCCTTTATCGTAGCCATGGAGGTGGATCACGCTGGGACCATTTGAACACCCAAATGCCGATTTCCCAGTTTTACTCGATTATGGTGGACGATGCCAAACCGTACAATATCTATGGGGGAATGCAGGACAACGGGGTCTGGTATGGCAAATCGACCAACAAACCCGAAGATCCCTGGCTTCCCCTGTTTGGTGGAGACGGAATGGTCGTGGCCGTGGATACCCGGGACAATGACATAGTCTATACCGGATCGCAGTTTGGAAACTATGCCCGAATTAATAAAAAGACCGGTGAAAGAAAGCGAATTACACCCGGTCATGACATCGGCAATGCTCCCAACCGCTGGAACTGGAGAACACCTGCTGAGCTCAGCTACCACAATCAGGACATTGTCTACATGGGCTCACAATACGTTTATCAATCCCTAGATCAGGGAAATACCTGGACCACCATCTCCCCAGACCTGACCAAAAACCAAAAGAGCGGCAATGTGCCTTTTGCCACATTGACCGTAGTGGAAGAATCCCCTCTTGAGTTTGGAACACTCTATGCCGGCACAGACGACGGCAATGTTTGGATCACCCGAAACAATGGAGGCAACTGGACGAGTCTGAATGCAGGGCTTCCCCAAGACCGCTGGGTAAGCAGTATTTCGCCATCCAGATTCAAAGAAGGAAGAGTTTACATCACCCTGAATGGCTACCGATACGACGAGTTCAATACCTACGTGTACATGAGCGAGGATTATGGCAAAACTTGGACCTCCATCAAATCCAACCTTCCGGAGGAATCCACCAACATCATCATCGAAGACCCGATGATGCCAAATCTACTTTACCTTGGAACCGATCATGGGCTGTATGTGAGCATGGATGAAGGAAAAAACTGGAACCTTTTCCAGGGCGAAATCCCAAATGTAGCCATCTATGACATGGTCATTCAGGAGCGGGAAAACCACCTGGTGGTGGGCACTCACGGCCGCAGTGTCTATGTTGTCGACCTGAAGCCTATCCATGAATGGGCCAAGCCCGGCCCGATGGTGATGGGTAGCAACTAATTGAAAAAGCCCGGCTGGAAATCCAGCCGGGCTTTTTTTGATCAAAAATTTCTTCTTAAAATAACTTAAATCCAACAGAAAGAACCCATTGGTTTATTCGCTGATCCGTACTGAATCCTGCGATGCTGTTTACCACGCCACTAAGACCTCCTTCGTACTTGGCATCGATGATGAGATTTCCAATGTCTAACCCCACACCAGCTTGGTACCCAAAAGTGGCCGAGTTGGTATCAACATCCTGAATATCCTCTCCGGCATTGCTTATGTCGGTCTTCAAGTTGATACTGGCAATCGGGCCGGCCTGAACGCGCATAATCTTGAATAACTTAAAGCCTACCATGACCGGAATGTCGAGTCGGTTGAAGCTTGCCTCAAAATCCGGATCCCCGCCTGGATCAAACCCATTGTATGTAAAATCACCACTGGTCTGGGTAAAAAGCACCTCAGGCTGCACAAATAATCCCCCACCTCCTAATCGGGCAAATGCACCTACATGGTAGCCGGTCTGTTGGTCGCCACCTTCAATTTCATCATCATCAAATTTGAGCGTCGTACTGCTGACCCCGATTTTTGGGCCAAATGAGAATCCTTGGGAGTAGCCTTCAAGGGCAATAAAGCCCAAGAAAAGCAAGGTGATCAATTTTTTCATGGTAAAGGAATTTTGGTTTAGTTGTAAAAGATGGAGTATACCATTTACAATTCCTTTGCCAAGATTTGGAATATAGAATCTTAGGCTGCTTTGGACTTTGCCAAATTATAAAGGTCAAAAAAATCCATAGGTTTGGCCACAAGGCTATCAAACCGGTTTTTGCTTTTCTCCCGGAAATACTCCACGTCCCCTGCGGTAAATCCTATCGTTGGAATACCTCTCGTCCGAGTACTTTCTTTGAGATGCTCCAAAAATTCCAGTCCATCCATGACAGGCATCATGATGTCTGTCAGGATCACATTAAAAAAGGGGTCAAATTCAAGATGCTCCAAAGCCTCTTTCCCATTTTGAGCAACCACAACCTCATCGTTGGACTTTTCAAAAATTTTCCTCAAAATCAAGAGGTGTACAGAATCATCATCAACAAGAAGAACTTTCATAGGCATGAAACACTTTTTCAAGTATATGAAAAGCAAATCTGAAATAAAAATTTAGATAACAGATCCCTACAAATTAAAAAAGGAGCTCTGTAAGCTCCTTCATTTGTAAAGTTGATCTCTTCCGCTAAACTTCCCCTGTTCCAAACACCCCAACCAGGTCCATGAGAACTATTCCAATTACAATTGGGCACACCCACTTGATAAAAAATATCCAGCCTAGCCGATAAACCCCATGGAATCCAGGAGCTCCACTTGCTAACTCCTCCGCGAAATCCCCAATCTTTTTGGCCCAACCGGTATAAAGCGCAAGAATAAGGCAAATCAAAATCCCGGAGAAGGTTCCAAAAACGAAATCCATAATTCCGAAAAACCCAATCAATTCGGTACCTAGGAAATTCAAACTTAAGTCCGCAAAAAAATTGCCTTCCATCGAGGACAGGGCGGAAGGAACAGAAATAATCATAGCGGCTACTCCCACTGTCCAGGTAGCCTTTTTCCGGTTCCATTTTCGTTCATCGATGAGATAAGAAACCGGAACCTCCAGCATAGAGATGGTAGAAGTCAAAGCAGCAACCATCAAAAGGATGAAAAATAACGCTCCAATGAAATTCCCCCCTGGCATGGCATCAAAAACTTTTGGGAGCACATCAAAAACCAAAGCTGGTCCGGAAGCAGGATCCTTACCGGGAAGCAAAGCAAACAATGAAGGAAACACCATCAATCCTGCAAGCAAAGCGACCATGGTATCCATACCTACGATCCAGCTAGCAGCCTGAATAATATTCGATTTTTTGTCCAAATAGGACCCAAATGTGATCATCAGGCCCCATCCAACTCCAAGAGAAAAGAATGCCTGGCCCATTGCAATCATTACTACCCTGGAATTGATCTTTGAAAAATCAGGACTCAGATAATACTCAATTCCAGCCTGTGCACCTTCTAAAGTCACAGAACGAGCTGCAATGAAAATGACGATGATAAACAAAACCGGCATCAAAAACTTCGAGGCCTTCTCAATCCCTCCTGAAACTCCCCCCAACACGATCAAGATGGTCGTCAACATAAAAAGTAGGGTAAGGGGAACTACGTACATCGGAGTTCTGATAAATTCCTGAAAATCAACTTGGATATTGACCAGCTCCGTAAACACATACGCAATGGTCCAACCGGCGATGACTGAATAATAACTAAAAACGAAGAAGCATACAGCGATGCAAAGAATGCCGGCGATCTGCCAAAATTTATTTCCACCCGTATCTCGGATGGCACCGATTGGATTTTTTCCTGTTTTCCGGCCCAAAGAAATTTCATTGAACAGGAGAGGCAAGCCAATCAGCAACACACAAAGAATGTAGACAAATACGAAAGCTCCTCCTCCGTTTTCACCGGTCAGATACGGAAATCTCCAGATGTTTCCCAAACCGATGGCAGATCCGGCGGCCGCCATAATGAAACCAAGACTTGAGCCGAATTGGCCCCTTTGCTCGGAGGTTGAACCGTCTGCCATGCTTTATATTCGTTGATATTTGGGGTGAAAATTGATTTTAAGAGCGGGCTAAGATAATTTGTTTTGCCAAAATAGCTATTCCCTCCCGGAAAGTTTTAGGCTTAAATCCCAGCTCCTTTCGGGCTTTTTCAATGATGAACCCAGTTTTCATGGGTCTTTTTGCAGGCTGAGTGAAGCGAGTGGAGTCGGTCTTTTTGATCAGGTTTTTATCCAGCCCAAAGTAATCTGCAGTCATCATCGCCATCTCATAAGGAGTCAAAACATCTGCCCCGGAAATATGGAATACGCCATTCGCTTTTTGCTCCGCAATCAAAATACAGCCTGCGGCAAGGTCCTCTGCCAAAGTTGGCGTACGAACTTGATCATCCACCACATGAATCTCCTTTCCTGCTTCCAAAGAGGATTTTACCCAAAGAATGATATTGGACCGGCTCAGGTCATTTGCGATTCCATAGACAAGCACGGTTCGGGCAATGGCCCAGGAGGTTTTTGAATTTCTGACCAGGTTTTCTCCCATCAGCTTGGTCTCCCCATAAAAATTAACCGGATCGGCTTCGGCATTTTCGTCGTAAGGCCCATTTTCCCCGGAAAAAATAAAGTCAGTCGAAACAAAAATAAAATGGGACTGGATTTTTTCCGCCGCGGTGACCAAATACTCTGTCGCTTTTACATTCACCTCATAACAGTCCTCTTGGTTCATCTCACATTGATCCACATTGGTCATGGCTGCTCCATGAATAATAGTCTCAGGAGCAAGCTGAGTGATTACCTGATCTACTTCGACGGGATTGGTAATATCCAAATCTTTGTAGGTGTATCCCGAGCCCCCGAGTCTGCCTGATCCTTTGCCGGTAGCAATGACATCAAACTTTCCTCCTTCAACCAATTGCTCTACCAGCTTCTGTCCCAATAGACCATTGGCTCCGGTAATGAGAATTTTGGGCTTAGTTGATTTTAGGATACTGGTAACCATAGGTTTCGGTGATTTTTTGTTTGGTCATCCGCTCTACTTTTACCTGCATGTATACAGGATTAGTGGGGACTTCACGGGAAGTAGGCTCAGTAGCGATTTTTTCTACCACATCCATTCCGGATATTACTTCCCCAAATACTGTGTATTCCTGATCCAAATGCGGTGTGCCGCCAATCGTAGCGTAAGCTTCTATTTGCTCTGGGGTGTATTCCTTGGTAAGCTTTACATTCAGTGATTTGGCGATTTCATCCCGCTTGGACAGCAGCAGGTTGGTCAAACTGTCAAACTCCTGTGCTGCATAAAGCCGATTGTATTCTTCTTTGAGTGGCCTTTGACTTTCCAATTGGACATACTGGAGAACAGCTTTTTGCAAAGCGGGAAAATCGGTTGTCAATTCCAATTCTTCATAGGTCCTTCCCTGGACAATGTAAAACTGGGATCCATTGCTTGCTTTGGTGGGGTTGATGTTGTCGCCCTGCCTCGCTGCAGCTATCATCCCTTTTCGGTGAAAATGATTGGGAAGGATTTCAGCAGGAATGGTAGGCCATTGTTCAGCGGGAATTCCTTCTTTTCCAAACACATCTCCTCCCTGAACCATAAAGTCTTTAATCACCCGGTGAAATTGGGTGGAGTCAAAGCGACCCGCTTCCGCCAAAGCGATGAAATTATTTTTGTGCTCCGGAGTATCGTCAAAAAGGATCGCCTTGATCTCCCCATGGCGGGTAGAGATGGTGATCAGGTAGTCCCGGTTTTGGCCGCAGGCCAGCGTGCTAAACAGGATTAAACTCAGTGCAAGAAATTGAAAAACTCTACTCATGATTTGGATTGTGATGTTTTGATTTGATCCAGGATCTCTTTTCCGCCTGCGGCAAAAACAAGTTCCGCCAGCTTTTGCCCGAGACTTTCCGCCTCCGTTTTTCTTCCGGCAACTTCCAGAGAAATCCGTTTCTTCCCGTCCAGACTGATGATTCCTCCCCGGAGTTTGAGAAGTTCATTTTCCCAGAATGCCAAAGCAAAAACCGGAATACTGCAGCCTCCTTCCAGCACCCGGAGATACGCTCTTTCAGCCTTCAGGCGAAATTCAGTCCCGGGATGATTACAGGCGGAGATTATTTGCTGGCGCAAAGCCGGGTCGAGCGATCTGGCGGATTCAATAGCCACCGAACCCTGACCCACAGCAGGGGTGAATTGGGTCAAATCCAATTCAGCTGCAATCAAGTCATCATATCCCATCCGATGCACCCCAGCAAAAGCCAACAACAGGGCATCACAAAGTCCCTCTTCCATTTTTCGGATGCGGGTCTGAAGGTTTCCGCGTACATCCACTGTCTGGATGTGTGGGTAAAAATGCTTCAAAGTGGCTACTCTTCGCGTCGAGGAAGTCCCCAATACCAAGGATTGAGAAGAGTCATTGAGGTCTATTTTCCCTTTTTTGGAAAGAAGGATGTCATTTTCCTTTTCCCGCTCGGTAAAGGCAATCAGCTCAAATTCTTCCCCCAAAGTGGATTGCATGTCTTTGGCCGAATGGACGGCGATATCAATCCGCCCATCCAGGAGTTGGTCTTCCAGTTCCTGAGTGAATACCCCTTTACTTCCGATTTTGGAAATAGAAACATTGAGTATTTGATCTCCTTTGGTATCAATGATGACGATCTCAGAGTCAAGGCCTCCCTTTTTAAGCAAATCCTCCACATGGTAGGCTTGCCAAAGTGCCAGTTTGCTGCCCCGTGTCCCGATTTTTACTACTCTACTCATTGATTTTTATGGCTTTTGGAAGACTTTTTCCGTACTCCTGCCTCCACATAATTGATGATTTCTTTTGCAATATTGACCCCTGTAGCCTGTTCAATTCCTTCCAGCCCGGGAGAACTGTTTACCTCCAAAATCAAAGGGCCACGTGCAGACTGAAGCATATCCACTCCGGCGATATCGAGGCCCAAGGCTTTGGCCGCATTGAGCGCAGCTTGTTTTTCAACCCGACTGAGTTTGATGACGGTGGCCACGCCTCCGCGGTGAAGATTGGAGCGGAATTCACCTTCAGCGCCCTGACGCTTCATCGCACCCACTACTTTTCCGTTGACCACAAATGCCCGGATATCTGCTCCTTTGGCTTCTTTGATAAATTCCTGAACGATGATTCTGGCTTTTAAACCATGAAAAGCTTCCACTACCGATTGGGCAGCTTTTTTGGTTTCGGCTAAAACTACACCCAAACCCTGCGTTCCTTCAAGCAACTTGATGATGAGCGGCGCTCCGCCAACCTGCTCGATGAGTTGCTTTTCGGCACCTTTTGAATAATTGGTAAATGCCGTCTTTGGCATTCCCAGGCCATTTTTAGAAAGGATCTGTAAGCTTCTGAGTTTATCCCTGCTTCGGACGATAGCTTGAGAGTTGACCGCCGAAAAGGCCCCCATCAGTTCAAACTGTCTGACTACGGCTGTCCCATAAAAGGTAACCGAAGCTCCAATTCTGGGGATAATCGCGTCGACACCTTCCAGTTTTTGACCTTTGTAAATGATGGAGGGGCCCTCCTGCTCAATGATCAGATCACAGAGACTATGATCGACGATGAGGGCTTCATGTCCGGCATTTTTGATCTCTTCGAAAAGTCGACGAGTTGAGTATAAGTTGGAGTTCCTCGAAAGGATGGCAATTTTCATGTGCTGATAATTGATTTTACATAGCCACATGGAATCTCGCATTGCCTACAATCCAACCACTCTGGTAAGTTATTGATGATGCTCGATTTCATTTCTTAGTTCGGTAAGCCTTGGAGAGGTTGGCACCAGTGACATCCACCAGGAATCTGTCCCTGAGGATTTTTCGTCCCAGCAGAATGGAATTTTTCATACTGGAGCGATCCGAAAGCGTGAATTCCGCAGGAAATGTCTCTCCTGCAATCCGTATTTTGGTGGTGATCAGAAATCTAGTCTCTGTCTGACCAAACGAATTTTTGACTTTTTTTTCCCGATACTTCTCGAAAACGAGTGTTTTATCGGTAAACTTCTTGTGCGCGGGCATCAGAATCTTGAAACAGAGCACCTTTTTCCCATCCTTCAGCTCCTCCCTGATTTCTTCCGCATGCAGACTGCTCGTGAATGCTCCGGTATCTATTTTTGCCCAAACCAACTTCAGGCCAAGGCCGGGAAGCGTGATTTTTTCTTTTCTGCCGATGATTTTCTTTGCCATGACCTCATTTTTTGGACATCATGACGAGAATATCCATAGACAAATCCGTAAAAATCATTTTGGCATTCCCGTTTCGCTCGAGGTGATAATGAGCATCATTAAATTCTTCGTAGAGCTTCAGCACATGATCTTCGTTGAGTACCTTTTTGCTGATGTTGTCGATAAACCTCCGATCTTCCTCCGTGGTCCTCAGTAAGGAATCCAGATCAAAATTTTTGAGCATGATCTCCCGGGTGACATTCAGCCCTGTAAGCATCAGTGACTTTTGAAATTCCTTATCCGCCTTGTGAAATTTATCAGCTTCCTCAAAGATTTCTTTAAGGTTTTTGGAGGCACAGAGCCGGAACCAATCCCGGATTTGAGTGACCTGCTTGTCCTCCACCTGATCTATCATGCGGTAAGCTTCGCGAAGATTGCCGTCCGCAATCATGGCAATTTGTTCGGCTGACTTGCTGTCGCAAAGACCAGCTTGAATAAGGTGAGTTCGGATTTCCTCATCGGTAAATGCCCTGACCATGATCTTCTGAGTCCTGGAAAGAATCGTGGTCAACAATTGGTCTGCCTGAGAAGTCACCAGCATGAAAATAGTTTTGGCAGGGGGCTCTTCGATAATCTTCAGAAGTGCATTGGCGGCGGCAGGATGAAGAAACTCCGGAGCCCAGATCAGCATGATTTTATAACCGCCCTCAAAAGACATTAGCGAAAGCGCTTGGATGATCTTGCGGGCAGAAGCCTTTGAAATGTTCAGCTGCTTTTTTTCAAACCCGTTGAAATAGATGAAATCATGAACATTGCCATAAGGTTGAGTGGTGGCAAACTTTCTCCAGTTGGCAAGCACATCGGTTTTTTCTTCCTTGTCATCCTCATCTCCAGAATCTTCCTTGGAGGTAGCCACTACAGGAAAAGCAAAATTCAAATCCGGCATGATCAGTCTTTTCATCCTCTGACACGAAGAGCAAGTTCCGCAGGAGTCAGTTTCGGTCTTGTTTTCGCAATAAAGGTAGGTAGCCAAGGCCAAAGCCAAAGTCAAATTAGCCGAACCCTCAGGCCCATGGAAAAGCAGTGCATGCGCCAAATGGTTAAATTTAACGGCATTGATCAGCTTTTCTTTGGTTTCCGGTAGCCCGGGAATTTCAGCAAATTGCATGGCAGTTTTGGATCAGGAAATTTTATCCCAAATTCTGTAGCTTTTGGTCAAATCAAAAATCTGCTCTAGTATTTCTTTGTCGACCTCGGTCCATTCTTTACCCCGTCGACCGAAAACCGCCTTGGCAGTTTCCTCGAATTTGGGAAGCGTAAACGTAGAGAAACCTGCCGCTCCACCCCATGCAAAAGATGGAATGAAGTTTCTGGGATATCCGTCCCCAAAAATATTGGAACCAACTCCTACCACCGTACCGGTGTTGAACATCGTGTTGATGCCACATTTGGAATGATCTCCCATCATCAGCCCGCAGAACTGCAGACCTGTATTGGCGAAACCTCCTTTGGTGTAATCCCAAAGTTTGACCGGAGCGTAGTTGTTTTTGAGGTTTGAGGTATTGGTATCTGCACCGAGATTGCACCATTCCCCAAGGACAGAATTGCCAAGAAATCCCTCATGACCTTTGTTGGAAAAGCCAAAAATCACCGAGTTGGAAATTTCTCCTCCGACTTTTGAAAAAGGGCCAACCGTGGTATCGCCTCTGAGTTTTGCGCCCATATTTACCGTAGACCCTTCACACAAGGCAAAAGGCCCCCGGATCAGCGATCCTTCTTGGATTTCTGTGTTCTTCCCGATATAAATGGGTCCACCCTCCGCATTGAGGACTGCGGCTTTGATTTTAGCCCCCTCCTCGATGAAAATATTTTCAGGCGCATACACTACCGTGTGAGCATCAGTTATCGGTTGGGAAACTCTCCCCTGAGTCAAAAGGACAAAGTCCTTTCGGATTTCTGCGGCATTAAACTGGAAAATATTCCAGGTCTTTTGAACTAAAACCGGCTCTTTTTCAAGTTGAATAGCCTCCTTGGAAGCAGCCGAACTGAGGTTTTTTTCAGTTTCCCCAATATAGGTAGCCAAGAGGGTCTTCCCCCAATAAAGCGCCTGATTGGGCGTGAGCTTGGCAATACACTCAGCCGAATCCGAATCAGGAAGCCATGCCCCATTGATCGCTAATCCACCTTGGGCAGCTCTTGGAAATTTCTTTTGCAGGTACTCCTGCGTAAGGAAGTAAACCTCAGAGGACGTGTATTTCGCCCATTTTTCGGAGATTTTCAGGATTCCTACCCGAATATCTGCCACAGGACGGGTAAAAGTAAAGGGAAGCAATGATCCACGGATAGCCGGGTCGTCAAACAGTACGATTGGGTTCATAGGGCAAAAATAAAAAAGTCTC
>CAYONF010000094.1:10865-14438 GCA_964405255.1 uncultured Limnohabitans sp. | reverse complement strand
CTTTCTTTTCTGAAACCTGAGTGGGTAGGATACGAAGGCTGGTTATTCTTTGCCTTCCTGCTAGGTCGGGTCATGGGTGTAAGACATCCGGAGGTGTCCGAGATCCAAGAGTTGGATCGGAAAAGAAAAATCATCGGCTGGCTGGCCATCCTGATTTTTATCCTCTGCTTTTCACCCCGACCGTTTATTTTCTCCTAAACAAAAATCCCGAGCCTGCTAAACTGACTCGGGATTTTTGTTAGAGTGCTCGGTAAGCTAAGATTCCGCCCAGAACATTCCTGACTTGGGTAAAGCCCTTGCTTTCCATAAATTTCTTGGCATTTCCGCTTCGGGCTCCAGACCTACAATGGACGATAATTTCCTCCTCTTTGAAGGGCTCTAATTCAGCCAAACGATGAGGCAATTCACCCAGAGGAATGTTTTCAGCGCCAAGGTTGTCCTCTTCGTATTCCCATTCCTCGCGCACGTCAAGAAAATGGAATTTCTCGCCCTTTTCCAGGCGGACTTTCAGTTCATTTACGGTGATATCTTCCATGCTAGTTAGTGACTAAAATTCGGAATGATTTTGGGCCGGATGCAGCAAAAAGATTTACGACGTAAATCCCCGGTCTTTGTCCTTCAAAATTAACAATTTCCCCATCATCACTTCGCTCTCGGGGCAATAAAATCTGGCGGCCGAAGGAATCAAAGATGACCAATTCGGTGAATTTACCTTCAATAAACAACCGGTTCACCACCGGATTGGGGTAAATTCTAAATCCTGAGCCGGGAAGGGAACTTTCTTCAAAAGGCGGAGCCAGAGAAATGTGGGGCCTGATCAAAAGAGATCCTCTGACCTCTTCATTTTGGACCCAGCCTCCCCCGACGTTGTAAAATATCTTATCTGCCCGGTCATTGATTTTATCCAAACCCACATGGATAAAATCATTGGTGAATTGGGTAAATCCGATGTGAAATTCACCTGATACCCTCAAATTGGTATCCAGAGAAAAATAGATGAAATCCTGACCCGGGACTTTGACCGGGATCAGAGATTCTTTGGTCAAATTCGGGCTTTTGTCAATTTCATCCCAGACTACTATATCGATCGCCTGATTTGCCTGACTTGCATTGGTGAAATTGATTGAAATCCCCTTTAGGTAAACAGATTCGGGGCTATTGTATCGTACAGCCAATTGGCCTCCGCGTTGATTGATTCCAGCTGAATAATCTGCCGAACCATTGTCGTATGCAAAAAAATCCCGGATGGGCAGGATAGTTTTGACGGTATCATTCAGCCTAAAATCCACCGAGGCGTATCGGACCGTGTCTCCCCCCTGGATGTCAAAAAGAAGCCCGTCTCCGGATGTCAGTGCTGTCTGAATAACCAGATCAGAAGGGGAAGAGGGGACTGGAATCTCCTCAAATTCCCGACTCAAAAATGACCTCCGCTCCAGTGCATTGGGAACCGGATTAAAGGGTGTGTTGGAATTGACAGGCAAGACCAGGTTTCCCAAACTGTCTTCAAAGTGAATGGAATATTCCATTGCCCGGAAACGGTTTTCAAGATTGACAAATTCATTCTTGATGGGAGTCCATTGTCCGGACTGTTCATTTTGGAGAAGTTCAAGAGGATAGGCAGTAAATTCTCCCCAGGTGACTTGGTTGGGTTGGGTCAAAGCCCGGTCCCGGAAGTTCAAGTCAGACTCATTCCGATTGGAATTGAGGTATACATAATCCAGTAGCCAGCTATCAAAGGGCCCCACCTGGCGTCCGCTCGAAAAAAAGCGGAACTGAAAACCTGCATGCTGCCATTCTGGTCTAATCCGGATAATTTCCTGGGTAAATACGGTTCGGTTGAGTCCTTCTCCACCTTGCTTAAGCCAAACTGTAATCCAACTTCCTTCTGAATTCAACACTTGAAGTGTCAGTCGGTCATTTTGATCCGGGGCTTCTGATTTTCCTCCCGCTTGCCAGAAAAAGCTTAGGTAAAGGCTTTCGCTTTCTTCCGGAGAAAGTGTGCTAAGATCGAACGGTTTGCTAGTGAAGAAGTCGCTTTCACCCTGATCGTTAATCTGTAGGGAATAGGGTTCGCCAATGGCATTCACCCCGTTGAAAAGGATAGCTCCTATAGAAGGCGCATTTTCAGAAATAGTTTCTGTGTATGAAGCCCCATCGACTGTCCATTTCAGGGTATCGATTCCTGCAGAAAAGTCATCCCAAAAGGGAAGGATATTTTGATTTTGAATTCGTGATGAAACCGAAACTCCGGAATTGGGAGCAAACTTTTTTTGCGGAATGGGAGCAATTTCTACAAACTGGGCAAAACCGCTTTCTATTCGCAAAAACAGGATAGCGAAACTGAAAAGAAGTGCCCAAGGTGTAAAAAACTTTTTCAAATCATTCGTTTTTGGCAATCCAAATATCTACTGCTTCTCCGGTTTTGATCTCTGTTCTGGCAGATGGTGATTGCAGAAATACCTTGCCTGGACCCACAGAATCTGTCGAACTGTAATTTTTATTTCCAACGCGGAGTCCTGAGCCCAAGATCAGGAATTCGGCATCCTCCTCATCCATTCCGGTCAGGTCAGGGACTAAGAGCAATTGGTTTCCCATTCCATCTCCGACCACCAAATCTACCCGGGCACCTTTTGGGATTTCAAAACCTTCCCTGACACTTACTCCCCGATAGCGTTGCTCCAGCACCACGTTGAATCCGATGTCGGGTACAAATATGATGTCTCCTCGTTCAAGTCCAAGATTAGAAAGTATTTCCTGCACGTTTTTCAACGGCATATTGACCAAGTTCGGCATTTTGATCAGAGGGGCATTCCTCGCATTCAAGGTCAGGTAAATTTTTCTTCCGTTTTTAACTTGAGAATTTGCCTCAGGGATTTGCTTGAGGATGGCCAGCGGAGGCATTTCCATGCTGAATCCTGAGTCTACTGACACTTCATATTGAAGACCGGATTGTTCCAGAAATTCCGTTGCCTCTTCGTATTCATAGCCGGTGATATCCGGGACTGAAACGGTCTCCCCGTGGTTGGTGTAAAGTGGCAGATATACTTTTAAAAATAAAAAGCCCAGGAAAACGGAAATCCCGAAAATGATCAGCAGGTTGATCAGAATTTTTTTGATGGGGTAATTCAAGGAATTCATTTAGAATTAGATTCAGACTAAGATAGCTGGATTTTTGGTCGATTGAGGAACAAAAATGCCAAAAACAACCCAAACAAACAGACAAAAAATAAGCCGAAGCGTTAAACTTCGGCTCTTTTAAGATCAATTAATGATCAATCGCTTCATGTCCTGAATGGAATTGCTGCTGATCTTGATGATATATAATCCAGACCTAAATAAATCGGTGCTGAAGGTATAGGTCTGGTTCAGGGTGTTGGGATAGTCCACCTCATGAACGATTGCCCCGGTTGCCGAAATTATCTGGATGGTTACAGTTTCTCTTGTGGGTAGGTTGAAAGCCAAATTGAAGTAATCTTTGGCTGGATTTGGATAAAGAATGTTGGAACCTTCCCTTGGAATAACTGGCTCAGGATTGGCACTCAGGAACAATTCCAAATTATCCAGATAAACCGG
>CAYONF010000094.1:1337-10765 GCA_964405255.1 uncultured Limnohabitans sp. | reverse complement strand
GTCTACTTCACCTGCGGCAAGATCAAAGAATACACTTGCCTGCCGGCTATTGGAAAGATCAAATACCGGTGTTCCCAACCAATAGGAATTTCCGCTTGTCCCATTTTCCAGCCTGGCTACATTGTTTGGTCCCGTACCATTGGATGCAGGGGTAACATTCCAGCTGGCCAGATCACTTTCCGGATTTATGGTCAGCCAAGGTGTTAGATTGGTTGAATTGTTGAAATTCTGTCTCCAGGGAACTTCTGTTACATCCGGGTTTTCCAGATTGAATCTTTCCAAAACGACCGCCGTTGGGTTGTTTTGATCAAAGTTTGGTTCTGAAATGGAAAATCTAAGGCGGTTTTTACCGTCTGCAGTAGAGTTGTTGATTTCCAATTCCACTTGCTCACCCGGACCAATGGTAGCACCAGACCCGATATAGGTTTGTGGCGCGGATGAATTGGTAGTTCTGTTGAACAGGAACTTGGAAACAGGAAGATTACCCGTATTAATTATCCGGACCACTTCTGATTCATGCTGCCCCGTACTGATGGGGGTAGGGGATACCAAGTCCTCAATTTTCAATTCATATTTGAACTCCTCCTGAGAAAGAATCCGGATGTTTCTCAGATAAATGTTGTTTCCGAACGAATTTCGGGTGGTAATGGAAATCCGCACTTTCCCCAACGATTGAAATTCACTCAAATTGACCAGCTCAGTTCTGAATTCTTCATTTAGGGTTGGAATGAATTCATTCAGGGTAGGAGTGGAAGTCTCCAAGCGTGTACCAAATTTCAGGTAAGGTGGGCTGGTGAGATCAAAATTGGATCCACAGTCTTGGGATATAGATACCAGTAATTCATCCTGATAACCGGCCTGATTGTAAGGGCCGTGCGCAACCTCAAAAACCAACTGAGCATTGGGGTATTTGCTCAAGTCAATGATAGGAGAAATGAGGTAGTCATATTGCCCTGCAGCCTCGTATTCATAGTGACGGATAAATATGGCAGACTGACTTTGGCCGGATACGGTGATGTTTGTCTTTTCCCAGGTTAAGCTTTGGTCTGGGTTACTGATCACCCATTGGCCGGGGAATGTGCTGATATCGTAAGTGTAAGGAAGGGTGATTTCTCCCTGAAGGACCGGATTTGATGTTTTGGAATTGTTATCTGTTTTCTGATCTGTCAGATCATTGACTTGGATGATCCTGAATTCAATTTGATTGTTTCCCGCAGCCAATTGGACCGGATTGAACGTAAGCGTAGTCGCAGTTCCGGTGCTTAGGTTTAAGGAGAATCTCCTGCTTTCAATGACTGATCCATTTCTTCTTAATTCAATCCGGGCCGAGGTTACAGTTTCAGAACCGGCGTTTTGCACTTCGATTTGTGGAGTGACATTCAGATCACAAATGGCTTCCACCGGTTGGATGATCCGGGTGATGGCCAAATCTCTGTCGACCAATTCTGGATCTTGGGTAGCCCTGTTATTCACCAGAGTTACTCTTCGTGGACTGTTTTCCAAGACGACGTCAAACCGCTCCACTTGCCCGCGAGTAAATAAGTTCATGCAGGCATCCGGAGTATAATCCATGTAGTTTTGGATCATGTTGTTGTTTCCGCAGGAGAATCGGCTTGGATTCGCATTGCAGACATTGTTGGAGTTGTCCTGATCGGGTGTGTCTGAGACAAAGTCATCCACTCCGCATCCTCCGTCTCCCCAAATATGCCTCAGTCCAAAATAATGGCCGACTTCATGGGTAGCAGTCCTTCCCAAAGAAGCTGAAGTCGCACTGCCGCCTGTCCCAAAAAAACGGTAGTCTATCGTGACACCGTCAATAATTGCAGGAGTGGGAGAGAAATTCAACCCGGGTAAGTCAGAAATCGGAAAGGATGCATAACCGATGTAGGGCTGAACCAACGGTGCAACCCAAATATTCAGGTATTCGACGGGATTCCATTGCGAGGTAGATCCGATCAAGGTGGCATCATCCGGGGAATAACTGGTTTTGGTGCCTTGAACCCTCACAATCCCATTGGTGGGAAGACCATTAGGATCTTGTTTGGCGAGTACAAATTCGATGTTTGCGTCTGCTGCAACTGGGAGAAATTCAGCCGGGGTTCGGTTGGCGTCCGCGTTGAGTCTTCTGAAATCCTCATTCAAAATCCGGATTTGTTCCAAAATCTGGGCATCCGAAATATTTGTTCCAGTCCCTACAGCCGAACCGGTGTGAATCACATGAACCACCACAGGGATCAGTCGCGGACCTTCCAGTGCCCTGGCTAGTTGTGGGGTTTTTCTTCGGGTTTCAATTTTTTGGTTGATCCAATCTTCAAAAAATCCTTTGGTTCCAAAATACCCCATCTCCTTTGCGATTTTGGCTTCGATTAGGGTATGCCCGCATTTTTCAGAGTGGCTATGGGAAGGTACGGCCCCTAGAGATTGTCCGGCATCCTGGAGGGTGATTTTTTGCCCAAAAGAAGCCGTTGAAAGTAAAAGTAATCCCTTGGCAAGAAGAAGAAAACTTAAAAATTGAAATCCTTTTTTCATTCTACTGAGTAGATCAGGCCACGGTAAGATTCACAGCTTCTACCCGGGTTATTTCAGGAATAGCTCGTTTGATTGCTTCTTCAACACCAGCTTTAAGTGTCATTGAGGACATGGGGCAAGAACCGCAGTTGCCCATCATTTCTATTTTTAATACCAAATCATCGGTTAATTCTACGATGCGAACATTTCCTCCATCAGCCTCCAAATAGGGTCTGATGGTATCCAAAGCAAATTCGATTTTCTCTCTGAGTCCTGCTTCCATTGATAGTTATGCTTTTACTTCCACTATTGACGTTTTTTCGATCGAAGCGTTGCGGATAGCAATTTGTCGGGCTACCGTTTCTGCCAGCTCCATGTAAGCATCCTTTGTCAGCCCGTTTTTCAACACGGCAGGATACCCGGTATCGCCGCTTTCGCGTATGCTCTGGATGATCGGGATTTCTCCAAGGAAAGGAACCTGATACTTTTCGGCTAATCGTTTTCCCCCTTCCTTTCCAAAAAGGTAATATTTGTTATCCGGTAATTCCTCTGGCGTAAAATAAGCCATATTTTCAACAACACCTAAGACAGGCACGTTAATTTGAGGCTGCCTAAACATCGACAAACCTTTATTGGCGTCTGCTAAAGCTACTTTTTGAGGGGTGGTGACAATGACCGCACCTGTCACAGGCACCGTCTGCACCATGGTCAGGTGGATATCCGAAGTGCCCGGAGGGAGATCGATCAAAAGGTAGTCCAGTTCCCCCCATTCTACATCGGATATAAACTGCCTCAAAGCCGAACTAGCCATGGGGCCTCTCCACACCACTGCACTGTCTGTAGGGGTCAAAAAACCAATCGACATCAGTTTTACCCCATATTGACTGATCGGAACGATGATGTTTTTTTCTCCGACTTTTTTCACAGAAGGCTGTTCACCTTCCACATTGAACATGGTAGGAACAGATGGTCCTGAAATGTCTGCATCGATCAAACCCACCTTTGCACCCAGCTGGGCCAAAGCCACCGCCAAGTTTACAGAGGTGGTTGATTTTCCCACTCCTCCTTTTCCGGAAGCAATGGCAATGATATTTTTGACTTGAGGCAGAATCGGAGCTGCATCCCGGACGGTGGTTACCTGGGAAGTCATGAAAATATCCCATTTCCAACCATCCCCATGGTCTTCCGTCAGCGTTTCAATGCAATTGTTTTTGATCACTTCCTTCAAGGGACATGCAGGAGTGGTCAATACTACCTTGAAGCTCACGGTATTGCCTTCAATGTGGATCCCCTGAATCATTCCCAAGCTCACCAAATCCCGCTTGAGGTCTGGGTCCTGAACTCTGGATAATGATTTCTTGATTAGGTCTGCAGTCAATTGCATCTTGTAAATCTAAATTTTTCGCAAGTTAGGTCAAGATTGCCGCTTTGAAAAACCCACGGCAAAGACAAATGTGAAACTTCCAAAAAAGGCAAATGGTTCTCGGAAACCTTCTGCCCGTTCTCAGAAACCTTCTGCTTCCAATTGTCGAATCTGACCTTAACTTTGCCTACTTTCCATTTTCCATGAGCATCAGCAAACTAACCTCCGACAAAGTAAAAGAACGGGCCGACATCGTCGAGGTGGTAGGGGATTACGTTCAGCTGAAGAAAAAGGGCCAAAACATGTGGGCCTGTTGTCCATTTCACGGTGAAAAATCTCCCTCTTTTTCTGTCTCTCCTGCCAAGCAGATTTACAAATGCTTTGGTTGTGGCAAAGCCGGCGATCCGATACAGTTTGTCATGGACATCGAGGGGATCGGATTTCAGGAGGCCATCCGACACCTCGCCGGGAAGTACGGAATTGAGGTAGAAGAGGAATCTGCCCGCACTCCTGAGCAAAATCTGGAGCAAAACGAGCGGGAAAGCCTCTTCATCGCCATGAATTTTGCCAAGGATTTTTTTGTAAAAAATCTGCAGACTGAGGAAGGAAGATCGATCGGTCTGAGCTATTTCAAAGAGCGGGGCTTCACCCCCCAAATCATCGAAAAATTTGATTTAGGCTATGCTTTGGATGGCTGGGATCATTTGCTCAAATCGGCAAAAGCTGCCGGTTTTCAGGAAGACATTTTGCTCAAAGCTGGACTGATCCTGCAGAAAGAAGGAGATGCATCCCGGGTGTATGACCGATTTCGTGGTCGGGTTACCTTCACGATCCACAACATCAGCGGCAAACCGATTGGTTTTGGCGCGAGGATTCTTACCAAAGACAAAACCCAACCCAAGTACATCAATTCTCCGGAAACGCCTATTTACCATAAAAGCGACGTGCTGTATGGGATTTTTCAGGCCAAAAAAGCGATCCGCGATCTGGACAATTGCTTCTTGGTAGAGGGATACACGGATGTCATTTCCATGCATCTTTCGGGAATCGAAAACGTCGTAGCCAGCTCGGGGACTTCGCTGACTGAAGGACAAATCAAACTGATCAAGCGCTTCACCAATCAGGTCACCGTACTTTACGATGGGGATGCAGCAGGAATTAAAGCTTCCCTGAGGGGAATTGACTTGCTGTTAGAGGGAGGCCTCAATGTCAAAGCGGTGGTATTTCCGCACGGAGATGACCCGGACAGTTATTCGAGGAAAGTTGGTTCCCAGGCTTTTCAGGATTACTTAAAGGCAAACAGCCGGGATTTCATCGGTTTTAAGATCGGATTGTATCAGGATGAATTTGCCAGGGATCCGATCCGAAAGGCGGAGGTGATCCGTGAAGTAGTCCAAAGTATCGGTAAAATCCCTGATCCGATCGTTCGGTCTGTCTATGCCAAAGAAGCCTCCGCGCTGTTGCAGATCGAGGAGGAAATCATTCATGCTGAGCTGAATAAGACGCTGATAAAGAGTCAAAAGGATCAGTTTCAAAAAGCAAAAGAAGAGGCTGAAGCCGAGGAGAAACTCGAAGAACTCATCCCTTCCAAAACCCAGATTTCAGCTGAGGACACGCTTCGGATTCAGGAGCGGGAGACCATTCGACTTTTGCTTAATTATGGATTTCAAAAACTGGATGAGGAAGACCTTCATCTGTGTCACTACCTACTTTCAGAAACCCAGGAAATCGAATTCCACACCCCGATCTATCAACGGATTTTGACGATGTATCGGGACTCCTTGGCCAAAGGGGAAATTCCCGATACTGAATTTTTTGTGGCTCAACGGGATGAAGAAGTCCGCAAGGAGGTGATTGATCTGATTTCACCCCGGCACGAAGTTTCCAGCCACTGGCACGAGCGGCATCAGATTTTCATCACCACTGAGTCGGATGATTTGGCTTCCACAGCCTTCAAATCCATTTTGAGGCTGAAGAGAAGGCTGGTTTACAAAATGATGGACGAGGCCAAGCAAAAAATAAAATCCGCAGAATCCGAAGGTTTGGAGGTGGAAAAAGTGTTTGAACTCCAGCAAGTCTATTTTGAACTGAAGAAGGTTCAGCTTCAAATTGACAAGGAGCTCGGGATCGTGATCGGATAAAGCCAAACTTTATTTGGCTTAGGTCTGTTTTAAGCTGGAAAGAGGCTAACTTTGCTATTCGATCCATGAATCCAAAGACAATCCAAGTGGAAAACTACCAGCTAGACCCGATAGAAGACGCAATCGAAGCCATCAAAAACGGCGAAGTCATCATTGTAGTCGACGATGAAGACCGAGAAAACGAAGGGGATTTTATCTGTGCAGCAGAGAAGGTGACTCCCGAAATCATCAACTTCATGGCCACGCATGGTCGGGGCTTGATCTGTGCACCGTTGATAGAGGACCGTTGCGACCAATTGGGTTTGGAGCTCATGGTGGGAAGCAATACTGCGGTTTTTGAAACTCCCTTTACTGTTTCGGTGGATTTGATCGGGCACGGTTGTACCACCGGGATTTCAGCTTCTGATCGGTCTAAGACCATCAAGGCCTTGATTGATGATTCGATCCATCCAAGTGAATTGGGTAAGCCGGGGCATATTTTTCCCCTGAAAGCCAAGCGGGGTGGAGTTATCCGCCGGGCAGGCCATACGGAAGCGGCCATCGATTTTGCCAGATTGGCTGGATTGGCTCCTGCAGGAGTCTTGGTGGAAATCATGAATGAAGACGGCACCATGGCCCGACTTCCGGATTTGGTCAAAGTAGCCGAGCGGTTCAAATTGAAATTGGTTTCGATCAAAGACCTGATCGCGTACCGGCTCAAAAATGAATCTCTGATCAAAAGAGAGATCGGAGTTGAGCTTCCTACCACTTGGGGAGAGTTTGACCTGATTGCGTTCAGACAAACCAACACACAGGAAATCCACATGGCCTTGATCAAAGGATCCTGGGAGCCCAATGAACCCGTTTTGGTAAGAGTTCATTCTTCCTGTGCTACTGGGGATATTTTTGGAAGCTGCCGTTGTGATTGTGGTCCACAGTTGCATGCGGCTATGGAGATGGTCGAAAAAGAAGGAAAAGGAATCGTCCTGTATATGAATCAGGAAGGCCGCGGAATAGGCCTGATCAACAAGCTCAAAGCCTACAAACTTCAGGAACAGGGAATGGATACCGTGCAGGCCAATCTGGCCTTGGGTTTTCCAATGGACGGAAGAGACTACGGAGTAGGAGCTCAGATTTTGAGGGATTTGGGTGTGAGCAAGATCCGGTTGATTTCCAATAATCCGCAGAAAAGAGTGGGCTTATTGGGATATGGATTGGAGATCGTCGAGCAGGTTCCGATTGAAATCAAGCCCAATCCGCACAATGAAAAGTACCTGACTACAAAAAGAGATAAAATGGGGCACAATATTCTCAAGTGAGAAATAGTTGTTAATTTAAAACTGTTTCGAAAAAGGATTTTAAAAACCCAATCGGAGTTTGACCGTTTATTCTAAGCACATTGATCTCCATGAAAAAGGCAATTTTCACTCTGAGCTTTCTATTTCTGGGTTTGGTTTCGGTCTTGGCTCAGAACAGTCAGTTTCCATCCCAAGTTTGGCACAAAGGAAACCTTTACCTCAATGACGGGGCCGTGCTCTCCGGGCTTATCAAATACGACCTGGACAATAACCTGGTCCAACTTCAGACCGAGACGGTGGATACATTTACAGCATCCAATGTTTCCAACTTCGAAATTTTCGATGAAATTTTTGGAGGGATTCGGAGATTTTACAGTCTTCCTTATGCTTTGAATGGGCAATACGAAACCCCCACATTCTTTGAGGTGCTGACTGAGGGGGATGACTTGGCGTTGTTGTGCAGAGAATACATCGCAACTGATACCCGGGGAATGAATAACTGGGGACCAGTAGCCATGAATCCGTTTTGGGGTCCTCAATCCTACACCGGATACAGGCTCGCTTTCAATTATTATTTTTTCAAAAACGGCCGGATGGAGCGCTATAGTCTCAAGAAGAAAGATCTATTCGCAATGCTTCCCGGACACGATGAGGAGATTGATCTTTTCATGAGAAAAAACAGACTCGAACACGATAAACGCGGAGATTTGCTTAGAATCACCGCGTATTACAACGAATTGCAGAATTAATCTTTATGTCAAAACCGCTTATCCTCGTCTCCAATGACGATGGAATCACCTCCAAGGGAATCCGGGTTCTCGTGTCGGTCATGAAAAAACTGGGGGATGTAGTCGTGGTTGCCCCTGACAGTCCCCAGTCCGGCATGGGCCATGCCATCACCATAGGAGAGACATTAAGACTCTATGAGGAAGACATCTTTGAGGATGTCCTTGCTTATAAGTCAAGTGGCACCCCCGCTGATTGTGTCAAGTTGGCAAAGCATTACGTCTTGAAAGACCGGACACCAGACTTGGTAGTCAGCGGGATCAATCACGGTTCCAATACTTCCATTTCCGTTTTGTATTCCGGAACTATGTCGGCCGCCATCGAAGGGGCATTGGAAGGCTATCCATCCATCGGATTTAGCCTTTGTGACTATTCTTCCAAAGCCGACTTTTCACACATTGAAGAATGGGTGGAAAAGATCGCGAGACAAGTATTGGAACGGGGAATTGCAAAGGGAGTAGCCTTGAATGTAAACTTTCCGCCCAAGCGAAATGAACCCATCAAAGGGGTGAAAATTTGCCGTCAGGCAGATGCCAAGTGGCAAGAAGAATTTGCAGAGCGATATGACCCCACTGGCCGGAAATACTTTTGGATGGCAGGCAACTTTGTGAATTTTGACAAGGGAGAAGACAACGACGAATGGGCTATCGCCAACAATTATATTTCCATCGTTCCCTGCCAATACGATCTCACAGCTTACCATGCCATTTCACAGATCAACAAGGATTGGGATTGGGATAAATTCTGAACAGAGCTTCGGCCTTTTTATTTCAAACCGGATCTTTTTGGTTTTCATTTTTATGATATTGATTATTTTGCATAAATCTTGTTTTAAACATCCTCAGTGAGTCGCCCGATTCAGTTATTCTTTATTGTTTTTTCTTGTTGGATTTATCCCAATTGGGGCTTTTCTCAAACCCCTTCCGTGGATAGTCTTAAAATGCTTTTGCCCGGCAAATCGGGAAAAGAACGAGTTGATTTGCTCAATGAATTGGGTACTTCTCTTCGGGAAAGCGAACAGGCCGATGCCTTGGCCTTTTCCAAAGAGGCTGATTCACTCGCTCAAGCGTTAGGCTATTTTTCTGCACAAAGTAGGGCTCAGGAAAATATGGGTTGGATTTATTACCGCCAGGGACAATGGGAGAAATCCTTTGGTTATTCAAACAAGGCTTACGATTTGGCTATTCAGTCCAATGACAAACTTCAGGCCGCCCGGGTGATGAACAATATGGGGGCGCTCTATTACGAACAGCAGAATTATACAATGGCAATCTTGCAGTTCAAGCGGGGTTATGCTTTGGCTTCTGAGGTCAATGACTTGTCTACCCGTATCCGAAGTCTGAATAACGTTGC
>CAYONF010000094.1:0-1237 GCA_964405255.1 uncultured Limnohabitans sp. | reverse complement strand
TGAATTATTCGATTGAGCTGTGTTCGGAAAATAACTTCCTCGATGAATTGGCAAAGAGCCACCGCTATTTGGCGAAGGTTTTTGAGAAAAAAGGCAACATCCAAAAAGCCTATTTGCATCAATCTCAATTTCTGGTGCTGAATGATTCCCTGATGAATAAATCCAACCGGGACCGATTGGCACTGTTGCAGGGAATGTTTGAGCAAAATCTGGAAGAGTCTGAATTGGAGCTGCTAAAAGCCCAAAATGAAAATCAAGCCTACCGGTTGCAAACTTCAAGGAGATACACCATTTTCTTTGCCTTAACGGCGATTTTGATCGCAGGATTGGGAATTCGCCTGTTTTTAATGAACAAGAATATCCGGTCAATCAATGCCAATCTCCTTGCTCAGCAGAAGAAAATTGAAGAACAGAATCTGGCATTGGAGCAGCAATCTCTAAAGTTGAAGGAGATGAATGAGACCAAAAGCAAACTGTTTTCAGTGTTGGGCCATGATCTTCGTGGGCCTGTTACCCAGGTCAAATCAGTGGTGGATTTGCTTTTGGCCGGACATCTTGAAAAGGATGAGTTTGATGAATTGGTCCAGATGCTAAGCAAGGATATTGATTCGGTGAACTTTACCCTGACCAATACCCTCAAGTGGTCCATGGCTCAGATGGATGGATTCCAGGTAACCCCTTCCAATTTTGATTTAGGGGAAGTGGTGGAAAATTCCATGAAACTCCTCGAGGCATCATTCAAGGACAAAAATTTGACTGTTTTCAATCAAATGGATGCTCGGGCAGTGGTTTTTGCTGATCCGGATTTGATTGAAGTAGTGGTCAGAAATATCCTGAACAACGCTGCGAAATTTTCAAATCCCGGCGATGCAGTCACTATTTTTTCAGATAGCGAGAAAGAATGGGTGCACTTGTGTATCCTGGACCAGGGTGTGGGTATGAATGAGGATCAAGTGCAAGCCTTGCTTTCAAATTCCTATTCCCTGACAAAATCCAGCCCAGGAACCAATAAGGAAAAAGGCTCAGGCTTGGGACTTCAGTTGGCCAAAGAATTTACCCGAAAATGCGGGGGAGAGATCACCATTGACAGCCATCCCGGTCACGGAACCAAGTTTTGCATCAAGTTGCCCGCGGCAAAGTCACTCAGTTAAGGTCAATCGATCCAAAGTCAGGAAATCAGACGGAGGCAAAATTTTGCTAAGAATTCCTAACTCGGTCAGGTTTTCCATCACGGCAT
>CAYONF010000093.1:0-14646 GCA_964405255.1 uncultured Limnohabitans sp. | reverse complement strand
CTCACCTTCTGGAATGACCTCCTGAGAAATGACTACACTGGAACAGGTTACATTACAGGAGGCCGCTTCGCCATCACAGACTGGCTCTACACCTCAATCAGGGAAAACAAACCCTATGATCAGTTTGTCAAAGAACTACTCAACCCCACCGAGAAATCAAAAGGCTTCATTGAAGGGATCCGCTGGAGAGGAACAGTGAATGCTTCCCAGCGAACAGAATTGCAGGCTGCGCAAAATGTAGGGCAGGTCATTCTGGGCCTCAATCTGAAATGCGCTTCTTGTCACGACAGTTTTATCAGCGACTGGAAGCTGGAACAGGCCTATGCTTTTGCCAATATCTTCGCCGATTCCACTTTGGAAGTCAGTCGCTGTGAGCAACCCACCGGCAAAATGGCCAAAACCAAAATCCTCTGGGAGGAATTGGGAAACATCGACAGCACGGCAGTCAAAGCCGAAAAACTCCGTCAGCTTGCCGACCAACTGGTTCAGCCCGCCAATGGCCGAATGTACCGTACGGTAGTCAACCGAATTTGGAAGCAGATGATGGGTCGTGGAATTGTGGAGCCTGCAGATGAAATGGACAATCTTCCGTGGAGCCAAGATCTCCTCGATTGGCTGGCAGTGGATTTCGTCGAAAACGGATACGATCTGAAGCGGCTGATTTTTCAGATTGCTTCCTCCAGGATCTACCAGAGTCAGTCGATTGGGGTAGAAAGCCCAGAAAAACTCATGGCCGAGGATTTCAAATTTCAGGGTATAGTCAGAAGGAGATTGACCGCCGAACAGTTTGCCGATGCCGTCAGCCATCTTTCAGCCCCGCTTTTTGATTCTGCAGAGGTCAAATTCCGACCTTATGAACTGATCCCTGAGGCAAAAAGCGAACTGACTTTTAACCGAGCATCTCTGGTTGCTAACAATTCTTTTCTGACCGCTTTGGGTCGTCCCAATCGGGAAATAGTGTCCACGAACCGGGATTCTCAGGCAAGTTTGCTTCAAGCCTTGGAACTGAGCAACGGAGAAAGACTGAATAAAGCGCTCGAAAAAGGAGGACAAGACTGGGCGAAAAACTACCCAAATCCTGACCAACTCACCCGTGAACTCTACAGTCGGGCTTTGCTGAGAATACCAAGTGAAAAAGAACTTGCTGTCGCAAAAAAGACCTTCGGAGAAAAACCCGAGGCAGCAGAAGTTCAGGATTTTCTCTGGGCCGTTTTCCTCTTACCTGAATTCCAAATGATTTATTAACAATACTCGCCCCGGTGTGTGTCCCCACACACCGGAATCACTATTCCAAACCATGAAATACCTACAATCCCGCCGCGATTTCCTGAAAAAAACCAGCGCCGCAGCCATGGCCACCATGGGTATGGGTGCTCCTTTGGCCGGTTTGCTTTCCTCCTGCGAAAGTAAAATCCCAACCACGGCAGATTCGGTGATCTTGCTTTTCATGGCCGGTGGCATGGCGCATACGGAGACCTTTGATCCCAAGAAGTACACTCCTTTCCGAAAAGGAATGGAGGCAAAGGAAGTACTGAGCACCTTTCCTTCAATCCCCACCAAACTCGATGGGATTCACTTTTCCGAAGGATTGGAAAATATCGCCTCTGTGATGGACAAGGGAACTTTGATTCGTTCCTATCAGGCTGCGGATTTGGGTCATATCCTACACACCCGACATCAGTATCACTTTCACACCTGTTACGAGCCCCCTCAATCCGTGGTCGTCCCCCATTTGGGAAGCTGGATCGCCAAAGAAAAAGGCGCATTGAATCCAGTCATTCCGCCATTTATCAACATTGGGCAGCGATTCACGGTAGGTGAAGGAGAGGAACTGAAAGCTTTTCACAGTGCAGGATTTTTGGGTTCAGAATACGGGCCATTCTTGATTCCCGATCCCACCGCAGGACTGGATGCAGTCCGACCTCCTGTTGGCATGGATACCAAGCGATTTGAATCCAGAAATCAGCTGTACAATGAATTGATTTCTGCCGGGCCCATGGGCGAATTTGGCTCAGACTACCAGAAAGAATCCCTCAAGCGATCCATGGAGCAGGCTTATATGCTCTTGAACTCGCCAGAGGCAAAGGCATTTGACCTGAGTCAGGAACCTCGGGAAAGCTATGAAAAATACGATACCGGTGGAAGATTTGGCTTGGGATGTCTTTTGGCCCGGAGGCTTGTGGATCAAGGGGCTCGATACATCACAGTCACGACGGAATACGAGCCATTCTTCGGATGGGATACCCATGATAACGGACACACGAGACTGAAAGACATGAAAAAGATGATCGATGCTCCCATAGCCCAATTGATCAAGGACTTGGATCAAAGCGGAAAACTGGACCGCACGATGGTGATTGTGGCCAGTGAATTCAGCCGGGACATGCTTACCGAAGGTCGACCAGACCTTAAAGTGCAGGATCAGGTACAAGTGCCGGATATCATCGAAGACATGAAAAACTACGGAATGCACCGACATTTTACAGATGGTTGCTCTATTCTGATGTTTGGTGGAGGGATCAAGCGGGGGCATGTCTTTGGTAAAACTGCCGACGAGCGTCCCTGCAAAACAATCGAAAATCCAATCAAAATCGACAGCATCCATCAGACGGTCTACCATGCCTTGGGAATTCCAGCTGACAAAAATTATGAAATCGAAAAGCGCCCTTTTTACACTACACCGGATGGACATGGGAAGGTAGAGTATGGACTTTTGGCCAAAGCCTGATTCAAGGCAGGCTTCTAGTTGTGGGTATTCAACTTTGATCTTAATTAGGGTCTAGTCCATAAGTTATGAATCATCTTTCATATCAATTTTTATAGGGTTAATCCCGAAAATCAACCTTTCGTAATTTATCACCAACCTTACAGGGTTTGTCCGTTAAACATTTTGTCCTTTAAAAAGTCAAAAGAGACGAACTGTTATTAAACTATCTTAAACCAAAAACCCTTTACATTTTATGAAGTTGATTACCACACTTATTATTTCCTTAGGAACAATTTTTACCCTAAGCGAAAGCCCGGCTCCTGCAGTAGTAAACAAAACCGAAAGCACCGTCACCTGGAAAGCGTCCAAAGTGACCGGAGAACACTGGGGATATGTACCGATCTCCGATGCCAATCTTGATGTCACAGGTGGCAAAATCACTGGAGGTTCCTTTGAATTGGACATGGTCAACCTGACTGTGGAAGATCTGACAGATCCCAAATCCAAAGGCAACCTGACCAATCACCTGAAGTCTGATGATTTCTTTTCTGTGGAAAAATTCAACAAATCCACCTTTAAAATCACCAGTGCTAAGACCAGCAACGGAACTGATTACACCATCAACGGAACTTTAACCATCAAAGGAATCAGCCAGCCAATCACTTTCCCTGCGAAAGCAAGCGTGGCTGGAAACAAAATGACTGCAACTGGTCAGATCACTTTTGACCGAACCAAATTTGACATCAAATACCGTTCTGGAAGTTACTTTGAAGACTTGGCTGACAAAATGATCTACGACGAAGTAAAATTGGACGTGAAATTGGTTGCGACCATTTGATCCAAAAGTTGAAAATTTCAAGATTAAAAAATTAGGCTTGGATATTAATCCAAGCCTTTTTTATGTTGACTCAACTCCAATTTTTCAATCTTACAATCTTAAAATTTTCTAATTCCTCTACAAATCAAACTTCACAGTCAACAAACCATACCTGGGCTGCACGAGGTACGCATAGGTGCTGATGAGGTTTTCACTGAAACTATCCCGACGAATCGATCGGGTATCCAGGATGTTCCAAACCGTTATCCGGAATTCCCACGGGCTCTTTTCACCCTGATAGCTCAGAAAAGCATTCAGAAACTCAAAGTCGCTTCGGATGCCACTTGCCTGATTCAGGTAAGAATTGTAGGTGTAATCCGCATTCAACTTCAAGCCTTTGTAAATGTCCAAGTCGATCTCCATCTTGGGACTGTGGGTGGTGAAGGTGTTGCTCAGCTGCCCGGAATTGTACCTGTTTGTGGTAAACGCATATCCCAAATCCACTTCCAAAACCTTGAAAAACGTGGTGGTCACCTGAAAGTCATAGGTCTGCGAAAACTGTTCATTGCGGGTTGGAGTCTCATCTAAGACCAGATTTGTAGCGAAAGTATTCCATCGTCCTCCTGCCTCTAGTTTAAACTTGTTGTAGCGCTTATCCATTCGGAGATCAGCATTGAGTGTTTCATTGACAGGCTCGACATTGAGCACGGAGAGGAGTCGGTTGATTCCTGCAAAATCAGTCGTCGTGATGATTTCATCCCGCTTGCGCTGCCAAACGACATTTCCAAAGAAATTCAGTCCGGAGAAGAAGTCGAAGTGATTGTAATTGAGGGTATGCGTATAAAAGAGCCCGTTGTCAAGCAAGCGATTTCCCTGAAAAACCGAGTTGTAATCCTGAATCACAAATCCCCGTGCAAGCTTTTGGATGTCCATGAAATTGGCCTCGGATTGGAAGCGGTAGGTCAGGGATTTGGTGGATTTGATGTCCCACTTGGTGTAGAATCCGGGTAAGGCAAGTACTTTGTCCGAATTCAACTCCTCACCAAACTGCCGGTCTTCCCAAGCAAACCGATGAACATATACGGATGGGCTGATGATCAATTTTTTCCACTTGGTCTTGTAGGTCATTCCCAGATAAACATCCTGAAATCCAAAATCCGAATCGTTGTCAAACTGCTCAAAAACCTGCTCAGAATCCACCTGATCGAGGCTACCCATCAAGCTTTGTCCAATGTTTTGGTAGCCCAGTGACCAATTCAAATGATTGGTTGCATTGAGAATATGGTAATAATTGAAGGCTCCCTCGATGGTGCGGGTATGAATCTCCTGCTGCTGAAGAAACCGATAGCTTTCCTGATCCAAAATCGGAATCAAGCCAACAAAAGGCTTCTGATTGGTAGTCAAATCGTAAAGTGGGTCTTGGTATTTCTTTTCCCAGTTGACTTCCATGGAGTAGACCCGCTTTTCCGACGGGGCATGGTACCATTCTGCTTTTTGCTGCAAGCTGTACGGGGTACGCGAATTGGTCGTCGCCAGATTTTGTTCGATTTGCCCAAAATCAGAGTTTAACAAATTGCCATTTTCGATGTCGGCCAGTTTCCCGAAAAAGCTGTACTTGAAATAGGTTTCTTCCTTTGGGGTGAAGGTCAAGCCGTACTTGAGCAAGCCGGATTTGTTTTCGACCCGACTGGCAGAGGTCAGTATTTCCTGATTGTTTTCGCCGGAATTGAGGTAGGTGCGAAGGGAGGAACTTCCCAGTTTATTGTCTGAAGAAGAACCGATCAGGAAACCGGTGTGCCTCCATTTTTTACTCGGTGTATAGTTGAAATTGAAAGCTCCGAGGGTAGTTTCCAAAGAAGCGGCATTGTCACGACTGGCCAGCGGAATCCCCAGATCCTCATCACCCAACGCAAGACGGGAGCCTGTCCTTCCACCCAATCCGGCCATACCTCCACTGAATCGAAAGTAATCCGAAAGAGAAAAAGTCTGCTCGCCTACATTGTTGGTGCCTGCGATCAGGTTGATATTCAGTTTGGGTGCGTAGTAAAAGGTATTGGCATGACCCAAATAGCGCTCCTTTGGACCTGCTCCGGCTGTCAGATCGCCAAAGACCATATTCTTTTTGCCGTCTTTGAGCTGGATATTCAAGGCCAAGGTCTCGTCATTGTCCAAGCCTCGAATGGGGCTGATTTCATTGAAGTTTTTGAGGACCTGAACCCGATCCACGGCATTGGCCGGGAGGTTTTTCGTGGCTAGTTTGGTGTCTCCGTCAAAAAAAGGCTTCCCGTCCACCAGCACTTTGTCCACCTTTTTGCCCTGCACTTTTACATCCCCGTTGTCTTCGATCTGAAAGCCCGGGAGCTTCTCCAGCACATCTTCCAGCTTTCGCTCCGTACCCGTAGTAAAGGCATCGGTTTTGTAAGTCAGCGTATCTCCTTTCATCGTCACAGGCATCTCGGAGACCACTTCGACCAAGCCCAATTCCGTGTCGCTTTGCTTCAAAACAATCTGCATTTGCACCTCCGAATCCCATTCAGAAATGAGTCGCTCGAATTGCTGGTAACCCACAAATGAAACCCGGAGCAGGTATTCGGAGCCGGGAGCCAAGGTGATTTTAAATCGGCCCTCTGCATTGGTGATACCAAAGCCTCCGATCTTTTGGGTGCTTTGATTGATAGCGACTACGTTGGCATAGGCGATCGGATTTTCCAAGCTATCCAAAACCTGACCGACCAAGGGTTTGGTTTGGGAAAAAGCCGGAAAGACAATCCAGAATACCAAAATAACCGCAAGTAATTTTTTAAAAAAAGGCATAGTTGGTTTAGATTCCTATTTAAAGCGGTTTTAATGATGAGGTTGCTGTAGATGGACACACTGCTGAGCAAAGCCACTGACCTTACGACTCAGCACCTGTTCATCTTTTTCTTTTTCAATCAAATACTTACCGTCCTTTATTGAACTTTATATAATTTCGGTTCGGTTACCCCTTTTTTGGCATAATATTCTTTGTTCATTTCAAAGTTCATCAGAGCCATTTCATTCAAATATTCCTCTAGAGGCTGTAGTCCCATTTCCTTTCTTCTTTGATTTACATTTACACTATCCGCTAGGTTTTTGGGGAAAGCTTGACAAATTTCCATGTTGTAGTCAACCTGGGTTCCATAGATTTGAGGCAGGCCATTATTTAGGCTTACCCGGTCGACTAACAAGGCGTAATTTCTTGGATCCGCATTTTTCCTATCCACCTCGATTTTCAATTTTTCCAAAACTTGTTTTTGAAAATCAGGATCGTGGTCAGAATGCTGAACCATTAACCAAAAGTTACCAGAGCCTTCCTCACCAGCTAAGTCGAAGCCCACAAAGCCGTGTTGGTCAAACAATTCTTTGAGTCGGATTTGGTGGGTGGTGAATACGCTGTCTTTAAATGAATTCCATTCTTCACTTGACATTTCTTTGTATTTCCCTTGAGGAATATAGGCCGCGATTTGGTCAATTTCAGCCATTCTCTTAAGCTCATCTGCTAAGTTTTGATCAAACTCAACTTTTTCAGCTACGGACATACTTTCCCCTTTTCTTTCTTTACAACCAAACAAGAGAAGTCCAATCAATATTATTCCAGTAAGCTTGTTCATAGCTATTTGCATTTAAACAGGCTACTAATTCCCAATCCGAATCGTAAACTGATTTCCTGAACCCGGCTTGCCTTGGTACTGATTCATCATCTGCTTCATGGCTTCTTCCTGCACTGCGCGAAACTCCTCCTTACTGACTACTTTACCCTTTTTGGGCTGCTCGATCGCCACAGGATCGGCACTTGGATTCAACTCGATACGATCACAGATCAGGGTTGAACCCTGATTTTGTAATTCCAAAATCAATCCCGGCAAGCCATAGTAATTGCTTGGGCCATGGGACACCGGGATCTCCGGGGTAAACCAAGCCGTCACGCTGATTGTGTCTTTGACATTTTCCATTTCGGTCATACCGGTGGAAAAACGCTGAGAGTCAATAATTTTCGAATAGGTCGCCTTTTGAGCGTTGTAGTTTCCGATTTTTTTGGTCTCCCCGGTGAGTTCCCACTCGGCAGGTTCAAGGGCATCTTTGATCAGAAACTCCTTGCCCATCATCTCATCTTCCTGCAGGTAGACTTGCTCTGCAATGTTTTTGTAGAGGAGTTTGTCTGTGCTTCCGGTGTTGATGACCATGGTCATTCCTCCTGAGGAAGCCGTGGCCGGTCCTCCCCCGAGACTTTCTGCCTCTTTCCAATTGGACTCAGTCTGGGTAAAGGTGAGGATGTAATTTTTATCCAGTTGCTTTTTGAGTTGTGCCTGGATCTCAGCCATCTGCTCAGGAGCCATCTGGGTGGAGTCCATCGAAATACTGATCTTGGAAGAGGACTTATAGTAAGCTCTGCCGGTCAGTCCTTGGGAAAAAACCTCTTGTGCTACGACGCCAAGGACTAGAAAGGAAAGTAGTATGCGAGTGATTTTCATGGGTAGAATTGTTTAGCTGCACAAATGAAGAAAAGCCTTTTCAAATCGCATGTTAAGCACTGTTAACATGTGTTAACTCCGATTTTTTGGTCTTTTTTATCGGACTAATTTAGCACCATGAAATCGAGCATACCTGAATTTCCAAGCTGGATTGTGAATCATAAAAGCGAGATTCTCCCGAAACGAGTTCGGGACAGGCTATCTGACCTTTGAAAAACAAATTTTACAGATGAAAAAGCTGGAGTTCAAGCGCATAGGGCTAGTCATCGGAGCTACCTTGCTAGTTGCCATCGGTATGCAGGCTTGGCGGATGCTGGGGCAGTTTACCCTCATTCAATCCCAGCTGCAAGCAGATATCCAGGAAAGCCTGGACAATGCCGTAGAAAACTACTACGCCGACCTCGCAAAGACCAATGTGATCACCCTTACCGACAATCTTGAAATCACTTCGGGACAGTCTTCGGAATTAGATACAATGGCCGAGGACTTTGATCCCAACGTAATTTTTAACGCAGATACTGCCATTAACCCAAAAACCACTGAATTTCTTCAGCGGGTGGGCAAAAGCAAAATGATTTTCAAAGCCATTGAAGGAGCCGAGGGGGGAAGACCCGATTCTATTTTTTGGTCCGAAGTGAGATCAGACAGTGCTTCATCTGTTTTCCTGTTTGATACAACAGGCAGAGTTGCTCTTGATCAAGCCAATGACCTCACCGTCTACTGGGGCAAAGATGCGGCTGACAGCCTCTCTCAAATCAAGTACCTGACCAATCGCATCATCATCTCCATCACCCGAGACTCGATCGAGATGGATCAGATCCAACAAAAACTAGCTGCAGAACTGGACCGGAGAAATATCGACATCGACTACAAGCTCATTCACATCAAAGGATTAGATCCTTTTGATTCGCTGAGTTCTGAGGAGACAGATCGAATGCCCTTCCAAGTCATTTCGAGATCTACTTTCCTTCCTCGGGACCAAAAGCTCGCCTTGTCATTTGAAAATTCTGCCTTAACTGTACTTAAGCGAGGCACCGCCGAACTCCTCATTTCCCTGCTCTTTCTCGGAATTGTGGCATACGCCTTCTACTACCTCTACCAGACGATCAAAAACCAAAAGGAAATCGCCGAAATCAAGCAGGATCTGATCGCCAATATCACCCACGAGTTCAAAACTCCCATCGCCACCACGCTCTCGGCAATCGAAGGAATTCAGCAATTCAATCCTGAGAACGATCCTTCGAAAACCAATCGCTATTTGGGAATTTCTAAAAACCAGATGCTCAAACTGAATCAGATGGTTGAAAAACTGCTGGAAACCGCCACGTTGGATTCGGATCAGTTGGTGATGAAAAAGGAGGAGATCGAACCTGAAACTCTCCTGAGGCAGCTGGTGCAAAAGTTCCAGACTTTGGCTCCTGAAAAGCAAATTGACCTGATCCTCCAGGCCAATCCGAAACCCATTTTCGCAGATCCCTTTCACTTCGAAAATGTGATTTCCAACCTACTCGACAATGCCATCAAATACGGAGGAGACCAAATACGCATCTGCCTCGATCAAAACGGCTTGCACAAAATCCGCATCCACGACAACGGAGGAAATATCAGTTCTGAGCAAAAGGAGCGGGTTTTTGAGCAGTTTTACCGAATACCGAAAGGCGATGTCCACGACGTCAAAGGCTTTGGAATCGGCTTATACTACGTGAAAAAAATCCTTGAAAAGCACGAGGGTAAAATCGAACTCGAAACCGGGAAACACTCCACCACCTTTATCACCTACTGGCCATGAGCAAAATCAACGTATTGCTGGCCGAAGATGAGCTGGCGCTGGGAATGATCATTCAGGAAAGTCTGGAAAGCCGGGATTTCAAAGTCCGACTTTGTCCCGACGGACAAAAAGCCTGGGTAAGCTATCAGGCCCAAAAGCCCGACGTACTGGTCCTCGATGTGATGATGCCGAAGAAGGACGGCTTTTCCCTCGCCGCCGAAATCCGCAAAATCGATCCCCACACCCCGATCATCTTCCTGACCTCCAAAAGTCAGACCGAAGATGTGGTCAAAGGATTTGGGCTCGGAGCCAACGACTACGTGCGCAAGCCCTTTAGCATGGAGGAATTGATCGTGCGGATCAAAGCTCATTTGGATAAAATCCGGCTTCGCCAAAGTCAAAGCGACTGGATAGGGTTAGGCAAGTACGAGTTTCACCCCACCCGCCAACTGCTGAAATTTGGGGAAAACGAGCATCCCCTCACTTCCCGAGAATCCCAACTGCTCCAAATGCTGCTCGAAAATGCCAACGACATCACGGACCGTACGAAGATTTTGAATCAAATCTGGGGTTCGGATGACTTTTTCAACGCCCGCAGCATGGATGTCTTTATCACCAAGCTCCGCAAAAAGCTGCAGGACGATCCGGAAATCCAGATTCTGAATGTGCGGGGATATGGGTTTAAGTTGGTGTGTTGAAAGACAAACTTTTCCAAAGTTCAAAACTTTGGAAAAGTTCTATAAAACAAGCCAATACTGTCTCTTAAATAGCTATCTCCTTTTCTCCAGCCTTCTTTATCTGAAAGGCTCGTTTGCTTACTTTCAAATCCCTGAAATACCCGATGGTTCCGATATCGACATACAGTCCGACAAAGCCTTTCTTGGTTTTACCCAGCATTTTGTCCACAATAAAGGATGAATACTTCATGTCGTTGATGAACAACTCAGCAGTTTCTCCATTTACCTCGATTCGCATAGTAATCCACTCGTTTAGGGCCACAGGAGCGGAGCCTTCGTATTGGTATGGAGCGATCTTTCTCAGGGTGTCAAATTTGTAATCCGGATAGGAAAAATATTGCACAGCGTGATTTCTTCGAAGCTGGTTGGTTGACCTGCCGACCTTTGGCCGGACATAAATCCCTTCAAAGGCTGAGTCATCTTCCTCAACTCTGAAATAAACCCCGATAAAACCCGCTATACCGGAATAAGGTGCTGGATCTTGCAATTGGCTATACATTTTCACCTCAATTGTCCCGTTTTCAAAGTCATCCAAACCCAGCAATCTTGCATAGTGTGGCTCATCCACGGTGGCCTCGAGTCGGGTTGAATCAAATGGAATGGCATTCAAATCACGCTCAATTTTCAGGACCTTTTTACCTTGGAATTTGACGATTTCGCCGGTGACATTGTGAAGCTCAAACTCTTGTTTTTTGAGTTTGAGTACTTGGGCATTCACACTCGAGGTGAATATTGCCAAGAATATAATGAGAGCTTGCTTTTTCATTTTTGTAAGGATAAAGAGATTCCACTCAAGTGTTTTTTGATCACTTGACAGGTAGAATCTGAAGTTTTGTGGAGGTGGGGCTTTTAGGAAAAAGCCGATGAAGGAGATGTTGAAGAACTTTTCCAAAGTTCAAATCTTTGGAAAAGTTCTCAGAGACTAGGAATTAAAACAACTTCTCCTGCGGAGGAGTCGCTCCTGCCAATCGGATGTAAACGGTGGTTTGACCTCTGTGGTGAGTCTGATGCTCGAAGCACTTTTCCAAGGCTTTTCCTTTACTCATCTCAAATCGTCCAAACAGCTTTGTCGTTTCCCCCAACTGAGCCGGAGTCATCGTTTTGATGTTGTTGATCACAAAATCATAACCTGCCATAACCAGTTTGGTCACGTTTTCTTTGGACTGATCGGCGGCTTTTTCGGATTCCCCCATTCCCACCGGACTCGCCGCGCCGGTAGCAGCAGAAGCAAAGCCATAATTTCCATCTGTCAGGTGAAGCATCTGCTGCGCAAACGAACGCATCTCGGGAGTCGGCTTCAGCGCATAGCCTTCAGCTGGCATGGCATCGAGGTACTCCTTGGTGTATTCTTTGGCTCGTTCCCAGTCTTTGACCATATCATCAATGGAAGATTGGGCGGAAGCAAAAGTGCTGATTCCCATCAGCAGAACTAGTGTGAATAGAATTTTCATATGATTATTAGTTTGATTTCGATACAAACTACCAAAATTCAATTGACTTCCACCCTTAACCTAGGTTAAGAAATCACCCCTTCAACTGGATATTCTTCCGGATTTTGCTCAAAAACTCGGGAGTAATCCCCAAATAGGAGGCAATCTGCGTATTGGGCAGGCGATTGCTGAGATGGGAATATTGCTCCAAAAAACCCAAATACCGCTGTTCAGCCGTGGAACTGAAGTTTTGCAACACCCGGTTCTGAAGCTCGATATACTTGTGTTCAATCATCACTTTAAAAATTCGGTTAAGCTTGGGGACATTTGTAAACAAGAAAAACAAATCCTCCTGTTGAATCTGAAGGATTTCGGAAGCCTCGAGCGCCTCGATGTTCAGCTGACTGGTTTTCTGGGTATAAAAACTGGAAATATCCGCAATCCAGTCATTTTCAGCTGCAAACTGGATGTTGTGCTCGAAGCCTTTGTCATCGACCCCGTACATCCGAAAGCAGCCTTTCACAACAAAGGTGTACGGCTTACAAACCTCACCGGCGGAAAGGATTTTTTCTTTTCGCTTGACAGAACAATTCTCAAACCGCTGCTCGATCAGTTCTTTTTCCTCGGATGAAAGCGGAATAAAACTTTCCAGATGGTGAATCAACGCCTTTATCGGCATGGGAAAATCATTTTACTGAAAGATAAGCTAAGCCGGCTAACAATTTCTTTCCTCCAAGTCCTTTTTCACCTTCTGTAACCGGGATTTGGCTTGCTGGAGTTGTTGGATTTACTAATTCTCAAATCCAAAATCCTGACCTCAAGGTATCCACCCTCTCACTTTCATGGAAAAAAGCCCTTTGAGAACCCAACGAAACAAAAAATCAGGCATCAAAACCACCTCTCCGGATTTTTGAGTCAGGTATTTCCGGGTGAGTCTGGCACGAATCTTCTCAGCTGGATACTTGACCAAAAAGCCCAATTCTTCGTCAAATTCCCCTTCCGCCCATCGTGTAGGTGTAGTCTTCTCCCTTACAGAATACATCATGTAAGGAAGAAATCTAATCTTCTTTTCCAAGCCCTGACTCCAAAGTCGAAACAGAATGTACTGTTCATGATTCCAATTTGGCTTGGGATTATAGGTTTGCATCTGCCGAATCAGTTGATCCGGTTCACTGAGAATCGGTCCAATCAAATCCAGATAAGCCCGAAGATAGTTGGAGGTCAAAACCACATGCCGGTCAGTCACTCCCCAATAAAATTCCCCATAAGGAATCCAAATATGGTCCGGATCCAATCGATCCAATTTGGGATGCGGCACCTCCCAGATAAAATCAGAGCGGGTGATCACGTATCGATCGTACTTTTTGCTCATTTCCTCCTGTTCCAGAAATTCCAAAAGCTTGGCCTTCAGATATACCAAAATCCCTGCACTTCCTGGTTGTTCATTTTCCCCCTTAATCCCCCCGAGCCATTGGTCAGGCACAGTCAGCACTTGCCTCCATTCGGTATGTTTCCCATACCTATCCTGCTGAACCTGATCAAATCCATCACCGAAATCCTCATACTCAGGTACTACCCAACGGTGGGTAGCATGGGCCCAATAGTGATTGGAAAGGGTGTTTTCAGGGGATTCTCCAATGCAAAGCGCCAAGTCTGCATCGAGGGCATCCAAAACGTTTTTTTTGAAGGAATCCCAGGTAAGCCTGTCAGCCCTAGCCTGTCCCAAAATGATGACCAGTGTTTTGGACTTCATTTGATCAGACTGCTTTCATTCACCACTTGTTTTTCGATCCAGTGGAAAGTCTCAGTCAGTCCTTTGATCAAGGGGGAAAAATTGGTCTTACCTACCCTTTGCTCAAAGAGTCTGTTGTCGGAATTTCGCCCCATCACCCCCAATGGACAAGGAAATCTATACTTTTTGAAAAAAGCTTCGCCTTGAAGATTCCGGATTTGGAGATTTTTGCCTGAAAGCTCGATGGCCATTGCCGCAAGTTGATTGATGGAGACCATCTCTTCCGAACCGATATTAACCGGTCCGGTAAAATCACTCCCCATGAGTCCCAAAACAGCTTCTACACAATCCCTCACATAAAGAAAGGAACGCGTCTGAGTCCCGTCACCCCAAACCTCGATTTCACCTCCATCAGGAGCTTCAATGACTTTGCGAAGCATTGCGGCTGGCACTTTTTCTTTGCCCCCTTTCCAGGTACCGAAAGGTCCAAAAATATTGTGGAAGCGGGCAATTCGTACATTTAGCCCGTAATTCCGATGAAAAGTGAGGTAAAGCCTCTCACTGAAGAGTTTTTCCCAACCATACTCCGAATCCGGCAACGCGGGATAAACCGTGGACTCCTCGCAATTGGGATGGGTTGGATTTTCTTGGTTGAAAAGGGGATATACACAGGCCGAGGATGAAAAAAATACCTTTTTCACTCCCTTTCTTAAACATTCTCGCACCACATGGAGATTGATCAAAGCGGAGGAACTCATCACATTCGCATCGTTTAAACCCGAAAAAAGGTACTCGGCACCTCCCATATCGGCTGCCAGCTGGTACACCTCATCGCAACCTTGCGGAATGGCTTTTTCTACCTGGAGAGGATCTGTTAGATCCAGAATTTGATAATCGTCAGCGATTTGGTCGGGATCTAAATATTCGTGGAATTTCAGGTCACAGACCAGGACACGATTGCC
>CAYONF010000092.1:2419-14676 GCA_964405255.1 uncultured Limnohabitans sp. | reverse complement strand
GAGATGTCTTTTACTTTGTATTGAATGAATTTTTCAGATTTAATTTCTGACATGTCTTTGATAGTTAAAGAATTAAAATCTTTGAATGGTCGCAAAGTTATCGCATAAAATCGGTAATTGGAAACGTGCTTAAATATTTGGAAAACTAACCTCCTTCAGATCAAAAGTCCGCTCAGTTCCGTCCCTTAGCTCCATTTGAAGCTTTCCTTCCTTCGAAACCCCGGAAATTTTTCCTTCCAATTGATCGCTTTTCGTCTGAAAAAAAGCCCACTCCTCTCTTAAAAAAAGATTTTGGAGGTAATCTCTTCGAATCTCCTCGGTTTTACCCTTTTTTAGGGAAATATATCCTTGCTCAAAATGCGAGATGAGCATTCGAAATAATTCTTCCAGATCAAATTGCCCACCCGTAACAGATGCCAAGGAACAAGCGGTGGAAATACCAAAACTCCGTTGATTGATGTTCAGGCCGATTCCTACCACCGCATATTCCCAGGAGGTCGAATTCAGAATATTTTCAATCAAAATCCCTCCGATTTTTCCACGGCCAGGAATAACCAAGTCATTGGGCCATTTGACTTTCAGATCGGGCAGATATTCCTGAAGCAGCTTTCGGATACTGTTGGAAACCATCATATTCAACTGAAACTGCTCGGTGATATCCAGAAAATCAGGTTTTAAAACGAGTGAAAAAGTCAGATTCTTTCCGGGTTCGGTCTCCCAGGTATTTCCTCGCTGTCCTTTGCCCCGGCTTTGATGACCACAGATCACAATGAACCCCTCCCGGGCTTGATCGGTACGGATTAGCTCCAAGGCCTTGTCATTGGTGGAGTGACACTCTGGCAGGAAAAGCACATCTTTCCCCAAAAAAATCGTGTTGGCAAGAATTTTATACATTAATTTTCGGTTCAAGTGGTTTGAAAGAACTTAACCTCCGCGTAAAATTAAAGCAATAATATGACAGCAGAAGCGCTGAGCAAGGTTATCGTCAAGGGAATGGAAGAAAAAAAGGCTTCTGATATCGTGGTGATGGACCTTCGGAAAATCAAAAATTCAGTGACCGATTTTTTTGTGATTTGTTCAGGAAATTCAGACACCCAACTCGACGCAATTTCCAAATCCATTGAAGAAGAAGTTCACAAATCAGGAGAAAGCCCCGCCTGGAGAGTAGAGGGAAAGGCGAATGGGAAATGGATCCTGATGGATTATGTCAATGTGGTCGCCCATGTTTTCCTCAAAGACCAACGGGAATTCTATGGTCTGGAAGAGCTCTGGGGAGACGCCAAAACTACCCGAATCAAGTAATATTCGGATGAACTTTAGAGAGGTTAATCCGTTTTAGCATAAGTTTACAGAATTACCATAAATGCGATGAGCGAAAAAAATAAGAATAAAAATTTTGTCCCTAAAGCACCTCAAAAGCCCAATTTTCAGCTCTGGCTGATCATTGCTGCTGTCTTGGTTCTTTTGGGATTGACATGGATTCAACAACGAGGGGCTGTCATCGACATTACCCAAAAGCGATTTGAAGATATGTACCTGTCAGGTGACGTAGCCAAAGTGGTCATCATCCGCAACATGAACCGGGTGGATGTCACACTTAAACCGGCCGCCCTTCAGGATTCCAAATACAAAACAGAACTTGAGTCCAATTCGGCATTCTTCAATCCTACTGGCCCTCATTATTCACTTCAGGTAACCACCTCTGATAAGTTTCAGACTGATTTCCAGGCCTTGGAGGAAAAAATGCCTGAAGATCAACGGATAGGAGCCTCGGTGACCAATGAAGAAAACTGGAGCAGTTACTTCGGAAGCTTTGGCTTTCTGATTTTGCTGTTCGTGTTTTTCTGGTTTATGATGCGGAGAATGTCCGGGCCATCCGGTCCCGGAGGTCAGATTTTCAACGTCGGAAAATCCAAAGCACAGCTTTTTGATGCCGAAAACAAAGTAAAAATCACCTTTGACAATGTGGCAGGATTGGACGAGGCCAAGGAGGAAATCCAGGAAATCGTTGAATTCCTGAAGAATCCCGGAAAATTCACCAAACTCGGAGGTAAAATCCCGAAAGGCGCCTTGCTGGTAGGCCCTCCTGGTACCGGTAAAACCCTGCTGGCCAAGGCCGTAGCTGGTGAAGCTGGCGTTCCTTTCTTTACCCTTTCCGGTTCTGACTTTGTCGAAATGTTTGTCGGTGTAGGTGCCGCACGAGTACGTGACCTGTTTAAGCAGGCCAAAGAAAAAGCACCTTGTATCATTTTCATTGACGAGATCGATGCGATCGGTAGATCACGGGGAAAAGGCCAAATGCCAGGTTCAAATGACGAGCGCGAAAACACCCTGAACTCCCTCTTGGTCGAAATGGACGGCTTTGGCACTGATTCCGGAGTAATTGTACTGGCTGCGACTAACAGACCAGATGTATTGGACAGCGCCTTGTTGAGACCGGGTCGATTTGACCGCCAGATCTCCATCGACAAGCCGGATATCGTCGGCCGTGAGGCGATTTTCAAGGTTCACCTGAAGCCGATCAAAATTTCCGAAGACGTGGATGCCAAGAAATTGGCAGCTCAAACTCCGGGCTTTGCAGGGGCTGAAATCGCCAATGTGTGTAATGAGGCCGCATTGATCGCTGCACGACGAAATAAGGCTGCCGTGGATATGCAGGACTTCCAGGATGCGGTGGATCGAGTCATCGGTGGACTAGAGAAGAAAAATAAGATCATTTCTCCGGAAGAAAAGAAAATCGTTGCCTATCACGAAGCCGGTCACGCAGTGGCAGGCTGGTTTTTGGAACATGCAGATCCTTTGGTAAAAGTCAGCATTGTCCCTCGCGGAGTGGCCGCCTTGGGTTATGCCCAATATTTGCCAAAAGAACAGTTCCTCTATCAAACCGAACAACTCATGGACGAGATGTGCATGACTTTGGGCGGACGTGCTGCAGAGGAAATTATCTTCGGTAAAATCTCCACCGGCGCCCTGAGTGATTTGGAGCGAGTAACCAAGATGGCCTACTCCATGGTGTCAGTCTACGGTATGAATGATAAAATCGGTAACGTATCGTTTTACGACTCCAAGAGCGACGGATACCGGATGACCAAACCTTATTCAGAGACTACTGCCGAAACCATCGATGAGGAAGTGAGAAAATTGGTTCTTTCTGCTTATGAGCGAACCAAAGAACTGCTCAGAAGCAAGGTGAATGAGTTGGAGACTTTGGCCAAAGAGCTTTTGGAAAAAGAAATTTTATTCCAATCTGATCTGGAAAATCTGATCGGAAAACGGCCTTTCGAAAAAGAAACCACTTACGAGGCGTTCACCAAAAAGAAACCAGCGGAGATTAAGGCAGAAGAAGCCAAAACGGAATCTGCACCTCCAAGCAACACCCTTGCGGAAGCCCCCGCCGACCAGGTGTCAGTTTCTGAGTCGAAAGAAGAAAGTTGAAATTGATTCCAAAAGCCCCGATCTATTTCGGGGCTTTTTTATTTTTGCCCTGCAAACCTATCTTTAGTAAATGCACGCTTCCCCCTTGGACTTTCTTCTTAAAGGTAAAAAACTCTTTTTCGCCTCGGACTTTCATCTGGGAGCGCCCAATCTAGAGGAAAGCAGACAACGGGAAAAGCGCATCATCCGCTGGCTGGATTCGATTGAAGATGAAGCAGCAGCTGTATTTTTGGTCGGGGATATTTTCGATTTTTGGTTTGAATACGGCCAGGTAATTCCAAAAGGCTTCATCCCGTTCATTTCCAAAATCTCCCAGCTTCGGAACAAAAAAATTCCGGTCTTTTTCTTCACCGGAAACCATGACCTCTGGATGAAAGATTACTTCACCCAAGAATTGGGAATCCCGGTTTATCATCACCCGATTGAACTTTCGGTAGAAGGAAAAAAGATCCTCGTCGGACATGGAGACGGTCTGGGCCCCGGCGATCAATCGTACAAACTGCTGAAAAAAGTCTTCACCAATCCGGTGGCCAAATGGCTTTTCCGCTGGATTCACCCCGATCTGGGAATCAAACTGGCGAAAGCCTGGTCGGGGCACAGCAGAATCACCAACCTTGAAAAAAACGCAAGTCATTTCCTCAATGAGGACGAATGGCTCTGGCAGTATTGTAAGGAAGTGGAAGCCCGTTCTCATCATGACCTGTATATTTTCGGGCATCGCCATCTTCCCCTTGAACTTCCGGTAGGAGCCAAAGCAACCTATTTCAATCTCGGTGAATGGGTAAGTCAAAACACCTATCTGGTTCTGGATGACACGGGCGCAAGACTTCTCACTTTTGAAAAATGAAGCGCCTTCTGATTTTACTTTTTGCTTTTGCCTGCTCGGTAGTCCATGCTCAAGTGCCACTTGAATTGGAGAAACCTCTGGCTGAAATTGAGGTCAAAGACTTGGATTTGATTTCGATCGACACCCGTGATCAGATTTTCGCCAGCACCATGACCGGAGACATTTACCTTTTTGACCAAAACGGAAAGCAGCAGAATCTTTTCTCCCCGGCACGACAGGGAAGGCTCAGTCAACTCGAGGCCTCCTGGACGGTCAATATTTTCAGCTTTTCCACGGACTTGCAGGAATACCGGATCTTGGATCGTTTTCTAAATCCACTGGCAGAAAACAGTTTTTTGCTCAATGACATTCTATTGCCCAAAGCCGCAACTCTCGGAAACAACAACGTGATCTGGGTGTGGGATGAATCCGATCTCTCCCTCAAAAGTCTGGACTACCTAAGGAATATAGTCCTCCAGTCTCAGCCCCTAAACCTCATCCTGAACTCTAAGAATCTCACAGTAACCGAAGTCCGGGAGTTTAAAAATCGCCTGTTTATGAATGTCCCGGAAAGTGGGATATACATTTTTGACAATCAGGGAAATTTCCTTCAGAAGACAGAAATCAAAGGGAATCAGCGCATGTGTTTTTATAAGGAAAGCCTGTTTTGGATAAAAGAGGGAAATCTGATGCGGTATGATCTGGCAACTCGGGCTCTGATAGACCTCGGACAAGTCCCCATCCCCACCTCCACCGGGGTTCAGATCGGGAGAGAGATGATCGTTTTAAGTGAAAAAAACCATCTTCGGGTATACCCGCTTCCTCGGGTTTTGAGAGACCTGAAATGAAGTCCAATGAACCAAGCCGGGAAGTTCCTGGCTGGAATTAATAGCCAAAAAAAGAAGAGGCTGTCTCAAAAATGATTCCGGTGTCAGCCTGACCCTTCGACCCAACATGGCGCAAGTCTTCAGACTTGTGCCTCAGTCTACAAAATCTTTGATTTCCTGATTTTCAACTAGTGAGTCACCAACTGCTTGGGAAAAAATAAACCGACTAAGTTTCCCCAGTCGGTTTTATGCCAGTTCAAGTATCAATCAATTGATGGCAACCAGCTCAATATCAAAAATCAGGTCCTTTCCAGCCAATTCGTGATTTGCGTCCAAAACGATTTTCTCAGCGGTCACATCCACCACAGTTACGGGCATGGGCTGACCTCCTCCGCCCTGAAGCACCAACTGAAGTCCGATTTCCGGCTGAATGTTTGGTGGTACTTGGCTCAAAGGAACATCGATCATCATATCGTCTCTTCGCTCGCCATAAGCTTCGGCCGCAGGAATTGTTACCGTTTTCTTATCTCCGATGACCATGCCGTACACGGCTGCGTCAAATCCCTTGATCATATTTCCATCGCCAAGCGTGAAGCCCAGCGGTTGTCGGGACTCTGAGCTGTCAAACACACTTCCATCATCCAGTCTTCCGGTATAATGAACTTTGACTGCATCCCCTTTTTTAGCTTGCATGAGTTTTCAAATTAGTGAGTGGTAAAGGTAGGGATTAAAAATCGGACACCCAACCGGACACTTCTGTCCGAAAACAGTATAATTTCGTACAATATCGGACACTTTATCAGTAAAATCAGCCCCAAATCCCCTTATTTGTACTTGGCATCATTTTCCCCCTGTAAAGGCAAAACAAGCAACCATGGAAGCGCAGACCTTAGGCAAAATCCTCATCATCGACGACAACGAAGACTTGCTCTTTGCCGCCAAAATGCTTTTGAAGAAGCATGCCAAAGAAGTAGTCATCGAAAAGGACCCCCGAAGAATCCCTTTTCTGATCAACAACAACAGCTTTGATGTGATCCTGCTGGACATGAATTTCCGGGAAGACACCACATCCGGCAAGGAGGGATTTTACTGGCTGAGTCAGATCAAAGAAATCGATCCTAAGGCTGTCGTGATTTTGATCACCGCTTTTGGAGATGTGGAAATGGCCGTCCAAGCCCTGAAGGAAGGTGCCACTGACTTTATCCTCAAGCCATGGCAAAACGAAAAACTACTCGCAACCCTCCACTCTGCGGTCAAGCTCAAAGAAAGCTACAACGAAGTGGACAAGCTTCAGAAAAAGCAAAAACAGCTGCAGACTGACCTGAAGAAACCTTATGCAGACATCATTGGAGCATCCGCTTCGATGAAAAATATATTCTCCATTATCGACAAAGTGGCCCAGACCGATGCCAACGTATTGATCTTGGGTGAAAACGGAACGGGAAAAGAACTCATCGCCCGAGCCATCCACGAGCGTTCGCTTCGCCGGGACGAAATCTTCGTCGGCGTGGATATGGGAGCCATCACGGAGACCCTGTTCGAGTCCGAACTTTTCGGCCACAAGCGCGGTGCCTTTACGGATGCAAAAGACGATCGTGCCGGACGATTTGAGGTGGCGGACAAAGGCACCTTGTTTTTGGATGAAATCGGAAACCTGTCCATGCCGCTTCAATCCAAGTTGCTGACCGTGTTGCAGCGAAGGGAAGTGACCCGAATCGGCACTAACAAAGCGATCCCGGTGGATATCCGACTGATCTGCGCCACCAATATGCCCGTGCACGAAATGGTGATGGACAACACCTTCCGTCAGGATTTGCTCTATCGGATCAATACCGTGGAGATTTTCCTTCCCCCGCTTCGCGAACGGCAGGATGATATCCCGACTTTGGCCAATCACTTCCTCAAGCAATATTCCCAGAAGTACCGAAAGAACTTTACCGGATTCAAACCTGCAGCCATGGAGCTTTTGCAGCGCTACCAGTGGCCGGGGAATATCCGCGAACTCCAGCACGCCATCGAGCGGGCTATCATCATGGCCGAAGGCAATGAACTGGACACCCGGGATTTCTTTTTCCTCTCGGCAAAGCCAGCCTCTGAAAAAGCGCCTACCGCAGTCACGCTCAACCTGGATGACATGGAGCGCAGCACCATTCAGCGGGCCATTGACAAAAACGGCGGGAACATCTCCAAAGCGGCAAAGGAACTCGGTCTGACCCGGGCTTCGCTTTACCGAAGATTAGAAAAATATGGATTATAGAGTCGGTTTGCTTGGGAGGATAGCCCTGGTTGCAGCGTCGCTGTTTTTGCTTGCTTACGGGATCATCGGAAGCTGGGGAGTCTTCATGATTTCCCTTTTTCTGATTTTGGTGATTTTCCAGATCATTTTCCTGATCCGCTATTCCGAAAGTTCCTTCAAAAAAGTCCGCCTTTTCCTCGACAACATCAAGCAGGACAAGTACACCCAGCTGTATCCCGTGAAATTTGACGGGACGGAGACGGATGACCTGCACATCGAGTTCAACGCCATTTTGGCAAAGCTAAAAGAAGACCAGGCCGAAAAGGAAGCCAACTATCAATACTTCCGCTCTGTATTCAAGCACTTAAGTATCGGGCTGATCACCTTTGGGGAAAACGGGGAAATCCAAATCCTCAACGTGGCCGCCAAGCGCATCCTCAATGTGGATGAGCTCAAAAACATCTCCGAGATCGAAGGGATCAACAAGGAACTGCACCTCGCCATCCAAAACCTCCGCACCGGAGGCAGCGAACTGATCAAAATCGCCCATCCCGACGGGATCATGCAGCTGTCGGTTTATGTGATCGAGCTGCTGATGCGCGGGGAGCGATTTAAGCTGGTCTCCCTGCAAAATATCCAGTCCGAACTGGAAGAAAAGGAAATGGAGGCTTGGCAAAACCTGGTGAAGATCCTCACCCACGAGATCATGAACTCCATCGCCCCGATCTCTTCCCTGGCCGGAACCCTAAAAGGCGAACTGGAATACAAAATCGACCACAACGAGCCGCTCAATCCTTCCGACATGGAAGATTGCATGATGGGCATCAGCACGATCGAGAAGCGAAGCGAAGGGTTGATCAGCTTTGTGTCGGAGTTTCGAAGTCTGGCCCATATTCCCGCTCCCAAGTTTGGCAGCATCGGGATCGCGCGGGTTTTCGACCAACTGGAAGTATTGTTTCAGCATCAGCTGGAAGCTCAGGGTATCCAACTGAAAAAAGTCCTGAATCCCAATGAACTGATCCTCTTCGGAGATCAAAACCAGATCGAGCAGGTGCTGATCAACCTGATGCAAAATGCCATCCAGGCCTTGGAAGATTCGGATGAAAAGACCATTACCTTGCGGGCCTACATCGACGAGGCGGGGAAGATCATTCTGGAAGTCTCCGACACCGGCAAAGGCATCGAAGAAGAAGCTTTGGGGAAAATTTTCATTCCATTCTTCACCACCAAAAAGAAAGGCTCCGGCATCGGACTCAGCCTCTCCAAGCAGATCATGCGACGGCACAAGGGCAATATCCAAGTCCGCTCCAAACTGGGAGAAGGCACGACGTTTAAGTTGATTTTTAATGGGTAAACAGCATCTTAGCACAAAAAATCTCAAGAATTGTATCCCGGAGAATTTACATATTCCGTAGATTGAAGAAAAAAAGCATGGCTAGTCTCACCCTTAGCAATAAAATTCTGGAGAAATATGTAAGCCTTTTTAAAGGGCTAGACAGCGCTTCAAAGAAAAAACTGATCCTTAAACTGACTGAATCACTTGAGGTCAAAGAAGAGAAGGTGGATTTACGTACACTTTTTGGAGCTTGGGAAGACAATAGAAGTTCAGATCAAATCATTGAAGAAATCAGGAAATCAAGAAGAGAAAAATCAGAAGATATCGGTTTTGAATGAATTACCTTCTCGACACTAATATCTGCATCCATTTTTTAAGAGGACAATTCGGTCTTCTGGAAAAATTTCAAGAAATCGAATTAAGGAACTGTGCGATTTCTGAAATCACTTTAGCAGAACTAGTTTACGGAGCAGAAAAAAGCTCCAATCCAAAGAAAAATTTCGACCTAATCGAGACTTTTACCAACCAAGTGATAGTGCTACCAATTTTCAATGCCATTTACCTTTATGGAAAAGAAAAAGCTAGGTTAAGATCTATGGGAATTATGATTAGTGACTTTGATTTATTAATTGGTTGTACCTCAGTGGAAAAAGACTTAATTATGATTACTGAAAATCTTAAGGAATTTGATAGAATTTCAGGAATCAAAATTGAAAATTGGATAAAAAGATAAAGTTCAATTTCTGGGGAAACTTCCTATTCAACTTCTACCACCAAAAGTAAGGCTCAGGCATCGGACTCAGCCTATCCAAGCAGATCATGCGCCGTTACAAAGGAAATATCCAAGTCCGATCCAAACTGGGTGAAGGCACGACGTTTAAGTTGATTTTTAATGGATAATAAATGACTACTAAAGGACGGGATTGGGTAAGTCAGGGGAAGCTTTACCTTTTTCTTTTCATCCTCCTCAAGTTCGCGCTCCAATACCTCGTCGTCCATACCGACTTTGACCTGCAGCGGGATGAATTCCTGCACCTGGATCAGGCCGATCACCTGGCCTTGGGCTATCTGTCCGTTCCTCCGGTGACTTCTTGGATTTCGGTTTTGATCCGGGGACTGGGAAACGGGGAGTTTTGGGTTCGATTTTTCCCGGCCTTGATTGGGGTGGTGACGATTTGGGTGGTTTGGGATTTGGTGAATAAGCTAGGAGGCAGTCTCTTCGCCCAAAGTCTGGCTGCGGTGGCATTGCTTTGTTCGGCTTTGATCCGAATGAATATTCTCTTCCAGCCCAATTCCGTGGATATTCTCTGCTGGACTTTGGTTTTTTACACGTTAGTGCGCTTTTTCCAAACTGACAATACGAAGTGGCTATACTTTTTTGCTCTAAGTTTTGCTTTCGGATTCCTGAACAAATACAGCATCCTATTTCTGGCCATGGGGCTTTTTCCGGCCTTACTTCTTACTCCAAACCGTGTGCTTTTCCAAAAGAAGCACTTCTACTTTGCTCTGCTTCTAGCGGCGGCTCTAGTCACACCAAACCTGATTTGGCAATGGCAAAATGGCTTTCCGGTTCTGACTCACATGAATTTGCTGAGCAAAACTCAGTTGGTCAACAACAGCCGGTCAGGGTTCCTGATCGAACAATTACTCTTTTTCTACCCCTCCATTTTCATTTGGATCAGCGGTCTGATTGCTTTATGGATTTCAAAGCGTTTCAAGGATTTCTCTTTTATCCCATGGACCTTTCTTTTTACTCTTGGGATTTTCACCTTTTTTCAAGCCAAAGCCTACTATGCCATCGGGCTTTATCCGATTCTCATTGGTTTTGGAGCAGTTTGGATTTCGGGATTCATTGAGATGAATTGGAAACGCAAGTTAAGGCCAGTGCTTTTACTCCTTCCCCCTGCTCTTTTTCTACCTGCTTTGCCCTTAATCCATCCATTTTATTCACCCAAAAGGATTCAAGAGAATCCACCAGCCTACTCTCTCTTGGGGCTCAACCGATGGGAAGACGGCAAGGAGCATCCCATTCCCCAGGATTTTGCGGATATGCTGGGTTGGAGTGAACTGGCGCATTTGGTGGATTCCGCCTATCTGATGATGCCGAAAGAGCGTCGAACCCTGATCATCTGCGACAATTATGGGCAAGCCGGAGGGATCAATTACTATTCGGAAATCCCCGAACTCGAGGCCTTGACCATGAATGCGGATTACCTGTATTGGTTTGACTTGGAGGAAAAAGTGGACCACCTGATTTTGGTACGGGAATGGGATGAACCGATCACCGACAGGGAACGGAATTTTTTTGAGGAATCCCGGGAAATCGGAAAAATTACGCATCCCCTTGCCCGGGAAAAGGGTACTACCGTTTACTTTCTTAAAGGGGCAAAAGCCGATATCAATGAGATTTTGAAAGCAGAAGTGGCCGAGGAGAAAAAGGTTTGGGAAGGAAACCGTTGAAGAGACAGTTCTAACTTAAAGGGACTTTCTTTAACTTGGTTTGGAACCCAAGCCTCTATGACCCCGATCAAGATTACCTGTTGTTTCTTACTTTTTCTGCTTTCCAATCAGCTTTTCGCCCAACACCCGGTGAATGGCTTGACGCTGAATTCCCAAAATCAGATCACCTCCTTCCGCATCGGAACAAGCGACTATCTCCTCTCGGAAACCACTCCCTGGGTTTCATTCCAAATCGGGGAGAAGCATTTTTCGAATTCCAATCCATCCCCTGCTGTAAACCTGTCTTTCCAAAAACTCACCCGAACCGACGGAGAACTGGAATGGATTATCACCTTTACCAATACCTCCCAAGACACGATTCAGCTGCACAATGTGCATCCTTTTTCCCCCGAAGGAACTGAAGCCCTGATCACCGGAAAAGGCACCCATTCCCTTTCCCGCACCCATCTTTTTCTTCCCAATCGAACTCCTGTCAATGTGATCGTCCCGGACAATGCCTGGGAATTGGGTTATGCTTCGCTTTCGCTTTCTCCAGAGACAAAAGTCGCCGCACTCACCCGTCGGGATCGGGAAAGCATCCAAAACGGCACACGACGACGCTTTGAAACGGTGCTTTTTCCGGGAGGCAGTGTTAATTATCACTTTTATGCGCTGTGCTATTCCGGAGATTGGCAGGCTGGTTTGGAGCGGGTTTTTCAGGAGAAAATGCTGTTTGATATCGAGGCGTTTGACAATTCCCTGTTTGAGCGGGAGGATCTGAAGTGGATCCGTCACACCTACGTCATGCACCTGATGTATGCTTGGGACAAGTTTTACTATGACATCAAAAAGGGTGAATACACCCTGAAGAATTTCCTCGAGAGGGGCAAAAAACTCTACGGAGGAGACGATGTGGTCAGCATTTGGCCGACCTGGCCGACTTTGGGACTGGATCAGCGAAATCAGTTTGACCTGTTTGAAGATCTTCCCGGAGGAATCGAGGCCATGCGGAATCAGGCGGATTTGAGCCGGTCCATGGGCACGCGGTTTTTCGTCTGCTACAATCCCTGGGACGAAAGCACCAACAGCAAGGACCACTTCGAAGGCTTGTACGACCTACTCAAGGCTACTTCTGCTGACGGGGTAGTTTTGGATACC
>CAYONF010000092.1:0-2319 GCA_964405255.1 uncultured Limnohabitans sp. | reverse complement strand
GGGAATTTGCCACGGCATTTTTCAACGGCTACGGCACCGAGATCAACATCATGGCTCCCGGGCAGCCGGATTGGGTGGAAGAACAATACCGATTCCTGGGTCGCACCAGCCGGATTTTGAGAGAAAACACCTTCAATTTTACCTCAAAAGGCTACACTCCCTTGATTCCAACCGCAGCGGACAGCATCTGGACCAATGAGTGGAAGCATGGCGAAAAAACGATTTACACGATCTATAGCATTCGGCCTCAGGGGTACAAAGGTATGCTATTCGAAGTCCAACCGAACAATGAAACTCACTTTGTCGATCTTTGGCATCACCGGCTTTTGGAGCCCATTGAAAAAGACGGTAGATGGCAGATCGAAGCCATGACCGAAGCTTTTCCCGAGTACGAACTCGGCACCAATAACGAGGGCGCGGTGGACTGCATTGCTCAACTGCCGATCATCCTTCAGGCCCAACTGAACGGGGATTTTCTACAGATCCAAACCAAGAGAACTGATGGAGAAATCCGGGTTTGGGCGGGAATACCCAGCTATGAAAAGGAAGCTCTCACCCTAACAGCTCAAAATCAAGACCTCCGGATTTCGGAACACTTTGGACGCTTTGAGGGAGATTTTGTGATTCAGTATTTGGAAAAGGGAATATTGATGGACGAAACGATTGTGAATCTGAAGCCCGGCACGCCGAGAAGAATTTCCACCGTGGTAAAGACCAAAAACCCAGATTCCAACCCGGAAGGAATGATCCAAATTCCGGCCGGAGAGTTCCAGTTTAAAACCACGAGCGGAGATGCCTTTATTCCCTATCCCAAGCAAGACGAGGGAAAAACCCTGCGATTTGAGACTTTTTGGATGGATACCCATCCGGTGACAAATGCACAGTTTGAAGCCTTTTTGAAAGCCAGCAAGTACACTCCTTCAGACACGGCAAACTTCCTCAAGCATTGGAATAATGGAAAAATCCCGACAGGTCATGAAAATCATCCCGTCGTGTATATTAGTTTGGAAGATGCCAAAGCCTTTGCAAAATGGTCTGGAAAGCGACTGCCCACGGAGGCCGAATGGCAATTTGCAGCACAAGCCGGACAGACGGGAAGGGAATGGCCTTGGGAGCAAAAAACTCCAGTCACCCGAAGGCTGGAACCGGTGACCGAAACCCTGACTTTTGTGCATCTGGAAGGAATCGACTCTACTTTGGTGAATCTGGGCAATGGAAAACCGGATGCTGTGGGCACTTATCCCAAAGGCGCCAATCCGCTGGGAATTGAGGATTTGGTGGGATCGGTTTGGCAACTGACACAGGACGAGTATCTATCAGGCAGTCACCGCTACATCATCCTCAAGGGCGGATCCTATTACAAACCGTCCGGGAGTTGGTGGTATGTGCAGGGCGGGCCGCGGGAATTGACCCACCGACAGCAATTGCTACGGGTCAGTCAAGGCTTTGAGCGGAATGCGACGGTGGGATTTCGGTGTATGAGGGATTAAAAGTGCACCGGAAAGGCGCTGAGAACGCTGAGAAGAAGTGTGCAGTTGGCAGTCGCAGTAGGCAGATTTTAAATCGGAAAACTGAAATTATCCTTTGTTCCCTTTGCATTCCTGCGATGAAAACGAAAAAAACCTTTGAAGATCAATTTGAACCCAAAATCGATCAAGTCGTAAAACAGAAAGAATCAATCAAAAACCCAGTCTGACCATGAAAATCTTGATAGGAATTTTTATTCTGACTTTTGGAGTAGTTGCTTTGGGATTTGCACAAGGTGAAAAAAAGGAAAGACCCACCACACAAGACCTAAAAACCTACCAACCCCAGCTGTTGGACTCTCTTCAAGAGTTGGATTTTGACAGCTGGAATGGATTGCTTATCGATTCTACTCAACTATTTAGACCAGAAGGGTTGTTCCAGGAAAAGTTTTTGAAGATAAATCCTCTGCCCATGGAAAAACCAACGCCGGGCATTTTTCCTTTGCCTGATCCACAAAGCCGCATGCCTATCATGCCTTTTGACAATTCGGTGAATTACACGATTCTAAGGAAGGAGTATAAATAGGCTTATTAATCCTTAAGAGACAAGGAGTCTCAACCTATATTTCTCACAGAAGCCACGGAAGGCCACAGAAAATTCTTCTGTGAAAATCTGAGGGATCTGTGCGCCTTATCTCTCTCCTTTTCTCCGTGGTAAAAATCCCTCCGCGTTCTCCTGCGGTTAAAAAAAGCCCGATTCTATTGCAGAATCGAGCTTTTTACTTTTAAACTTTACATTTTAAATTCTTCATTTATCCTTCGGCTTGTCCCGCTGCATCTCCACCATATCCAC
>CAYONF010000091.1:0-15246 GCA_964405255.1 uncultured Limnohabitans sp. | reverse complement strand
GATGATCGAGGGCCTGAGGACTTGCTGATCCTTATCCACACAGACCAATCCGTGCATTTGATAAGCAATACCTATTCCTTTGAGTTCTCCCTTTTTGACATCCGCATTCTGCTGAACAAAGGTGATGGTTTGCTTCACGTATTTCCACCACATTTCGGGATCTTGCTCAGCCCATCCTGTTTCGGGTGCATTGATTGGCATCTCCACCTCAGGAAATGCCTTAGATGCGATGGATTTTCCGGTATCAGCGTCAAGTAAGGAAGCCTTCACAGACGAGCTCCCCAAATCCAATCCAAGAAGTAATTTTCTCATATTACTCTTACCAGAAAATGGTGTAAAGTCCCGCAATGATTCCTGCGATCAATATCGCACCGATCTTGAATCCTGTACTGGTTTTGAAGAGATCCGCATTGATATCGATGCTCTTTGGATGGTCTTTTCCTTTGCCTTCTGCCAAGCTGATCACAATCATCAAGGTTGCCAAAATCAGAAATACCCAACCCATTCGGTCGATAAACGGTAAGTTAGGCAACACAATTTTTAATACTACCGAAAGCGGAATACTCAAAGCGGCACCCACCAAAGCGGCATTGGAGGTTGTCTTTTTCCAAAAAACACCGAAGAAGAAGATGGCAAATACCCCAGGACTGATGAATCCCGTGTACTCCTGAATAAATTGGAAAGCCTGATCCAATTGACCCAAAGCTGGGGCCACCAGCGCCGCAATCAAAAACGCAACCATCGCAGTAATCCGACCCACCTTTACCTGATGTGCTTCAGATTTTTCTTTTCCGAAGTACTTATTGTAAATATCCATGGTGAAAATGGTCGAAGTACTGTTGGCCATGGAAGCCAAGGAGGAAACAATCGCCGCAGTCAAGGCTGCGAAAGCAAGTCCTTTCAAACCAGTCGGCAAAACTTGAAGCAAAGTCGGATAGGCTCGATCAGATTTGATCAAACCGGTCGCGGGATCCTTCATGGATTCAATGAATCCAAGATCAATTTGATTGTTTACAATCACCAAAGCAGCAATCCCTGGGATAACCACGATCAAAGGCATTAAGAGCTTCAGGAAACCTGCGAAAATCATCCCCTTTTGCGCTTCATCCAAGCTTTTTGCAGCTAACGCCCGTTGAGTAATGTATTGGTTGAAACCCCAATAACTCAAGTTGGTGATCCACATCCCTCCGATCAAAACCGAAAGTCCCGGAAGATCCAAATAGGCGTCACGGGTGCCTCCTTTTCCATCGGGAATCATCATTTCTCCTTCACTGAGAATCATAGAAAAGTGTCCCGGAACCTCGCTGCGCAACACACCTAATCCAGCCCAGGCATCTCCGCCACCGACCATTTGCAAAGCAATGTAGGTGGTCGCCAATCCTCCGGCAATCAGGAAAACAACCTGAATCACATCAGTCCAGGCCACGGCCTTGAGACCTCCATAGATGGAATAGATCATGGCAAAAAGCGCCAAACCAATGATTCCATAAGTCAAAGGGACATTGAGAATGGTATTCAAACTCAAGGCACCGAGGTATAATACAGAAGTCAGGTTTACGAATACATAAAGCAAAAGCCAGAAAACGGCCATCGTGGTACGAACTCGGGTGTCATACCGGTCAAGCAAAAAGCCGGGCATCGTATATATCCCCTTTTTGATATACACGGGCAAAAAGAAAATCGCCACGACCAAAAGGGTGGCTGCTGCCATCCATTCATAGGTTGAGATCGCAAGCCCCAGCGCAAAGCCAGAACCGGACATCCCGATGAACTGCTCCGCGGAAATATTGGAAGCAATCAAAGAAGCTCCCACAGCCCACCATGGGAGGGCCTTGGAGGCGAGAAAGTAATCCGAGGAATTTTTCACGTGTCCTTCCTTTTCACGTGAGACGAAGAGTCCCATTCCTATGATCAGGAAACAATAGCCGAAGAAGACTATCAGGTCTAAGGGTTCTAAAAGCATACAGTAAGGTTGATTGAGGGTTTTTGGGTAACGATAAGTGCTATTAGTTTAAATTTTACAATTTAAGGTCGATAAATATAAGGGTTTGATGCAAACGTCTGCACAAAAAGTCAGTCTAGATCCTGATTATTCGAAAACTTCATTCATTGGAGACCATATCTCAGTAGAAAATTCTATGGAATCGATTTTTTCCAAACAACTAACACCTGTCACATTGGTCACCCAGACCTGATCGGCACGGAGGAGGTCATTGGAGGTAAATTCACCTTCGTCGATATTTCTGCCGAGCTTTTCCAAAACTGCCCGCCTTCCCACTCCAGCAATAGGTCCGCAGGAAAGTGCTGGGGTAAACAGTTTTTTTCCCCTCCTCCAAAATATATTGGCAGAACTAGCCTCAGCCACCTTTCCTCTGTAATCCAGAATAATCAGCTCATCCAGATTTCGGTCCATTCGTTCTTGGGCGGCCATCACGTAGGGAAGTGCATTCAGCGTTTTGCAGCGGCTCCAGGGATAGGTATAGAGTGCTACTTTTTCAGAAAACGACGCCTTACTTTTACTGTAAGGGGCCATGGAAAGCTCAGCAAGGTGCAAAGTGTGAAAGGCCAAATTGGTTTCAGGGGTATATTTGCCTGCTCCTCCTCTGATCACATTCCATCTCAATCGCAGTTTTTGACCTGAAAACTCACTCCTGATCCAGTCCTCCAATTCCTGAAAATTCATTCCTTGATTTTGGATTCCAAGAGTTTTCATTCCATGTCTGAGTCTTTCCAGATGGTATCCGAAAAATCTGATTTTTTCACCGTCAAAAACCATGGTTTCAAAAAGTCCATCACCAAAATTCATCCCGCGATTTGGGATTGGATATCGGTCAGAAGGTATCCAGGCATTCTTTTCCCCGGAAAAAACAAAAACTGTATCACTTTCGCTCATTAAAGTGTTCAAATTCGATCAGAAATAAATTTTGTTCAAACATCCCCTTGTTAAAAGTAATAAACAAAAGCACGATTAAACCTCCCAAATGCCGAAACACATCAAAAAATAACTTAATCTTGAATCCTGAAATGTGTTAGCATTAAAATTGGATAAAAAGTCCCCATGGCAAATAAAAGCAGTGTTTTTGATATGATCGGACCGGTAATGATCGGACCTTCATCTTCACATACTGCAGGAGTAGTCCGAATTGCCCGGGCTGCAATCCGGGTTTTGGGTGGAATTCCCGATGAGGCGATAATTACCTTTTATAATTCATTCGCCAGAACCTACGAGGGTCACGGGAGCGATCGGGCTATTTTAGGAGGTTTGATGGATTTCAACACCGATGACCCCAGAATCAAAAACTCCCTGGAACTTGCCTCCGAAACAGGCTTGGATTACAAATTTAAATCCATTGGAAACTCCTCCATTCATCATCCGAATACGATCAAACTGAACCTGAAAAAGGGAGAAAATCAAATCGAGGTGGTCGGGGAAAGCCTTGGAGGCGGGGTGATCAATATTTCCGAGGTGGATGGATTTGTTGCCAATTTCTCAGCCCAAAACCATACCTTGATCATCAAAGCGGATGATATCTCAGGTGCTATTGCCTTTATTTCCAGCGTGATTGCACAGGAAAAAACCAACATTGCAACGATGTCCGTTTCCAGAAAAGGGAAAAATGACATGGCCTGCCACGTGATTGAAATGGATTCCGGAATCAGGGAAATTACAGCTCTTTATTTAAGGTCTTTACCTTGGATAAAACAATTGATTTATATTCCTGACATCGACCTTTAATTCTTTTGACAACCGACAAACAAAACCAACTGACTATGAGAAAACTTTTTCTGGGAGTTATTCTGGTGCTTGGATTACAATCATCCTCCTTAGCGCAGGAGGACATTCCCCAAGGACCATTTGACCTTCAATCCTGCGTAAACATAGCGCTGGAAAACAACCTTACCCTGAAGCGAAGCCAGCTCAATCAGGAAATTACAGAAGCGACGCTTTTGCAAAGCCAAGGACAGCGGTATCCATCACTGAGTACAGCTTCCAGCTACGGACTTAGATGGGGTCGATCCATCAACCCAGTGACTAACCTATTCGAAAATAACCGAATCGGGAACGTCAATTTCTCCGCGAGCTCAAGTGTTCCTATTTTCCAGGGGATGAGAATCAACAACTCCATTGCACAGGCAAAAACGGATCTTTTGGCAGGTGAATACAACCTGGAAGCAACAAAAAATCAAATCACGCTCAATGTCATCAACCTGTTCATCAATGTGGTATTCAACAGAGAGCAAGTAAAAATTGCTGAAAACCAGCTGAAAACCACTACTGAGCAATTGGGCCGAACCAAAAAACTGGTAGATGCGGGTTCATTACCTTTGTCAGATTTGTTGGATCTTCAATCCCAAAATGCATCCAATGAACTCGAGGTGATCAATGCAAAAAACAACTACCGCCTTGCCAAACTGAACCTTGCACAGGCAATGCAGATTCCGTTTACCGAAGATTTTGAAGTGATCGAACCAGAATTTGAAATGGACGGAACGTTGATGGCCACAGAAACTCCGGACAAAATCTTTGATACAGCTGTCGGAATCATGCCCGAAATCAAAGCCGCTGAGGCAAATGTGAAAAGTGCAGAACTCCAGGAAAAAATCGCCAAAGGTGCATTTTACCCAACTTTGGGAATTGGAGCCAATATCTTTACCAACTACGTAGATCAGGTATTTGGTCAAGATCGACCCTCCTTCAGCCAGCAGTTTGAAAGCAATCTCTCACAAGCCGCTAACCTTCAGTTGAGTATTCCTATTTTCTCCAACTTCCGAAACAAATCTGGATTACAGCAGGCACGTGCTCAAAAGGCCATCTCAGAAGTGGCTGCCCTGGAAGCCAAAAACCAACTCCGTCAGGACATCGAATCGGCCTACAACAGTGCGCTTTCAGCCGAGCTCTCCTACACTGCATCAGTGACTCGGGTGAAAAGTCTGGAAGAGTCCTTCCGAATCGCACAGCAACGGTTTGATTTGGGAGCTATTAATTCCGTGGATTTTCAGGTGGCTCAGGCTAACCTGTTCAATGCACAGGCTGACCTGCTCAATGCCAAATACACCTATATCTTCAGAGTGAAAGTACTTGATTTTTATCTCGGTAACCCCATTAACTTAAACTAAACCATGGCTGCTAAAAAGTCAAACAAACTCTTGTATTACCTGCTGGGAGCAGTAGGACTTATCATCGTATTTGCAGTTATCGGAAGGTCAGCCGGATGGATCGGCGGCGTCAAGGAGACTGAGGTGGAATTTGCCACGGTGAAAAAAACCACCATTGTCGAAAAAGTCAGTGCTTCCGGAGAAATTCAGCCTGAAATCGAGGTGAAGCTTTCCCCGGACGTAGCCGGTGAAATCATCGAGCTCAATGTCGCCGAAGGTGACTCCGTAGAAATGGGCAAACTCCTGGTGAAAATCCGACCTGACAACTTTGTGTCTGCTCTGGAGAGAACCCGAGCCAACCTCAACCAGCAAATGGCAAACTTGGCCCAAGCAAAAGCCGCACTTCAGCGTTCTGAAGCCCAGTTTACCCAAGCTGAACTCAACTTCAACAGACAGAAAAAACTGTACGATGAAAAAGCTATATCTGAGGCGGATTTCGAAACAGCCAGAGCCAACTACATTTCAGCACAAAAAGACCTGGAAGCAGCTAAGCAAAATGTAGTCGCGTCAGAATTTATCGTGAAAAGCTCACAGGCTTCCGTAAACGAAGCTTCAGAAAACCTCCGCTTGACCAATGTGAATTCACCCGTTTCAGGGATTGTCTCCAGCCTGCTGGTAGAACAAGGCGAACGCGTGGTTGGTACCCAGCAAATGGCAGGTACACAAATGATGACCATCGCGGATCTCTCGAAAATGGAGGTGAGAGTGGATGTCAACGAAAACGACATCGTACGACTCAGCCTTGGTGATACCACTTTGATCGACGTGGATTCGTATTCTGCATTAGGCAAAAAATTCAAAGGGATCGTCACCAGTATAGCTAATACGGCAAATACAAAGACTTCCCCTGATGCTGTAACCGAATTCAAAGTAAAAATCCGAATTCTAAACAGTTCTTACGAGGACTTGGTGAAAGCTGGCAATAAATATCCTTTCCGTCCCGGAATGACAGCTTCTGTAGAAATATTGACTACTTCAAAATCCGGAGCGTTGGCCATTCCACTTTCATCTGTTACCACTCGTGAAAATCAGGTGGACTCTTTGCCCGGTGGAACTACCAAAACCAGAGAATTGGTCTTCGTCAGTGAAAATGGTGTAGCTAAAGCGAAAGTGGTCAAAACCGGAATCTCAGATTACGAAAACATCGAAATCTTAGAAGGTTTAAAAGAAGGCGATGAAGTTATTTCTGGCCCTTACTTCGTGGTAAGCAAAGAACTCAAGGAAGGGGATGCAGTCAAAAAAGCCGAAGCCAAAAAACCCGAAGAAAAGAAAGAAGAAAATTAATTCAAATCCCCGCCAAAAGCGGGGATTTTTTATTGAACAGTAAACCGGATTCCCAAGAACCCCCTAATTCCCTGATTGGGAGCAAACATATACGTTGGATCAAAGGTAAGTGCATGGGGATTTTCCGGAGTAGGGATTACATTGCCCGACTCATCAAAAGTCACTCCCCGATCAAAGGGATCAAAAGCCCTTGCTATGCTATTGGCAGGTGGAGTATAATTGAGAAGATTTTTTACCCCTCCATAGACTTCCCACCTTTTTCCAAATTCTTTGGTAATCTGAATATTCTGTATACTCCACCACGGAGAATATTCCGGACGATCATCCAATTCCCCGAGCAAAGGCAGGCGCATCGGGCTGTACACATTTCCGGTGTAGTCAAGGCTGAGCTCAAGGGGATGAAAATGATACCCGATGGTCCACACTCCGGAAAATTGCTCGGTAAACAATTGCCTTTCAGTCACCCCATTTTCGGTAAAGGAAACATCCATGAATGTGACTCCGGTGAGGATTTTGAGTCCATTGGCCCAAAGACCATCAAAACTCAGACTAAGGCCCTGACTCTTCGACGTACCATCCAAATTGGCATAAATGATCTGATTCGGATTGGTCTCATAGTCGGGGATGATTTTGTTGGAGAATTGGGTATAAAAAGCCGAGGCATCCCAACTGAAGTAATTCCCTTTATCCGTGTAGAATTTTTTGACCAAATTGGTATTCACATTCCAGCTTCGTTCAGGATCCAAATCCTCCTCAAAAACTACCTGACGCGCCCCGGTTAGGGCTGCGTGATCTTCAGTAAACACATTGGCTACCCGAAAACCATTCCCTACGGAAGTTCTCCAAATCAGAGTCTGATCTTTCGAGCTCAGTTTGTAGTTGATCCGTGGAGACCAGATGCCTCCGTGAACCGAATTGTAGTCATAGCGAAGTCCGGCCAACAGGCTTTGGTTTGGCTTAAACTTGAACTCATTTTGTACAAAGGCACACGGCAAATGAATCTGGGAAGGGTTGTTTCCCACTCCTCCTGTTTCAGCTGTTGCGGGAGTATTGTCATCGTAGTAGGTGTATCGATAGGCTATTCCCGTCAGCAATTGGTTTTTGTCCAAAGTTTTGTTCCAAGTCAGCTGACCAAACCCAATTCGCTGATCGGCCAGATAAAACATGTTCCCATAGTAGGAATCCTGCAAATGCCCATTGGCTGATACCTGCAAGTTGATGTCCTCTTTTACGGGAAGTGGATAATTACCAAATAGCTCCCATCTGCGGGTGCGGATATTTTCACCGTAAATCTCATCCCCGCCCCGATCTGCAGGAGTCCAGTTGAGCTGTCCACCCCATCGGTCTTCCAGAATAAATCTGCCTGCCAGGGAAAGCATTTTGCCATTTCGCTGCTCAATCTGAAGTTTCTGAAAAACAGAAAATCGCTCCTGCAAGGTCAGGTCGGTCAATCCGTCCTCATTATTGTCAATGGGATTATCATAGTGGAAAGCATTGATTCCGGTAAGAGATTGGACCCGCTCTCCAAAAGAAGAGCGGATGCCCATGTCCAAATTGAGCTCTCCCCAGGTAGTCCCCATGGCATCGACTGAGACCAAAGGAGCGTTTTCAGGTCGTTTGGTAATGATATTGATCAGGCCAGCCACAGCTTCCGATCCATAAAGCGTGGAAGCAGGTCCTTTGACTACCTCTATCCTGTCGATGAGCGATTGGGGAATCCCGGAAAGGCCATATACCGTACCCAAACCGCTGACCAAAGGCATGCCGTCAATCAGAATCATAGTGTAAGGTCCCTCCAATCCGTTGATCTGAATATCACCTGTATAGCAAATGCTACAGTTGACTTGGGGTCGAACACCGTTGATATTTTGGAAAGATTCAAACAACGAGGGACTTCGGTTGGCTTGAAAAAAGGAGCTTTTGTAAACCTCAACAGGAACAGGACTGTCCTTTCGGGAGATCTCCTGAAGGGTTCCACTGACCACCACTTCATCCAGCAGCGCTTCTACCCCACTTACCTGGATTTCCAATTCCCTTCCCCCTCGAGGTACTTCTACAGTGGCTTCGTAGGCTTTTTTCCCCAGATAGCTCACCTGAAGCAGGTAGTTTCCAGGGGCTGCCACTTCCAAAGCAAACTTACCTTCCTCATCAGTGATTGTGCCTTTTCCAGATTCTTTTAAAATCAAAGTGGCAAACGGCAATGGCTTCCCATCGGAAATAACCCGGCCCGAAAGAATGGATTCCTGTCCAAAGGAACAGACCACCAAGGCAAAGAATAATCCAATCAGTACTCCCAGCTTTTTCATGTGTTTATAATGGTTTTTCAGCGGTCACATGGAATCCCTGCCTGCAGCAGGCAGGTCGCATGGTTGATCGTCATCCCATTGTGTGACGGCTACGTCATGCTCGATTTCATTTCGTTTCTTTTTTCAAAAATGCAACATTATTGCATTTATAAAAATCATTTTATGAATATTAAATTTAGATACACAAAATTAGATACTTAGATTATTCTAACAAATTTGTTTTCTGAATATATTTTCGATTTTTGAAAAAAAACTAAATCCATGGCATCTTCGACCGAAGAGAATTACCTCAAATCCCTTTTTAATTTGGCTAATGAACAAGGCGAAGTCAGCATCTCTGATTTGGCACAAAACCTCCATGTATCCATGCCTACGGCCAACAGCATGGTCAAAAACCTACAAAAACATGGATGGGTGGATTATGAAAAATATAAGCCCGTGGTATTGACCAAAGAAGGGAGAAAAAACGCTGCTTTGGTCATCCGCAAGCATCGATTGACTGAGATGTTTTTGGTCAAGAAAATGGGATTTGGCTGGGAGGAAGTACATGAAGTGGCAGAACAGATCGAGCACATTCATGCGCCAAAATTCTTCGAGCGAATGGACGAGATGCTGGGATTTCCCACTATTGATCCCCACGGATCTCCGATTCCAGATAAGCAAGGCAGAATTCAAGCCTTGAGCCATGTAGCTCTTTCCTCCTGCCAACCCGGTCAAATCGTGCAACTTACGGCGCTGACCAACTCCTCCGCTGACTTTTTGGAATTTTTAAACAATCGCCAACTTGCCCTTGGAAAAGAACTGGAAATCCTTTCCAAAGAGCCCTATGACCATAGCATGACCGTGGCTTATTCCCAACATCTTTCGGAAACGCTCAGCGAAAAAGTCTGCGAACGGCTTCTCGTCCGGGTTATTTCCTGATTTCCCCAACCGCTTAAAAACTTTCCCTTGAAACAATTCCAGGACTGCTTTAGTATCGCAATACTAATGGTATCCCTATGAAACGTTTCTATCTCCTGATTTCACTTTCCCTCTTTGCATCCTTCGCTTGGGCACAAGATCGGGTCAGCGGCAAGCCATTCGCAACCCGTTCGGAAGTCATCGCCCAAAACGGGATGGTCGCGACCGCCCAACCCTTAGCTACGCAAGTGGCTTTGGATGTTTTGAAAAAAGGAGGAACTGCAATGGATGCAGCCATTGCCGCCAATGCCATGCTCGGCTTGGTCGAACCCAACGGTTGCGGAATCGGCGGGGATGTCTTTGCAATCATCTGGGATGCCAAGACCAAAAAACTCTACGGATTCAACGGCAGCGGCCGAGCTCCGGAACTTCTGACTATGGAAGTTTTTAAGGAAAAAGGGTTAAGCACCGTACCCCTACTCGGGCCCCTACCCGTCTCTGTCCCTGGCGCTGTGGATGGTTGGTTTGAGATGCACAAGCGCTTTGGAAAGCTCCCCATGCAGGAAATCCTTCAGCCTTCCATCGATTACGCCAACAATGGCTTCCCGGTCACTGAAGTGATCGCCTGGCAAATGGACCACATGTGGCCCGAAATGCAGGACATTCCGGGTTTCAGAAAAACCTACATGCCCAACGGTCAAAACACCCCGAGAAAAGGCGAAGTGTTTAAAAATCCGGATTTAGGCAGAACCTATTCCCTGATTGCCAAGGAAGGAAGATCCGCATTTTACGAAGGAGAAATCGCCCGCACCATTGATCGCTTTATGAAAGAAAACGGCGGCTATCTCCGCTACGAAGACCTGAAAAAGCACACTTCGGAATGGGTAGAACCCGTAAGCACCAACTATCGGGGCTACGACGTGTGGGAACTCCCTCCTAACGGACAAGGAATCGCGGTGCTTCAAATGCTCAACATTTTGGAAGGCTATGACATCAAGTCTATGGGTTTTGGCAGTGCGGAATACCTCCATGTATTGACTGAAGCCAAAAAACTGGCCTTCGAAGACCGTGCAAAATTCTTTGCCGATCCGGCTTTCAATCAAATTCCGGTGGAGCAACTGATTTCCAAGGAATATGCTGCCGAACGCAGAAAGCTTATCGATCCCAACAAAGCTTCGATGTCCTATCCTGCCGGAGAGATCGAAAAAGGAAACACAACCTATCTGACTGTGGCCGACAAGGAAGGCAACATGGTTTCCTTCATTCAGAGTATATACGATGAGTTTGGCTCGGGCATGGTGCCGGATGGCTTGGGCTTTGTCCTGCAAAATCGTGGGCAGCAGTTCAATGTCCAAGATCCCAACCACTGGAATTCACTGGCAAAAGGCAAACGTCCTTTTCATACGATTATCCCGGCTTTTATCACCAAAGACGGTGAACCGCTGATCAGTTTTGGACTGATGGGTGGCTCGGTTCAGCCACAGGGTCATACCCAGATTGTGGTGAATCTGATAGACTTCGGGATGAACCTGCAGGAAGCCGGGGATGCTCCTCGAATGCGGCACAATGGCAGTTCCGAACCCACCGGCTCAAAGATGACTAATGGAGGCTCGCTCAATCTGGAAAGCGGATTTTCCTATGAGGTTATCCGCAAGCTGGAGGAAATGGGCCACCGGATTGAATACAGCGTGGGTCCCTATGGGGGCTATCAGGCTATCTTCTACGACAAGGTCAACAAGGTCTACATCGGCGCATCCGAATCCCGAAAAGACGGACAGGCGGCGGGGTATTGAGAACCCTAGTTTCACGCCATTCGAAAAATGATCAGTTCCAACAGTTAGGAAAAAGAAGAATTAGACGCGATTTTTAAGGACAAAAAATCAAAGTGATGGAAGACTTGACCACTCAGGTGCCTTATGACTATTGGAATAAACTGGCCAATCAGGTAATTACCATCAGTTCGCTTTTAGGCGGGTTTTCGATCGCAATCATTGCGAATATAATAGTATCCCACACTGATACCCGATTGGTGAAATCCATCCTGATAGTCTCCACTTTGGCAGGGAGTTTCTTTTTGGTGGCGATTTTTGCAATGACCAAATTGATGCTGATGACTACGGATGGCTATCCTTTCCAATTCCTTCCGGGTGAATTGGTACTACCCAGGACCATCGGTACCATTTCCTTCTTCTTGGGGATTTTCTCCCTGATTGCCATGATCTCGTTGGCTGGCTGGACCAAATCAAAAAATTTGGGACGAATAACTACAGGAATTGGAATTCTTACGCTTATCCTGATTCTGATTATGACTACCTAATCCTAATTAGATGACCATCAATTCAAAAACTTGCCTCTATAAAGAGCTAAAAAAAGCGGGCCATCACCCGCTTTCTTTATTTCAATCCTTTCTGCCATCTCCAACTGTCCCGCATGGAGTCTTCCAGGGAAAACTTGGGATACCAGCCAAGCACCTGATTGATTTTGGTCGTATCTGCCCAGGTTTTCTCCACATCACCTGGTCTTCGGGGACCGATGACATAGTTCAGCTTTAGTCCATTTACCTTTTCAAAAGCATGAATGACTTCCAATACGGTGTTACCGTTTCCTGTACCCACATTGAAAACATCGTAGAAATCATTACTCTGGGCATTGAGATAGGCCAAGGCTTTAACATGCGCATCTGCCACATCGACTACATGGATATAATCTCTCACACAGCTGCCGTCAACTGTATCATAATCATTCCCATAAACGGTGAGTTTCTCTCGGATTCCGGCAGCAACTTGAGTAACAAAGGGTACTAAATTGGCTGGAACTCCCAAAGGCAATTCCCCTATTTTAGCACTCGGATGAGCTCCAACCGGATTGAAATAACGGAGTGCTACCACCCGGATGCCCGGTTTGCTTTTCACAAAATCCACCAAAATGTCTTCACAGATTTTTTTCGTGTTTCCATAGGGACTCTCGGCCTCCTGTCTGGGCGTAGATTCGGTCACAGGCAATACTTCCGGCTGACCATAAACGGTACAGGAAGAGGAAAACACCAAATCTTTGATTCCCTGCTCCTGCATAAACTCCAACAGGACCACCAAAGAACCTACGTTGTTTTTGTAGTATTTCAAAGGTTGCGCGGTACTTTCTCCCACAGCTTTAAACGCTGCAAAGTGGATTACACCCATGATTTGGTGTTCACTTGCTATTTTTTCCAACAGGGATTTGTCAGAACAATCACCTTTATAAAATCGGAATCGGTGACCGGTAATTTCTTCCAGGCGATCCAAAACTTTGGCGTCGGAATTGGACAAATCATCCAAAATGATGGGTTCCATGCCCGCATTCCACAGTTCTACCGCGGTATGTGAACCGATGTATCCGGCTCCGCCGGTTATCAAAATCTTCTTCATCTGAGTCCAAAAATAAATTCAAGGCAAAACTATTCAATTCCTTCCATTTCAAGGGATAAAAATTTAGCGAATAAGGGTAAAAATCCCTTTTTGCTCCTGTGTGGTTTCCTTACCTTCCAATAGGTAAGAATACCGGATCAGATAGGTGTAGGTGCTCACAGGAGCTTCACTTCCCCGCACTCGACCATCCCAACCATCGGATCCCGAATAAATCAACCCTCCCCATCGATCCCAAATAGTCAATTGGTAGGAAATCGTGCAATTGGAAACCGGACCATAAGCCCCATCTCTCGGATCAAAACCGGTCGGCATCCTGACCTCCGGACTTGCCTGATTGACCACTGCCACACCACTCAACACACAGCCCCTGGAATCGGTGACCGTGTACGGAAATTCTCCATAGGGTAATTCAGTAATCCGTGCACCGGTCTGACCTGTAGCCCACTGAACTTCATAGGGCCCGATACCCCCGGCAATCTCCAATTCCAACTCCCCGTCCAAACTTCCCTCACATCCCGGATTCCCTACTTTTGCCAAAACCGAAATCTGATCGGGACCTTCCAAAACTGCCGGAACTTCCATACTGCATCCCCTGCTGTCCAACACGACCAACTTATATTCTCCGGGTGCCACACCCAGGACTTTCAGTTCAATCCCGTCCCAAACCGATTCAAATCCAAGAACTGAAAACGGCGGATTTCCACCGATTGGCTTCAGAATAAATGCTCCATCGGCTTCGCCAAAACAGGTATTAGGAACGGCTACAACGGGATCAATTACCCGCAATTCCTGCGGTTCTTCCAATTCAAACCTTAAAACCTCCTCTGCGCATCCTGAGGCGTCCGAAACTGTCACTTCGTAAATCCCACTTCCCAATCCTTCGGCAAATGCAGTTTTAAGACTCAGATCATGAGCCCATCGGTATTCGTAGCTGCCGGATCCTCCGCTCAGATTCAGTCTGATGCTTCCGTTCTTTTCACCTGGACAAGCCGGCCTTAGGATATCTGCAGGATTGACCTTGAATTCGGGATAGACTTTGACTTCCAAAACATCAGAGGTCCCGGCACAGGCTCCATTAACTGTACTGGTTTCTTCGAAAAAGACTGTTTTCGCAGGCGAATTGAGATCCCAACGAATTTCCACCTCGGGTGAATTCTGTCCGGAGATCAAAGTTCCTCCTGTCACAAACCAGGTGTAAACCCTGCCTGAAGTAAGAAATGGGACGGAATAGGTCAATGAATTTGCTGTCCCGCAAATCCCGGAATCGCCCTTGGGGAGCGTTGGTTCAATGGTTTCGGTGATGGTGACCTTCAGCTCTAAAGGCTTTCCCGGACAGCCCTGATCCGTGAACGGCAAAGCGGTGAGACTTGCATTGGGATTTGGGGCTCCCCACTTTACCTTGACTGAAGTCAGGGATTCTTCCAGGATGGTTCCACCGCTGATTTTCCATTCGACTCTTTTCACGTTCAGCGTGTCTTCGAGTGTGTAGGTGAATTCATCAATCAGGGGACAGACCGATTCGGGACCAATCAATTCTGCTTCGATGGCTTTGACCTCCACTTCGAATCGAAAGGTCTCCTCCTCATCACACCTTCCCGACCCGGTAGAAGCCAAAATACTCACCAAGTATTTGCCCGGTTTTTCAAAAACATGAGAAACCTCCTGTCCTTCTCTGACAGCCGTATTGTCTCCAAAAGACCAGGTAAACTCCGAAAAGTTTTTGTTTTCCGGCAAAATCTTCCAAGTCCCCTCCTCCCCCAAGCAGGCAACTTTTTCCCCTTCTACTTCAAAGGCATACTTTGAATCCGCTTCGTATTGGATATTTTCTATCCCTGTGCCCACGGCAAATCCGTATGACTCGATTTGGCCGGAACCATAGGCATAGGCAATGAACCCCTCCGGGTTGGTGAGGCTGTTCACCCCTTCAGGAATCTGGATTTGGGCATATTCGAATTTATTACCGGGTACGGGTTTGAATTGGCTTCCGACATTCTGCCCGTTTAAAATGGTTTTCCCGGCAGAACCTTTTGGGACGACCACATTCAAAAAGTGATTGATACTCAGATTAAATCTTCCGAAAAGTTTTCCTGTGGAGAACTGTATTGCTTCTATTCGTTGCTGGTTTGGGGAATAAGAGAAAAAATTCGGATCACCGAGTGAGGCTGCAAAAAATTCGTTGCAAAAGCCACTTTTGG
>CAYONF010000090.1:0-15396 GCA_964405255.1 uncultured Limnohabitans sp. | reverse complement strand
GGGGGGAATGATTTCGTGATTGTAGGCGACAATCTTTATCCAGCCCTCCTTGTATCTTTGGATACATCCTCCTTTGATATGCCCCTAGTTTTGTCCTTTTACTACGAGGTAGCTGTCAAGTGCCATAAGCGATTTTTTTTAATTAGATAAAAAAGTGATTCTAATAAAAGCATCATTTAGATTATTGTTTTCTCAAATTTTTGTTTTTAGTACTCCTGATGCCGTTTTTTTCAATGCTAGGCTAAATTAAATCGTCGGAATTCACCCAGATTAATAAGGTTAATATTTCAAAGGGGGAGAATACAAGTGATTCCAATTATACAATTCCCAAATACACAGAATCGGATAGTGTCCTTTTTTTAGTCCATGGATTTTCCTGGCTAAAAGCAATCCAGGCATGCCACTTTGTACTTGAATGGATGTTTTTAAAGAGAAGTTTGTGTTTTCCAATCGATCTAGAACTTCCTAAAAACTCCCATTCCGATCCATTTTTTTCTGTGCCATGCAAAACTATGAAAGACCTATCTGACTCTTTTGCTGAGCCTTGCCCAGAATTATCAGTCCAGCTGAACTCCACCCCGCCCTCTACACGGACTGCCTTGGGGTCCTGTGGTCCCATGAGACTTCCCAGACTTACTTTTACCAAACTGATATCCAATACTTTTGATTTCCCTTCCTCCTTGAAGCAATTTTTGGAAGTGTATGACACCGCTGCATGGTAGGGCCTGCTTGCGCCATCAGTATGGGTTTGGTAGCCAAACCGGAGGATATGGGCGATATTTCTTAGGAAAGCATGAGTCTGATTCATCACCGATTGGGAGCGACGTTTGGAGGGAGATGTTTTGGCTTTTGTAGCATTACTTTGCTTTCCGGGTTTCCTTCGACTGTAAGTTTTTCCGCCTACTTTGTAGAAGACTAGGTCCCCAACGCTTCCAGACAGCCCCTCTAGTATTGAGTTAGTGATCCTTGCCATATGCTTACTATTTGATTTTCAGCAGAATGTAATCAAACTAAGTAATAACTGAAAAATAAATTTTTCTAAAATTTACAAAAAAACTTTTTCAAACTATTAAATAACCATTATGGAATAATTTTATAAATGATTTTAAATTGATTTTAGATTGGTCATAGGTTGGTTAATAATGTACCTACTCGAACCTCTGTTTGGCTGAAACGTGCAGGAAGCTTCCACTCTGAGATGAGGAATTCATTAGTCTTCAACAACTTCGTATCCGGCGGCCAATGTCTCGACAAAGTCCTTAAGTGCATCCCTATAGTGGCATTTTAACACGGCTATTTTGTATCGATACTGTGCAAAAAACGAGACGAGCTGATAGTCGGTAAATCTATCCAGCAAATAAAGGTTTTTTGGATTTGTTGATCCACAAATGAAAAAGGCAATGTCTGATTTCTCAGGGATGTGAAGTTTTCTGTTTACGCTAAACCTAAGTTCCAAAAGAAAATATTCTCCTTTGTCAATTCGTAGGATGACCAGTTTTGGTGATTCCTTCCGTATAGCACAAGCGCGAACCCAATTTCGTGACGGCCTTCTTGGTAGATATACAAGACCGTGGGTATTGTAATAGCTGAAATATTTTTGGGACAGGATAAGAGGCTTTGCCTCATGCCAAAGCTCCATCAACTGGCTTCCGTTTTCCTTTTCCTCTGCATTAAGAGAGAAATGTCTCCACCAATTTTTTGATTCAACCGGTGCCAGTTTGCGCATGCTGAAGCAGATGGCATTGAGCTTTTGTTGAGTGGGAGTAATTTCTATAGAGTGGAGATCATTCTCTCTGAGCAAGATTGAGGAATAGGATTTAATTCGTTGCCTATCCTTGGTTAGAATACCGAGAAAGGGAACGAGAAAGGGGTAGTGATTGGAGTGAATCGAGGACAACTGAACATCAGCAACAAAATATCCAATAGCAATATCAGAAGAAGGGAGTTGTTCCGGCAAAAGCGGTTCGGGCAGTTTCCATTCCAGCTTTTCTGATCCTCTGTACCATTCGATCAATTGATCTCCGGGTCTGTAAAAATGGGGATACCGGGGTCTTACCTCGATATCCAAACCCTGGCGGTCATTGTAAATCTTGAGGAATTTGCTTTTGCCGGTCTTGGGATCAAAGAAATCTGGCCAATAATAGCCCGAAAAGCTTCTACTGCCTCTAAAATCAAGGAGAGAGAGAAGTCCAAAATAGGCATAGCGACTAAGATAGCCCGGTTCCGTATCCACATTGCAACAAACCAGCAGCTCGTGTTGCGTGACTTTCAAGTAAATCAGTTTTTCTGACTCATCCTCCAGCTTGACCCCCAGCGTGAGGATCTCATTTCGGAAATGGATATTTCGAACCTTGATTTTATAAAAGTAATGCGGTTTTCTGAATTCAGAGTGTAGATTGAGAGTTTGCTCGGTCAGCTTAAAGGTGCCTTTTTCACAGGGCAGGCGATAGAAGTTTTTTGTGTCGGGAGCTTGGCTTGCTTTGGTCATGGCTTCAGTCGTTTTCAGTTCGGAGGTTAAAAGTGGGGACCTCAGCCGCCATAGCTTCCATCTTGTTGGCGCACATGGTCTTGGTCAACTCAAAGAGGGCGGAGGCTTTATGGTAGAGTTCTTCAGCATCTTTTTGCGCCACCTGAAAGTCTGGCGCATACCGGGCCTGCCCATAGCTGCTGGTGAGGAGGCTGAACAGCTTTTTGTCAGCGGGTCGATCTCCGATCATCAGTTCGACAGGAGTGTCAGAAAAACACCGGGTTAGACCCAACAGCCTGTGGAGGTTGTGAAATTCGGAGCGGTAGTCGATATGTACACGGATCAGAAGAATACAGGACTGCTCCACGGCCTGATGCAAGAGGAAGGTGGCGACGTTATATTGTCCCTTTTGGAGACTGGCATGTGCTGATTCCAAAAATCCTCTGGCCAAGTCTGTTCGGTGGAAAAAATGCTTTTCCGCTTTCGCTAGTGTCTTAGCTGGGTCGAGGGAGGGTTTGAATTCTAGATCAAAGAAACCGTCTTTGGTGTAGAGTGGCTTTCCATGAGCCAGTACTGTGGCAAAGAAACGGTTGTTGGATTCGATTCCTTCTTGGACGGTAGCTTCTCCATGACATAGGATGGTGACCTGCCCATTGTGGTAATGGGTATTGGCAAAGTCCTGCACCTCATACTCGATGCGGGCGGAGGACTCGGTACATATCAGTAGGCAATGGTGCTGGTGAATGACCTGCTTGCTGGCAAAGCATCCTGAGATCTCATTTTTGAGAGTCTGGCTTCCAAAGGAGATGATACGGGTGGGCTGGAATTTTTCGACCAGCAGTTGCAGAAAGTTTCTGAAGTGTTCTGCCCGGTCTTGATCGGTTCTTGAGATTTTGACTTGCATGGGATTGGGGGGTTAAAAGGGAGAGTAGCGAACAAGAATCAGATAGCTGGCTTCGAGCAGCTTTTTGAGATAGGTAAAGTCCTCCAAGTATTCCCCTTCGTCTCCCTCAAAAATGGATTCGCTATAGAAAGCCATCTCTTGCAACTGATTCCAGCGTTTGATCCATTTCTTTAGGGATTGCTTTTGGTAAAATGCTTTGATAAATGCCGAAGGGTCGAGGATTTCTTCCTGGCTTAGATTTTTTGGGCCGTACTGGAGGATTTGCAGGGGAAGGAGGGTTTCGGATTCTTTTTTGCACCGGCTCTGAATCCAAGAGTCGGCTAGATGGCCCCAATCAAGCGTCTTCTTTTCTATTGGAGGAAATTCCTTTAGGTGGATACCTGCGTAGATGACTTTAAGGAAAAGCTGACCATAGTAAATTAGTGCATTGGATGACGTCTTTTCAAAATCAATGTGGTGGTCAAATACAGCCCGTTGTATCTCTTCGGTTTTTTCAAGCCAATAAGGAACGTCGGCTACACTTTTGAGGACATAGTTTAAATTGACAAAGGCCTCGTATTGATTTTTGCATCGGAAGGCCTTGCGGCAGGTGCTAAAAGTATTTTCCATTGTTCGATCAGTTTGGTGCGGTTGATCTCTCCTTTCGAAGGGATTGTGCGTCCAAATTGATGATCTTCAATGGGATAGGGTATTCTGGAAAGGAATAGCTTAGAATGGGTTGGGGATAAATTATTCTTAAAAATGGACAGTTACATCAGGGTTGAAATTTGATCTATCAACCTTTCTGACAAACCTTTGTCGATCTTTTCACTGTGACTTTTTTCTTGATAAAAAAGTCAGCAAAAAATCAAGACGCAGCAAAGCTCCCACCGCACTATGCCGGACGCTGGCCCGCTGCTGCGTCGGCCCACCGCGACTATCCGATCGGTGTTTTTTGCTAGGCTGGGGAAACGGCATCGCTGCAGTATTTTATCGACGGATTGAATTGGGTAAACCCTATATCCACTCTGGAGATTGCTTCGTCTCTCTAGAGAACTCCAACTAATGACGGATTTTACTTTAGGACAGCCAAATTGTGTCAGTCCCTCACTTCGACATCGCTCAATTTGACAGGGGGCGAGGACCCTTCGAACTTCCCAACTCTCGTTGAGGTAGAAGAATTAGAGACAGCAAATGTCCCGATTGGTGAGAATGTACTTGTATAACTCCATCCACCAGAATATCTTAGTTTAGTCAATTCGGTAGAAATTCTTAATTTCCCTTTCTAAACACTTCATCTATGAGCGACAAGATCCACCATGGCAGAAACATCAAGCGATTCCGGGAGATGATGGGCATCAAGCAGGAGGCCTTGGCCTTTGAGCTGGGGGAGGACTGGTCCCAGAAGAAAATCAGTCTGCTGGAGCAAAAGGAAGAAGTGGAAGAGAACCTGATTCGTCAGGTGGCGGAGATCTTAAAAGTGCCTGCCGAGGCGATTAAGAGTTTTGATGAAGAGCAGGTTGTGAATATCATTTCAAATACTTTTAATGATCAATCAAATGGGTACAATTATTACCCGACTTTTAATATTAATCCATTCGAAAAATGGGTTGAAGCACTGGAAGAGAACAAAAAACTTTACGAACGATTGTTGGAATCGGAGCGGGAGAAGTTGGAGATCTTGAAGAAGATTTTAGAGAAGTAGAAGTTGGCCATTTTGTTTTAAGAGCCTTTCCGAAAGCCGGAAAGGCTTTTTTGTTTTTTGGGTTCGAGGATCGAATTAATCCATGGCCTTTTTCAACTTATCATCGACTTATAAAAAGGTTTTGACGTCCACGCAGATTAATTTCAGTCGAAAATTGTCGGAGATTGACTAAAAATACCCAGTACTGGGTATTTTTATCAAGTTGCCAAATGATATATTGCCTTTGGGTATTTCTGGCTGGGATATACTCTGATTTCCAGGAACAAACGGATTGTCCAAGGAAATTGGAATTGGAATGGCAAGAAAAAGAGATTTGGTAACAGGCAGAAAGGAGTTTCTCAAAACCATGGGTTTAGGAAGCATTTCCCTAATCATTCCCGGTGTGTCACTTAGGCCCGATTTGATTACCCAACTGGTGGCGAAACCTATCAAGATATACGACAACTTCCTGAGGGGAGGGCAATACTAGGCTTGCGCAGATGCATTAAGGTAATCAGAGTCTGAGATCAGGTAAAATTGAAGCGTTTTCCCAATCACCGGTATGACTGCTGTGCTTAGGGAGCGGAGTGGGATAGGTATTTTCTCGGCAACTTGCCAGCCTATGAAAAGATCCTTTTGGCCAACCTGCACAATGTAAGGGCAAGACTCACTTTAATGGTAATCGCCAAGTACTCTCTTTATGAATTTGGGATTGGCATCTGGACGAAATTGATCGTGAGGGGTCATGGAGCCAACGCGAGTTTAAATGACTAGGCAGCAGATGAGGTGGAGGATGGATATAGGGGGTGAAAAAAGAAAAAGCCCCCGTCAAAGTCGAGGGCAACTTAATGTTTACACAACGGAATAATCCTTATTGTGAATTGCTTTCGATTTAAAGATAAAAGAAATTTTTAAATAAATGCAAATGAAAAATATTCTTGGATTAGACTTGGGAACTACATCAATTGGCTTCGCCCATGTCATCGAAGATGAAGATCCTTCAAGATCTGAAATCAAACAAATAGGTGTCCGAGTTAATCCACTAACAACCGACGAACAGACAAATTTCGAAAAAGGAAAACCTGTTTCGGTGAATGCTGATCGAACGTTGAAGCGGGGGGCAAGGAGAAATCTTGATCGGTACCAACTAAGAAGAGCCAACCTGATCCATGCTTTGTCCAAGGCTAATATAATTACAAGGGAAACCAAACTTGCAGAAGATGGGAAAATGACAACTCATTCTACCTGGTGCCTGAGGGCTAAATCCGCTGTTGAGAGAGTGGAAAAAGAGGATCTGGCAAGAGTCCTATTGTTAATTAACAAGAAGCGTGGCTACAAAAGTAGCCGTAAAGCAAAGAACGAAGATGAGGGGCAGGTTATCGATGGAATGGAGGTTGCTAGAAGGCTTTATGAAGAAAACCTTACTCCTGGGCAGTTGGCCTTTCAGTTATTGAAAGAAGGTAAAAAGCATCTTCCTGATTTTTATCGTTCGGATTTGCAGGCAGAACTGGATAAGGTATGGGATTTTCAAAAGCAATTCTATCCAGAGATTTTTACTGATGAATTTAAAAAAGAGCTGGAAGGAAAGGGGCAAAGAGCAACCTCGGCCTCTTTCTGGGGGAAATTCAAGTTTAATACGGCGGAAAATAAAGGGACAAGGGAGGAAAAAAAGATTCAAGCGTATAAGTGGAGAAACGATGCCATCTCTATACAATTGGAGAAGGAAGAAGTAGCGTATGTAGTAACAGAAATAAACAGCAACCTCAATAATTCAAGTGGCTACTTGGGAGCGATTTCAGACAGAAGTAAGGAATTGTATTTTAACAAAGAAACAGTCGGGCAATACCTTTTTAAACAACTGGTCAAAAATCCCCATACTCGGCTGAAGAGCCAAGTTTTTTATCGTCAGGATTACCTGGATGAGTTTGAAAAGATTTGGGACGAACAGAAAAAGCATCACGTTGAATTAACAGACGATCTGAAAATCGAAATTAGAGATATAATCATTTTTTATCAGCGTAAACTGAAATCGCAAAAAGGACTGGTAAGCTTCTGTGAATTTGAAAGTAAAGAAGTGAAGCTGGAAAATGGAAACAAGAAAACCATCGGACTGAAAGTCGCTCCGAAATCTTCTCCCTTGTTTCAGGAGTTCAAGATCTGGCAAGTGCTGCACAATGTTTTAATAAAGAAAAGGGGAAGTAAAAAGAGGATTGCTAAAAATGAAACGCAAGAAAATCTGTTTGAAGAGGAAAAGGAAATTTTAGCCTTCGACTCGGTAGCAAAGAAGCAACTTTTTGAAGAATTGAACTTGAAAGGAAATCTGTCTGCTAAGGCTGGGATCGAGCTGTTGGGGTACAAAACTCAGGATTGGGAGCTGAATTATAGTGTGTTAGAGGGCAATCGAACAAACAAAGCGCTGTACGAAGCCTATCTAAGAATATTGGATATCGAGGGCTACGATGTCAAGGATTTATTGAAGGTAAAGTTAAATAAAGATGAAGTTGAATTGGATGACCTTCAGGTTCCCGCCTCTGAAATAAAATTAATGGTCAATCAGATTTTTGAAACCTTGAAAATCAACACGGCCATCTTAGACTTTAATCCAGAATTAGATGGTAAAGCATTTGAGCAGCAAGCATCCTATCAGCTTTGGCACTTGTTATATTCCTATGAGGGAGATGACTCCGCAAGCGGAAATGAAAAACTTTATGATTTGTTGGAAAAGAAATTTGGCTTCAAAAGGGAACATAGTCGGATTCTTGCCAATGTGTCTCTCTCAGATGATTATGGAAACCTAAGTAGTAAGGCAATTCGAAAAATATATCCATACATCAAAGAGAATAATTATAGTACAGCCTGTGAATTAGCAGGGTACAGACATTCTGCATCTTCGTTGACTAGAGAGGAAATAGCCAATCGTCCTTTGAAGGACAAGTTGGAATTGCTCAAAAAGAACAGCTTACGGAATCCTGTGGTAGAGAAGATTCTGAATCAGCTAGTCAATGTAGTTAATGCCCTGATTGAGAAAAACAGCAAAAGAGACGACAATGGGAATATTGTTGAGTACTTTAAGTTTGACGAAATCCGGATTGAGCTTGCTCGTGAATTAAAGAAAAATGCCAAAGAGCGTGCGGAGATGACCACGAATATCAATGCAGCTAAAGTGGCTAACGAAAAGATATTTAAGCTATTACAAACTGAGTTTGGAGTAAAAAACCCAAGCAGGAATGATATCATACGGTATAGATTGTATGAAGAATTAAGAAATAATGGGTACAAGGATTTATATACAAATACCTATATCCCTAGAGAAATACTATTCAGTAAACAGATTGACATTGATCATATTATTCCTCAGGCAAAATTGTTTGACGATAGCTTTTCCAACAAAACTGTAGTTTTTAGGAAAGACAATCTCGACAAAGGGAATAAAACCGCATACGATTATATCGATGGGAAATATGGAGCTAAATCACTCGAGGAATTTGAGATTAGGGTAGCGAGTCTTTTTGACTTGGGTAAGAAAAACAAGGAGGAAGGTGTCTCAAAAGCCAAATACCAAAAACTTCTCAAAAAAGAATCTGAAATCGGCGACGGATTTATCGAACGCGATTTGCGGGATAGTCAATACATCGCAAAGAAGGCGAAAAATATGCTGTATGAAATTACCCGATCAGTTATCACCACAACAGGAAGTGTAACTGATAGGTTACGTGAGGATTGGGATTTGATCAATATCATGCAGGAGTTGAATTTTGACAAATTCAAAAAATTGGGTTTGACCGAAATGGTCGAAAAGAAAGACGGTACTTTCAAGGAACGTATTAAAGATTGGAGTAAGAGGAACGATCACCGCCATCATGCAATGGATGCGTTGACTATTGCTTTTACCAAGCACAGCCATATTCAATATCTGAACAACCTAAATGCGCGGAGGAATGAGAAGAATAAGTTGTACGGAAATATCCTTGGGATTGAAGCCAAAGAAACCCACATCCTTACGGATGAAATGGGTAATAAAAGGCGTGTTTTTAACTTGCCCATCCCAAATTTCCGCCAGGTTGCAAAAGAGCATTTAGAGAACGTTTTGGTTTCCCATAAATCCAAAAACAAAGTCGTTACCAAAAACAAAAATAAAACCAAATCAAAAACAGGCGAATTGGTGAAAATTGAACTCACGCCAAGAGGCCAATTGCATAAGGAGACTGTATATAGTAAGTATCGCTACTACGAAAGCAAAGAGGAGAAAATTGGGACAAAATTCGATTTGGAGACAATCGGAAAGGTTGCCAATCCGCTGCACAAACATGCCCTTCTGCAACGATTGTCAGAAAACGGGAACGATCCAGTGAAGGCTTTTGGTGGGAAAAATGCGCTCGCAAAAAAACCGATCTACTTGAATAAAGAAATGACAGAAGTGCTTCCGGAGAAAGTGAAATTGGTTTGGTTGGAAGAAGATTACTCTATCAGAAAGGACCTAACTCCAGATAATTTCAAGGATGAGAAGTCAATTGAAAAAGTGATAGATCAGGGAGCAAAGAGAATTTTGTTAAGTCGTTTTAGAGAGTTTGGGCGCGACCCTAAAAAAGCCTTTTCTGATTTGGATAAAAACCCCATTTGGCTAAATAGAGAGAAAGGGATTTCCATAAAGCGGGTAACCATTAGTGGAGTGAAAAATGCCGAAGCATTACACTTTAAAAAAGACCACTTTGGGAATGAAATTTTAAATTCGGAAGGGAAGAAGATTCCTGTTGACTTTGTGAGTACGGGAAACAATCATCATGTGGCTATATACAAAAATGAAAATGGTGAGTTGTTGGAAAATGTAGTCTCTTTCTTTGAAGCTTTGGAGAAAGTCAATCAAGGATTGCCTGTGGTTGATAAAAGTTTAAATAGTCATTTGGGTTGGAAGTTTCAATTTACAATGAAGCAAAATGAATATTTTGTTTTCCCAAATAAAGCATTAGGTTTTGATCCAAAGGATATTGATTTATTGAACCCGAAGAATTCTAAGATTATAAGTCCCAATTTGTTTAGAGTTCAAACTATTTCCGTTGTAAAATATGGAAATAACACTGTCAGAGATTTTAAATTCAGAAATCATCTTGAAACATCTGTTGAAGATAGGAAGGAATTGCAAGGCATTACCTACCAACAGATAAAGAGTTTGGGGCCTTTAGGAGAAATTATAAAAGTCCGCATCAACCATTTAGGTGAAATTGTAAAAGTTGGAGAATACTGACTTATACTATTTCTAATGGGTCCAAGCCAGTCTTACCATATCTACAACCACCCCAACGGATCTGAGAATTTTTTCCGAGAGGACGAAAACTATAGCTTTTTCCTCCGGAAATGCGCTTAATATCTCGGAGATGTAATAGGTACTTTGCCTATTGCCTGATGCCTAATCATTTTCATTTGCACGTTGGAGTCAAGCCAGACTTGGCAGGTCTTCTTATTTTGTAAATTATCGAAGGTATGATCAAACGCACCCTGTTTTTTGGCAATCCGGCCTATCTCAGTACCAAAAATGAGCAATTGCAGATTTCATTTCCTGAACCCGATAAGCCGGATCGGACTGTTCCTATTGAGGATTTGGGAATGATTGTGATTGAAAATCAACAGGTGACCATCACTCATGGACTCATTTCCAAGCTTACTGAAAAAAAAGTCAGTATTGTCACCTGTAATGCACAACACATGCCGGAGGGCTTGCTGCTCCCGATGCATGGGCACTCTGAGCAAACCGAACGAATTCGTTACCAGATCGAGGCATCCCAACCGCTAAAAAAGAATCTTTGGCAGCAGACCGTAGCTGCCAAAATCCAAAATCAGGCTGCACATCTTAGGGAAAGGGGGATGGATTCGCCACGGATGAATTACCTGGCGAAAAATGTAAGTTCAGGAGATGCCGGCAATCATGAAGCTCAGGCAGCCGCCATTTATTGGCAGAGTCTTTTTGATATCCCGGAGTTCAACAGAGAGCAAGCCGGACTTCCACCCAATAACTTGTTGAATTACGGCTATGCCATTTTGAGAGCTGTAATCGCAAGGGCTTTGGTATCTTCCGGAATGTTTCCCGGACTGGGGATTTGGCATCGGAATAAATACAATGCGTACTGTCTGGCGGACGATATTATGGAGCCTTACCGGCCTTATGTGGATTTGGTAGTTTGTCATTTGGTGGATCAGGAGGATGACCTAAGTGAGTTGACTCCTGATATGAAAAAGGAATTGTTGAGTATTCCCGCTTTGGATGTGCGAATAGACGGACAGAAAAGCCCACTGATGGTGGCGGCCAGTCGCACGACCAATTCGCTCTTTGAGTGCTTTGCAGGAATCAGTCGAAAGATCATTTATCCCGAATATGAATGAAAGCTATTACTCAAGACTTAACGCCTATCGGAGTTTGTGGGTGTTAGTGTTTTTTGACCTTCCGACCGAAACTAAAAAGGAGAGGTCAATAGCGAGCAAGTTTCGGAAAAATTTGCTGGATGATGGATTTGCGATGTTTCAGTTTTCGATCTATATGCGCTTTTGTGCCAGTCGGGAGAATGCCGACGTCCATACCAAAAGGGTAAGAACTATTCTGCCGGAAAAGGGAAAAATCGGAATTATGCAAATTACGGATAAGCAGTTTGGGATGATGGAGCTTTTTTACGGAAGAAAAGTCGCGGAAAAGGAAGCTCCGGCGCAGCAATTGGAGCTTTTTTGAGGTTTAATTAGACAAGGCAGGTTTTTAAAACCTGCCTTGTCTTTATCAATCTGTTTCCAAATCAGGGTATTTTTTTCTTTCTATTTTTTAGCATAAAAAACAGCATACCAGCCACTTAGCGTGGGGTATGCTGTGATTTCCACTGGAAACTACTGATTTGAAAGCAATTCACAACGGGAGCCAATGGCGACTATCTCCTAGAGATGCTGTGATTTCCACTGGAAACTACTGATTTGAAAGCAATTCACAACATAACCACCTGTGTTGTAAATCGGATGATGGCTGTGATTTCCACTGGAAACTACTGATTTGAAAGCAATTCACAACTGTCCGCTGCCGTGAAAACTATCTATATAGCTGTGATTTCCACTGGAAACTACTGATTTGAAAGCAATTCACAACTAGGTATATATTTTTCACTTCAAACAAAAGCTGTGATTTCCACTGGAAACTACTGATTTGAAAGCAATTCACAACGAATCATGACCATTAAGGAAGTGAAAAAAGGCTGTGATTTCCACTGGAAACTACTGATTTGAAAGCAATTCACAACACCAATGGCCTAATCTCATTACCTGTAAAGGCTGTGATTTCCACTGGAAACTACTGATTTGAAAGCAATTCACAACATGTATAGCGAAGTACTTAAACTGTGGCTAGCTGTGATTTCCACTGGAAACTACTGATTTGAAAGCAATTCACAACCGCTTTAAGTTGAATTGGTAGTACTCCTCCGCTGTGATTTCCACTGGAAACTACTGATTTGAAAGCAATTCACAACCATCACCAAAGTTGCCACATTTCAACACGCGCTGTGATTTCCACTGGAAACTACTGATTTGAAAGCAATTCACAACAGCATTGATATTGAACGCTCAGGGGCTTCCGCTGTGATTTCCACTGGAAACTACTGATTTGAAAGCAATTCACAACTCATTCATTCGAGTAACTCAAACTCAGGATGCTGTGATTTCCACTGGAAACTACTGATTTGAAAGCAATTCACAACTCTTTAATTCCGTTAAGGTGGATCGCGTTCGCTGTGATTTCCACTGGAAACTACTGATTTGAAAGCAATTCACAACGGAGGCTCAACTTTCTAAGCAAGGTCTTACGCTGTGATTTCCACTGGAAACTACTGATTTGAAAGCAATTCACAACACAACGGAAACTGTCCCGGCAGACTCCGAGCTGTGATTTCCACTGGAAACTACTGATTTGAAAGCAATTCACAACTAGACGAATAATGTCAAAATGATCCAAGTCGCTGTGATTTCCACTGGAAACTACTGATTTGAAAGCAATTCACAACTGCTTCAGGAATTTACTTCAGATGCGATTAGCTGTGATTTCCACTGGAAACTACTGATTTGAAAGCAATTCACAACTGGAGAAGATAGGAGTGAAAAAAAAGGTTGGCTGTGATTTCCACTGGAAACTACTGATTTGAAAGCAATTCACAACTACACTACATACCGTCTTGATCAGGTCGGCGCTGTGATTTTCACTGGAAACTACTGATTTGAAAGCAATTCACAACACAACAATCTAACGCAACAACACCATGAGAGCTGTGATTTCCACTGGAAACTACTGATTTGAAAGCAATTCACAACAGTCTATCTATTGCTTTATCTGAAGTTCTGCTGTGATTTCCACTGGAAACTACTGATTTGAAAGCAATTCACAACATGATAGACAAAAAGAATTCAGGTTAATGTGCTGTGATTTCCACTGGAAACTACTGATTTGAAAGCAATTCACAACGCTGAGACCTCTAGCAAAAATCTTCAGAAGGCTGTGATTTCCACTGGAAACTACTGATTTGAAAGCAATTCACAACTGTTACGCTTCGCTCCCTTGCTCGCTCCTGGCTGTGATTTCCACCGGAAACTACTGATTTGAAAGCAATTCACAACCCTCTTGTCAAGGGATTTTGTGAAAAGTTTGCTGTGATTTCCACTGGAAACTACTGATTTGAAAGCAATTCACAACGACCGTTTACGACTTGGCGACGGTGGAAAAGCTGTGATTTCCACTGGAAACTACTGATTTGAAAGCAATTCACAACGCATACACGGCAATTTAAATGCTTTCTTGAGCTGTGATTTCCACTGGAAACTACTGATTTGAAAGCAATTCACAACAGCTCACTGAGATTGCCCGCCGTGCCGGGAGCTGTGATTTCCACTGGAAACTACTGATTTGAAAGCAATTCACAACCAGACAAAAGAAACTGCTTGAACTGCAACAGCTGTGATTTCCACTGGAAACTACTGATTTGAAAGCAATTCACAACCAGCGGCTGCACTAAAAAATCTAGCCGATAGCTGTGATTTCCACTGGAAACTACTGATTTGAAAGCAATTCACAACACCAGCGCAACAAGGGAATCCTTCGCCAAAGCTGTGATTTCCACTGGAAACTACTGATTTGAAAGCAATTCACAACTAAATGTGAGTCGAACCACGGTATACAACGCTGTGATTTCCACTGGAAACTACTGATTTGAAAGCAATTCACAACTTCCGCACTGCCAGCGTATGCGCAATCAGTGCTGTGATTTCCACTGGAAACTACTGATTTGAAAGCAATTCACAACTGGAGATTAAGCTGGAAATAAAGCCCGAAAGCTGTGATTTCCACTGGAAACTACTGATTTGAAAGCAATTCACAACTCATAATCAAAGACTTATGAATTCCAACCTGCTGTGATTTCCACTGGAAACTACTGATTTGAAAGCAATTCACAACCGATGAGGTCATTGTGCCTACACTGCGACCGCTGTGATTTCCACTGGAAACTACTGATTTGAAAGCAATTCACAACAACTGAGCATCTTCGAATATGAATCAAGAAGCTGTGATTTCCACTGGAAACTACTGATTTGAAAGCAATTCACAACAACCTGAACTAAGATAAGAATTCTCAGCCAGCTGTGATTTCCACTGGAAACTACTGATTTGAAAGCAATTCACAACTATGAAGAGAAAAATGAGGTTTCTACAGTAGCTGTGATTTCCACTGGAAACTACTGATTTGAAAGCAATTCACAACATGGATATCCAGCCTCAAATCAAGGCCTTGGCTGTGATTTCCACTGGAAACTAACGTTTTGAAAGCAATTCACAACTATATACATTCAATGACGTTGTGCTTCTCAGCTGTGATTTCCACTGGAAACTAACGTTTTGAAAGCAATTCACAACAAGCCTGGCTACTGGACGGAACCTCCCTGCGCTGTGATTTCCACTGGAAACTAACGTTTTGAAAGCAATTCACAACTAAACGTCCTAGCTGATGTGATCCGCAACAGCTGTGATTTCCACTGGAAACTAACGTTTTGAAAGCAATTCACAACTAGACGGGGGCTATCGGGCATGGCAGGTTAGCTGTGATTTCCACTGGAAACTGACGTTTTGAAAGCAATTCACATCCCTCAGCGTGTATACATTTTGTTTTCAAGTGTGGGAGTGGAGGTTCTTTTTTGCAGATTCACATCAATTGAAGTCTCTTCCTCTAAGGACCCGATTCATTCTACCGGCACAACTTCATTTATCTTTAAATTACGATTCCAAAAACCAAAATCCAATGACCCTCGAGTACTTTCGCAACCATTGCCTGGCACTTCCGGGAGTGACAGAAG
>CAYONF010000089.1:0-15480 GCA_964405255.1 uncultured Limnohabitans sp. | reverse complement strand
TTGGATCGCGGGCCAATTCGTCAGCGGCTTTCCCGATGATTTCCATGGATCCTTTTTGACCGATCACCAAGTTGTGCTGCATGAAGTCCGGATTTTCGAAATCGATGGTCACCTGGGAACCCGCCTTCACGGTAAAGGTGGCCTTGTTGTATTTCATTTCGTGCGGGATCACCGCCAATTTGATCACTGTGGTGCCATTTGCCGCAGCGGTGCTCACTTCATCTGTAAGCAGCTGGACATCAGCTCCGGGCTTCTTCAAAGCAAGGGTGGACTTGTTGCTCAGTCTGCCGTTGAACCACCAGGTGCCTTCGTATTTGCCGACCACATTTCTGCTGTCATTTCTACCCACGCGGACCGAACGAGGGGTCAATTCCGCCGGGAAAAGTCCTTTCACTTTCCCTTTGCCGATTTCCTCTCCGTTGATCTTGAGGCTCATGCTTCCGTCTTCGACCAAGGTCGCATCGATGGTAAACTGCTCTTCCGGCAGGGCTTTTTTGGTGCTTAGAATGGTTTGTTTCTCATCCTGGGCAACCACAAAATACAGCGCATCCCCGACGATGTACAAGCTGTAGCCGTTGGTGTTATTTCCCTGAGCCACGAGCACTCCTTCCATCGGCTCATCGCCTTTTGACACAATCATGCGGATTGCGATTTCCTTTCCTGCCACATCAGGCGGGAAAAGAATGGAATTGCGCTGATCCAAAGGATACTGTTCTGCCACCAGGCTTCGGCTGATTCGGTCTGCCAAAGACACCTCTGCATCTGCTGAGGCCTGAAGCGCATTGGTATAATCCCGCTTGGCAAACTCCGTAGGATGGGATAACACCGCTGCAAAAACTGCCTGAGGCAGGTAGGCGTCTTTCCCGTTTTCTTCCACTTCAGCTGCTTTCAAAAGCGCTTTGGCCGCATCTTCGGAGAATGGCATTTCCGACACAGCCAAGAAGGCATATTTACGGGTATGCAGATCCGGATCATTCATCAGATCGGCCGCCAGGATGGCTTTCAGCGAAGCCTCCTTTCGAGGAATTACCCGCAAAGCATTTTTGCGGACTGCCGCTGAAGGATGTTTCAGGGCTTTTTCCACCACCTGGATCGCTTCGGCATTTTCTCCGCCCAGCTCACCCAAGCCTTGCAATGCCCACAGTGCGTTGATGGCCGGACCGTTCAAGCCTACCTGATCGACGCTTTGGTCACCGATAATTTGGTAGAGCTCCGGAAGTACTTCCTTGTTTTGGGTCTCCACGATCAATCGCTGTGCGGTCAATCTCCAGAACATGTTTTCGCTCTTCAGCGCCTCGATCAGTTCGTCTGAACTGGCATCTTTTAGGTCAAAGGTTTTGGAGTCTTCTCCGCCTTTGTACACCATTCGGTAGATTCTGCCGTGCTTGCTGTCACGAAGCGGGTTGATGTAGGCATTACCTGCTCCGTTTTCAAAACCCCGTGGAGTAGGGTTGTGCTGGATGATGAAATTGTACCAGTCGGCAACCCAAAGGGCTCCGTCAGGTCCCACTTCAGCATGAACAGGTGCAAACCACTCGTCTGAGCTGGCCAGGATGTTAAAGCCGTTTTTCTCCTTAAAGCCTGAGCCATCAGGATTGATGATTGCATTGTGGAGTACCCGTCCGGTTGGTTCGGCCACAAAGGCAATCTTGTTCCAATATTTCTCAGGGAAACTTCGGGCGGTGTAGAAATTATGTCCGGCCGCAGCGGTGTAGCTTCCAAACCAATCCACCTGTCTGAGGAAAGGAGTCAAGTGTGGCATGTCGTAGTGCGAATCAATGCCATGCACGGTATTGGCAGAACCTTGGAAAACAGGACGCTTCAGGTAATTGTTTGCCATGGCGAAATACACACTGTGCTGTCCGTTGGCTGTGGAGATGAAGGTTTCGAAATCTTCGGTAAAGCCAAGACCCCAGGTGTTGTTGGAAGTATTACCCAGGTATTCGAGGTTTTCTCCGCTTGGATCAAAGCGGTAAACGCCTTGTCCGAACGAATGACTGACCCCGCTTACTTCTCCTCTGAACCCGGAATAACCCAAAACACCCCAGATTTTATTGTCAAATCCATATTTCAGGTTGGATGGTCCTGCGTGGGTATCGCTTTTGCCCCAGCCTGTCATCACCACTTCACGCACATCCGCGACATCGTCTCCATTGGTGTCTTTTAGGAAGACAAAATCAGGAGCCATGGAGATCAAAATACCACCGTTGACTGCCATGATGGAAGTTGGGATATTCAGGTTGTCTGCAAAGACGGTTACTTTATCTGCTTTGCCGTCTCCGTCGGTATCTTCCAGGATTTTGATCTTGTCATTTCCGCCTTCGGTCCGTACTTCGTTTGGATAATCGACCGTCTCGATCACATACAGTCTGCCACGCTCATCCCAAGCCATGGCCATCGGATTGATGATCATCGGCTCAGAAGCAAAGAGCTGCAATTCAAATCCTACAGGAACCTGAATCAGCTTCATGCTTTGCTCAGGAGTCAACGGAAGTTGGAACCGGGGAGCCGGATCTCGCTTTTCGTAGTTGGGAATTTCGGCATCCCGGAATTCAGGAGTTGGGATCTGATAGGCTGCCAAAAGTTCATTGACTTTGTCACCCACTGCCCAGAGAATACCATTTGCCACCAATTCCTGAAATTCAGGCTGCTTCCAGGTTTCTTCGTTGTGGCCATATGCGGTGTAAAACACGCGTCCATCGCCTTCATTTCTGATCCAGGTGTAGGGCTCACGTCCAGAAGCATCCACTCGCTCCATCAAAACCTGTTTGTCGGGATTGATGGCGGTGTGGACATAGGTTTCATCCCAGGTTTCGAATTCCTCGATCCCGTTCATGATCGGATGGGTTTTGTCCACGATGGTCGCGGTGAATCTGCCGTCCCCGTGCTTGCTAAACTGACCGCCAACAGCACTCACGTACCAGTCGGAGTTGCGGAAGCAATAGGAAGCACTGTGGATCGGAATCAGGGCTTTTCCGCTTTGCACGTAATCCTTCAGCGCTGCTTCCTGAGCAGGAGAGATGGAATCATGATTGGCATAGATCATCAACCCGTCGTAATTGTAGAGCGTTTCCTCGTTCAGATCATTGACATCTGAGGTGTAGGTGAGGTTGATTCCCTTTTGGAAAAGGGGAGTGCTCAGGTACATCATCAACTTTTCGGAGTTGTGATGCTCGCTGTCGTGGCCAAGCACCAGGATTTCTACCCGGCGGGGTTCGGTCATGGACAGAAAGGAATTCTTTTTTCCGCAGCTTGCCAGTAGGGTAAGGCTGCCAAGCAGGAGAAGGCTCAAGCTTCTCAGCAATTTGATGTGGGTCATACTTTGGGTCCTCTGATTTTTGGGGATTAATATTCTCATTTTACTCAAATAAAATCTCACTGTTTTACCTTGTTTTATGACTGTTTTTTGTCAAATTTAATTTATTCAGGTATAAAAAAGAGCAAAAATCAGTGAAATCACCTTTTCAGAAATCCCGGATTCCGGAAGGAAAAGCATTTGTCATCAAAGAACTGATTGCTCCTTATTTTGATGTCAACTGGCATTTTCACTCCGAATACCAACTGTTTACGGTTTTGAAGGGGAGGGGAACCCGGTTTATCGGGGATCACATGCAGAATTTCCGGGAAGGGGATATGGTCCTGACCGGTCCAAACCTTCCGCATCTTTGGAAAAATGACAAGGCCTACCATGACCCGGCCAATGGACTGGTGACCCATGGGATTGTGATCTATTTCCCGGATAATTTCCTGAATGATTCCATTTTTCAGTTGGAAGAATTTGAAGGCATTGCCCAGATGCTTCAAAAATCGGTCAGAGGAATCGAAGTCATGGGAAATACCAACCTGATTATCCGGGAAATGATGATCGAAATGCTGGAAATGCAAGGTGCTAAAAGCCTGATTCACCTGCTCAAAATCCTGAACCTGATGGTGGATTCCCTGGATTGTCGGATGATCGCGGATTCAGCTTACATCAATACCAACCGGGAGTCCGAAAAAGACCGAATGGGTCAGGTATACGAATATGTGATGCAGAATTTCCAGGGAAAAGTAAGTTTGGAGGAAGCTGCCCAACTTTCCAACTTGTCGGTTTCGGCTTTTTCCCGGTTTTTCAAATCCCGGGTCAACAAATCGTTTTCTGACTTTCTGACCGATGTCCGGATTTCACATGCCTGCAAGCTACTAAATGAAACAGATCTCAATATCAGTGAGATTTCTTACGAATGCGGCTTTTTTACGCTTTCCAATTTCAACAAACTCTTTCGGGAGCGGATCAAAAAGACCCCGATGGAGTATCGAAAGCAGTTTAAAAACACCTTTTAACCCATCGGTAGATTAGCTTCGGTATAGTCAATCCGCGCTTTTTATCTTTTCCATGACCATATCCAGGTAGGAAGAACTGACCGGTACCCGATAACCATTGAGGTGCAGCTGATGCCGTTCTACTTTAGATATCCGGTTTTTATTGGCCAAAAAGGACCGGTGTGTGCGAATGAAGTAAGAAGGGAGAAGCTTTTCTGTTTCGGAAAGGGTCAGTCGACTGATGATTTTTTGGTCGGGGAGCTGGAAGGTGACGTAATTTCCCTGTGCTTCGCAATACAATAAATCGTTAAAATCCACCCGGATTTGACCTTCGGCGGTTTTGACAAAAACAAAGCTTGACTCCTGTTTAGGCTGTAAATCAATCCATTCCTGGGCTTTTTGGCAGGCCTTGAGAAATCGGCTGAGATTGAAAGGCTTGAGCAAATAGTCCAAGGCATCCAGTTCGAAGCCTTTCACGGCAAAATCCGAATAAGCTGTCGTAAACACCACCAGGGTTTCTTTGGGAACCAGTGCCGCCAGATCAATTCCCGAGATGTCGGGCATATTAATATCCAGAAAGACGAGCTGAACCGATTCCGTTTTGAGGTATTCCAAGCCCTGAACCGCATCGGTAAAAGTGGCTTTGAGGTCCAAAAAAGGCACCCTGGAAGCATGGGCTTTGATCACTTCCAGGGCATAAGATTCATCGTCAATGGCAATAGCTGAAATCATTACTCAATTCAGTTGGATCGAAAGGTGGACAAAGAAATCGCTGTCATTCTGAATGATATTCAATTGGTGCCGATCCGGGTAGAGCAACTGGAGGCGGCTTTTGACATTCTCCAGTCCGATTCCGGATTCTTCCCGGGATTTTTCGGAAGCTGGTTTTTCGGGATGAATGCTGTTGACCAAATCCACATGAACCGAACCCGAAATACACCTCAAATTAAGCCGAATCCAGGATTTTTCCTTCGCCGAAATGCCATGTTTGAAGGCATTTTCCACAAAAGGAATGATCAGCATCGGGGCAATATCGCCTGCACACTGAGATTCATTGATCTGGATGTCCAGTTCCAGGTTGGTTTGGGAGCCAAACCGCAGCATCTGCAAGTCCAGGTAGTTTCGCAGGTAAGCGATTTCGCGGGAAAGGGGAATCCGTGGCAGCTGATTTTCATGAAGCATGAAGCGCATCATGTCGCCGAGCTTTTGGATGCCGTCGGAAGTTTTTTCGGCATTTTCCATCAAAGCGCTGGCATACAGGGTATTCAAGGCATTGAACAAAAAGTGCGGATTGATCTGGGACCGGAGGAAATCAAAACTAGCATGACCCTGATCTACTTGGGTAGAAAGGGTAGAAATCCGACCTATAAAGGAGTCGTATTTTTTATACAACAAGGAAGTCAATGGGAAAAAGATCAACTGGATAAAGGCATTGGCACCCAAACCACCGATGATCAAAATTTCCTCTTGATTTTCATTGGCGGCAATGATTCCAAACAAGATGAATAATCCCAGCACCAAGCCCCAATTGTACCAGCGGGATTGCTTGATTTTACCTTGCTTTCTTTTTCCGTAGACCAAAAAGAAATTGTAGAAGCCTGCGATCAAGATTACTGGAATGAAAATCCCAAAGATGATGGCTGGACCATGGCTGCTAATTGGAACAACTTGAATCAGGAAAAAGAAGGTAAACAGGTACGCGAAGATCAAGCGGGTGATATTGTACGCTTGGAAATCCCGAAGCTTCGGCGGTGTGAGTGCTTGGCTAAGTAGATTCGAGGCAATCAGGTAGCAGGCATAGAGGACAAGGATTCCCAGATAAAAAGTTGGGAAAGGTGCCGAGGTCAACTTTGCCTGATATCCAAACAATGCGGAAACCACGAAAGCAACCAGTCCAGTAAGCACTATCCATGCAAGTGGCTTCCATTTTTTGGTTTCGCTTTGGTACTTGGGAATCAGCACCATGTGAACGAGATGGAAAGCGGAGTAGAGCACCGCCAAAATCAACAAACGGCTGGCAAATTTGAAAATTTCAAAACCAGTGTCATCGGAAAACCGGGGACTATGGCCGAAAAGGATGAAAAGAAAAGCGATTAGTGTAGCACTGGTGACGATCCACCATTCGATTTGTCGGAAATCAAGACTTTGGGATTTCATAGTTGGTAAAGCAAAGATTATTTATGGAGGTAGGAATTGCTAATTTTTGGATTGGAATCTTGGGCCCTGTGAAGAGGCTTATGACCTGAAAAAGCTAAATACAGATTGTAGAAAATCCCCGCGGCAATGATGAGGTAAAGGAATACTCTCTGCTTTTTCAGTTGCTTTGGGGTTTTCAAAGTTGGTTTAGTTTTCAGTTGAATAAAACGTTCACCAAGATTAAAGGACCTTCAAGGATGGATCAAAAAAATGTGACGAAACAGGCCGTTTGGGGGATAGAATGGATTTCGGATTGCAGATTTCGGTATTCTCAGACTTCACTATTCGAAATTCGAGTTTCGATATTCGAAGTTTTTTAATGATTAAACCCAGCAATCAAAAACGTTGAACATCGAGCACAAAACACTCAATGTTGAATGAAGAACTCCGAATGATGAACAGCGAAGATTTAATTCCGGAAATCCAAAATGAAACATCAAAAAGGATAAGCTTCCAAATCGATTCCCCAAAGCCAGGGAAGGATAAAAAAGATCATTCCTGTGATGATCAAAATGGACAGGATATTCAGCCAAAATCCGGCTTTGACCATGTCTTTCATCTGCAAAAAGCCCGAACCAAAAACTACCGCATTGGGTGGAGTGGCTACGGGAAGCATAAATGCACAACTAGCTGCTAAAGTCGCCCCAACCATCAATCCGAAAGGATGAAGGTCTAATTTGAGAGCCACAGAAGCCAAAATCGGGAGAATCATAGAGGCGGTGGCCACGTTGGAAGTGACTTCAGTGAGGAAATTCACAGCTGCCACAATAATCAAAAGCAAAACAAAAAAGCTTACGCCTTCAATGGCCGTGAAGCTTTGACCGATCCACTCAGCCAGGCCGGTTTTTTTGAATCCTTCCGCCAAAGCCAATCCTCCTCCAAATAGAATTAAAACTCCCCAGGGGATTTTTTCGGCAGTTTTCCAGTCCAAAATTCGCTCTCCTGATCGGGAGGAGGGGAGAAGCAGTAATAAAACCACCCCTACCAAAACGATGATGGAATCGTCGATTTCAGGGAGAAATTTGACCAGAAGGAAACTTCGAGTGATCCAGGAAAAACACACTAAGACAAAGACAATCAGGACAGTTTTTTCCTCAAAAGTGATCTTTCCTAAGGATTTAAGTTGCTCGGAAACAACAGTTCTGGCATCTCCCAAACGGAAACTTTTTGGAAGTGGATTTCCAAAAGAAACAAGGTAATACCAGCAAATTGCCAGTAAAATCAGTGAAAAAGGAAGCCCAAATAGCATCCATTCGTCAAATGCGATGTTGTAGTCATACATTTCCTTGACGACAGCAGAGAGAATTGCATTGGTAGGTGTCCCGATCAGCGTGGCCATACCGCCGATTGAGGAGGCATAGGCGATTCCCAACATGATGTTTTTCCCCAGGTTAGAGGCCAGACCTTCCTGATTGGGGCCCAGTTGGACTTTGAATTGACCGACCACAGCCAACCCAATGGGAAGCATCATCAATGCCGTGGCGGAATTGGAAATCCACATAGAAAGAAACCCGGTGGCCAGGATAAATCCCAAAACGATCCTGCGAAGGTCAGTTCCTAATAAGTTTATTATGTTAAGTGCGATCCTTCGGTGGAGATTCCATTTTTCAATTCCTGTGGCGAGAAGGAATCCACCCATATACAACAAAACCGTCGGATGCATGTAATTAGCGGATACGGCATCAATTTTAAGCAAACCCAACAAGGGCATAAGAATCAATGGCAATAAGGCTGTACCGGCAATTGGCATCGCTTCAGTGATCCACCAGATCGCCATCCATGCAGTGAGGGCAAGCATGGCTTGAGCTTCTGGATTTAAGCTTGGAGACTCTACAAAAAAGTATATAGTGAGAAAAGCTAAGGGACCGAAGTATAAACCAAATCGGGGAAGCCAAGTGGACATTTAGGGTTTCGGGGTGGTTAGGGGTTGATTGCAAGGGAAAGATAAAAAAGAAACCCGAATGACATTCGGGTTTTTATATTTAACATAATATAAATTATATAACATTTAATTTTTCTTTCCATTTTAACATCCGGGCATTCTGGCTACCGCATACAGGACTTCATTTGAAACAAAAAGATCAAAAACCCTTCTATCATCATTGGCCGGAACAAAATCTAAGGAAACAGCAGGCACCATTTGAATTCTGTTATCGATACCTGCATGCACCAGTTTCCAAGATTTCCCCAGATTTGATGTACTGAAAATTCCGTCTGGATGACCCACGAATAATTCGTTACCGAGTTGTTTGACTGACGAAATGTTCATGGATGGTTTAAGTCCATAATCAATCGCGTCCCATGTTTTTCCTTGGTCAAAGGAAACTCTGATCCTTCTGGATTGAGTTTTTGTATTGTATAAAATGGCTGCAAAACCACCTTCAATTTTTTCAATAGCAATTCCGACTCCTCCTTCGCTGATTACCCATTCCCAATTTTCACCATTGTCTGTCGATCGCATGATTCCCTTTTGACCGGTAGCCAATAAAACTCCTTCAGATTCCACTATATTGCCAACCCACACTTCTTGAATCCGTTTCCATCTTTGGCCTTTATCAGAAGATTTGTAAAGCCCTTTACCTGAACTTAGTAAAATCGTGCCGTCAGAAGTTTCAAAAATGGAGTGTACTTGATGATTTTTGAGATTGGAATAAATCGGCAACCAGGTATTCGATGATGGTTTTTGTTGGTAAATGTATCCATCGTAACTGTAAGCCAACACACCTGAAGGATTGAATGCTATCGAAAGATTCTTTGGATCAGGAATACTGACCTGTTCCCATCTGGGAGTTCTAAGGTCGCTCTTACTGCGATAAGTGACTCCATTAGAAGACAAATACACTTCTGACTCGCCTGCAAAAAATCCAACAAACTCATCTAATTCGGGGAGATCATTGCCGATTTCCATCCAAGTCTGTCCCCCATCGGTTGATTGAAAAAGTACACTACTTTCTTCCTTTTCCACCTCATTTGTTGAAGTCATAGCGCTCTTAAGGGATTGTAAACCACCTTTTTCAACAGTGCTGATGAGTGCATTTTCTTCCTTTTTCCCTACCGATGAATCTTTCTCTGGAGTATGACCAAATAAATTCCAGTCAGAAAGAGCTGGTGCAAATGTCCAAGAACAAATAACTACCGTTAAAAGCGTCATCAAGAGGAGGACAGGCGATTTTTTCAAATATTTCATATTAGAATTTATTTTGGTTATGCTTGTCCCAAACATAGGCAGCCATAGCTCGGATACGTGTCAACGTGATGTAAAAACATTGTAAATGAATGTAAATTCTTTCCAAAAACTTATGTCCAATACCAGACTTATCCGCTCTACTGCGGCTATAGTCATTTTTTGTGCTATTTTTTTCGTCGCGGCTTTTGTGACCAACAGATCAGATAGCGAATTAACATCCAAACGATTGAATATCGCGGTGCGTGCCATTGGCCATGAACTGTTGCTTCAATCGGGTGATTCGACTTCAATTGTCAGCCCGGTGATAGAGAAATCCAACCAAGTTTTTGTCCTTGAATTTGAAAATGAGTTGAAATTTCAACCCGATACATTAGTGGCAATTGCCCAGCGTACCTTTGAAAAGACCGGAATATCCAAGTATACAGTGACGGTCTATGAATGCCTAAGACCAACTATCGTGTATGGCTTTGAAGTCAATCCACCAAACAACAGCATCAGTCCATGCAATGGCAGAACCCAACCGAAAGACTGCTACACGATTGAAATAGCTTTTGGAGAGCTTCCATCCGCTACGGGAATCAACCCAACGCTCGCTCTTGGAATCAGCGGTATTCTCGCAGTGTTTGCTTTTGCATTGATCAGCAGCAACCTTGGTTCTGGAAGATCAGAACAAGCTTCACAGCAACAAACAGTATCGTCAAATGAAAGAAATCAAGTTCCTTTTACAATCGGAAGATTTGAGTTTGACACCAAGTATCAGCGCTTGAAAATCCACGATGAAACCATCAGCTTGACGGATAAAGAGTACCGGATTTTGAGCCTGCTCCACCGAAATATGGGTCAGCTCACTCCTCGCGAAGAACTGATTCAGGAAGTATGGACCGATGACGGGGTCATCACCGGTCGTAGCCTCGACATGTTTATATCCAAGCTTAGAAAAAAGTTAGGTGCTGATCCTGATCTTCGAATAGCCACGATTCATGGCAAAGGTTACATTCTTGAGAATGTAAATGAGCTCTTGAGTTAGAATTAGCTTTAGGCAAAGGGGTTCAATTCGAGTCATTTTTTTATCTACTAGAAAGGACTCTATCCTAGTATCTCCCGAGATAAGTGATTAAGTTGATTGACTTAATCATGAAACTTATGCAACCTTTCCTATATCTTCAGGCAGTGCCAAAACCATCAAAGTCGACAGCTTTTTCCTTTTTTACTCTTATTCTTTTTTCGTTTGGTTCTTTCGCGCAGCAGCCTTCTTCTCCATTGGAAGCTTCTTTCCAAACGTATCGGAAAATGAAGGAAGAAACCACATTCAAACTGGATTGGATTGCCTTGGGACCCACGGTCAACTCTGCCCGTGCCGATATCGTGCAAGTAGATGCCACCAATCCGGGAACCATGTATGTGGGATTTGGCTCAGGTGGATTATGGAAGACCACCAACCATGGCCTGACTTGGAATTCGGTCTTTGAAGAACAGGCCTCCCTCGGCATTGGCGATGCTGAATTAGCGCCCTCTGATCCTAAAATTATTTACCTCGGAACCGGAGAAAACCTGAAGAAACCAAGAAACTTTACCTTGCCCGGGACAGGCATGTATCGTTCTGATGACGCAGGTGCCACTTGGCGCCACATCGGTTTGGAGGATTCTTGGTCTATCGCCGAAATTGAAATCCATCCCAGTAATCCTGACATTGTTTTCGTGTGTGTGCTCGGGCACCTTTGGTCAAAAAACCCAAACCGGGGATTGTTCCGAACACTTGACGGCGGAAAATCTTGGGAAAAGGTCTTGTACAAGGACGACATGACCGGGGCAAATGAAGTGGTCTTCTCCCCTACCAATCCTCAAATCATGTATGCCTCCTTGTGGGAGGTTTATCCGGGAATCAGCGGCGAAAACAGTGGTGTATACCGAAGTACTGATGGCGGAAAAACCTGGGCACTGTGCACCAATGGCCTGCCCAAGGGCCCAAAAGTGGGACGAATCGGACTCACTGTCTCCTCATCCGACCCAAAGAAAGCCTATGCGCTGATAGATAATCTCAACAACTCAAGAGACGAAGCTGCTGAACTTTACAAGACCGTGGACGGAGGCTTAAACTGGACAAAAACGCATGCAGAACCTTTCAAAATCTTTCCCGGGATCGGTTGGTATTTCACGGACGTCTATGTCAATCCCCAAAACGACGAAGAAGTGTTTTGCCTGGGAGTTCGTCTTGCGCATAGTCAGGATGGCGGAAAGACCTTTTCATTTATTGGTGGCCAAGTCACTCACCTGACGCCTAGCTTGGCACAAGGGCTCCATTTGGATCAGTGTGAGCTTTGGATCAACTCAGCCAATCCCAACCATTTGGCTTTGGGCAATGATGGTGGATTCTATGTGAGCTATGACAAAGGATTGTCTTGGGTTCATTACAATAACCTTCCTACGGGTGAGTTTTATGACATCACGATAGACCAGTCGGACTATGTAATTTATGGAGGAACTCAGGATGACGCCTCTGTTTTTGGGCCTCCAAAAGAGCTAAACACCCGATTTCCTGATCCTTGGAAATACGTCTGGATCGATCCTTGGGATGGTGGCGATGGCTGTGTGACCCAAGTGGACCCGGATGACAAATCTATCATCTATTACAGCCGTCAGCATGGTGACGCGATGCGATTGGACAAATCCAAAGATGAAGCAGTCTCCATCATGCCAACGCTTCCTGAAGAAATAAACGATACGCTGGTCTTCAACTACATGACTCCTTACTTTCTGTCAGCGTACGACAGCAAGACCTTGTATCACGGAGGAAACTACGTGATGAAAAGCAATGACCGGGGAGATACTTGGAAAGCAATCAGTCCCAACCTTGCCCGCTCTTCCGACAAAGCTAAGACCTCATTTGCCACAGGAACCATTGTGGAGTCTCCTACCCAAAAGGGCCTGCTGTATGCAGGAACTGATCATGGGGCATTTTGGGTCTCCAAGGATGATGGCATCAACTGGGAAGAACATTCGATCGGAATAGCCAATAATTACATTCGGAGCATCTCCCCTTCCCATCATAAGACTGCGCGGGTTTACATGTCTATGACGGGGATCAATTACGATGATTTGAATGCGTATGCCTATTCTTCAGAAGACTATGGGAAAACGTGGAAAAGCATTGGAGCAGGGCTGCCAAACGAGCCGGTCAATGTGATCAAAGAAGATCCAACCCATGAAAATATCCTGTATGCAGGCAGTGTGAGGGGCGTCTATATTTCCATAGATCGGGGAACTACCTGGTCTTACTTGGGGGTAAATATGCCTGCTGCGTCGGTCGCCGATCTCGAAATACACCTGGCTTCCATGGACTTGGTCGTGGCGACACATGGTCGGGGAATCTATAAAACAAGCCTTCAGCCAATTCATCAATTGATTAATCAGAATCTTTCCATAGACAAGGATCATTTGTTTGAAATTCAAAATGGAACGAGACCTTGGTTCAATTCGTCAAGTGGCGAGCCGGATTACCGTACTGTCGAAAAAACAGCCTTTTCCTTTTGGCTAAGCCAATCCAAATCCGTTACGATTTCCGTGTTTGACCAATCCGATCAGGAAATTTGGAAAACCGAGCTGAGTGGTTCCAAAGGACTGAATCAATTCCGTTGGGATTTGATCGTTAAAAAACAAACTAGCGATTACCCCTATTTCATTCACTATGACCAATTTATAGAAGCGGGAACCTACAGTGTGCGGGTTTCCACAGAAGACGGTCAAATGGAACGGTCCTTTCAAGTTGTGGATGGAAAATCACCTTACCTGGTCAGAAGCACCTTCTGATTGGTTGTTTCCACCTTTCTTTCCCTCAAAACCCAAAGCATTAAATCATCACTTATCAAGAATCCTTACCTCACTTTCAAACTCCCGACATAATAATCCAGATCAACCACCACTTCATCCTTTTGAGCCACTTTTAGCTCATTCCATTTTGTGGTAGCAGTGATCCGCGTCTTTTTGCCTCCAATTTCCACATCCACCGGCATGGCAAAATTGGGTAAACAGGAAGTCCAGCGGTAATTAAGCGTCTGATTGTCTGAATAATAGTATTCCAACACCGGGATGCGGTAATCTCTTAAATATTGGTCAAAAACTGGTCTCAGGTCCATTCCTACACCCATGGCGATGAAGTGCTCTACTTGATCGGTGGTTACGGTCTGATGGTAAAATTCCTTGTTGAGGCCACGTAGAATTCCCCGCCACTTTTCGTCATCGTTGGTGATTTCCCGAAGCATGTTCAGCAGGTTTCCGCCTTTGTAATACATGTCTCCGGAACCCCGCTGATTGACTCCGTAAGTTCCGATGATAGGCCGGTCATTCAGGATATTCATCCGGGTGCCTCGGACATACTCCTGCCCGGCTTCTTTTCCATAGTGGTAATCCAAAAAGAGGCTTTCCGAATAGTTGGTAAAGCTTTCATGGATCCACATATCAGCCACATCCTTGTAGGTGATGTTATTGGCAAACCACTCGTGTCCAGCCTCGTGGATGATGATAAAGTCAAATTTCAGCCCCCAGCCTGTTCCGCTCAGGTCCCTGCCTCGATAGCCCATTTGGTAGCCGTTGCCATAAGTGACCGAACTCTGATGCTCCATGCCCAAGTAGGGCGCATCCACCAACTTAAAACCATCTTCATAAAAAGGATAAGGCCCAAACCAATGCTCAAAAGCCTTCATCATGCGTCCTGCATCCTGAAAATGTACTTTGGCCTTTTCCAGATTTTCCCTCAGGACAAAGTAATCCATGTCCAACGTGCCTTTTTCCCCGGCATATTTCTCTCCAAAATGCACGTAATCTCCGATGTTGATATTCACTCCATAGTCATTGATGGGATTGATGACTGACCAATGAAAGGTGTCGGTAGTTGGACCCAGTTCGATATTGACCAATCGCCCGTTGGAAATGTCCATCAATCCTTTGGGCACCGTCACACTGATCATCATGCTGTCTACTTCATCGGCCGGGTGATCTTTGGTCGGCCACCAAATGCTGGAACCGATTCCCTGATTGGATGAAGCGATGAAATGCTTTCCATTGCTGTCTTTGGTCCAGGTGATTCCACCATCCCATGGCGGTCGGATAGCCTCTTTGGGTTGACCTTCGTAGCTGACCACCAGTTCCTCTAGGCTTCCCGGAACCTGCTTTTTCTTCAGGGAGACAAAATGAGCAGCTCCTTCCCGCTTGAATTCCAGCTCCTCTCCTGCCTGAACAATCGAAGTGATTTTCAAAGGTTCCTGCAAGTCAATTTGCAAAACCTGTGATTCAGATTTTACGAGATATCGAATTGTATTTGAGCCCTTTATGGATTTTGTATCTGGGAGAATTTCCACAGCCAAATGGTAGTGATTCAAGTCCCACCAAGCTCGTTCGGGTGTGATACTTCCTCGCAAGGTATCTGCCCGGGTGAATTTGGTCTGGGAAAAAGAAACCAGCGAAACCAAGAGAAGAAGCGCTGTGGTGAGAAGTTTTGGAAGGATTTTCATTTAAGGAAGGGCCGCATAAGGTAATTCAGTTCGGTCAAATTTTCTAAAAAATTCTTTCAAAGCAAGCTAGAATTATATGGATTGGAACAACACGGTCATTTTTTACAATGGCTGGTAGATCATTTTTTGAGCAATCCATCTCTCTGGATTTTGTAATTCGCTCCATTTAAAAAAATCCAGATGGTTCATGCCCGCAGATTTTGTACTTTCAGAAATCACCACCAATCGAGCGCTATGAGAAAAAAACACTCCTTTCTGGCCTTTGCATTTTTTGCAGCTGGGCTAGTT
>CAYONF010000088.1:15452-16643 GCA_964405255.1 uncultured Limnohabitans sp. | reverse complement strand
GGGAGTACCTCTCGGTGATCGAGGTGGCCAATCCCATGCACCGGCTGTGGAGCGATGGGCGCTGGAACAAGCTGACATTGGCTCACGGATGCTACTGGGGCAAGTGTACGTTTTGTGATATTTCGCTCGACTACATCGGGCGCTACGAACCCATCAATCCGTCCATCCTCTGCGACCGGATCGAGGAAATCATGGCGCAGACGGGCACAAACGGATTTCACTTTGTGGATGAAGCTGCCCCGCCGGCCCTGATGCGGGACTTGGCCATCGAGATTCTGAGAAGGGGATTAGTGGTCGTGTGGTGGACGAATATCCGCTTTGAAAGCAGCTTTACGGCTGATCTCTGTCGCCTGCTTCGGGCTTCGGGATGTATTGCGGTGTCGGGAGGTCTGGAAGTAGCCTCGGACCGCCTTTTGGCCCTGATCAAAAAGGGCGTAACCGTGGCTCAAGTGGCCCAAGTGACGAATCATTTTACCCAAGCGGGAATCATGGTCCATGCCTACCTGATGTATGGCTATCCCACGCAGACAGCTCAGGAGACGATCGACTCCATGGAAATGGTCCGGCAGTTGTTTGAGTCGGGCGTGCTCCAATCCGGTTTTTGGCACCGTTTTGCCATGACTGCACACAGCCCGGTAGGCTTGGATCCCAAGGCATTTGGGGTGAAGCGAACCGACCTGAGCGTGGGACCTTTTGCCAACAACGAACTGGATTTTACAGATCCGGTGGGAGTGGATCATGGGCTTTTTTCTGAAGGTCTGCGCAAATCCCTTTTCAATTACATGCACGGGGTAGGCTTTGATATCCCGCTGAAAAACTGGTTTGACTTCAAGGTTCCGCCCACATCCATTCCCAAAAAATACATTCAGCAGCAAATCGAACATGCGCCTCTCCAAGCCTACAAGGATCAAAACCGAATCCTTTGGATCGGAGCCCAGCCCGAGTTGATGGAAGCGGAAGAAGGCTTTTGCGAATTGATTTTTTCAGGAAAAAAAGAAGATTTCGCAGTTGAGCTTCCATTCGAACTGGGAGAATGGGTGTGTTGGCTGCTGGAAAAAGTCAGCTACGAGCAGACGCTAAATACCCTGAAACCGATCCGGGAAAACTACGAAGCTGAGCTGGGAGATTTTGAGGAATTGCTCGAATCCGAAGTCTGGGAGATCCTACGCGAACACGGCTTGCTGGTGTTTT
>CAYONF010000088.1:4611-15352 GCA_964405255.1 uncultured Limnohabitans sp. | reverse complement strand
GTCTTCCGTCTTCGGTCTTCCGTCCCATCACATCCCACATCGGGTCCTTCCACTTCCGTCTTCCGTCTCCGGTCTTCCGTCCCATTACATCCCACATCGGTCATCCGACATCGGTCATCCCACATCCTACCGATTATCCTCGCTGATCCAGTGAAACTGCCGCTCGGTGAGGGGGAAGTGCCGGTTGAGCTTTTTCAGAACCAGGTAAAGGGAATCTTGCCCCTTGACTCCGCTGAGAATCATCCGGTTTTCGGGCAAAAGGGATAGGTCAAAAGTCACCAGGGGGAGGCTATCCCAAGCGCTTTTTCGCCATTGGAGCGTCTTACCCAAGCTGTCCGGCTGGTAAGCAAAGTAGGCTCTGCCATAGCGCATCCTCAGGCTAGAGTCGTTGGCGGAGAGGCTTCCTGCTCCATTGTAGTCAAAGATCACATCCCTCCACCTCAGGCTGTCGGACAGGCTTTCGGGAATGGTGTCCCTGTTTTTCACAAACAACTCCACGTGGTACTGCCCGGGTTGGATAGGTTCCAGCACCCGAGTACGGGTTTCCAGGTCGGATTGGTAGTATTGAAAGTAAGAGAAACCCGTCATCCCGAAGCTCAGGAGCAGAAACAGGGTCTTGACCACGATGCGGGCGATTTTCTTTTTTCCGTTAAATGATTTTTCAAAAAGGGAAGAAGGGAGTGTCGGATTGTTTTGCAGGAAAAAGGCAAAAAGCCGCTGCCTTTCCTGCCAAACCAAGAATAGGCTGGCGATCAATAGATTGATCGAGAAGATTTTGACCGGGATATCGTAACTCAGATTCAGTGCAGCCACATTGGCAAAAACACCCACAGACAGCAAAGCACCCAGCAGAGCTGTCCTTCTCCAGATCAGCAACAGGGCCACGAGCAGTTCGGCCACTCCGGAGAAAACCTGATAGGGCGTGCTGTAGCCGATAAACATCCAGGACAGGCGCATGGGAAGGTAGTCACCGAGGGGAGTAGCCAGTTGACTCAGGTTCGGGAAAGTCATCTGCATGGCCAGCAGCTTGATGAATCCATACGAAAAGGCAATTGCAGCCAGACTATATCGGATCAGCAGGCAAATCCAATAGCGTAATTCCGGATAAGAGGGACGACGCCGGTCCAGCACAGACCAAATCACCATGCCAGAGCCAGCCAGCACCAGGTAGGTGAACTGCTGAGCCCAACCGAAACTCGTGTCACCGCTGCCACCCATGGGTACCAATACCTCAGCCACGTGAAAAAGGCGGTCATTGAGCCAATAGACCAAAGCCTCGAGGGGTTTCAGCAGGTACTGCGTGACCACGCCAACTCCGGGAATCTGACCGAGCAGCTCCAGCGGGTTGAAATACAACAAGTAATAAATGAAAGCAAAACGAAAGCTGATTCGACCAAAGATTGACCAGAAAGGAGGGGAAGCAGTCATAGGAAAAAGGTTGGGGTAGTCCAAACTATTCAAAATTTGGAAAATTCGATCAAGCGGATTAAAAAATAACAAGTCATCGCCCAAAATTCGATCGGATGCCCCTTTGTCCTTCGGTGATTCAGGAGATTATTCTTTACTTTAGGAAAAAATCCATCAGCAATGGAAGAACCTATTCTGGAGAAAAAGAAGGATAAAGAAAAGGATAAGACCGAGCGCGAGCGGCAGACTTTTTACCGCGCCACGTTTAAAAATAACGGAAATCTCCTTCAAATAGCTGACAACAAAGCCAATATCATCATCAGCATCAACGCCCTGGTGATCTCTTCCACGATTGCCATTTTGGGGTATGGATCCATATCCCACAACATTGAAATAGAATCTATCTGGACTATTCTTCCGCTGATGGCGTTTTTGGGAGTGATTCTGACTTCTACCATGCTCGCTGTGCAGGCAGCCAAGCCGACGATCGTGGGCAAGCCCAAGAACCCAACAGAGAAACCCAAATCCAGCCTGATGTTTTTCGGAGAAAGTTCTCGGTACACCCTCGATGACTACTTGGATGCCACTCACGAGATGCTCAAAGACCCCAAGTCCATTCAGGACAACATGTCGGTGTCTCTGTATTTCCAGGGGAAAGTGCTGGATAAAAAGTACAAACTGCTCCGCAAAGCCTATGAGGTTTTTGTGTTGGGATTGGCACTGGGAATCTTGATTTTCATCGGGTATCTGGTTTTCTGAGCTGAAATTCCCCGTTTTCTACCAGCCAACATTCCAGGAGGCTTGGTTTTACTTTCGCCTGACCACGTAGGTTTTTTGAAGCTTATCGTGCCAGCCCTGATTCTTTTTGTCAAAAAGAATCCAGATAAATCCCAGTCCAAAAGCTGCCAGTGAGGCAATCTTGGTCAGGTTTCTTTTCCATGCAATCGCTGGAGTAATCGGATTTCCTGAGTCATCGATGACTTTGATTCCGGTCAGGTACTTGCCGAAAGTGCCTTGATAGCCAGATCCCTCCATACCGATGGAATAGCCGATCCACAGCAGCATGGAGATATTTCGGATCCAGTTGCGATGATAGAGGAACGCTCCTCTTGCAGTTGGATTTTGGGTGTCTTTCCAGTACTCTCGCCAAACTTGGTCAAAGTCCAGGAAAACATAGAAAAATGCGGTGACTAAAATCAGGATTGGAAGCATGTCCAAAAGGTAGGCCAGGAGTCGTCTGCTCCGGGAGGCCAATTCCATTCGAGTCGTAGTCATGGGTGGTTTTTTTGCAAAGCTGCTTCAAAAAGCCAACTGGCTCAATACCCTAATTAGGGTATTTTTTAACTGTTTTTGGGGTAGAGTAAAAAAAAGGCCGCTCTTGCGGCCTTTGGATCAATAGGTGTATTTCACATACACCCGCTTGGAAATGGTCTGATCATCCGTCTGAATCAGCATATCTGCCGACTCGGCCATGGCCACTTTGGCATTCATATACAAGGGCTGAGGGCGATAATTAGGTTCCATGGTCACATTGAACACGCGCAGTCCTTTGAGATTCAGGGTCGTTCCGATCAAGAGAGCCCTTGCTTCGGCATCCTTCAAAGCCTCAGCTAGTAGGGTGTCTTCCAACGACTTTCGGGTGGCTTCTGAGATTCCAAAGTGCAGGTTGTAACTCATGTCGCCGGCTTCGATGATGGCGTCCACGATTTTTTGCAGGTCTGTATTCGTAGCAGAGGTGACTATCCGAAGATTTTGTCGGGCCACATAGCCGCTGTCTTTGGCACTTCCACCGCGGTAGATCCGGTTGACGTCCACCGAGTAGTTGTCAGCCACGAGCTTGTAATCTTTGATTTTGGCCTTTTTTAGGGCATCTGAAAGATTTTGGGTCTTTTTGTTTAGCACGTTGACGGCATCGTTGACTTTCAATGCTTTTTCTTCCAATGCGATCGAAAATACGGCCTCATCGGGAGCGATTTTTCTCTCGGCATAGCCTTCCACCTCGATCAGGGGGATTTGTTGGATCTGCTGCGCAAAAAGGGGAGAAGCCACCGCTACCGCCAAGAATAAAATCAGGATTCGTTTCATAGTCATTTCAGTTTAGTCAGTTCATTTGGTCAAAAGACGCACCAGAAATAGCGTCGCTACACGATGAGCTGGTTTTTTAGATTTTTTAAGATACTTCAATCCAAAGCTTTCAGAAATATCGCTCGAAAAGAAATCCGAATCTTTTGCTCATTTAGCGATCAGCGCTTTCAGATCATCCAGGGAGTTGGCGTCGTCGATTTTCTTGTCTTGACGCCAGCGGAGAATCCGGGGAAAGCGGACCGCGACGCCGCTTTTGTGACGATTGGAGAAGGCAATTCCCTCAAAAGCCAACTCAAAAACAAGCGTAGGCTCCACGCTTCGCACCGGCCCAAACCGCTCCAGCGTAGTCCGTTTGATGATCTGATCCACCTGAGCGAATTCCTTGTCCGTGAGGCCGGAATAGGCTTTGGCAAAGGTGACCAGTTCCTTTTCCCCGTTTTCATTGGTGTTCCAGAGCGCAAAGGTGTAATCGGTAAACAGATTGGTCCGACGGCCATGTCCCCGCATCGCGTAGGTCAGGACCGCATCGATGGTGAGCGGTTCAATTTTCCATTTCCACCAATCTCCTTTTTTTCTTCCTACCTGGTAGGGAGCGGATTTCTTTTTGAGCATGAGTCCCTCGCTGCGTTTCTCTCTGGCCCGGTTTCGCTCAGAGATCACTTCCTCCCAGGTATTGAAGTTCAGTTGCTCCGAAAGTTGCAAAACGGGATGGTTTGAGCCCCTCACCAAATCCTCTAACACGGCCCTCCGTTCCTGATAACTGCGATGACGTACGTCCTGACCTTCAATTTCCAGAAGATCATAGGCTTTGAAGATCACCGGAACTTTGGCCAGGATCGCTATACTGAGGTTTTTTCTCCCGATCCGGGTTTGCAGGTCATTGAACAGGCCGATTTGCCCTTCGATCAACGGGAGGATTTCTCCATCGAGGACGGTGCCTTGGGGAAGGATCCCCGCCAAAGCGGCGATTTCCGGATATTTTTCCGTGACCAGTTCCTCTCCACGGGACCAAAGAAAGATTTCATTTTTTCTGAAAATTACCTGCCCGCGTATACCGTCCCATTTGTGCTCAACTGCCCAGTCCGAGGCCACTCCCAGCTCGTGAATCTCATTTTCCAGGGCGTAGGCGAGGTAAAAAGGGTAGGGTTTGGAGACATAGGCTTGCTCATTTCTTCCGAAGACCAACTCTTCAAAAGTGGTGTTGTCCGGACTCCAGTCGCCCATCAATCGGTACGCCAGTTCGTCCTCCGGAACTTCCGTGACCTGTGACAGGGCCTTGGTCATCAACTTCTGACTGATTCCAATCCGAAAGGATCCAGTCAGCAGCTTGGTAAATACAAATCGGGAATAGTAATCCAATTGCATCCAGGTCTCCTGGATATAGGTCTTTTTTTCAATCTCCGGTTTTGATTTCAGTAAAATCAGCTCTTTCAGGATTGTACTCAGGGATTTGTCGCTGGTGTGTACTTCGTTTGGCACGACCAAGGCGATCGACTCAGCCAGATCTCCCACGATGTGATAACTTTCTTCAAAAAGCCACAGGGGAATCCCCGCAAGTTCGGCTGCATATAAGCGCAGCAGGGTGGTATTTACCGGTCTGGGAGGCCTTCGGTGCGAAAGAATGGCGATGGTCCAGAGTTTATCCTCTTCATTGGCTTGAGAAAAATACCCAGCCAAAGCATCTACCTTCGGATTGGTTTTGTTGGTGGAGTCCAGTTTTTCGATGAGCTGTGCAAAGTCCCTCATACGGATGGAATTGGCTCAGATGTGGTGGTGTCCTCCTTTTCCCCCTCGTAACCGGTATTTTCAATACTGGCCTCGTAGCCGATTTCCCGCAGATATCTGCTGAAAATATCCGTGTAGCCATGGGTACAGATGACCCGACTTGCCCCGCTTGCTTTGATGCTTTGGAGGAGTCCCTGCCAGTCGCAATGGTCGGAAAGGACAAATCCTTTGTCCGTCGCGCGGCGTGATCTCGCTCCGCGGAAAGCCATCCAGCCACTGCAGGTGCCGGTTTCGAATGGTGCGAATTTCCTCATCCATGGAGTGCCATGCGCGCTGGGAGGAGCGATTACGATGTTTCCCCGGACATCCTTGGGGGAGGTTGCAGGGGTGATCAAGGTTGTTGGCGGAAGATCAGCAAGTGGGCGGAGGACTTCAGTCATGTTTTCTACCGCACCATGGGTGTAAATTTTCCCGATGGAAGGATCGAGGTAGTTGATCAGTCGCTGAGCTTTGCCGAGGGTGTAGCCAAATAGCACGGAGGTTTTGCCTTCTTCTTTGTTGCTTTGCCACCAGGCATTGATTTCATCAAACACTGATTCCTGAGGTTTCCACTTGAAAGCAGGGATCCCAAAAGTGCACTCCGTGATCATCGTGTGGCACTGAATCGACTCGTAGGGTGTGCAGAGGCCATCAGGTTCTGTTTTGTAGTCGCCAGTCACTACCCAGACTTCTCCCTTGTACTCCACACGGACCTGCGAGGAACCGATGATATGACCGGCAGGATGGAGACTGAAGGTGACTCCGTTGATCTGGAACCGTTCATTCCAGCCTATTCCCTGAACCTCAATTTTCCCCAATCGATGTTGGATGATGGGTACATTGCTGTGATGTGTGAGGTAGTGTTTGTGTCCAAATCTGGCGTGGTCGGAGTGTCCATGTGTGATTATGGCCCGATCCACAGGCCTCCAAGGATCAATGTACACACCGGCCTGTGGGCAAAAAATCCCTTTGGAATCGAAGCGAAGAAGGTCTGATTTGCTCATGGACAAGTGGTAAACTATGGCTTTGCCGAAATGATATCCCGGCTAAACCCCAGAATCAGATCGGTTTCTTTTTTTAGCTTAACTAATGGAAAAACTGATTTAGCTCCAAAAAGTCTTTAATAAGAACAGAAAAACAGAGCTAGACCTCTAAAGTCAGATTTTCGAAATGCGGTTTACCAGATTTTCATCCTAGTCATCCCACGTTCGATTACCCCACACTTGTGCTGAGCTTGTCGAAGCATCAATCATCCGACATCCGACATCCCACATCTCGCCTCACTTCTTCCACTCCCAAACCTCCAGCGTGTTGATTTCCGGACCGCCACCGCGGTTGGCACTGCCTGCATGCACGTAGATTTTCCCGTCCAAAAATGCCGCGCCTGTCCCATGTCTTCCCTGAGTCAGGTTGGGTAATTTACTCCAGGTGTTTGTGCGGGTATCCAATACTTCGGCTTCTGCATGGGCAGGGGTTTGGGCCTGACTTTCTCCGTTTACGATCACCAAATAAGGTCCAATTCCCAGGTTGGAATTCCCCGCCCGTTGAGTTGGTATTTCGGTTTCCAGCGTACTCCAGGTTTTGGTTTTGAAGTCAAAAACGTCAATCTCTTTGGAAGTCAGCTCGAGGACCTTTCCGATTTTGGCATAGGAAGTTCGTCCACCGGCGAGGTAAAGCTTGTCTCCGACCAGTGCCGCACTGACGTGGTCTCTTGCTCTGGGTGCGCTGGGGAGGCTAGTCCAGGTACCGGTGGCAGGATCGAGTTCATCAAACCATCGGACAAATCCGTCCCAATGTCCATCCTGAATTCCGCAGACTAGGTAAATTTTGTCGTTTCGGACAAAGACACCCGCCGAACCCCGCATTCTGTTTTCAGGTAGTTTGGGTCCATCGCGCCAAGTCTTGGTTTTGGGATTGAAGATCAAGATGTTGGGGATTGGGGTTTCGTGGGGGTATTTTCCCGTGAGAGCACCGACGATCCAGATTTCATTTTTGTAGGAAACAGCTTGGAAATGGTGGATCTCCATCGGTGCATCAGCGACCTTAGTCCATGTGTTAGTTTTGGGATCGTATTCGTCCACCGGCCGTTCTCCCCTGCCGCCTAGGGCATAAAGCTTGCCTTCGCAGGCCACAAAAGAACTTTCATGACGGGCAGTGGCTTCGGTTTTTGGGGTGATGGTAGTCCAAGATTCTTGGGAAAATCCGCTTAATGAAAGCAGAAAAAAGAATAGGAGGAAGTGCGGTTTCATAGGTCTTTCAATTTCAGATATTGGATGCTTCGACGAGCTCAGCACAGGTTTCAGGTTAGTCCAAGTTAAGGATAATTGAACATGCAGCTTTTGCTTTTTTATTTCCCACAGATTCTCACGGATAAAATCACAGATTTTGAGGATTAGCGTAAAAAGTGTGCAGGGCTTTCCCGCAGATGCTCGCAGAAAAATCCGCAGAACTTCACTGATTTTATCAGTTCTGCTTTTATCTGTGTAAATCAGCGTTTTTTTTCTGCGCAGGTCAGCGGGAAACAAAAAACCACGAATCGCTCCGTGGTTCTCAAATTTCAAATTTCAAATCTCAATTTATTTTCCAAGGTCGAGAATGTCCCGAATCTTGTTGATTTCGGCCATTTCGTCGAGGAGGCCTTTTTGGTCCTTTTGGGCGATTTTGTTCCGGAAAGCAGTCAGGTTGGCGATGTAGCCGTCCAGTGCACTGAGAATGTTCTCTTGGTTTTCTGTGAAAATAGGTGCCCACATCGCCGGGCTTGACTTAGCCAATCGGACGGTGGAGGCAAAACCCGAACCCGCCATGTCAAAGATGTTTTTCTCGTCGGCCATCTTTTGAAGGACAGTCTCGCCCAACATGAAGGAAGAAATGTGCGAGAGGTGTGAGACAAAGGCCAGGTGTCGGTCATGCTCCTCCGGATCCATGAAACGAAGCTTCACATTCAGTGCGTCAAAAAGCTTGTAGGCCTTCTCTTTTAGGTGAAGATCCGTCTTTTCCAATTCGCAGATGATCAGGATTTTTCGGTCGAGAAGGTCTGCAAAAGCAGCTTTCGGCCCGGAATATTCGGTTCCTGCGATCGGGTGCGCGGCGAGGTATTGACGTCTTTTTGGATGATCAGCCATCAAGTGGCAAAGCTTGGCTTTGGTCGATCCCACGTCGAAGATCAGCGTGTTTTCTCCCACCTGATCGAGCGTTTTTAGCAGGATTTCTCCCAGGGTATCCGCCGGAGTGGCCAAAATCACCAAGTCGGTGTCTGAATCCGGAGTTTCCTTGGCTTCTGTGATGATTCCCAAAGTTAGGGCATCTTTCAGGTTTTGAGGGTTGGAGTCGGTACCGGTAATGGTGAGTTCGGGGAATTTCTGTCGGGCCCCCAGGCCAAAAGAACCTCCCAACAGTCCGAGTCCGATGATGTGTAATTTTTTCATAACAGGGTTAAGGTTTGATGCGGTTGATAGCTTCCAGGATTTTGAATTCGGGCATGCAGAGGGAGATTCGGACGTACCCTTCTCCAGCCGGGCCAAAGATTTTTCCCGGAGTGATAAAGATGTTTTTCTCGTAAAGCAGCCAATCCACCAGTTCTTCGGCAGTTTTTCCCTCGGGGACTTTGCACCAGACAAACAGGCCGGCGGAGTCTTTGGGATAAGAAAGGTGGAGATGATCAGCCAGTTTCCAGACTAACTTCCTGCGATTGGTGTAGAGTTCGTCCAGATCGGCGAACCAGCTTTTACCCAAACTCAGGGCAGCAATGGCTCCTTTTTGCAATCCGAGAAACATCCCGGAGTCCATGTTGGATTTGACTTTGAGTACAGCCTCGACCCAATCCGCTCTTCCGCAAAGCATTCCTACTCTCCAGCCGGGCATGTTGAAGGTTTTGCTCAGCGAATTCAGTTCCAAAGCCACGTCTTTCCCTCCGGGAATCGCCAAAATGCTCAAGGGTTCAGGATTCAAAATATGGCTGTATGGATTGTCATGCAGCAAAACGATGTCGTGTTTTTTGGCGAAACCGATCAGTTCGGCCAGGATTTCTTTGCTTCCGGCTGCACCGGTTGGCATGTGCGGGTAATTGATCCACATGATTTTGACCCGGCTCAGATCCAGTTTTTCGATCGCTTCGAAGTCAGGCCTTCCTTTTTTCTCCAAATCCAATCCATAGTAAACCATCTCCGCTCCCAGCAGACTGGTAACCGAGGTGTAAGTCGGATAGCCGGGATCCGGAATCAGAACCTGGTCTCCGGGATTGAGGAAAGCCATGCTCAGGTGCATGATGCCTTCTTTGGAGCCCATCAAGGGGAGAATTTCCTTGTTGGGATCCAGGCTTACGTGGTATTCCCGGCTGTAAAATTCCGCCATGGCAATCCGCAGTTCCGGAATGCCCTGGTAGTTTTGGTAGCCATGGGCTTTCGGATTTTCTGAGGTGCTTTTCAGCGCATCGATGACCATTCGGTCAGGTGCAAGATCCGGACTTCCAATGCCCAGATTGATGACCGGTTTGCCATCGGCGATCAACTGATTGACTTCTCTCAGCTTGGCTGAAAAATAATACTCCTGTATGGTGGCAACTCGTGCTGCAAATCCCTTCATTCCTTTCTGCTGGTATATTCTCCGAAAATTTTTAAGTCGCCAAAATCTTTCACAATTAATTCCATGGCCTCTTGAAACTGTCCATAATCTTCAAATTCGGCATCGATAAAAAACGCATAATCCCAAGGCTTTTCGATGACGGGAATCGACTGGATTTTGCTCAAATTCAGATTTTTGTCCGAAAGCATAGTCAGCAGTTTGGCCAGTCCGCCCTTTTGATTTCGAATGGTGACTTTGAACGATGCTTTGTTGGGTACACCTTCCGGTTTGGTTTTTTCTTTGGTTAAAATGATGAACCGGGTGAAATTGTCCTTGATGGTCTGGATGTCCCGAGCCAGGATCTCCAATCCATAGATTTCCGCAGCGATTTCGCTGGCAATGGCGGCTACTCCGGACAGGTTTTCTTCCGAAATCCGCTTTGCCACCGAAGCTGTATCCACATCATCAAACTGCTGGATTTTGGGATGCTTCGCAAAAAAAGCTTTGCACTGCAAAAGCGCCATGGGATGGGAGCGGACTTCCCGGATATCTTCGATTTTTTGGCCGGGCAAAGCCATGAACTGATGCGCAATCGGCAGATAAAACTCATCCTTGATGCTCAGTTCGTATCGGTCAATTAGGTCGTAATTGGGTAAAATAGCCCCGGCTATGGAATTTTCGATCGCCATGACGCCAAAGTCGGCATTTCCTTGAGCAATCGATTTGGCTACGGGCTCAAAGGTGTTGAAGGCCAGAATTTCTGATTCTGTGCCGAAACATTTCAAAGCCACCTGATGGTGAAAAGAACCCGGAACGCCCTGAATGGCGATTTTTAATCGGCTCATGATTCTCCCTGTTTTTCCATGGAAATACCGAGTAATCCGCAATGCTTCCAGAAACTTGGGTAAGATTTGTTGACCACCTC
>CAYONF010000088.1:0-4511 GCA_964405255.1 uncultured Limnohabitans sp. | reverse complement strand
CAGGTGACCGCCACGGTTTGAGCCAAGTCAGGACAATGGGTGAAATCCCAATTCTTCAAACCCTTCACGGCTTGTTTTTGGAGCAAAACGCCACCTTTTTGAAAGGTGCTTTTTACGCCCAAATGCTCCATGATTTCAACGATGGCTGAGTCCCCTTGCAGGCTGTTTTCTTTCAAGCCTTCCAAAAATAATTCTCCTGAATCTGCGCATGCCAATAAGCTGAACCAATAACTTGCTCCGGACCAGTCACTTTCCACAGCAAAGGTGGAAGGCTGATAGGCTTGGTGAGGAACAGTGATTGTATTTCCTTCCCAGTTGTAGCTGATCCCAAATTGAGCCATTAGCTCGAGGGTCATTTCGATGTACGTTCGGCTTCCGACTTTTCCCTCCAGCGTCAATGCTAAGCCCTGAGGCAAAACCGGTGCAATCATCAACATCGCGGAAATGTATTGGCTGGAGACATCTCCACGGATTTTCACCTGATTGCTTTTCTGCTCAGGCAGGCCATGGACCGCCAAAGGAGGATAACCTTCCACATTGAGGTAGTGGATTTCGGCTCCAATGGCCCGAAGTGCATCAACCAAAATCCCGATGGGTCTTTCACACATACGGGCAGTGCCGGTCATGACTTTTTTCTGATTGGTAACCGTGGCATAAGCAGTCAAAAAACGCATGGTCGTACCCGCATCCAACACGTCAAAAACCGGCGGACTGGTTTCCAACAATCGGATCATGGTTTGGGTGTCGCGAGCCTCGGCCAGATTGGAAATGGAATTTTCTCCCTCGGTCAGGGCATCGATGACCAAAGCGCGGTTGGATTCACTTTTGGAAGAAGGAAGGGGTATTCGTGTAGAATGGAATTCGCTTTTTTGGTTCAGGCGAAGTAGGGTCATGGTTTGAGTAGTCAAAGTCTTGGCTCAGGCCGTGTTTAGGTGTTGGTAATGGGTGATGGCTTCGAGGATCTCATCCCGGGAAACGGAAATGTTGTAGGTACAATCTCCGATGGAGCGGAGCAGGGAAAACATCACCGTGTTGCCTTCATTTTTCTTGTCCTGAAGGCAAAGGTCAAGAATCGGGTCGAGTTCGTGTTTTGAAAAATCAACCTTGCCGTAAATCTTCAACAGCATCTTGGTCATTTGGTCGAGTTCTTCGAAGCTGAATCCGACTTTTTGAAAAGAAAGAAATCCCTCGCAAATCATTCCCAGAGCAATCGCTTCGCCATGAAGGAGTTGGTTGGAAGTGCCCAGGAAAAAGGATTCAAAAGCATGCCCGATGGTATGTCCAAAATTCAGGATTTTGCGAAGGCCAGCTTCTTTGGGATCAGCTTCCACCACCGCTTTTTTGATTCCTACCGAGTGATTGATCAGTTTCTCCCAATCTTGATCTTCCCAGTTTTCAGATTTCAGACTGCCGAAATAAGCCCCATCCCGGATCAATCCGTGTTTGATGATTTCTGCATAGCCGGAACGAAGTTCTGCCTTCGGCAAAGTCTCCAGAAAATCCGGCGCGATGATGACCGTTTCAGGTTCATTGAATACGCCGAGGTGGTTTTTTAGACCGTTGAAGTCCACACCCAATTTTCCTCCCACGCTGGCATCTACCTGAGAAAGTAGGGTAGTGGGCATATTGATAAAGCGAATTCCTCTTTTGTACAAGCTTGCGCAAAAACCGCCCATGTCTCCGATCACGCCACCTCCCAGATTGAGCATCAGGGCTTTTCTGTCCAATGCGGCCTCTGTCATTCGCGCCCAAATCAACGAGCAAGTGTCGAGGTTTTTGTGGATTTCCCCAGCTGATACACTGATGAAAAGCGTTTGCTCCGGCAAAACAGTCCCGATCAGGGGAAGGCAGTTGGACTGGGTATTGGTGTCAGTCAACACCACCAATCTGGAAAATGAAAGTTGGGATAAAACTCCGGAAAGCGCATGTTTTGCCTCGGATGCGAAAATAACGGGATCCACAGTCAGACCTGGTTTGATAGATTACTAAAGGTAAGGAAAGCAGACCCCAAACAGGACTGCCTTCCGGGTATGAGAGCAGATTTATTTTTTTATTGGCTCAGCCTCACGGAGTTGTTTTTCCTGACGCTTCACTGATTCCTCATGGATACAGTAAAGCAATTCTTTCATGAATTTCTCGCTCAGGTTTTTGGCAACTCCTTTTCGGGTCCGGCTTTCCATCACGTCTTTCCAGCGATCAGACTGAAAAACCGTCAGATGATGTTCTCTTTTGTGCGCTCCGATTTGGTCGATCACCGCGAATCTTTCCTGAAGAATATCCAACAACTGGTCATCCAAGTGATCCACAGCACGTCGGAGATCCTGAAGTTTTTCATCCGGCTTCATGTTTTCCAAAGGCTTTTTGAAGTCGATGGACTGAATCATTTCCTTCAACCTGGCTGGAGTTACTTGCTGCTTGGCGTCAGACCAGGCTTTGTCCGGATCGTGGTGGGTTTCGATCATCAAACCGTCCAAACCGAAGTTCATAGCACTTTGAGCCACTTCCAACAAGCCGTCTCTGCGACCCACGATGTGGGAAGGATCATTGATCACTTCCATTCCGGTCCACTCGCGCTTTAGGTGAATCGGCATAGACCAATTTGGCTTGTTTCTGTAGCGCTTGTCATACGCATCGGAGAATCCTCGGTGGATGGCTGCCAGTTTGTCAATTCCCACCGCGTACATTCTTTCCAATGCTCCGATCCAAAGTTCAAGATCCGGGTTCATCGGGTTTTTGATCATTACCGGAACGTCTACTCCGCGAAGTGCTTCTGCGATTTCCTGCACGGCAAAGGGGTTCACGGTAGTCCGGGCACCAATCCAGAGAATATCAATTTTGTGCTTCAGCGCCATTTCCACGTGAGCGGCATTTCCCACCTCTACTGTGATGGGAATGTTGAGGTGATGACGTACGATTTCCATCCATTTCAGCCCATCTTCACCCACGCCTTCGAAGGATCCCGGTCTTGTTCTTGGTTTCCAGATCCCTGCTCGGAAAACCTGAGGAATCATGTTTTCCTCTTTCATTTCGGTACAGATCTGCTCGATCTGCTCGGGAGTTTCGGCAGAGCAAGGTCCTGCGATGATCAGCGGGGTGGTCATACCCAATCCCCAATCTTTAATTTGTTTGTGAGGCTTCATAGTACTGAGCGTTTTAAATGAAAAAAGCCCGACTCTTTCGAATCGGGCTTTTGTGTTTTATTTCTTTTAGTTTTTGGCTAGACAATACACAGCTCCGATTCGATTTTGGCTTCGAAAGTAAAAGTAAAAGAAGGTAAAATAGATCGCTGCTGTGATTAACATGCTTCAAATTTAATGGGCACATTTTTAAATGCAAATTAAATTTTCAAGAATTTTCTTGACTAATCGATAATTGGACTGAGTTTTCCTTGAGTTTTCTCCAAAAAGGGTAAAAAAATTATCTCAAACAGAATAAAATTCCGAAAATGAATATGAAATATTGAGAAAAATCTGTCCAGAAAAATTTCAGGCTTTTTCATTTCAATCTCGATTCAAAAGTAAGAATGTTAATTGGTGGGATTTTAAGTGTTTAACTTCTTAGGCATTTACAAAGCTGGATTCAGAAAAAGTCGATGTGCAGGAATTTTTAGATTAACCCCGGAAATTCTACACTGGTTTTTTGATAAAAGGAGATCAGAATTCCGGCATTTATCCGGTTCAATTCTCCTGACAAAACCCTGTCCCAGCCATTTTTTTGATATCTTTGCGACCTTATTTGAGCGTTATGCCCGTTTTACCCAATATTTCTTTTGAGAATCTGGAAGTGGCTTTTGCTTCCAAAAGTACCGCCGAACTCAGGAAAATGTACCTGATTTTCGCGACGCTGAATAACAACCTGATTTCCGATTTAGGGATTGGACTGGCCAATTTGGCTTTCAAACTCAAACTCCCGGTCAAAGGAATCATGAAACGTACCATGTTTGGACATTTCTGCGGAGGGGAGACCATTGCGGAAAGCATTCAAGCGTGCAGGAAACTGGCGGAATTTGGAGTAGAATCCATTCTTGACCTTTCCGTCGAAGGAAAGGGTGACGAGGAAAGTTTTAATGCCACTACGGAGGAGATCTACCAGACCATGGTAGAATCCGCCAAAACCAATTACATGCCTTTTGGGGTATTTAAAGTGACCGGGCTGGGGGATTATCACCTGATGATCAAAGTTCAGAACGGAGAAAAGCTGGATTCCGGGGAGCAGACGGCTTTTGACCGGATGAAAGCTCGGGTAAATCGGCTTTGCAAAGCTGCACATGACTTGGGACTTCGAATCTTGGTGGATGCGGAAGAGAGCTGGTTTCAAAATGTGATCGACGACCTTGCTTACGAGGCCATGGAAAAATACAACCGGGAACGTTGTGTGGTGTACAATACCTATCAAATGTACCGTCACGATTCCTTGAAACGCTTGAAAAAAGCGCAAGAAGTTGCCATGGAAAAAGGATACCTGCTGGGTGCTAAGCCGGTTCGCGGGGCCTACATGGAAAAAGAACGGGA
>CAYONF010000087.1:9820-16665 GCA_964405255.1 uncultured Limnohabitans sp. | reverse complement strand
GCCACTATTGGACTGATGAGGACGTACTAAGTTTGGCAGAAAATCCGGAAGCCGTCCTGGATGAAATACTCACAGAAGAATTGCCCTCAGAAGAAGAACTTTGGATAGAGGAAGAACAAAATTGGTTTTAAGAAATGAAAAAATATACTGCACTACTCTGGTTTTTGTTCCTTGCCGGGACGGCAATGGCTCAGCGACCCACCTACGACAGGGAGCAACTTCAGGCTGCCCGAATTGCCTTCATCACTTCCAGGCTAGATCTCAAGCCTGAACAGGCCGAAAAATTCTGGCCACTCTTCAACCGATTTTCGGAAAACAAAGAATCGATAATGCGAGAAATTGGAGCTCTGAGCGATTCAGCTGTTGACTTATCCGAAGAAGAAGCCAAATCAAGGATCAACAATAGATTCCTGCTACAACAGAAGCTGATCGATGAGGAAAGGAAATTTGTGGAGGACATTTCCAAAGTGATTACTTATAATCAGACGCTCAAATTGAACAATATTGCGAGGGATTTCACCCGCCAGATTTATCAACGAGGAAGAGGCGGAGGAAAATAACCAAAGAGGCCCTGAAAATTCAGGGCCTCTTTGGTTTTATTGCTTCTTAAGTAAATCTCTGATTTCTTCCAGAAGTTTCTCTGATGGAGTCGGTGCGGGAGGAGCAGGAGGAGGTGCAGGGGCTTCCACTTTCTTTTTGTTCATTTTATTGATTCCCTTGACCGCCATGAAGATCACAAAAGCGATAATGGTGAAATCCACTACGTTTTGAATAAACATCCCATAGTTCAAAGTAACTGCAGCGACAGCTTCTCCGAGGTCATTCGTAGTGGCATCTTTCAGGACGATATTCAAGTCTTTGAAATCCACACCGCCGATCAGAAGACCGATGGGAGGCATCACGACATCATTCACAAATGAAGAAACAATCTTCCCAAAAGCCCCGCCGATGATCACACCGACAGCCAGATCAATCACATTGCCCTTGACAGCAAATTCTTTAAATTCTGAAAGTAATCCCATAAAATATTTGGTTGGTTGATGATAAATAAATATTCTGAAAATTATACTCTTATACAAATAACTGCTTAGAAATAAGCCGGAAAATGAACGAACAAGGCTTTGGGAAATTTCCCGGATGGAACCTCCCAGGCTGATTTTTGATTAACCTTGCAGACAAATCCAACTTGAATGAAATCCCCAAGAGCTCCTAAGAAACCCCAACATTTAGAAATCCACGATCATCAGCGAATCGATGATTACTATTGGATGAACGACCGGGAAAATCCTGAGGTGATTGCCTATCTCGAAGCCGAAAATGCTTATCTAAAGGAAGTAATGAAGCCTACTGAGGAATTTCAACAGGCAATCTTTGAGGAAATGAAAGGCCGGATTAAGGAGGACGACCAAAGCGTTCCTTACTTCAAGTCGGGCTATCACTGGTATGTCCGGTATGAAAAAGGCGGAGAATATCCGATTTACTGCAGGAAAAAAGGTTCCTTGGAAGCTCCGGAAGAGGTCATTTTGGATGTCAATGAATTAGCCAAAGGAAAAAGCTATTACCAAGTGGGAGGCTCTGCGACCACGCCCGATCAAAAAATCCTCGCCTTCGCAGCGGACGAGGTGGGCCGTCGCATCTATACCATCCATTTCAAAAATCTGGAAACCGGAGAGATCTTTTCTGAATCCATTCCCGAGGTAACGGGAAACCTGATGTGGGCAGCCGATAACCAAACCTTATTTTATTCCAAACAGGATCCGGAAACTCTTCGGTCCCACCGAATCTACAAACACAAACTCGGGGCAAACCCGGCTGAAGATCAATTGATTTTCGAAGAAACCGATGAGGAATTTTCCTGCCAGGTTCACAAATCCAAGTCTGAGGAATACCTTTTCATTCACTCCGAAAGCACGATTTCTTCCGAAATGAGATTTCTCAAAGCAAATCAGCCTGATGGAGAATTCCAGATTTTGCAGCACCGAATCCCTCATCTGGAATACGCCGCGGATCATTACGGAGACTTTTTCTGGATCCGAACAAACGAAAACGCCCAGAATTTTAAATTGGTCAAAACACCTGTTTCCAAGACTGGAAAAGAAAACTGGAAAGATGTGATTGCGCATCGGCCGGAAGTGTTGCTCGAGGATTTTGACCTCTTTTCCAGGTATTTGGTCACTCAAGAAAGATCTAACGGACTAACTCAGATCCAGGTCAAACCTTGGGATGAAGAAGGACACGCGCTGAAATTTGACGATGAAACCTATACCGCCTGGATCAGCACCAATCCTGAATTTGACACCGACTTGCTCCGTTTTGGCTACAATTCCCTAGTCACTCCCAGCAGCGTTTACGATTATCACATGATTTCCAGGGAAAAAACCCTGCTCAAGCAGCAGGAAGTGGTGGGTGGTCACGACCCATCTGCCTACCACTCTGAGCGGATTTGGGCCAAAGCCAATGACGGAGCCTTGGTTCCCATTTCTTTGGTTTACAAAAAGTCCCTTTTTTCCAAGACCGGAAAGAGCCCTCTCCTCCTCTATTCTTACGGATCGTATGGATACAGCATGGACGCCTATTTTTCCAGCAACCGACTGAGTTTATTGGAAAGGGGATTTGCATTTGCGATCGCCCATATCCGCGGTGGAGAGGATTTGGGGAGACATTGGTACGAGCAGGGAAAAATGCTAAACAAGCGAAATACCTTTACCGATTTCATTTCCTGCGCCGAACATCTGATTTCAGAAAATTACACCTCTTCGGATCACTTGTATATCATGGGCGGCAGTGCCGGGGGATTGCTGGTAGGCGCAGTGATCAATATGCGTCCGGAGCTTTTCAAAGGTGCAATTGCCAATGTACCATTCGTAGATGTGGTCACCACCATGCTGGATGAAAGCATTCCCCTGACTACCGGTGAATTTCAGGAATGGGGTAACCCAAAAGAGAAGGAATACTACGATTACATGCTGTCGTACTCTCCCTACGACAATGTAGAAGCCAAAGCTTATCCCAATCTTTTGGTGACTTCAGGACTGCACGATTCCCAAGTTCAATATTGGGAGCCTACCAAGTGGGTCGCCAAACTTAGGGATTTAAAAACGGATCAAAATCTGCTCCTGCTGGACACCAATATGGAGGCCGGCCATGGAGGAGCTTCAGGAAGATTTAATGCGTTGAAAGAACTGGCCCTGGAATATGCTTTTCTCCTCTTCTTGGAAGAAAAAATCGACCAGAAAGTCAACTGACTAACCGGATTTCACTTTCCATCGGACCAATCGATTGGGTCTTGAAAAGTTGAAATCAAGCCAATTACCAAAGCATCTCATATACGTAAAACAGGAATTAAATCAGGTCAAAGAATGGAAACGCGAAATTTTTCTAACTTTGACGCAAACCTATTAGAGCCTATTCATGAAAATCGCCTTAATCGCCCATGATGGCAAAAAAGCCGACATGGTACATTTTTTAAGCGGATTCCGTGAAGCCCTCCACCGAGCAGACATTGATTTGGTGGCTACCGGTACCACGGGATCGCACATTGAACGGGCTGGGTTCAAAGTGGAAAGACTGTTGTCGGGTCCACTCGGCGGTGATGCACAAATTGCTGCCATGGCAGCACAAAAAGAGCTCACCGCAGTTATCTTCTTCAGAGACCCCCTGGACAAGCATCCCCACGAACCGGATGTGCAAATGCTGATGCGGATTTGTGATGTGCACAATATCCCTTTGGCTACCAACCCCGCCTCTGCTGACCTTATGTTCAAAGCCTTAACACAAACCTATAATGGAGCCTAAAAGCATCAAAAAAGTCGGAGTACTCACTTCAGGTGGGGACGCGCCCGGAATGAACGCTGCAATCCGTGCAGCCGTAAGAGCCGGATTTTATTACAACCTGGAAATGTACGGGATCTACCGAGGCTACGAAGGAATGATCCAAAACGATATCAAAAAACTCGATTCCAAAAACATCACGCATGTACTGGAGCGAGGTGGAACCTTCCTGAAGTCGGCCCGAAGCGATGAATTTCGCACTCCTGAGGGAAGAAGAAAAGCGTATGACAACCTCATGAGTCATGGCATCGATGCCTTGGTGGTGATCGGTGGCGATGGTTCCTTGACCGGTGCCCACCTGTTTTACCAAGAGTATGGCATTCCTGCGATCGGATTGCCTGGCACCATCGACAATGACCTTTCCGGTACGGATTCAACCATTGGATTTGACACGGCATGCAATACAGCCATCGAAGCCATCGACAAGATCCGCGACACTGCCACCTCCCACGACCGGCTTTTCTTTGTGGAAGTCATGGGACGGGATGCCGGATTCATCGCCATCAATGCCGGGATCGGCAGTGCAGCTGCCGCGATCTTGATCCCCGAAAACAAAACTCCGATCGAGACCCTGGTCGAAAAACTCAAGACCCGTACCAAAGCCAAAAAGACTTCCAATATTGTCATCGTGGCTGAGGGAGGAAAAAGCGGAAGTGCGCAGGAAATCGCCGATAAAGTCAAAAAACACCTGCCTTATTACGACATCAAAGTGACCATTTTGGGTCACTTGCAGCGGGGCGGTGCACCTACCTCATTTGACCGATTGCTTTCCTCCAAACTGGGCGTGGCAGCTATCGAGGGACTTTTGGCCGGCAAGTACGATGTCATGGCCGGCTTGATCAACAACAAGGTCGTCTACACTCCTATCGTCAAGGCCATTGTGGACGATAAGGCTGTGGACGAGGAAGATTTGAGGGTGGCAAATATCCTTTCGACCTGATCAGAAGCATTTAACTAAAAAAGGGATCCTCACCGGATCCCTTTTTGTTTGGCTGCATTCAAGACTTTCCAAACTTAGTCTTTCAGGAAAACCATACTGGAATTTCCACCGATCTGCAGTTTTCCGGAGGTATTTTTTCCTTCTCCCAGGTAAAACACCACTTCCTCAAATCCCTCCGGAATCTGAATCTGAATTTCCTCTTTTCCAACATTATGAACGATGAACAGCTCCTGTTCACCGTATTTCCTCAAATAAGCCATAATACTTTTGGGATACTCTCCAGCGGGAAGTTCTAATGAACCAATCGCCAAGGCCGGATAGGAATTCCTTAGGGTGATCAGGTTTTTGTAATGGTTGAAATAGCTGTTGGGATCTTTCTTTTGGATCTCCAGTGGAGTTACAGTGCCATCCAAGGTGTATTTGGCTTCGATCCATTTAGTCCGACCGGCGTCCTTGCTTTTTTCATCCCAAAGGAAAGGCTCCCGGATATGCTCGTCCGGCTTGAGCCCCAGCATCCCGATTTCTTCCCCATAGTAGAGGTAGGGTGCTCCCGGCATGGTCAGCATCACTGCGATGGCCTGCTTGTATTTGGCAGGATCGGAACCGAGTTCGTTGAGCAGTCTGGGCTGATCGTGATTGGACGAGATGGTCGCATCGATGAAGCTCGGCGTAATCCCCTGGTAAAAGTTCAAAATCTCCTTTTGCTTCTTGGCCAAGAGCATCCCGTCCCCTGTATTCATGGTCTCCAGCAGGGTGTAGTGAAAATCAAAGTTGAACAAGGCCGGCAATCCCGGGAGATAAGGGGCCACCACTTCCTTTTTGTCATAGACCTCTCCTACGAGGTAGACGTCCGGCTTGATGGCTTCCATTTTTGCCCGGAATTCCTTCCAAAAAGCGTGATTGTCCAAAGGTCGGTCATCCGGGAAGATGTGCTTGGCTGCATCCAAACGGAAGCCGTCCACCCCTACTTCTTCCAGCCAAAACCGTCCGATCTCATAGATTTCCTCCCGGACTTTGGGATTGTCAAAGTTCAGGTCGGGCATTCCTCCCCAGAAAAAGCCGTAGTAGTAATCCTCGCCCTGTCCCGGATCGTGCCATTGGCGGATATTGTCCGAGTCGAGCGTGATGGTTTTTTTGTTCAAAAAGTCAGCAATCGTGTCCTTCTGAGCCCAGACGTAGTAGTCCCGATAGGGATTGTCCCGGCCTGATTTGGATTCCAAAAACCAGGGATGATCGCTCCCGGTATGGTTGATGATGAGATCAATGACGATCTTGATGTCCCGCTTATGGGCCTCGTCAAGGAGCTTTTTAAAATCCTCCATCGTGCCATAGTCGGGATGTACCGCCTTGTAGTCGGTCACATCGTACTTGTGGTAAGTCGGCGAAGGCATGATGGGCATAAACCAAATCGCATTGGCTCCCAATTCTTTGACGTAGTCGAGCTTTTGGGTGACTCCGTTGAAATCCCCGATGCTGTCTCCATTGGAGTCGTAGAAGGATTGGACAAAGATCTCATAGGTCACACCGGCTTGTGGCCAGTAGTTTTTGACTTCAGGCGCCGGCTTTTTTTCACAGGAAGACAAGGCTGCAAGGGACAAAATGGATAGGGTTAAAATGGATTTTTTCATAGCAAATTGGAGGTAATCTATTTTCTGATGGAGCACAAGCCTGACGGCGAGGCTGGTCTGAAGACTTGAGCTTACTAAGGTTGTTTTTTTATCTTCTCGCGAAGAGGCGCAAAGCAAAGAAACTCTTTGTGACTTGGCGTGAAATCCACTTTTGTGAAGCGGTCTTCTCTTGTTCTCGCAAAGACGCACGAGACGCAAAGCAAAATAACTCTTTGAAACTTGGCGGCTTAGCGAGAAATCCACTTTTGCGAAGCGGTCTTCTCTAACTCTCACAAAGATGCACGAAACGCGAAGCAAAACAACTCTTTGCGACTTGGCGGCTTGGCGAGAAATCCACTTTTGCGAAGCGGTCTTCTCTTACTCTCACAAAGATGCACGAAACGCAAAGCAAAACAACTCTTTGCGACTTGGCGGCTTAGGCAGAAATCCACTTTTGCGAAGCGGTC
>CAYONF010000087.1:0-9720 GCA_964405255.1 uncultured Limnohabitans sp. | reverse complement strand
GCGACTTGGCGAGAAATCTACTTTTGCGAAGCGGACAGAGGACTTATATTGGAATGAGCATTTTACTGATCTGAGCAAAAAAAAGTCACCCGAAAGTGACTTTTCAATTTTGACCTTCAATTTCTATTAATTTCGACCCACTGCATTCAGCATGTCAAAAGCAAGCTCGAGACGCTTTACAAAGTTCTCTTCTCCTTTTCTCAACCAATTGCGTGGATCGTAATATTTCTTGTTTGGGCTGTCAGGACCTTCGGGATTACCGAGTTGACTCTGCAGGTAGCCTTCATTTTTCTTATAGAAATTGAGAATGCCTTCCCACATCGCCCACTGCATATCGGTATCGATATTCATCTTGATCGAACCGTAGCTATTGGCTTCACGGATCTCCTCTACCGAGGATCCTGAACCTCCATGGAATACAAAGTTCAAGGGTTTGCCTTTGGTACCGAATTTCTCATTCACGAAGTCCTGTGAATTCTTCAGAATGATCGGCTTCAAGCTCACATTTCCTGGCTTATACACCCCGTGGACGTTTCCAAATGACGCTGCGATGGTAAACAAATCACCGATTTTCTTCAAATGCTCGTAAGCATAAGCCACTTCAGATGGCTGGGTATACAGTCGGGAAGAATCCACATCTGAATTGTCCACCCCATCTTCCTCACCACCGGTCACACCAAGTTCGATCTCGATAGCCATATCCAGTTTGGTGAATTCGGTAAAGTACTTGGAGGAAATTTCTACGTTTTCGTGAAGCGGTTCTTCGGAAAGATCCAGCATATGTGAACTGAAAAGCGGCTTTTTGTGCGCAGCGTAGAAAGCCTTTCCAGCTTCCAACAACCCATCAATCCAAGGAAGAAGCTTCAATGCAGCATGGTCTGTATGGAGAATCACGGGAACTCCATAGGCTTCTGCCATCTGGTGTACGTGATGCGCACCTGAAATACCTCCGGCAATACTTGCCTGCTGCTTGTCATTGGGAAGGCTTTTTCCTGCAAAAAACTGAGCGCCACCGTTGGAGAACTGAATGATCACCGGGGAATTTACTTTCTTGGCAGTTTCCAAAACAGCATTCACTGAATTGGTACCGATTACATTGACTGCAGGATAAGCAAATTCATTTTCTTTCGCGTAAGCGTACAGGTCTCTGAGCTCTTCCCCGTATTTTACTCCAGGTTTAAATTTCATAGTTTGAGTTAGGTTTGGTTATTCTTTGATAAAGCGTTGATGTAAAACACGCTTGGTATCGAAAGCCTCAAAGATATAAATCCCTGCCTGAATTCCACTTAAGTCAAAATCTAAAATCTGCTCTCCCCGATCGGATTGTCCGTCAAAAACCACCCTGCCGGCCATGTCCACAACCCTGTAATTGGACTGAATCATGTCTTTGGGCAATTCTACAGTGAGTTTGGAACTTGCCGGTACCGGATAGATTTTGAATTCACCCACTGGGACCACTTCCGGAATCGAAGTCACAAAATCCTCCTGCAAAATCCCCGCTTCGGGAGTGGGAAGTTTTTTGCTCGTGTAGATCACAAACTCATTGGGTCTGAAATTAACCGTCAGGGTGGTGCCGGAAAGGGTGATTTCATCCCCTGTGAAATAGTTGTACCATTTCCCTGACTTAGGGAAAGAAACCGGAACATTGCCCACCGAACTCAGCCCAAAGTTGCCATGCATGACCACATCCATATCGGGATGTTCTAAAATGATGGACTTGGTCGTGGCACTTAGATTAAGCGTGACTTTTTGAGGAGTATTAAATGCCTTATGCTCCTTTTTCAGCTTGATCATTTGCTGATACAGCTTGAAGAGGCGCTCCCGCTGAGGATCATCCAAGTATTCCCACTTGGTAGGTTTGATAGCCAGTCGGTCATTGTTCAGCTCCTGGTCATAACCAAATTCCCCAAACTGCCAGATCATTTTTGGTCCTGGGATCCCCATGTAAAATGCCGTAAGCAACTGGTTGCGGTTTACCGCATTTTCCAGAGTCTTGAGGTTGATGGGAGAAGTTGCCCCAAAATTCAAGGTTTCCCACATCACCCGTTCTTCATCGTGAGACTCCTGATAGGCGATGAGCCCGTTTTTATTCCATCCCCGGTTTCTGTAGTAGGCATAATCAAAATTCTTATTCTGCCCTTTTGCCATTTCCCGGAAATCGAAATTGATATTGCCCCAAAGCATCATCCCATATTCCGCCAGTTCCTTTTCCTCATCATTGGCTGACAAATGCTCTAAAATCACGTAGGCGTCCGGATGATTGGCCTTGATCCGATCGTAGATGTGTTTCCAGATTTTGATTCGGGAAGGGTCATATTGGGACCAGATGTTCACATTGTCACCGGAATTAACTTGGGTAAACCCTTTGGAAAGGTCAAATCGGAATCCGTCCACTTTGTATTCGGTCAGCCAATAATTATTAACCGAATCCACAAATGCCTGGGTGTATTTGCTCTCGTGGTTGAAATCATAGCCCACGTTGAAGGGATGTTTGGCCACTCGGTTAAACCAAGGATTGTCCTCAGTGGGCGATCCATAATCCCCGTCATTAAACAGTCTGACCATGGGGTTTTGACCGAAAGCGTGATTCAAGACCATGTCCAAAATCACCACGATTCCACGACCGTGGGCTTCATCGATCAGGCGTTTGAGGTCATTTTTGGTTCCGTAGTATTTGTCCGGAGCAAAGAAAAAGGAAGGGTTATATCCCCAGGAAAGATTGCCTTCAAACTCACCAACCGGCATCAATTCGATGGCATTCACCCCTAAATCCTTTAGGTAATCCAGTCGCTCAATAACGGCATTGAAAGTTCTGCGATTGTCAAAATCCCGAACCAACAACTCATAAACGACCAGTTCCTCCGGCTTTGGCTTGGTGTAACTCAGGTTTTTCCAGGCGTAGGAATCCTGTGCAGTTTGAAGGTAAGTGGCCTGAAACTCGGTTTTGCCGGTTGGATACGGTTTCAGTCCCGGATACCGGTTTTGATCGATGATTTCCTGGTCATTGAATGGGTCGGAGGTTTTGTCCGCATAGGGATCACCGATTCGGATATCCCCGTCGACCAGGTATTGAAAAATGTATTCTTGCTTGGGAGTAAGATTTGAAACTTTCAACCAGAAAATCTCCTTGTCCGGAGTTCGCTTCATCTGGTATTCAGGCAACACCTGCCAGTCGTTGAAATCCCCAATGACATGGGCAATGCTTTTGCCCGGGGCTTGAAGTGCCAAGATCACTTCTGAATCCGAGAGGTAATTGATTCCTAATTTTGCTCCTGCCGGCAAGGCTGCGGTTTCTGACGGAGCGAAAACCACTATGCTAACCGTCTGCGAATCCTGAGCATCGCCCTTCTGGGCTTTAGCAGTCAGGGAAAAATTTCCGGCCTGGGTTGCGGTAAAGTTGTAAGTAATTTCTTGAGCACCTTTAGCTTCCGCGACTTTGACCCCGTTCAATTCAAAACTTAAATCAGCCGTCTCGGAAGAAGCTGCTTTGAATTCAAAAGTTTCTCCCTGATCGAGAGAAATCGATCCGGTTGATTGAGGTGAGGTAAAGGAAACATTGAAGCCTTGGGCTAAATCAACAAAAAAATCGGAGTTGGAACTGGTTTTTCCTTCCTTGCTGCCATCGGCATTGCGAAAGACCATTCCTAAGCGGTAAATGGTGAGGTTGTTTGGGTTGTTGAAAAATGTATTGGGAGTCAGTTCGAACGTGTAAATATTGGCCTGTCCGGCTACTTTGGTCATTTTGGCAGCAGGATTGGCTGTCCCCCACTGAAAAGGAACGATCGTCCAGGTGGTGGATGCGGGACCTCCGGTCACTGCCCCGATGTGAATGTACACATCGCAGTTGCAATCTTTTAAGCCTGTGGTACCCTTGGATGCATCATAAATGATCTTAACATTTCCACCGGCATTGGGTACCGCCGGCTCTGTGGTAACCTGTGCCGAAAGTGTTCCCAGCAGGGAAAGTCCAAAAACAAGGAAAAGAAAAAAGAATAGTTTTTTAATCATTTTGGGATAGTTTGAAACAATAACCGATCCTCGGACTTGGATCCGAAAGATCGGTTATCGGTAGAATTTGGAGTCCAAAATCCGGATTCCAGTATTAGTTTTTAGTCAGCGTATAAGTTGCAATTCCTTCAGCGCCAAAGTAAAGCGTAATGGTATAATTGCCATCGGAAGGAATAGCAATATTTGCACCACCGGCTGTCAATTCTCCATTGCTGCCTCCGTAGTTATTGTCCCAGTTGTTGTTGGCTCTGAATTTAAACTCACCAGCCTTCAGGTTGGTAGTAATTTTCAAAGAATTGGTCACTTTGTCAAATGCATCCATTGGCGTATCAGCGTCCCAACCTCCGGCTGTTGCGCTTCCGACGATTCCCCATCTTTTTACTGCTCCGATGGTGTAGGTTTTGGCTGTCAGGTCAACATTGATTTCGTAAGTTCCATCTGCAGCTACTTTGATGTTGTCTCCTCCAGAATCCAGCTTATTATCCGCTCCGGTATCCCCATAATTCACATCCCAATTTGGACCTTCGGTGAATTTGAATTCTCTTGAACCTCCGATGATGTGAACAAATCCTTTGAATTTATTGTCAAAATTTTCAGAATAAAGGACAGTCATGGCATTGGCAGGATCCCAACCCTGATAATCACCAGGAACATGCATTACTGGAAATGCAACTGTCGCATCAAAAGGAGTTACTTTCAGCGTGGTTTTTTCTCCAGTAATTGGCAACAAACTAATATTAATAGAAGCTTTAACTCTGAATTCAACGTCTGAAGCGACTTCGAAAGGCAACCCTTTGGCCAATAAAGCCTCATTAAATTCGGCCATATTGACCTCGATGATGTTGGTTTCAGACTCACCGAGTTTTACAGGAGCTGCAAAGTTTGCTCCTGGCACATCCATTTGAAGCTCGTATTTCACAGTTCCTGGAGCACCAAAATCGGCTGCAGTTACAGTAAATTCAACCACTTTTTCTTCAGCATCTTCTTTTTCAAGAATGAGGGCTGAACCTGCAGCAGGACTGCTGAGTGTAGATGCCGTCTGAGGGATAATCGGAGGCATTTCGTAGGCTTCGCATGCTAGTAAGGCCGGAATGACAGCGACAGCCCAACCTAGTCGAAATGATACTTTCATAGTTTTTGAGTTTAATTGATGAATTGGTTTTACTTGGAATATTTCAATTTTTTCATTATATAATTTAAATACCTCCTGAGTTTAAATCCGGATGGAGTTGGATTAAACCGAGATTTTGTGAAAACATAGATCAGGATTTGAAAACCTGCAAGAGGCCATTATCCTTCAAAACAGAAAAATTTAATGCATACGATTGCGGTGACGATTGCATTGAAAAACTTTTTTCTACCTTTAATCCTTTATTTTTCAATTTTTTGAAAAAAATCACCTAAAATCGTTTGAGCACCTATCGAAGGTCTTGTCCAAATTCTCTTATATTTATTTCTGGGAATAGTTAAATTTTTATGAAACTAGATCAAGCCACTATCAAAGACATCGCTCGGGAGCTCAACGTCTCTTCCTCCACCGTATCCAGAGCCCTCAAGGATTATCCTGGAATAAGTAGCGAGACCAAACGAAAAGTGAAAGAACTGGCGGACAAGCTGAACTATCGCCCAAATGCCATTGCGCTTTCCCTTCGAAAAAGCCGCTCTTTCACCATTGGGGTCATCATCCCGGAGGTGGTTCACTTCTTTTTCTCCACCGTAATCAGCGGAATTGAGGAAGTAGCCAATTCCAGAGGATACAATGTCATTTTGACCCAAACCAACGAAAAACTAGACCGGGAAAAATCAAGCATTGAGACCATGCTTTCCAATCAAATTGACGGGGTCTTGGTGAGCTATTCCAAGGAAACTATCGATTTTGATCACTTTACCCGCCTTTTGGACAAAGGATTTCCCATCGTTTTCTTTGATCGGGTACCTGATATACCCCAATCCATCAATGTCGTAGTGGATGATTACAGCGGGGCTTATGAAGCTACCAAACACCTCATTCAGCAAGGCTATCGAAAAATCGTTCACCTCTCCGGTCCATCCAACCTGAAAATCTCCCAAGAAAGGGCGCGTGGTTATCAAGATGCGCTTGATTATTACGGGATTCCTGGCGATCCAAGCTTCATTGTCGAGTGTACCAAAGGAACGGACGATGAAGCTCAAAAAATCACCGCGGAAATCCTCGAGAAATTTCCCGTCAAGCCAGATGCGTTTTTTGCAAACAATGACATGGCGGCAGTAGGCGCGATGTTGGCTTGCAAAGCAGCTGGACTCAAAGTCCCGCAAGAGGTGGGAATCGTAGGCTTCAGTAACTGGCAATTTTGCTCCATGATAGACCCCAGCTTGTCTTCAGTGGCACAACCGGGCTTCAAAATCGGGGCAAAGGCAACCGAAATCCTGTTGGATGTGATCGAAAAGAAAGTTAGCCCGGAAGAGTTCAGGGAATCCATCGTCCTGGAAACAGAACTTCTAGTGAGGAATTCTTCGGTTAGATGAAAAAAAACTAAAAAATTGAAGTTTTTTTCGGCACGAAGCGCAAACGTTTGAATAGCTTCAATTTTTCTAAAATCGGGCTTTTCCATTTTTCAATGGTTGAAAACATGGGTTCAGGGGCAAATTTCGCCGATTCTTTTATTGAGTTTCCTGTTTAATTTAGCGAGGCTCTCTTACGCGATTTCAACCCATTTACCCATGAATAATTTGACTTCGGTCCCTAAGCTTTCACGCAATTCATCCCGTCACCAGGGTTTTGGGGCGGTCAAAGATTGGCAAGCTACCCAGTCCGGACTTCAAGGAAATAGTGACATTGCCAATTTCCGGATTACCGTTTACCAAGATGGAATCATCCGGGTTCAGGCGATCCGTTACGGCAGCTTTGAGCCCAACCCCTATTCGGTGGTGGCTCAGCCAGAAGCTGTCCCATTCCACCTCACCGAAGAAATGGGAAGGGTAATTCTAAAAACCGACTTACTGAGATTGGAATTGGATCTGAGCACCTTCAGTCTTTCATTTTTTGACCACAACGGCCGACTTTTAAATTCCGATGATTCGTTGGGAATATCCTGGATCGGCTCAGAGGTCACTGCATACAAGCAAGTGCAAAAAGAGGAAAAATTTATCGGTCTGGGTGAAAAAACCGGAAACCTCAACCGATTTGGAAATGCCTATACCAATTGGAACACGGACTATTTTGCCTACGGGGTAGGTGACGATCCGTTGTATATGAGTATCCCCTTTTACCTCGGAGTCCATGGAAACGGAGCCTATGGGATTTTCTTTGACAACACCCACAAAACCGTTTTTAACTTTGGCGCATCCACCAACCGCTTTGTTTACTTCAGTGCCGAAGACGGGGACATGGATTATTATTTTATCCATCAGCCCAGCGTATCTCAAATCATCAGCTCCTTCACCTGGCTGACCGGACGGATGCAAATGCCTCCAAAATGGGCTTTAGGCTTTCAGCAATGCCGCTATTCCTACTATCCAGATTCAGAGGTATACACTGTCGCTCAGACCTTTAGGGATAAAAAAATGCCTGCGGATGTCATTTACCTGGATATCCACCACATGGAGGCATACAAAGTGTTCACCTTTGACGGGGAAAAATTCACCGAACCAAAAGCCATGATTTCCAGACTGAAGGAAAAAGGGTTCAAGGTAGTCGTGATCATGGACCCCGGAATCAAGACCCAACAAGGCTACTTGCCGTTTGAGGAAGGCTTGGAAAAGGACTTGTTTGTGAAATATCCCGATGGAAAAACCTACGAAGCACAAGTATGGCCGGGATGGTGTGCCTTCCCGGATTTTACCAAAGAAGAAACCAGAACTTGGTGGGCCGAAAAAATGGCCTTCTATACCGAGGCAGGTGTGGATGGTTTTTGGACAGACATGAACGAGCCCGCGTCTTGGGGTCAGTTCACCCCAAACCTGATCGAATTTGACTACGAGGGAGAAAAAGCCTCCCACCGAAAAGCGAGAAACATCTACGGGATGCAAATGGCCCGAAGCGCTCAGGAAGGTTCTGCTTTTCAAAATCCTGACAAAAGACCATTTGTGTTGACCCGCTCGGGCTTTGCAGGAATCCAGCGCTACGCTGCTGCCTGGACCGGAGACAATGTGGCTTCGGAAGAGCACATGTTGGCAGGGATCCGCTTGGTCAATAGTTTGGGATTGAGCGGTGTATCCTTCTCGGGATACGATGTAGGAGGGTTTGCAGGCGAGGCAAGCAAATCGCTCTTTGCCAGATGGATGAGCATCGGTGCTTTTGCTCCTTTCTATCGCGCCCACTCCATGATCAACAGCAACGATGCCGAACCTTGGGCATTCGGAGAGGAGACAGAAGAAATCAGCAGAAATTACATGAAGCTGAGGTACAGACTTTTGCCAACCCTTTACAGCAAATTCTATTCAAGCAGCCAAACTGGCCTTCCTTTGTCCGAAAGTCTTGCCGTTCAGTACACCCACGATGCGCACATTTACCAGTCTGCTTTTCAAAACCAATACTTGTTTTGTGATTCCTTCCTGGTTGCACCGGTAGAAAGCACCAAAGAAATCACCAAAGTTTACCTGCCGGAAGGAGAATGGTTTTACCTGTTTTCTGACCAAAAACACAATGGAGGCCAGATCATTTATCAGGATTGCCCCCTGAATTACCTTCCCGTTTACGTCAAATCCGGGCAAATCTTTACTATGCAGTCCGATGTGGAACATACCGGAGGAAAGCACGACGGAATTCTCCGCGTTCATGTTTATAAAGGTAAAAACGGTTCTGAATTCCTCCACTACGAAGATGCCGGGGAAGGTTTGGACTATCGCTATGGGGAATTTTTGAAACGAAAAATCTGCTATGATCCCAAATCCGAATCGCTGAGTTTTGAAACCGCAGAAGGATACTATCCAAGTGAATTCAGCAAAGTCAAGCTCTATTTTCACGGATTCTCTACGCCTTCCGTCTTGATAAACGGGAAAAGCGAAAAACTCAAAACAGAAAACATTGCCTTCCTAGGCAAACTGACAGAATTCGATCCTTTGCCTGAACACGAACATCCCTATTTGGAAATCAACAACCTTCCCTACATGGAATTGGACCACTCGGCAGAGGCTTTTGAAATTCAGGGATTATCTTAATCCCTGCTCACCTAACTTTAACCCAAATACCCAAAATGACTGATTTTAAAAAGAAATTGAGTTTCTGGCAAATCTGGAACATGAGTTTCGGATTCCTGGGGATTCAGTTTGGATTCGCCTTACAGGGTGGATTTATGTCCAGGATTTTCCAAACCCTTGGTGCTGACAAGGACGCAATTCCCTTTCTTTGGATTGCAGCTCCCCTGACCGGACTATTGGTGCAGCCCATCGTCGGATACCTCAGCGACCGAACTTGGCATCCGAAATTCGGGCGCAGGAAGCCTTTCTTCTTCATTGGAGCAGTTCTGAGTACAGTTGCCCTCTTCTTTGCCCCCTATTCTTCTGCCCTTTGGATGGCTGCAGGTTCGCTTTGGATTTTGGATGCATCGATCAACATTTCCATGGAGCCTTTTCGGGCATTGGTGGCGGATAAGCTTCCGGATTCCCAACGTTCCTACGGATTCGTGGTACAAACTCTTATCATCGGAATCGGAACTTGGGTGGCCTCCAACCTGCCTTGGCTGATGACTCAAATGGGAGTCCCCAATACCGCTCCAGAGGGTGTGGTGCCCG
>CAYONF010000086.1:0-17114 GCA_964405255.1 uncultured Limnohabitans sp. | reverse complement strand
TTTTTTCATTTCTAATTCTTCACTCTTCATTTTAAACTATCACCCCGCCCATCCTTCTCGATCCAGACTCCGGTACTGAATCGCTTCAGCCAGGTGTTCCACTTTGATGGCTTCGCTGCCGGCGATGTCGGCAATGGTCCGGGCGACTTTGAGGATGCGGTCGTAGGCTCGAGCTGAGAGTCCCAAGCGCTCCATGGCGGTTTTGAGCAGGGCTTTCCCGGCTTCATTGATCTGGCAGACTTCCTTGACCATATGCGAGGGCATCATGGCATTGCAGAATACTTCCGGATTGTTTTCAAACCGCTGCTTTTGTCGCTCTCTTCCTTTGATCACCCGCTCGCGGATAGCCTTGCTGGACTCGCTTTTTCGGGTGGAGGTCATCTCGTCAAACTTCACCGGAGTCACTTCCACATGCAGATCAATCCGGTCGAGGAGTGGTCCGCTGACCTTGTTGAGGTAACGCTGGACGATTCCCGGTCCGCAGACGCATTCCTTTTCGGGATGGTTGTAGTAGCCGCAGGGGCAGGGATTCATACTGGCGATCAGCATGAAGTTGGCGGGGTAGTCTACCGAAACTTTGGCCCGGGAGATGGTGACTTTCCGTTCCTCCAAGGGTTGGCGCATCACTTCCAGCACGGTTCGTTTGAACTCCGGAAGTTCATCCAGGAAAAGCACGCCGTTGTGTGCCAAGGAGATTTCTCCAGGCTGGGGATTGCCTCCGCCGCCTACCAATGCGACGTCCGAGATCGTATGGTGTGGACTACGAAATGGCCGCTGGGCAAGGAGGGAAGCATTGCGTCCCAGTTTTCCAGCCACAGAATGGATCTTGGTAGTCTCCAAGGCTTCCTGTAGGGAAAGCGGGGGGAGAATAGAGGGCAATCGCTTGGCAAGCATGGTTTTTCCGGCACCAGGAGGACCGATCATGATCACATTGTGACCTCCGGCTGCGGCGATTTCCATGGCCCTTTTGATGTTTTCCTGACCCTGCACATCGGCAAAGTCAAATTCACTCTGATCCAACGAATGGTAAAAGATCTCCCGGGTATCGGTGACTAGGGGTTCGATTTCGAGGGTTCCCTGAAGAAAATCCACTGCCTGATCCAACGTTTCCACCCCGATGATGTCGATATTGTTGACGATGGAGGCTTCTTTGGCATTTTCCAGGGGAAGGATAAAACCCTTAAATCCCCGCTTTCGGGCTTCGATGGCGATGGGCAGCACTCCCTTGATCGGTCGGAGTTTTCCATCCAATGAAAGTTCGCCCATGATCACATAGCGGTCCAATTCGGGAAAATTGACCTGCTCGGAGGCTTGAAGGATTCCCATCGCGATGGGTAGGTCATAGGCCGAGCCTTCCTTTCGGACATCAGCCGGGGCTAGGTTGATCACGACCTTTTGCCGGGGCATCCGAAAATTGAAGTATTTGAGAGCGGATTCTACCCGTTGTTGGGATTCCTTGACAGCGGAATCCGGCAAGCCAACCATAAAAAAGCTGGTGCCTTGGCCCACATTGACTTCGATGGTGATCAAGTTTGCATCTACACCGGAGACGGCACTTCCAAAAGTTTTTGCAACCATAGCAGAAATGAAAAAAGGAGACGTTTGGTCTCCTCAATATACTTCTTTGTGAAAATTAAATCTTTATTGATCCGTGAAATTTTGCCTGGGCCTCAGGGTTCCTCCCTGGTCCTCTTGGTTCTTTTGGGGGACGGGTTTTCCCGGTTGGGGAGTTTTGGGATGCTCAAAATCATAGAGTTTGGCCTTTAGCGCGTTCATCTCAGTTTGCATCTTTTTGATTTGCTCATTCAGATTGCTCTTGTGGATAAGTCCAGCACCCCATGCGGCCAAAAAGAGGATGAGTCCGGTGAAAAAGACCTTGACCATGGATTGCGGGGTCAGGGGATCCATACCAAACATGGCTCCTACCATGTCAAAGGCAACAAAAAACACCAGAAACAACAGGAAAAAGATCAAAAGAGCGATCTGAAGATAATGGGCTATGTTTTTCATCAGGATAGAATTTAATTTTTAAAACTAATGAAATATCGAAGCAGTGGTAATCCTTGATCGGAATGAAAGCAGGATTGACCTTAATTTCAAGATTTTTTGAAACTTATTCTCTAAGTTAATCAAACCGACTGAATGCTGGACAGCTTCTGATAAATCCCGTCTACGGTCATCAATTCGGAATGGGTGCCCCGCTGAACGATCTGGCCTTTTTCGATCACCAAAATTTCATCCGCATGCTGGATGGTACTGAGCCGATGCGCAATCACAAGTGTGGTCCGGTTGGTCATCAGCTTGGTCAATGCTTCCTGTACCAAAAGCTCAGACTCCGAATCCAAAGCCGAAGTAGCTTCATCCAGGATCAGAATGGGTGGATTTTTCAGCACGGCCCTTGCAATGCTCAGGCGCTGCCGCTGCCCTCCCGACAGTTTGGAGCCCCGCTCACCGATGGAGGTTTGGTAGCCGTTTTCTAATTGTGAAATGAAGCTGTGGGCATTGGCAATTTTTGCCGCTTCCATTACCTGAGCTTCCGTGGCTCCTTCGATTCCGAAAGCAATGTTGTTGAATACCGTGTCGTTGAACAGGATGGATTCTTGGGTCACGATGCCCATCAGGCCTCTTAGTTCTGAAGTTGAAAAATCCCTCAGATCGGTGCCATCCAGCAAAATCGCTCCCGAACTGGGATCATAAAACCTCGGTACCAAATCCGCCAAAGTGGATTTTCCTCCTCCGGAAGGGCCGACAAGTGCGATGGTTTTGCCGCGTTCCAACATGAAGTTAATGTCCTGCAAAACCAGCTTGTCCTCGTAGGCAAAAGACACGTTTTTGAATTCGATCGAATCTTGAAAGCCGCCAAGTTTTTTGGGATTTGCCGGGGACTGGATTTGGCTTTGGGTATCTACCACTTCGAAAATCCGCTCTGCCGAAGCAATTCCCCGCTGAATGCTCGACACTGCACGGGAGATTTCCTTGGCTGGATTCAATACCTGGGTGAAAATGATGATGTACGTAATGAAGTCCGAGGCACTCAAATCGGATCCTCCGCTGAGTACCAAGCTGCCTCCATACACGAGAATTCCCGCCACTACACTTACGCCCATAAACTGGGAAATGGGTGATGCCAGCTCGTTTTTTCGGGCCATACTCACATTGACCTGGGAGTAATAATCCGTCTCCTGATCAAACTTTTTCTCGGTAAACCGCTCGGCATTGAAGGCTTTGATGACCCGCATTCCTCCCAGCGTTTCATCCAGAATATTGACAATCCGACCGAGTGACTGCTGACTTTGCACCGCACGTTTTTTGAGCCTTCTGGTGATTCCTCCGATGATTGCCCCTGAAATCGGAATGATCAGAATCGTGAACAGCGTCAGCTTGACCGACATGAAGAAAAGGACTGAAAAGTACAGGATGATTGTTGCCGGCTCGCGGAAAACCACCCGGAGCGACTGCACAATGGTGTTTTCCACTTCCTGCACATCATTGGTCATTTTGGACATGAGGTCTCCTTTTCGCTCATTGGAAAAGTAGCCGATGTGCAGTGCGCCGACTTTTTGGAAAATGTCCATCCGCATGCCTTTGATCACGGTCGCTCTGACTTTGGCCAGGACAACACCGGAGAGGTAAGTGAAGAGGTTGGACAGAAAGACGGAAATAACAATGATGATGCAGACGAAAATCAGCGTTCCCATCTTGCCGTAATCATCCTGAACGTTCAGAAACTGATGGTTGAACAGGCCTGTGAAATACTCCACCGAGAAGCTGAAGGGAGGAAGTGTTCGGTATTTCTCCAAAGTCTCCGGATCCACTTGCTCAAATATCACATCAAAAAGGGGCTTGAGCAGCGTGAAGTTGATCAGTCCGAAAATGATCGAGAAGAGCGTGTAGAAAATGTAAGTCGGAACGAATCTGCCAAAAGGACGGGCGTAAGACAGGATCCGTAGGTAGGTTTTCATTAAATGAACAAAGGTGAATCGGCCTGCAAGTTACGGAAAATTGATTGCAGAGGTTTTTATCAATAATTGAAGTCCGGCCGGATGAAGTTCCACCGGAATGCAACTTGCAGGTAATGGCTGCTCACCGGTGCATCCAGGTCCTGGGCTGTTCTTCTTCGGAAAGTGTGAGAAGCGTCAATGAAGAAATTGTGCTTGAGCATGTAGGAGGCTGTCAGGTTGGATTGGATGACTTGGTTTTCCACTCCCTGCCCGATGAAGTTGTTGAACAATCCCGTCGGACTGCCCTCCAGTCGGTTTTTCAGAACGTCTCCACCCCAATTGGTTTCTGCATTCTCATCTGCTCCGAAATACTGGTAAATAGCCGTGAGATTCAGATCCAGTCTGGGCAAAGGCTGGTAGCGGATTATCCCTACGAACTCTCTGAAATTGGCGCCCCGAGGGTGGGTAAGGGGAGTCCTCCAGTTGGAATAAGACTGGTAATCGACTTTTTCCTGGAAAGTGTAAGGCCGGGCTTGATTCCATTCCAGCTGGAAATCGAGGTTTTTGAGGCCAAGGACATTGATGTATTTGTAGCCGAGTTGTGCGCCGTATTTATTTCGCTTGGAGCCTTCTCCGTCGATTTCAAAAAACTCAGTGAAGACAAATTCGTCCAGTGCAAATTGTCCGTAAAGCTCCATACCCGGAGTGAAGATCCATTTACCGTCTATGCCAAGCATGACCTTGTCCGGAGTGCCTTGCTGCTGCTCTACCCAGCGGAGAAATATGAAGGGATTGAAGTAATTGAAATTAATCTTATCCGTCATGATCGAGGAGAAAAAGCCCAGATTCAGGTTTTTCCCCACATTGAAGCCTAAGCGATTGTAGGCGAAGTACTTCTGGGGATAGCGCCCGTCTGTTGGTCTGCCCCGGTCGTAAAAGACATCCGCGGTCATCTGTGTCCAAAGGTTGGTCAGTTGAAACTTCCAGACTTTTGTGTTGAACTTGACAAACATGTAGGGATTGGAAAAGTCTGAAATCTGGAAGGATCTGTAGCCCTCCCCGGCAAAATTCCGGTCGTGTCCCACCTGTACTTCGATGTGCTTGGTGATCTGAAAATTCACATGGCCCAGCGCAGAGAAGTAGCTGTAGCCATTGTCATTGTATTCTTTCCAAAACCCTTCTCCGGGTACCGCTCCATTGTACTCGGTATAGTCTTTAACCCAACTTGGGAAAAACACTTCGGAAGTGGTCAGGTAGGTGTAGAAGCCCACTTTTTTATCCACCGATCCTCTGACCACCAAACCCCGGGCAAGGCGGGCAGGATTTTGTTCGTTGTCTGTTTCGGTTCCACCGCTCAGGTAAATGACCGGACTCAAATGGATTCCGAATTCCTCTCCTTCGTAATGGGCAAAGTCGCCGGGTTTTCGGTAAAGCGATTTAAGAAAAGGCTTTTTGGAGTCCGGGATTTCCTGTTCGGAAAACTCCCAGTTGTCCTGACTCAGGTAGTCGAGGTTGAATCGGTCGGCTTTGGATTGGATCACTTCCGGATTCTCAGCCAGGCTGTCCAGGTAGTTGGCCAGAATATCGCGTCGCAGGGGTTTGAATCCGGTATTGAAAAAGGGATTCGTTTTTCCCTGAAGGATTTCATACCGTTCGAATTTATGGTAATAGTCCCTGTCGTAGGGAAGGTAAGCTCCCTGGGCTAAGCTGAATTGCGTGATGAAAAGAAGGCCAAATGCCAAGGCTATCCCGCCGAAAAGTCGATTGCTAGTCAGTTTTTGCATTGCCTAAATCTAGAAAAGAATTGGAAAATTGCTGTGCAGGCATTGAAAAAATGACCTGAACACGCCATTTACGGGTAGAATGCTCAGGTCAATTGGTTTCGGGGATTTATTCAGTCGAGTTCGGGCAAAACCCAGTTTTCCAGGACACTGGGAATCCGCATCATTTGCTCAATGGCAGCCACTGTTCGGGGAGCATCCGCGGAAAGGTTGACCGGTCCGTCGGCTGTGATCAGAATGTCATCTTCGATTCTCACGGCGATGCCCCACCATTTTTTATCGCATTTGCTTCCCTCGGGAATATAGATTCCGGGCTCGACGGTGATGACAGCTCCCTCCTTCAAGGCGCCATATTCCCCCCGGTCGTGCACATCCAAGCCAAGATGATGGGAAGTGCCATGGGGAAAATAGGGATGCTGCTCACCGGCCGTGATTATTCCCAGTTTGGCTAGTCCTTCGTCGATGATCTGACGCGCTACTTGGCCGATTTCTGAAAACTCCGTTCCGGGTTTGCAGAGGGCAATTGCTTGCTCCTGAGCTTCAAGTACCAATTCATAAATGGCTTTTTCCTCCTCATTGAATTGCCCGGTGATCGGAATGGTTCGGGTTACATCGGCCGTGTAGCCTTTCCACTCAGCACCGAGATCCATGAGCAAAAGCCGCTGATTCACATTTTTGAGGTCATTTTCGATGTAGTGAAGAATGCAGCCGTTGTTCCCGCCGCCCACGATCGAGGGATACCCGACACTTTCTGCTCCATAGCGCTTGTAGATGAATTCGTGGATTCCCTGGACCTCTCGTTCCGACATGCCTGTTTTGGCGGCCTTCATCACTTCTACCTGTCCGATGGCTGATATTTTTACGGCTTTCTTGAGCAGGGCGATTTCTTCTGTGGATTTTACTTCCCGGAGCTGATCCATCATGGAGGATAAAGCCAGGAGATTGACTTTGGGATCAGGGAGTTTCTCTTTGATCGCCATTCTTCCCTCAGGTGTCCCCGCATTGACAAAGTCTTTCAGTACAGGGTCATTTTCCACCTCCGGATAGTTGCGCTGATAGCGGCCGATGATCTGGGCGACATTGGCGGAGTTTTCGATTTCAGTGGCCCGGATTAGTTCATACAATCTCAAAGTCACCTCAGAACTTTCAGATGGATAGGGAGCAGAGTTCTTGAACTGATCCACCATCCTCAGCATCGGCGCATTCGCGCTGCTTTCTTCCTGAGCTTTTCCCAGATCGAAGGAAAGGATTTTATCAAATTGCTGAAGGTCGAACTCAGGTTTTTTGCCAAAGTCTTCATTCAGGAACACCTGGACAAACCCCAGCTTTTCTTTAACTCCCTCCACACCGAGTCTTTTGCCGTTCCATTGCTCCGCGCGGGGATCGCGGGGCTGGACATAGAGGAGCTCATCCGTGGAAAAATCGCCGAAATTTCTGGATTCGCTGAAAATGACCAATACCGAATTTGGCTCCCGAAAGCCGGTCAGGTAAAAGAAATCCGTGTTGGGATGGTAGATGAAATCGACATCGTTGGAGCGGTTTTTTACCGGATTGGTGAAGATCACCGCTACGCTGTTTTTGGGCATCAGGGAGCGTAGAGCCTGTCTTCGTTCTTTGTGGAATTCGGCCGACAGCCCATCTTCAAAATAGGATTGGCTCCTTCCAAGCAGGGAGACGCTCAGAAAAAGAAGCAGAATCAGAAAAGAATGTTTCATAAAAACAACGGTTAAGACTAGTCAATCTGCATCCTTTTGTTCAGGAAACAAAGTGTTAATCTATCGAAAGACGTCTATCTTTATCCTAGGAAAAATATAAATGCCATGCGAAAACTAGCTTCATTGCTTATCCTGCTCCTCGTAGTTCAATTCTTTGCCATAGGACAGACTCCATCCGAAAAGCCAAAATTGGTTGTGGGGATCATTGTGGATCAAATGCGCCAGGAATATTTGTATCGATTCAAGGATCGTTTTGTGGAGGGAGGGTTCAAGCGGTTTTCCGATCAGGGGTTTATGATGACCAATGGGCATTACAACTACATCCCGACCTACACCGGGCCCGGTCATGCTTCGGTTTATACTGGAACTACTCCTGCTACCCATGGCATCATTGCCAACGAATGGTACAATCGCCAATTGGGTAAATTTATCTACTGTGCTGAAGACAGTACGGTCACCAATGTAGGAGGAACAGCTGAAAACGGGGAAATCAGTCCGCGAAACATGCTCACCACGACCATTACCGATGAATTGAGATTTGCCACAGCGAAGCGCTCCAAAGTAGTGGGAATTGCGATCAAGGATCGGGGAGCCAGCCTTCCTGCAGGTCATCTTGGAGATGCCTTTTGGTACGATGATGTCAATGGAGATTTTATGACCTCGACTTATTATTACGATTCTTCGACCTTGCCGAAATGGGTCTCTGAGTTCAATGCCAAGAAAAACCCGGATGCCTATCTCAAGCAGACTTGGAATACCCTTTATCCTCTAGAAACCTACAAAAACAGCCTTCCGGATGACAATCCTTACGAAGGAGTTTTCGTCGGAAAATCCAGTCCTACCTTCCCTTACATATTGGATTCGCTCCGTGCTGCAAACGGGGGCTATGGATTGGTTTCTTCCACTCCTTTTGGCAACAGTCTGACACTTGATTTCGCCTATGCAGCTATCGAGGGAGAAAAGTTGGGACAGCGGGATGAGACAGATTTTCTGGCAGTGAGTTTCTCGAGCCCAGATTACATCGGCCATCGGTTTGGCCCTTCCTCCATTGAAGTAGAGGACAATTACCTGAGGTTGGATCAGGATCTTGCTAAGTTTTTTGACTACCTGGACAAGAAAATTGGAAAGGGTCAGTATTTGGTATTCCTGACAGCTGATCATGCCGTGGCGGAAGTGCCGGCCTACATGGTAAGTGAGGATGTTCCTGCTGGAAATTTCAACTCAGGGATGATTTTGGGACAGCTAAAAGGATTTGCCCAAGCCATGTATGGAGAAGGCAATTGGGTGTTGAGTTATTCCAATGAGCAGGTTTTTTTAAACAAGGATCTGGCAAGGGAGAAAAAACTCGATTTTGCACAGATGCAGCGGGATTTTGCGGACTTTGTTTTGCGATTCAAAGGGGTGAAGGAAGCCTACACAGCTTCAGATCTTAAATCCCAGGATTTCACCAAGGGTAGGCCTGAACTTCTTCAGATGGGATATAACCACAAGGCATCAGGAGATGTATTGTTGGTATTGGAGCCGGGCTGGCTCGTGGGAGGTCAGCGGGGAACTACCCATGGCTCAGGATATAGCTATGATACGCATGTTCCGATTGCTTTCTATGGCTGGGGAATCAAGCAGGGCCAAAGTTCCGAGTATACCACAATCACTGACATTGCACCCACACTTTCTATCCTGCTGAAAATCAAATTTCCCAACGGCACCACAGGACAGCCTATCCGTCAGATTGTAAATTGATTCTGAAAAACAGTTTGATTTTGCTTAAGAGAATAAACAAAGAAAAAGGCCTTCCAAATAACTGGAAGGCCTTTTTTTTATTCGGTCCAGCTCATCGGATAACTTTTGTCGACGAATTCCAGAGCGTCTGTGGTTATGAAAAGCGGACGGTGAGTATCCAGCATCACTGCGTATTCGTGCGTTTCTTTGGCGCCGATGGATTTCTCCACGGTACCGGGATGAGGTCCGTGGGGAAGTCCTCCCATGTGGATGGTGAATGAGCCCCGGTCGATTCCTTTTCGGCTCATAAATTCTCCCTCTGCGTAATACAGGACTTCATCCGAGTCAATGTTCGAATGATTGTAAGGTGCAGGGATTGCCAGCGGATGGTAATCAAACAATCTCGGAACAAAGGAACAGATCACAAATCCCCAAGCCTGGAAAGTCTGATGGACCGGAGGGGGCTGATGGATTCTGCCGGTGATCGGCTCAAAATCATGGATGGAAAGGGCGTAAGGATAGAGGTATCCATCCCAACCTACGATGTCCAAGGGACTGTGCCCGTAGGAATATTGGTGTAAAAAACCCTGTTTTTTTATTTGGACCAGGTAATCACCCTTTTCCCGCTCGATGTGTAATTCGTGGGGTGGACGGATGTCCCGTTCGCAATAAGGAGAATGTTCCAAGAGTTGACCGACTTCGTTGCGGTAGCGCTTCACGGTTTCGATCGGTCCGTGCGATTCAATCACAAGCAATCTCAACGGACCTTCCTCGGCAAATTCAAACCGATAAATGCTTGTTCTCGGAATGACCACGTAATCCCCCTTTTTCACATCCAGTTTTCCGAATTGGGAGTAAAGCGTCCCTTCCCCGTCGTGAATGTAGATGAGTTCGTCTCCGTCAGCATTTTTGAAGTAGAAGTCCATTTTACGCTGACGCGGGGCGCAGATTCCCATCATCACATCATTGTTCATCATGAGCATCCGGCGTGCACTGAGGTAGTCTTCGCCGGTCGTTTCCACTCCGGAAGTTTTTAGATGAGTTTGATTCAAGCCATGTGCCTTGGCTGGTTCCCAGCTGAATGGCTTGGGCGTACCGATGGATTTGACCTCGTTGGGATTGTAAATGTGGTACAGGTTGGAGTAGATACCGGAAAAGCCCTTAGAGCTTACCAATTCCTCCTTGTACAAGCTGCCGTCGGGTTGGCGAAACTGGGTATGTCTTTTTGGGGGAATTTGCCCCAGTCTGAAGTAATAGGCCATGGGATTGGGTTTATATTGACTGCTAAATTACCATTTTTGATTGAGGTAGAAGAGTCCGGACAGGTGTTTGGACGCTTTCTTTTGGTCTAACACCCTCGTTTTGGGAAAGTTTTGTATTTTGAGTTTCTTCCGAATTACCTATGAAAATCTATTCGATTCTAATCCTGGGACTTACCTTGAGTTTTTCCTGCTTTGCCCAAAAACAACCCAAAGCCAAATTAATCTGGTCTGAGGAATTCAAAAAAGACGGACTTCCCAATCCAGACAGCTGGAGCTACGACGTGGGTGACCACGGCTGGGGAAATAATGAGCTTCAATATTATTCTATTGAAGATGCCAAAAATGCCCGGGTGGAGAAGGGGATTTTGATCATCGAAGCGCATGCGGATGCTACCCGTCCCAAAGGATATACTTCTGCGAGGTTGGTGACCAAAGGCAAAGCAGCCTGGCAATACGGGTACATTGAAGTAAAGGCAAAGCTTCCGGAAGGTGTGGGGACCTGGCCGGCGATCTGGATGCTTCCCGAGGAAAACCGGCATGGAGGCTGGCCAAAAAACGGGGAAATCGACATTATGGAGCATGTCGGGTTTGATCCGGGGAAGGTTCATGGGACCGTCCATACCGAGGCATTCAATCACGGGATTGGGACTCAAAAGGGCGCTCAGTTGATGGTTCCTGATTTTAACAACGCGTTTCACATCTATGCGATAGACTGGACTGCTGAAAAAATTGACTTTTATATCGACGGGCAGAAGTACTTTACTTTTGAAAACACGGGCAAAGATTACAAGGAATGGCCTTTTGACCAGCCTTTTCATCTGATCCTGAATATCGCCGTGGGCGGGAATTGGGGAGGACAGAAAGGGGTGGACCCGGGCATCTGGCCTCAGCGGATGGAGGTGGACTATGTTAGAGTGTATGACAAAAAGCCCTGATTCAGGTTTTAAGTAAGCTTTTTCAAGTGGGAAGTTTCGACTTTTTAGTAGAATTCCCTTACTTAGAAACGGACAGTTAGTTAGAATTACTTACGCACTATGAATGATTTCGTATTGAAAAGGAGAAAATTCAGGGCCCTGATCATCATCGGGGTTTTGTTGTTGATGCTTTATGGCAAAAATTTATTGGAACGAAGATCATTCAGAAGCATAAGTAATACCTTCACTGAAGTCTACAATGACCGGTTGGTCGTTGAGGGATATATTTTTCAGATTTCAGAAAAACTCTTTCAAATACAGAAGCTCATTGATCATTGCAACCTGGATTATGACTATTCCAAGGTGGTCACGGAAATTTCAGACAATGAAAAGGCTATCCTTTCGATCATTACTGATTTTGAGAATACCAATCTCACCGAGCAGGAATCCAAATACCTGACGGAATTCAGGCGAATCATTGAAAATGATCTCAATATCAAAAGTTACGACTTGCTTTTCACTGACTCAATGGGGGTCAATCGGGAGCAGGTTAAAAAGTACGATGAGCGGATTTCAATTGCCAGAAAGGATCTGGATAATCTGAGCAAGATACAGTTGGAAGAGGGTGAGAAATTAATCAGCAAAGCCAAGGTCCTGATCAACCGTTCCCAGATTTGGGCCCAGTTTGAGGTAGCTCTGCTGATTATTTTGGTGGTGGTGATGTTCCTGCTCATATTCAGAAAGACAGAAACCAATCGGGGGATGATCTAAAACTCCAAGGCAGAGAGGTACTTGGCATTGGCAGCGGCAGCCTCCATCGGAGTGCCTGTCGGGAATCTTTCCTGCTCCACAATAAAGTATTCCATTCCCAGCCCCTGGGACTGTTTTATCAATTGAGCAAAGGGGATTTCTCCTTTGCCTAGGTACACTCCTCGCTGATGAGGATCTCCGGTACCAGCCTCGGCATCTTTGACATGGCAAAGCCTGAATCTTCCCGGGTACTTAGCAAGGTATTCTGCCGGGTTTACGTTTGCTACATGCGCCCAATAAATATCCAATTCGAAATCTACCAGGGCCGGGTCGGTATTGTCCATCAGGATATCCTGAGGAATTGATCCTTCTTGTGGCACAAAGGTGTAATCGTGGTTGTGGTAGGCAAATTTGATCCCGAATGGTTTTAGCTTTTCCCCGATCTGATTGAATTCTGCTGCTTTGCTCCTGTAATCATCTAGGGATTTTTGGGCACCAATCCACGGACAGATGAGGTATTTGATCCCGACTTCGGCAGCCTGTTGGGCTTGTGCCTCCAGATTTTCGAATACATTGCAGTGACTTGCCACCATCTCGACACCGATTTCTGTCATCAGAGATTTGAACTCAGCTGGCTGCATTCCCCACAGGATTCCTTTGCCTCCATCAAATCCTTCAAACTGTTTGTAACCATAGCTTGCCAAGGCCTTCATGGTGGCTACTGGATCCACAGCCATGTCTTCTTTCACGGAATAGAGTTGGATGCCAAAGCTGCTGAGCTTGGATTTGGTGTCAGCTGAGTCCGCAGCGGTTTCTCCTTCCTTTTTCGGAGCTGCGCAAAACTGTAAAGGCATAAAAGCCGCGCCCATTCCGAGCATGGCTCCCATCTGGATAAATTTTCTTCTTGGGTTGTTCATGTTGGGTAGAATGAAAATGCCTGTCTCCGGAGAGACAGGCAAGAGTTAAGAGTGTATTAGGATCAGATTGCCCAGGCTTTGTCTCCTTTTTTGTAATCGATGCAAGGGTCAAATCTTCCCGGAACTTCCACAAAGCGAAGCGCTTGAGTAGCTCCGATTTCGGAGGTGAAATAGCCCAAAACAGTCAAATCCCGAAGCATATTGATGACGATTGGCTGTCGCTCTTCGCCACTGGCTTTGAATTTTTCCTGCATTGCATTCAAGAAAGCAAGTCGGTCCTCTGGAGTTGCCTCTATGAAGTCAGTACCTTTTTCAGCTTTGAAGTCTTTGCTTAGGGCATTCAGACCATCGATAAATGCTTTCTGCTGGTCGGCATCGTAGCAATCTTTGACCATCATCTGCATGAATTCTCCGATTTTGGTTGCTTTGGCGCCCGGAGTATCGGTAGTAGGGATGATCGTTTCCCCGATTTCGTCCAGAAATGCAAGGTCCTCTGGAGTGAAATTCAAGTCTTTGAGTTGTCTCTCAGGTGAGCAACCGGTCAGGATGGCTGTGGCACCGATCATTGTACCTCCCATCATCAGGACGACGCTTTTCAGTGCGTCTCTTCTATTCATTACAGTCATTTCTTTCTCAGATTAGAGGTTTCTCTTTTTCAATTCTTCCACAGCAAAAGCAGCAGCTCGGGCTGTCAATGCCATATAGGTCAAGGATGGGTTTTGCGCAGCTGCAGAAGTCATGCAGGCTCCATCGGTCACAAACACGTTCTTCGCATCCCACACCTGGTTGTTCCCATTCAGGACAGAAGTCTTCGGATCACGACCCATTCGGGCAGTTCCCATTTCGTGGATTCCCTGTCCGAAGGTATAGCCGTTGTCGTAAGTTTTTACATTTTTAAATCCGGCAACTTCAAGCATTTCAGCAGCGTCGGCCATCATGTCCTTACGCATGTTAATCTCGTTTTGCTTGATTTCGGCATTCATCACGAGGGCTTCCATGCCCCATTTGTCTTTCACAGAATCGGAAAGCTTGATGGTGTTTTCATGGTAAGGAAGGATCTCTCCGAAAGCGGTGATACCCATCGACCATGGTCCCGGCTCAGTAAGGGCGTCCTTCATTGGTGCGCCAAAGCTGAGTTCGGCCACATCTCTGCTCCAGCCGCTTCTGCTTGCTCCACCCTGATAGCCAAATCCCCGGATGTAATCGCGCTTTTCACCGTTGAGGTTTCTGAATCTTGGAATGTAAAGTCCGGTTGGTCTCCTGCCAAAATAGTACTTGTCTTCAAATCCTTCGTATGTCCCGCTGGCTCCCAATCGGAAATGGTGATCCATCACGTTGTGTCCCAATTCTCCTGAGCTGGACCCCAAACCTCCCGGCCAGATGTCGGTGGCTGTTCTCATCAAGATCGCAGTCGAATTGAATGCAGAGGCGCAGAGGAAGATGATCTTGGCATCATACTCCACAGTTTGGTTAGTTTCAGCGTCGAGTACCTCTACACCGGTTGCTTTCTGAGTGTCTTTGTCATAGATCAAGCGGCGTACGATTGACCAAGGTCTCAAGGTCAAATTTCCGGTGGCCTGAGCAGCTGGAAGGGTAGATGCCTGAGTACTGAAATAGCCTCCAAAAGGACAACCTAATGAGCATTTGTTTCGGTACTGGCAGCCTGGACGACCAGGAAGCGGCTGGGTAATGTTGGCAGGACGACCGATGGTCCAGGTTCTGGCACCTTTGTAGTGTTCTTTGATTTTTGCTGCACCGGCTTCTTCCACACAGTTCATGGGCATCGGAGGCTGGAATTCTCCGTCCGGAAGGATCTCCAGACCGTCTTTTGAACCGGATACTCCGATGAATTTTTCCACATAACTGTACCAAGGCGCAAGGTCATTGTAACGGATTGGCCAGTCGACCGCGATCCCTTCTTTGGCATTGGCTTCAAAGTCAATATTTGCCCATCGATACGATTGTCTTCCCCAAAGCAGGGAACGACCACCCACCTGATACCCTCTAAACCAGGTAAAAGGTTTTTCCTCGATGTAAGGAGAATCGCTTTCATGTGCCCACCAATCCAGATTGAGTTCATTCAAAACATAATCTCTCTTTAGATTAGGGTGATTATTGAGGTGCTCTTGGGTCCGTCTTCCTCTGTGAGGTACTTCCCAAGGGGCAAGGGTCGCAGTTTTGTAATCTTTCACGTGCTCGACCATTGGGCCTCTCTCCAGGAGCAATACTTTGAGCCCCTTCTCCGTCAGCTCTTTAGCGGCCCATCCGCCGCTAATTCCTGACCCAACTACGATTGCGTCATACGCTTCATTTGCCATAGGTTATGGTATTTTGGTTTAATTAGTTACACATCACACACCTGCACGGCTTGAGCCAATGCAGCGATTTTGTCCTCAGATTTTGGGATAAATTCATGGGAAACGTATCCCTTGTATCCGGTGGCTACGATCGCTCTCATCACCGCTGGGTAGTTGATTTCCTGATTTTCATCCAGCTCATTTCTGCCTGGATTTCCTGCAGTATGATAGTGCCCAAAGTACTGGTGATGGGTCTGAATACTGCGGATAATGTCTCCCTCATCGATTTGCATATGGTAGATATCAAAGAGCAATTTGAAGTTTTCGCTTCCGACCATTTTGCACAGTTCTACTCCCCAGGGAGAAAGGTCACACATGTAATCTTTGTGGTTGACCTTGCTGTTTAGCAGTTCCATTTGGATCATCACTCCGTGCTTTTCGGCGACACCCATGATTTTTTTCAATCCTTCGGCACAATTTTTCATTCCGGTTTCATCATCCATTCCGTTTCGGTTTCCGGAAAAGCAGATGAGGTTTTTGTACCCATATTTTGCCACTTGGGGGATCAACTCCGTGTAGTTTTTGATGAGTTGTTCATGGTATTGGGGATCATTCCAGCCTTTTGGAATTCCCAGTTCAGCGCCGTTGCACATGGAGCATTCCACACCATGGGCTTTCAACGTATCCCAACCTTGAGGTCCCACAAGGTCAATCGCATTAAATCCGATTTTCTTGATCGCCACGCAGAGTTCATCCAAGCTCAGCGAAGGCATAGTCCAGGCGCATACTCCATGGTTGATATTGCCTTTGAGTTGGAGCGGGGACTGTCCGTCTTTCCAGTCGAAAGAACCCAAGGCGCCAATTGCAGCGCCTCCTAGAATCATTTTTTTAAAGGAGGATCTTCTGCCTGAGTTGAAAGTCATGGTTGTTTTGGGGTTTAAGGTTGAGGCTTGACTTTTTCTTCTTTGAAAAAAGAGATGAAAAATAGTAAAACCAAAACGGAAATGCCAGCAGGAATCAACCAAATTGAATTCCACTGGTGTGTTCCGTCAGTTTCTAGATAGAAATTGGAAATTTGTCCGGCAGCCCAGAAACCTATCAGCATGCCCACACCATAGGTGGCAAGGGTGATCAAGCCTTGGGCAGAGGACTTGAATCGCTCTCCTGCATGAGAATCGGTGTAGATCTGTCCGCTTACAAAAAAGAAATCATAGCAAACTCCGTGAAGTGCGATGCCTACCAACAGCATCCAAACTCCTGAGTCTGCGTCTCCAAAAGCGAAAAACACATAGCGGAAAGCCCAGGCAAGCATGGCTACAATCAGGGTCTTTTTTAGGCCGAAGCGGGAAAAGAAAATCGGAAGTGCGAGCATAAACAAGACCTCAGAAACTTGGCCCAGTGCCATTTTCCCGGTGGAATTCTCCAGACCAATTTCAGTCAAAAAGGGACTGGCATTCTGATAGTAAAAAGCCAAAGGAATGCAGATCAGGATGGATGACAGGAAAAAGATCGCAAAGTTTTTATGCTTAAGCAGCGCCAAAGCGTCCAGTCCCAAAACTTCCGAAAGTTTAAATTCCCCGGTGGATTTTGCACGGGGAGGTGTGGCGGGTAGGGTGAAACTGTACATACCAAGTCCCAAAGAAACCATTGAAGCCATGATCCAGGTGTTTTTCAACATTCCATTGGCCAGCCCTTCCATACTATCCCATGCCAAAAAGGAAATCAGCATGCCAGAAGCTACCCAGCCAATTGTGCCCCATACCCGGATGATCGAAAACTCCTTGGCGGGATCTTTCATTTGGTTAAATGAAATGGAAT
>CAYONF010000085.1:0-17516 GCA_964405255.1 uncultured Limnohabitans sp. | reverse complement strand
GGCCCGGTGATTTTCATAAGATTTGTTTAGCTGGGATATTTGAAGCATGGATGGTCTATTCTATGGTCACGGATCCCACCCCGACATCAAGGATCAATTCCAACAAGCGGGGATCGGACGCTTTGTATCCTCTCGTGACGTAGGTCTCTTTGTCAAGTGACTTTAGATATTTTGGAAAAATAGTACGACACATCGGCGTGGTCTTCATCCTGATTTTCACAGGATTGGTATCAGGAGGCAATTTTAAATGGATGGTTCCTCCGCTGATCGCAGCGATTACCTGTGAGGAACTGGCCAAGCCATCGCTGTAGTTGAGGTCGATTTTGCCGTAGTTTACCTCAATGATGATTTTGCGGGCGTTTGTGAAATTGGCATTTTGGACAGCTACAGTCCCCATGTTTAAGGTCACCAGGAGGGTGTCCATTTCTACCTGATTTGGAACGGATGTCCCATAATGCACCAAGACGTCGGCACTTGCACTTTTTATTTTAAGCTGGGAAACCGGAATCTGTGCAAGGTCAAAATCCGCTCTTCCCACACCGAGATTGAAGTCCAAGTGGTAAAGGTAATTGGATCCCAATCCCAAATCCCACGAATGGTCAAAGTCGGCATCATCTGAAAAAAGCTTAGAGGTGATGCTTTTACCCAAGTTGTCTGATTCGACGTTTTTGTGCTCCAGTCTGGCATCCAGTCGGTTGTTCAGGATTTTGTAGTTGAAATCAGGGAGAATGTTTGATTTCAACAAATGCCCATGGATGTAAATGGGATCCTGGGTTTGGACTCTTTTGAGCTGGGTTAGGCTTTTGTAGGAAGAAAAATTGAGGTAAACCAGTTCAAAGCCTTTTCGCTCCGTCACCTTATATTCTCTTACAAATTGCGCCTGAACGTGGGGCACCCCTGTCACGATCCAAAATATGAACAGACACAGATTTTTCAGCATACGGATAGGTTACGCGGGGACTTTCAAAAGGTTTTTTAAAAATATAAAAAAAGCCAGAATTGCTTCCGGCTTTATGCGTTTTAGAAAAACTCCTTCATTTTGTCGAAGAATGACTTGTCCTGCTTACCCGGATCCGGTTTGAAATTATCTGAGTTCCGGAGTCCTTCCAGGACTGCTCTTTCCTCTCTGGAAAGCTGTACAGGAGTCCAGACATTCACCATGATCAATTGATCTCCTCGGGTATACCCATTGATATCTTTAATTCCTTTTCCTTTCAATCGAAGCATTTTACCACTTTGGGTTCCCGGATCAATCTTGATTTTAACTTTTCCATCGATGGTTGGCACCTCCACAGAGGCTCCTAAAGCCGCGTCAATGAAGGAAACGTGCAGGTCGTAGATCACATTGTTTCCTTCCCGCTGAAGCGTGGTTTCTTCGGCTTCTTCGATTACAATCAGCAAGTCTCCGGGTATCCCTCCGGGGATTTCGTTTCCTTTACCGGACATACTCAGCTGCATTCCTTCACCGACTCCGCCCGGAATATTGATGGAGATTACTTCCTCCTTTACGATCAATCCGCGTGAATCCGCTTCTGCTGGCTTTTTGTCCACGATCTGACCGCTACCTCCGCAGACTGCGCAGGTACTTGCGGAGACCATTTGACCCAGCATGGTATTGACTACTTTCTTGACTTGGCCACTTCCCTGGCAGGAGGAGCATGTCTTGAATGTCACTCCCTGAGCCACCACGTGACGCTTTACTTTGATTTTTTTCTCTACGCCGTTGGCAATCTCCTGAAGGTTCAGTTTGAGTTTCACCCGGAGATTAGTTCCTTTTTTGGTGCGACGACCTCCGCCTCCACCAAAAAACGACCCAAAACCTCCGCCTCCGAAGATGTCACCGAACTGGGAGAAAATATCCTCCATGTTCATACCACCGCCGCCAAATCCACCATTGCCTCCAAGTCCCTGGTGACCAAATTGATCGTAACGGGCTTTTTTATCCGGATTGCTCAGTACTTCGTAGGCCTCAGCTGCCTCTTTGAATTTCTCCTCAGCCTCAGGATTGTCCGGATTTTTATCCGGGTGATACTGAATAGCAAGCTTTCGATAAGCTTTTTTGATCTCATCTGCACTTGCAGACCGGGAAACCCCGAGTACCTCGTAATAGTCTCTCTTTGCCATATAATTATGCTCCGGTTACAACCTTTGCGTATCTCACTACCTTTTCTCCCAAGGTGTAGCCTTTTTCCACCACATCGATGACCATTCCTTTCATTTCTTCACTTTGGGCAGGAATCTGTGTGATTGCCTCCTGAGTGTCCGGATTGAATGGTTTGCCTGTCAAATCTTCCATCACTTTGAGTCCCTTGGACTCCAAAACTCTGACGAGCTTGTGGAAAATCAACTGATTGCCTTCTCGGATTTTAACCGGATCAGATTCCCCTTCTGAGGCTTTAAATGCTCGTTCAAAATCATCAACCACCGGGATCAACTCTTTTAATACGTCTTCAGAGGCAGTTTTGATCAAATCAATCCGCTCTTTGGCAGTGCGCTTACGGAAATTCTCGAAATCAGAATACAGTCTGAGGTATTTGTCTTTGAGATCTGCTACCTCCGCCTCCAGTTTTTGACTTGGGCTTTCTGATTCAGTTTGGAGAGTTTCTTCCACGAGTTGTTCTTCTGATTGTTGATTCAATTCCTGATCTACTTGGTCTTTATTTTCCATAGTGAAATTCAATAGTTGGAGGTAGGGTGCTAATCAATCCCTTTGCCAGTTCAGATTTTCTGACAAAGTGACACTTAATCGGAATGGATTGCCTGCCAGATCAAATCCTTGAGTCTGTCCAGATTGTATTGGCTTACGGCTGAAATAAAAACATGGGGAATATCCTTGGGGATTTCTTGCTCCATTTCCTTCATCAGCTGTTCGTCCAACATGTCAGATTTGGAGATTGCCAAAATGCGCTTTTTATCCAGAAGTTCTGGATTATATTTCTCAAGCTCTCCGAGTAAAATCCGGTATTGCTCCTGAACGCTGGTCGCATCTGCGGGAATCAAAAACAACAGGATAGAATTTCGCTCAATGTGCCTCAAAAAGCGGATCCCGAGCCCTTTTCCCTCTGCTGCTCCTTCGATAATACCGGGAATGTCGGCCATAACAAACGATTTGTCATCCCGATAGCTGACCACACCAAGATTCGGAACTAGGGTAGTAAACGGATAGTCTCCGATTTCCGGACGCGCAGCCGAAATGGAAGAAAGCAGAGTGGATTTTCCGGCATTTGGAAACCCAACCAACCCCACGTCTGCGAGAAGTTTTAATTCCAAAATGATCCACTCCTCTATTCCCGGTTCTCCGGGCTGGGCAAAATGTGGTGCCTGATTGGTGGCTGTTTTGAAATGATCATTTCCCAATCCACCACGGCCACCGCTTGTCAGAATCACTTCCTGGCCATCCTCTGTGATCTCAAACCGCTTTTCTCCGGTTTCGGCATCTTTTGCAACAGTCCCGAGAGGGACTTCAAGAATCACATCCTTTCCGTCAGCACCAGTTCTCCTTCCTCCTTCACCGCCTTTACCGGCCTCAGCGATGACATGCTTTTTGTATTTAAGGTGCAATAGAGTCCACAATTGGGAACTCCCCCTTAAAATAATATGTCCGCCACGGCCACCATCACCTCCATCAGGGCCACCTTTGGGCACATGCTTTTCGCGTCTGAAGTGAACAGAACCTGCTCCACCGGCTCCGGAACGAGAACAGAATTTTACGTAATCAATGAAGTTGGAATCTGCCATTTGTTTGGAAAGAAAAAGGCTAAGCCCGAAAGCTTAGCCAAGTCTTGGTTTTGCAAAATTAGGGATTTGACTGGAATCAATAGCTATCTATTACATCAGATATCTCCTGAAAGATCTCATCGATCCCGCCTACCCCGTTGATTTTCTTGAATTTACCCTGATTTTCATAGTATTTAGCCACGGGGAGGGTTTCATCTAAGTATACTTTGATCCGGGTATTTATTTTTTCTTCATCCTGATCATCCACGCGGTTGGAAGTTTTTCCTCTTTCCTTGATTCGTTCTTTCAAAATATCCTGAGGAACATCCAATGCAATCATCCCGGAAATTTTCATCCCATTTTGGGAAAGCATGGTATCCAAAGCCTCTGCTTGAGCGGTTGTTCGTGGAAATCCGTCAAAAATGAATCCTCGGCTTCCTTGAGTACTGGTAATTTTATCCTCCACCATGCTGATCACCACCTGGTCGGGAACTAGGTGACCCTGATCCATGTATTTTTTTGCCAGCTTGCCCAGCTCTGATCCTTCACCGAGATGCTTTCTAAACAGATCTCCTGTGGAGAGGTGAGTGAGTCCGTATTTTTGAATTAATTTTTCACTTTGGGTGCCTTTACCCGCACCCGGAGGACCAAATAGCACTATGTTCAGCATTCGAGAAGTCGTTTTTTAAGTTGTACTGAGTTGATAGATATCAGGGAGATTTCTGCCCAGACCATCGTAATCCAGGCCATAGCCGACGACAAATTTATTGGGAATTTCAAAACCCACATAATCTAAGGCGTAATTAAACCGGAAGGCCTCTCTCTTAAACAGTAATGTTGCAATCGCTAATTTCTTAGGATTTTGCTTTGAGAGCTCCGAAATCAAGAATTTCATCGTGATCCCGGTATCTACGATATCTTCAACAATGACAACATTTTTCCCCGACAAATCAGCGGAAAGTCCAAGCAAGGACTTAACCTCCCCGGTCGTCTGAGTCCCGCTGTAGGATGAAATTCTCAGAAATTCAATGGACACCGTTAGATCAACGGCTCTTGCCAGGTCAGCGACCAGGACAAATGCGCCATTCAAAACCCCTAAAAGAACAATTTCTTCCCCTTGAAAATCAGTTTTTATTTTCTCTCCCAATTCCCTAACCCTGGCACCTAGTTCCTCCTTTGATATAAATAATTCAAAGGCCAACTCTTTGATCTGTATCTTTTTCATTTTTTCAACTTAAAGGTTTTTCATTAGGAATTGATACATTCTGATCATGGCGTCCAGATCTCTGAGGGAGACTTTTTCATTGGGTGTATGAACCTGGTCTTCCGCGGCTCCAATGAAACACCAGTCAATGGCATACGGAGAAAACTGAATTTCTCTACCATCACTTCCCCCGAAGGCCTCAACTTCCAATTGAAATGGAATTCCGCTTTGCGTGGCAAGCTGGATCAATTTATCAGTGAATACTTTCCGGGGGATAAATTTGTCCCGGATAGAAATAACAACCCCTTGGTGATGCTGGACTCCCTCCGTGATCCAAGTAATGTCTGAAATCAAGGCTTGCTTTACCGGTGAGTTTTCATGGATAAACTTAAGAAGGAAAGGCATACTCCCTCCTCCATGTTCCTCATAGGTTGAAAAAACAACCCATCCATTTTCAAGTGTTTCAGATAATTTAAGAGCATTATATACACCCAAACGATTATCTAGGTAAGCAGCTTGGATAAAATTCTCATCTATTCTGACATTTTGCTTAAATGATAATCTGGTACCTCTTTCCAATCCTCTAGGAAAATCATGAAAGCAAACTCCATCCTCTTCAAAGACTTGACATGAAATATCGCCTAAGCTATCCCTTCCTACCAATTTTGTACCGGGCAGGATCTCTGGACCACCCACCGGAATGAGTTGGTTTTCATATCTTGCCATAAATCCGATGGTATCGATGTGAGCAAATACCGCTGTTCTCGGTTTGCCGAATTTGAGAAGTATACAATCATGAAATTCTTCTCCGAAAAAAATCTCAGGCTGAACTTTCCAAGATTTCATTCGTTTCATCACGTGATTTAAAATATGACTAGCTACAGCAGATTCATCACCGGAAACGCTATTAATATTAAGTAAATCATTCAAAAATTTCATTTTGGCATTGATTGTGATAATTATATCTTTGAACTCCAAGAGAAATCGCGGATAAATTTTAGGCAGGAAGTTGGGATTTAAATAAAAGGTCTAGATTTGCAGAAAGTTAAAATTTTATAAATTTGTGTCTCATCCAATAAATCACTAAAATAAAACTGAACAAAAATTTTTTCTCATGAAAAAACTCATACTATCATCAATTATGGCTGGGGCCTTAGCAATATCTGCTAATGCTCAGGAATTTAACAAGTTTTCACTTGAAGTTGGAGGAGGCTTTAACAAGCCAATGGCTCCACTTAACAGAGCTTACTTGTCTCCAACTCTCAATCTGGGTCACATTGAGTTTGGTGCTCGCTACATGTTCAATGAAAAATTTGGCTTGAAGCTGGATTATGGATTTGGATCAGTGAAGCAAGCTGATGGAAACAATTCCCAAAGTCTTGATTTCGACACCAAATATTTCAGATTGAATATGCAAGGTGTTGCAAACATCGGCAGAATAATGAATTTCGAATCTTTCACTAGAAAGTTTGGTCTTCTTCTCCACGGTGGTGCAGGCATTGGTCTTGTAAATCCTGAAATGAACCAATTCAATGATTTCGATGATAATGTGTATACCTTAATTTTCGGTATCACTCCTCAGGTTAAACTTAGTGAAAGAATCGCATTGGTAGGTGACATTTCCACAGTACTAAATGGTCGTCAGACTGTAACTTGGGACGGCGCGGAATTCATTTATCCAGATATCAGCAACGGATTCTACGGAGCAAATGGAACATGGTGGTCTGGAACTCTTGGCCTAAACTTCTATTTAGGAAAGGCTGAGCAGCACGCAGATTGGTTTATTGCTGCTGACAAGTATGCTACTAAAGAAGAACTTGCTACTCAAATCAACGGTATCAAGGACATGTTGAAAGATTCTGACGGTGATGGTGTTCCTGACTACCTAGACAAAGAGCCTAATACAGTAGTTGGTGCTAGAGTTAATGCTTCAGGTACTACACTTGATTCTGACGGAGATGGAACTCCTGACCATGTGGACAAGTGTCCATTCCAGCCAGGTCCTGCTTCTACGGGAGGTTGTCCAATTGTAGAAACTCGTGATGAGGTTGATTACCTGAAAAAGGCAATTAATGATGGTTATGTGAACGTTTATTATGCATTTGACAGCGATAAACCACTAGGATATTCTGTAAGCGCAGCACAATATGTATCCAACTTCCTAAAGAGAAATCCAGGAGTCAAGGTGGAAGTAAAAGGATATGCTGATGAATTAGGTCCAGAAGATTATAACATCAAGCTTTCTGAATCAAGAGCAAAAGCAGTTTATGATCTCCTAGTTGCTTCAGGAATCGACGCATCAAGACTCAGCTTCAAGGGTTATGGAGAAGATACTTCAGTTGATAAATCTTCAGCGGATGCTCGTCAAATGGCAAGAAGAGCTAGCTTCGAGATCAAATAAACCATAATAATATCTAAACTTAAAAAAGGCCATTCCTCTACGGAATGGCCTTTTTTTCATTCCCTAAGATGAAACTATAGAATTTTCCCTAATGAACGAGTCAAATTGAATTTGGAGAAAAGTTTGGCATAATGTTTACTTTTGAGTCCGCATACAATATTCACCCTGATTACCCTCATGAAAAAAACATTATTACTCATCCTTCTATTTGGCACAGTTGGGATTCAAACCTTTGCTCAAAGTGAATTCAATAAATGGTCTCTGGAGCTTAACGGTGGGTTTAACAAATCGATGGGACCATTAACGCCTGGATACTTTTCTCCCACCCTCAACATAGGCCATGCTGACTTCGGAGCTCGATATATGTTTAATGAATATTTCGGCCTATCAGGAAATTTCGGATTTGGTCAGTTTAATGAAGTGAAAAATGAAAGTCCCCAATTCAACACAAGATATGGAAATGCAAGCTTTCGTGGCGTTTGGAATTTTGGTAGGTCACTCAGTCTAGAAAATCTGACAAGGAGAATCACATTATTGGGAGAATTTGGATTCGGTGCTGGCTGGCTTAATCAAGAAACGCGTGTAATTCCTGACAATGACCCTGATTACGTTTATAGTTTTAATTTTTCAGTAAAAACCCTATACAAAATCTCTCATAGAATAAGTCTCCAAGGCGCTATCTCGACTTTTGTCAATGGACGTCAAAGATATACTTTTGATGGAAATGAATTTAACCAAAACGGAAGACCATTTGAACCTGAAGCTCCTTACATCCATGCTATGGGGACATGGTGGACAGGTACCTTGGGACTAAATTTCTATTTGGGTAAAGCCGAGCAACATGCCGATTGGTATATAGTGCCAGACAAATATGCCACCAAGGCTGAATTGGCTGACGCAATCAACGGAATAAAGGACATGCTGAAAGACAGCGATGGGGATTCCGTTTCAGATTACCTGGACAAAGAACCTAGTACTCCTGCTGGAGCTCGGGTAAGTTTCAACGGTATTACGCTTGATTCAGACAAGGATGGAACTGCAGACCATTTGGACAAATGTCCATTCCTACCGGGTCCAAGTTCAACTGGAGGATGCCCGGTAGAAGAAATAAAAGACCAAGTTGATTTCCTCAGAAAAGCAATCAATGAAGGATATGTCAACGTCTATTTTGGATTTGACAGTAGCGACCCTCTATCCTATTCCATAAGCGCAGCATCGTATGTGGCCAATTTCCTTCAAAAAAATCCTGGAGTAAAATTGGAAGTAAAAGGATATGCCGATGAATTGGGTGGCGATGATTATAACATCAAACTATCAGAAAAAAGAGCTAAAGCTGTCTATGATCTGCTTATAGCAGCCGGTATTGACCCCTCCAGACTAACTTATAAAGGATACGGAGAGGACACCAGTGTGGACAAATCCTCAGCTGATGCACGTCAAATGGCTAGGAGAACAAGCTTCGAAATCAAATAAATTCTAATTTTAAACCCGGTTGAATTAACCGGGTTTTTTATTTAACAGCTCCTATGTTTGTATTGTCTGAAGTCGACTCGATCGGTAATCAATTCATCGCGGAACTCCGTGAAGTATCTATTCAGGGAGATCGAATGAGATTTCGAAAGAATTTGGAGAGAATTGGAGAAATCATGGCCTACGAAATCTCCAAATCTTTTCCATATTCCCCTATTGAGGTACAAACTCCCCTTGCCAAAACTACCGTTAATCTGCCCGCTGTGAATCCTGTGATTGTTTCTGTACTTAGGGCTTCACTTCCCTTTTATCAGGGATTTCTAAACTTTTTTGATAAGGCGGAAAGTGGTTTTATCGGAGCATTTCGGGAAGAAGGAGAAGGAGAAATAACCATAAACCTCGGCTATCATGCCAGTCCGAATCTCGAGGGGAAAACCGTGATTTTGGCGGACCCCATGTTGGCTACAGGTAAATCATTTATCCGCTCTATAGAAACACTTCTTTCACATGGCCAACCGGAAATCATCCATATTGCGGCAGCATTCGCGGCACCTGAAGGCATAAAATACATTCAAGATCAACTGAAAATCCCATTCAAGTTATGGATTGGTTCTGTTGATCTATTCCTCAACAATCAATCCTACATTGTGCCCGGATTGGGTGACGCAGGGGATTTAGCATTTGGAGAAAAGCTTTGAATGCTTAGAGTTTGCCAAAACAAAAAACCAAAACTTCCCAATTTTAACTTGACCTTCAAAGCCATTGGTACAACTGCATCAAATGGTGAAGAAAGGTCCTCTTAATTTGAAACCAATGACCTCTCTTCTTTGGTTTACATGTCTGCCGGCAGCATTCTTCCGGAAATCAAATCCCTTCCATGAGCGAATCCCTGATTACCTTCTTTGGCATCTACTTCCTCAGCCTCTTTAAATTTATTGCCGGACCTGTTTTGGGTTCTGCAGCTGGCTACAGCTTGATTGAAATCATCTTGGTGACCGTCTCTGCAATGATGACCAGTGTTTTTACATTTACACTTTTAGGCTCGCAGTTTAGAAAGAAACTTGCACTCCGCTTTAGGAAAAAAGGGCCAGTTTTCTCAAAAAAAAACAGAACCATTGTCAGCCTGTGGTCAAAGTACGGTGAAATTGGAATTGCTTTTTTAACGCCTTTGATCCTCACTCCCATCGGAGGAACTTTGATTTTGGTTTCCTTTGGGACGAAAAAGCGCAAAATCTATTTCCACATGCTCTGGAGTGCGGTTTTTTGGTCCACTTTCTTTGGAATGACTATCAATCAAATCCTTCAGATTCCATTTTTCGCCCGCTTACTCGGGTAAATTTTCATCAGGTAAAATCTCGATGTCCTGAATTAAAACCCGATTGGCAATCTCTTGCCCAGTCAAAGTGGCTGCTAGTCCACCCATGGCTGTTTCCTTGTATCGGCTTTCCATTGAAGCCCCGATTTCACCCATCGCCTCAATGCATTCATCCACTGGAATGACAGCATTCACATTGGCCAATGCGATTTGTGCCGAACTAAACGCGATAGCTGCTGCACTGGCATTACGAACCACACAGGGAACTTCAACCAATCCCGCCACAGGATCACAGACCAGACCAAGCATGCACTGGATTGTAATCGCCACTGCATTGAAAACCTGATCTACATTACCTCCAAGGCAATGAACAATGGCGCCTGAGGCCATGGCGGCTGCAGAACCCGTCTCAGCCTGACATCCACCCACAGCCCCTGCCAGACTCGCTTTTTCCTCGATAATCAGCGCTATTCCCGCACCAACCAGCATCCCTTCCAGAATCTTCTTATCCTCCAAACCATGAATTTCCTGCAGGGTTACCATGGTGCCCGGAAGAATTCCAGAAGCGCCAGCAGTGGGTGCGGCAACTACCCTCCCCATACAAGAATTTACTTCTTTTGCCGCCAAGGCCCGGGAGATCAACTTCTGAAACTCCGGGGAAAGGACGGAAAGCGGGTGGTTGAATACTTTTTTTGCTCCGTTGTTGATCATTCCCGAACGGGAAGTCATGTCTTCCTGAAGGCCGGTTTTTACCGCCTCTTTCATTACCGTGTAGGCACGCTGCATGCCTTCCCAAATTTTCTCTTCTGTAGAATTTTTTTGCTCTGTCTCATACTCAATTACGGATTGAACCAAGTTGATTTGATGAGAATCGCAATAGTTTTTCCAGCCTTTGAAGCTTTCAAAAAGGTAGCACATGATCTATTGGGTTTATATTTTTAGAAGCGCGTTTTTCGGAAAAATGGTTCATTCCGATCTTGACTGTAATTTTCTGAATTTTAGTAAAATCCGTTTAAACCAACTAAAAGGGATACTAAAGCAATCGGTCTTTGATCTCATTGGAAGGAAATTCACAATCCTAAATTTTCCTCTGGAAAAGGACAAAGGTTCAATTAATCATTGCATGACTGCTCAAAATCTCTAATCACGAACTTTTTATAGTGGGCTTAAACCCTTACTTTTAAAATTCAGTTAAATACATAAAATCAAAAATAGGGCAATATTTTCGACCAATTCGAATGAGCAAGCTGAAATTAATTTTCCCGGTATTTTTCTTATTAATAAGCCTTCACGCTTTTGCCCAAAGAGAAGATGTAGGCAATTACGAATACGACAAGGAATACCTTTTTGGTCTGAACAAGAACACCAACGGAGGGCTTATTGGTGGGATTGTATTCAAAGCTGGGACTCGCCTGGATGATACGAATTTCGCTTTCTGGGGCTTGGAACTGTCCAATGTGAAGAACCAAAAGGAAGTCCGTTACAATACAGTTCTAGGCAACAGTTACATTTTTGGCAAATCCAATTACCTCTATGCGATTCGTCCACACGTGGGCAGGGAACTGGTTTTATTTAAAAAAGCTCCCAATCAAGGCGTGCAAGTCAGTGCTTTGGCCGCTGCGGGTCCTACCATCGGTCTGATCGCACCCTATTACATTGAATACGCAATCAACCGAGTGGAAACAGTAACTGAACAATACGATCCTGAAATTCATCAAAGCCGATTCAACATTTTGGGAACAGGCAGACTGTTTGAAGGCCTTGGGCAATCTGACGTTGCCTTTGGAGCGACTTTAAAAGCAGCCTTAATGTTTGAATTTGGCGTATTTAGGAGCAGCGCCACTGGCTTGGAAGTGGGATATATGGTGGAAGGATACACCAAAGAAATCCCCTTGATCCCAACGGCTGAAAACAATCAGTTCTTTCAGTCGGCCTATTTCACTTTTTTCTACGGATTCCGAAAGTAATCTGAATTGGGTTTTTGAAATGCCCTGAGTTACCTTTGTGTCAAATCTGAATGTGATGATTGAACTACCCGTAATATCCGAAGAAGCAACCCGCCGCAAAAAGCCTGACTGGCTTCGCGTGAAGCTTCCAGTAGGAAAAGAATACGCCAAGGTCAGAAGGCTTGTAGACGAGCATAAGCTTCACACGATCTGTGAAAGTGGAAATTGCCCAAATATGGGAGAATGCTGGGGAGCCGGAACAGCGACTTTTATGATTTTGGGAAATGTATGCACCCGATCTTGTTCATTCTGCGCTGTGGCAACTGGCAGACCCCCAGAATACGATACCGATGAGCCCAGAAGAGTGGCAGAAGCCATCAAACTTATGGGCGTAAAACATGCGGTCATTACCTCTGTAAACCGGGATGAGTTGAAGGATCGAGGGGCCGAAATCTGGTATCAGACGGTCGTTCAGACCAAGCAACTTTCTCCAGAGACCACCATTGAAACCCTGATTCCAGACGTGAAGTCTAATTGGGATGCACTCTACCGAATGATCAGCGGAGGTCAGGAAGTAGTCTCTCACAATATGGAAACTGTGGGAAGTTTGTACAGAAGAGTTAGACCTCAGGCCAAATACGAACGTTCTTTGGAGCAAATCAAGTTGACCAAAGAGTTTGGAAAACGAACCAAAACCGGAATTATGTTGGGATTGGGTGAGACGAAGGATGAAGTATACCAAGCAATGGATGACCTAGCCGCTCATGGTTGCGACATCCTGACCTTGGGACAATATCTCCAGCCTACCAAAATGCACATCGAAGTGGCGGAGTTCATCCATCCGGATCTTTTTGCCCACTATAAAGAAGAAGGACTGAGAAGAGGACTTAAATATGTCGAATCGGGTCCTTTGGTAAGGTCCTCTTACCATGCCGAGCGACACGTGCACGTTTAAGAAAAGAAATAAAAAAAGGATGCCAATCGGCATCCTTTTCCAGTTCTATTCCCTTCGAAATCAAGCCATTTCGCTTTCTTTCGCATATTCCTCTACCGGGATACAGCTACAAACCAAGTTTCTGTCTCCATATGCCGAATCGATTCTTCGAACGGAAGGCCAGAATTTGTTTTCTTTCACGTAGCTCAATGGGAAAACGGCTTTCTCTCGGCTGTATGGCAAATTCCACTCGCCAGTCAAGACCATGGTCGCCGTGTGCGGTGCATTTTTCAAGACGTTCTCTGCCCGGTCGGCCTTGCCTTCCTCGATTTCCCGGATTTCAGCCCGAATGGAGATCAACGCATCACAGAACTTATCCAATTCAGCTTTGGTCTCGGACTCCGTCGGTTCGATCATCAACGTACCTGCAACTGGGAATGAAACCGTCGGAGCATGATAGCCATAGTCCATCAGTCGCTTCGCAATATCTTCAACCTCTACTCCCACTTCTTTGAAAGCACGGCAGTCCACGATCATTTCGTGTGCAGCTCGACCCTGGGATCCTGTGTAAAGGATGGAATAATGCCCGTTTAGTCTTTCCTTGATGTAGTTGGCATTGAGGATGGCCATTTGGGTGGCATTGGTCAATCCGTCACCGCCCATCATAGAGATGTAGGCATAAGAAATCGGCAAAATACTTGCACTTCCATAGGGTGCGGAAGAAATGGAAGAAACCGCATGCTCACCTCCGGTTTTCACGAGTGGATTACCTGGGAGGAACGGAGCCAAGTGGCTTGCAACGCAAATTGGGCCCATGCCAGGTCCTCCTCCACCGTGAGGGATACAAAAGGTCTTGTGCAAATTCAAGTGGCAGACATCCGCTCCGATATTTCCCGGAGAGGTCAATCCTACCTGAGCATTCATATTTGCCCCATCCATATAGACTTGTCCGCCGTACTGATGGATAGTGGCACAAATCTCACGGATCGCTTCTTCAAATACCCCGTGGGTGGATGGATAAGTCACCATCAGGCATGAAAGATCCTCTGCATGCTCAGCAGCTCTGGCTTTCAGATCTTCCACATCGATATTTCCTTTATCATCACATTTCACCAAAACCACCTTCATTCCTGCCATAACTGCGGAGGCAGGATTGGTTCCGTGAGCTGAAGTCGGGATCAAAGCTACATTTCTGTGCCCTTCACCACGGTTCATGTGGTAGGCACGAATCACCATCAAACCGGCATATTCACCTTGAGCTCCGGAATTAGGCTGCAAAGAAGTGTCTGCAAAGCCGGTGATCTCGGTAAGCCAAGTTCTCAGATTGGTGAAAAGCTCCTGATAACCTTCTGCCTGATCAATGGGAGCAAATGGGTGCAATTGACCAAACTCCGGCCAAGTCACCGGAATCATTTCTGCGGTCGCATTGAGCTTCATGGTACAAGAGCCCAAAGAAATCATGGAGTGAACCAGAGAAAGGTCTTTGCTCTCCAAACGCTTGATATATCGCAGCATCTCGTGCTCGCTGTGATAGTTGTTGAAAACCGGATGAGTCAGGTATTCTGATTTTCTGATCAAAGATTGAGGAAGGTCTAAGGAAATTCCCTCCGCAAGAGTGGCCGCATCCGGAGTATGAACTCCTTTCGCTTTTGCAAAAACGGCAATTACTTCCTGTGCGTCTTCCAAGATTTTTGCTTCGTCAAAGGCGATAAAAATAGCCCCCTCCTCATATCGGAAGTTGATCTCAGCAGCAACCGCCAACTCATTGACTTTTTTCTGGGTAGCTGAATCCACAGAAACTTTAAGTGTGTCAAAGAACTGCTTATCGGTAACTTCAAAGCCCATTTGTCTCAAGGCTTTTGCAGTCAGTTTCGCCAATCCGTGAGTTCGGAGTGCGATATTTTTCAATCCCTGAGGTCCATGGTACACGGCATAAAAACTCGACATCACGGCCAACAGTACCTGTGCAGTACAGATGTTGGAAGTAGCTTTTTCGCGCTTGATATGTTGCTCGCGGGTCTGAAGCGCCATTCGATAGGCTTTGTTTCCTGCCCGGTCAATGGATACTCCGATAATTCGTCCAGGAATTTGGCGCTTGAATTCATCCTTGGTAGCAAAGAATGCTGAGTGAGGTCCTCCATAACCCATCGGTACGCCAAAGCGCTGGGCAGATCCTACTACGACGTCAGCCCCCATCTCTCCCGGAGGAGTCAAAAGCGTCAAGGCTAAAAGATCAGATGCAAATGCGGTCAACACTTTGTTTTCTTTGGCAGCAGCTAGAATAGCAGCATAATCCGAAACTTCCCCGTCGGCATTGGGGTACTGGAACATCACGCCATACAGCTCAGGATCAGTCAAATCCAAAGAAGAGATCGGTCCAAAAACCAAGTCAATTCCAATAGGCTCTGCTCTCGTCACCAAAAGCGCCTTGGTCTGAGGAAATACCTTTTCGTCAACAAAATACCTGTTGGCATTTTTCTTTTCCCTTGGCTTTACCGCGTGAAGCATGGTCATCGCCTCAGCCGCAGCTGTTCCCTCGTCAAGCAAGGATGCATTTGCCAATTCCATCCCGGTCAGTTCCATCACTACGGTCTGAAAATTGATCAAAGCTTCTAAACGTCCCTGAGCAATTTCTGCTTGATAGGGTGTATAAGCAGTATACCATCCCGGATTTTCCAGCACGTTTCTCAAGACTACCCCGGGCACAAGGGTGTCATAATAACCCAAGCCGATAAAAGACTTGAATACCTTGTTTTTGGAAGCTAGCTTCTTGAAGTTTTTGAGAAATTCAGATTCTAGTTGGGCTGCCGGCAGATTGAGCGGGCGCTCGAGTTGAATGGACTTGGGAACTGTCTGGTTGATTAATTCCTCTAGGGAAGAGGCACCGATTTTCTCCAACATCTCCGCGATTTCCGCCTCTGTCGGGCCATTGTGTCTGCTCTCAAATTTGACAGCATTAGAAAGATTGATCTGCATAAATAACGCTATGGAAGTATGACGTATTTGGGTTTGAAAACATCCTGATTTTTCGAGCGCAAAGGTACAATTTCTTGAAGGAAAAGACTTTGGTCTGATTCATTTATTTACCTCGAAACTCTGCTTCTTGACAAACGGTTTTTCCAAGGGTTAAAATTTTGTCTAGTTTAGGGTCCTAAACATAAAATACCCATGAATAAAGGATTGATACTTTGCGGAGCATTGGCTTTGGGAATGGCAACACCCATCCTGGCCCAGACTCCTGCACAGGTGAAATACGCCAATACCATCACGGTAGAAGACCTAACGAAACACCTCACTTACCTGGCCTCTGACGAAATGAAAGGCCGGGACACCGGATCGCCTGAAGGAAAAATTGCAGCCCAATACCTAGCTGATTTCTACAAAAATCTCGGATTGGCAGGACCTGTAGGTGGAAGTTATTTCCAAAACGTACCGCTGGTAAGCACTAATTTCAGCAAGGTGACCCTGCAAGTCGGCAAAAGCAAATTGGTGGAAAACACCGACTTTGTATTTACCGGAGATGGGAATATGGCCAAAGCTGCCAAGGCAGATTTGGTTTTCTTGGGATTGGTGACTGACGAAAATCTTGCTAAAGTTGACGTCAAAGGTAAATTAGTCGGCCTTTGGGCAGTTGGTGTCAGAAGCAATGACTTGATCACCACCGTGATGGACGCCGGAGCTGCAGGCGTGGTGATCGTGACCATGGAAGGCCAGGCCAATTTTGACCGCATCGCAAACCGATATAAATCATTTGCCGGAAAAGGAAGAATAGCCTTCGACAAAGCCACCGACCAAAGACCAGTGTTCATGGTCAGCTCAGACAAAATGGCTCAGCTTTTCGCTACTCCAGTAGAAACCCTGAAAGAAGCCGCAAAATCTAACCCAACCAGTATTCCAGCCCAAAAAGCAACCTTTCAGGTGGTGAAAACCAAAACTCCTGTGGAGGCGGTAAACGTGATGGGATTCTTGGAAGGAACGGATAAAAAAGAAGAAGTACTGGTGATTTCTTCACACTACGACCATGTGGGCGTTGCCAGTGACGGGGATGCGTTCAACGGTGCAGATGACGACGGTTCCGGTACTGTTTCGGTCATGGAGATTGCAGAGGCATTTGCACTCGCAGCGAAAGACGGAATCAAGCCAAGAAGAAGCATTCTATTTCTGAATGTGACCGGTGAGGAAAAAGGCCTGTTGGGTTCAGATTACTATTCCGAAAATCCGGTCTTCCCTCTGGCCAACACGGTGAACAACATCAACATTGACATGGTAGGCCGTATCGATTATGAATATCAGAAGGCTGAAAACAAGGACTATGTCTATGTGATCGGATCTGAGATGCTTTCTTCCCATCTGAAGAAAATCAACGAATACAACAATATCACTTACACGAATCTGATTTTGGATTACCGATACGATGCAGAAGATGATCCAAACCGCTTCTACTACCGATCAGACCATTACAACTTCGCCAAGCACAACATTCCGGTGATTTTCTTCTTCAACGGCGTGCATGACGACTATCACCAAGT
>CAYONF010000084.1:9179-17541 GCA_964405255.1 uncultured Limnohabitans sp. | reverse complement strand
AAATTCGGATCACCGAGTGAGGCTGCAAAAAATTCGTTGCAAAAGCCACTTTTGGAAAGTACTGCTACCGAACTGGGCTTTGAAGTCTCAATATTCGCCACTTCATTTTTTCCAAATTCCAACCGGATGTATTTGCCCGAATTGAGTCGGGTTCTCAATTGCCCGTTGACAAAAACGTCGGTACCGTCTTCCAAAGCCAAAACTTTCACAAATTCTCCAGAGGTTCTGTCCTTGAAGGGAACATGGATGTAAGATTTTCCCCAGGTATTGGTTGGGTAGGATTGCTGGTAAAGGTGGTCACCGGTCGTTCCACAAATCCCCGAACTTGACATTCGGTTGCCAGCAAAAACAGCCACTTTCTTGCAATTGGTGTTGTTGTCATTGAGCACACGGATTTTTGTTCCGGTCAGGTCTTCATCCGATTTGATCTGATAGGTTTCACCCGCATTCAGAATAATCTTGAATGGTAAATTATTCGGATTTCCATTGTTGGTCCGCACGGAAGGAATTATTTCCACCTCGGTATTTGCCTCTGTTCCCACAATCACCAGAGAGCTTTCCATGGTGGTATGATTGAAAGTGGACCCCGAAATCAACGCTTTTTCGTGGTGGGCCATGACCATGTAATTCAGTCCTAAAGCCTCCACGGGCAAAACCACGGTACTTCCGGTACTGTAAGCCCGGCCATTCAAAGCATGAACTGCAATAGTTCCGGTGGACACTACCCGCATGGATGATCGAGGCATGACAAAACCGGAAACCGAATGGATCAGTCCTTCCGCCAACCCGTCGAATTCCCGGACCAATTGCTGACCTTTTTCCAAACTGAAGGAAATCGTCTGCCTCGGGGTTTCGATCGTGCCTGAGGCTTTTTCATTGGCTGTGATGATCAGCACGGCTTTTTCAGGTTGGACATTGACCGTGTCCAGACTTCGGCCATTTTCCAAAAACCCGATGTAAAAATCCCGACCCACGGTATTGAACTGTGCCAAAGCAAAAAAACTGTTTCCCGATACGAAAAACAGAAACAGCAAACACCTAAAAATGAGCCTCGATTTTGGGTTCATAAATCATCCTCCCCACCGCCTTTTCACCAATTTACCTGATGAGGGTGAAAACACCTCGTTTTTCTTCGACTTGGTAGATTCCTTCCAGTTCAAATTCATACCGGAGTAAGTAGGAATAGGTACCTGGACCTGCTTCTTCTCCGGAAATCAATCCATCCCAGCCTTGGGATCCTGTATAAACCAATTGTCCCCAGCGATTATAAATCCATAACTGGAATTCCGTCTCACAGTTTGATACCCCCTGATAAATCCCCGGCGTTTGGCGGGGATCAAAACCGGTTGGCATCCGAATTTGGGGTGCTTCTTCTTTCACCACTCCCTTTCCGATGCTGATGCACCCGGAGGCATCGGTTACCTCCAAATCGTAGGTTCCAGCACTCAGGCCGGAAATCAGATTTCCACTTAAGTTAGGAGAATTCCAAAGGTAGAGGTAAGGTCCGGCGCCCCCTTTGGGCAAAGCCAAAAGTTCCCCGTTGGATCCCCCCGGGCAAGCAGGTTTCTCCAATCGCACATCCACTTCCAGTGCCGCAGGAGAGGTGATTTCAAAATTGACCGGAATTCTACAGCCATTGGAATCTTCAACGACCCATTCATACAATCCCTGTGGAATATCTGATAAAGTAAGCGAACCTGAAAATGTCTTTGGCCCCTCATAATCAAAGGTGTAAGGCGCAACTCCCCCCAAAACGGTCAGAGTGACTGTTCCGTCTGGTTTTCCATAACACGAAACCCCCACCGGAGTGATTGCGCCAAGGGCTAGAGGCTCGGGTTGAGTCACTTCAATGTTTTCGATCAATCGCAAACAGCCGAGCTGATCAGTCACTTTGACCGAATAGGTGCCCGCAGGAAGATCATCCAAGTTTGGACTGTTGATGCTGGGGTTATGGGACCATTCATACGCATACGGGGCTACTCCTCCCTGAATTTTCAGCTGAATGCTTCCGGTATTTTCCCCAGAGCAGGCTACCGGAGCTACCGGATCCGCATTGACCAAAAACTCCCCTGCGACATTGACCGAAATGGGATTGGCCTTGCCCTCACACGACGAATCTACCATACTGAAAGCTGTATATTCCACCGTACCAACGATTCCCGGCTGGTCCCAAGTGACTTCAATTTCCGAAGAACCCTGACCTGCTACGATTTGCCCTCCGGTCACTATCCAATCGTATCCCCTTCCTGAAATCGCGTTTGGGGCGACATAGAAATGGGAAACCGTAGGGTCAAAACAAACCTGAAGTTCCCCCACTGCTTCTGTTACTTCAATTCGTTTATTGATTACCACAGGCAGCTCAATCGGCAATCCAGGACAGCCATTCGGGGAAATGGGAATTAGCCGAAGCTTGGCATCAGGGTTTGCCGGACCCCAATTCACCAAAACCGAATCCCCATAGTCCTCTACGATCTGTCCCCCTTCTACTTCAAAAGTCCCTGTAGAAATATTGATCAGATCTTTGAGTCGATACATCACCTGCTCCACCTCCGGACAAACGGAGTTTTCACCGATCAGCTCTGCTTTTGTTTCAAACACTTCGACTTCAAAGTTGATTTCTTCCTGTTCATCACAGGAGTTCGGCGTCAAGGCAGCCAAAACTTTTACTTCAAATTTTCCGGGTTTGGAAAAGGTATGCGGAACTTCTTTTCCGATTTCAGGGTCGGTTCCGTCTCCAAAATCCCATACAAAATAACTGAAGTCCGGGTTTTCGGAATTGATAGCCCACACTCCCTCTTGGTTGAGACAGGCGACTTTTTCTCCCTCCACCTCAAAATCATAAGACGATTCTGTTTCGAAATTCAGATTGTCCAAAGCAGCTCCGGCTGCATAGCCATACGATTCCAGCTCCCCAAATCCATACACATAGGCAGAAAATCCCTCTGTATTTCGCAGTTGATGGACTCCTTGACTGATATTGATTCGGGCATAGAGGTAATTGGGATCCCCTGGTACCGGAAAGAAACGGCCTCCGATGTTTTCTCCATCCAACGAAGTGGAATTCTGCGCCCCTGATCTCACCACGATATTTACATAATGGGCGGAGATGGAGGGCAAATTGAGCGCATTGAAGGTGAGCGAGGTCAAAAGCTGTTCGATGGGACTATAGGTGATCATAAAGGGATCACCGTTTTGGGAATTCGGAGCATTTGGCTGATTGCAGGCCATGCTTTTAGAAAAAACCGAAACAGATCCTGGCTTAGATGTGTCGATTTTGGCAGTTTCATTTATTCCAAACTCGAGGGTTAAAAATTGCCCCTGGTTAATCGTCCCTCTGGAAATCCCATTGACCCGAACCTCGGTATTATCTTCGGAGGCCAGGACTTTGACCAATTCTCCGGAAGTTCTGCCAGATAGCGCCACATGGACAAAGCTCGTCCCCCAGGTATTGACCGGATAGGCCTGCTGAAAAAGGTGATCATTGGCCTCCCCACAGTTACCCACGGAAGTCCATTTGTTTCCCCCGAAAACCGCGATTTTTTTACACTCGTCTGCATTGTTGCCAACTACTCTGACCCGGGAGCCGGTCAGGTCTGCCCTGGCCTTAATTTGGTAGCTTTGTCCCCTGTTTAGCGTAATTACCCGAGGCACATTGGCGATATTTCCGCTGATGGAATTCTGACTGGTGGTGATTTCTACTTGGGTCCCGTCTTCCGTTGCGACCACCAGCAGGGTACTTTCGTTATTGATATTGCCGTTGAAATTGACAGGTACCGTGAGTTCTTCAAAATGAGACGTGATATAGTAGTCATTTCCCAAGCCCCCCAGGGGCAAAACCACTGTGCCATCTGCACTTCGGAATCGCTCATTGAAAGCATGAACGGCTATTTTTCCATTGGAAGTGATGTGAATTCCCTTGTTTTCAATTGATCCGGAATTCCGGTGAAGCAAATCCAAATCTTCGGAGGGAACCCGCAGCGTGTATTGCTGTCCAGCCGAAAGGGTGAATGGAGCTGAATTGCCCAAGTATTCGATGGCCCCGGTTGCATTTTCGTTGGCCGTGACGACCAAAACCGCAAAGTCAGGCGCACCGGGTTGGTTGGGTCCGCCGGCTGATACCCGGTTATTTTCCATAAATCCCACCCAAAATTCCTTTCCTATGGTGGAACTTTGAGCAAAAACAGAAATACTGCCAGAAAAAAGGCCAAAAATGAGAACCCATCCAGCTACCCAAAACCTCATAAAACTATCCGACTCATTTATAGAAAGTCCAATATAATTAACTGGTAAAACTTTCTTTTGAAAAATGTGATCCAGTCTTCTTTGAAAAGGTTGAGAAGCGATTTCACCTAAGCCTAAAAAAATTAAATTCCCTATCTTTGCCGCTCTTAAAAAGCAGACACCTCCATGATTTCAGTAGATAATCTTTCCCTCAAGTTTGGCAAGCGAACCCTTTTCGATGAGGTAAGCCTCAAATTCACTCCCGGCAACTGCTATGGCGTGATCGGAGCCAACGGTGCGGGAAAATCCACTTTCCTCAAAATCCTTTCCGGCGAAATCGACTCGACCAGCGGTTCGGTCAACATCACTCCAGGTCAGCGAATGGCTGTTTTGAAGCAAAATCACTTTGAATTTGATGAAGTAGAAGTGCTCAAGACGGTGCTGATGGGCCACAAAAAACTCTATGACATCATGCTGGAAAAGGATGCCATCTACCTGAAGGCCGACTTTACCGAGGAGGATGGGATAAGAGCTTCCGAGCTGGAGTCAGAGTTTGCCGAAATGGACGGATGGAATGCCGAGTCTGATGCCGCTGCCCTCCTATCCGGTCTTGGCATTTCTGAGGATCTGCATTACTTGCCGATGAAGCAATTGGCCGGTAACCAAAAAGTACGGGTACTCTTGGCACAGGCACTTTTCGGAAATCCAGATATCCTGATTCTGGACGAACCTACCAACGACCTGGATGCAGAAACCATCATCTGGCTGGAAGACTTCCTGATTGATTTCAAAAATCTCGTCATCGTCGTTTCTCACGACCGTCACTTCTTGGATACGGTATCCACACACATTGTAGATATCGACTTCGGAAAAATCAAAATCTACTCCGGTAATTACACCTTCTGGTATGAGTCTTCCCAACTTGCATTAAAGCAGCGTTCGGATTCCAACAAGAAAGCAGAAGAAAAACGAAAAGAACTTCAGGCCTTCATCGATCGATTCTCTGCCAACGTGGCTAAGTCACGTCAGGCCACTGCCCGGAAGAAAATGCTCGAAAAACTCAATGTGGACGAAATCGAGCCATCCAGCAGAAAATATCCGGGGATTATTTTCAAACCTGAGCGGGAAGCTGGAGATCAGATTTTCATGACCGAAAACCTCGAGCTGAAAGCCGATGGCGTGACTTACTTTACCGATGTCAACCTCATGGTGGACAAAGGCGATAAAATCGCTTTCATCTCTAAAACCAAGCAGGCCGTCAACAAATTCTTCCAAACCATCATGGAAGAGATTCCCGCAACGAAAGGGAGTCTGAAATGGGGAGTCACCATCAACAAAGCCTACCTTCCAAACGACAATTCCAAGTACTTCCAAACTGACCTGAATCTGATCGACTGGCTCAGACAATACTCCAGCAATCAGGAAGAAGCCTATGTGCGTACTTTCTTGGGAAGAATGCTTTTCACAGGGGAAGAAACCTTCAAAAAATGCACGGTCCTTTCCGGAGGGGAAAAAGTGCGCTGCATGATCTCCAAAATGATGCTCCAAAACCCGAATCTTCTGGTGATGGACGAACCTACCAACCACCTCGACTTGGAGTCGATCACCGCGTTCAACAATGCAATTATTGAGTTCAACGGAACGGTGCTGATGAGCTCATATGACCATGCCTTTGTTCAGTCCTCAGCCAACCGTATTATCGAATTCACTCCAAAAGGAACCATTGACCGCAGAATGCCATACGATGACTACCTGGCAAATGACGAAATCAAGGCACTAAGAGAAAAAATGTACGGTAAAAGCTAAGCTGAAAGACTTTGCTGCTCACTGCGATCATCATTTACCTAGCCCTGACTGTGGCCATCGGAGCCTGGTCCTCCCGATTGGTGAAAAACTCCAATGATTTCGTACTGGCAGGTCGTTCACTACCGCTTTTTCTTTCCGCTTCCGCCCTCTTTGCTACCTGGTTTGGTTCTGAGACCATCTTCGGAGCCTCTTCCGTTTATTTGGAAGAAGGTCTTCTGGGAGTAATCGAAGATCCATTCGGAGGTGCACTTTGCCTCGTTTTGTTTGGGATGTTTTACCTGCGTCCCATGTACAGCATGAATGTGCTGACCATTGGAGACGTGTTCAAGAAGATCTTTGGTAAGCGGATCGAGTTTTTCGCATCCGTATTCATGATTCCGGCTTATTTCGGCTACGTGGCTGCCCAGCTCGTCGCTCTGAGTTTGGTATTGGGAGCAGTCACCGACCTGAGTATGGTCGAGGGAATCCTGATTTCGGCTGGAATTGTGGTGTTTTACACCTTTCTCGGAGGCATGTGGGCGATTTCCATCACCGACTTTATCCAAACCACCATGATTGTGATCGGATTGGTTTGGGTAGCAATAATGGTTGCAGATGAAGCGGGAGGAATCGGGAATATTGTTGCCCAAGCTCCTCCGGAAAGCTTTCAGTTTTTCCCGGAAAACACCCTGGATGGCTGGATCAATTACTTCGGGTCTTGGATTATTCTGGGGCTAGGGAGTATTCCCAGCCAGGACATCTACCAGCGAGTCATGTCTTCCAAATCCGAAAAAGTAGCTGTTCGCTCCACCTACCTAGCAGGGATTTTTTACCTGACATTTGGGCTATTGCCTTTGTTCATCGCTTTGGGAGCAAAGGTACTCTACCCGGAACTTTACCTCGAAAACAAACAAATGCTGCTTCCTTCCATGGTTTTGCAACATGGGGGCCTTCCCATTCAGATTGTTTTCTTTGGAGCCTTGATTTCTGCGATTATGAGTACGACCAGTTCGGGTTTGCTTGCCCCAGCGGCCATCATTTCCGAGAATTTGATCCGGCCATATTTTGGAAAAAAACTCAAGGACAAGCATTTTCTCTGGATTCTAAGGATCAATATCATCGTGGTAGCCTTGATTGGAACCCTCATGGCTTCCCTGAAATCCGACATTTACGAACTTGTGGCCGGTGCATCGATCCTGATGTTGGTGTCTTTGTTTGTTCCTTTGACCGCCGGGCTGTATTGGAAAAAGGCAACTTCTATAGGAGCCTTGATGGCGATGGTCTTTGGAATGATCAGTTATCTTGCGGTTTCCAACATCGGCTGGGAAGATTATGCCCACCTGATCGGGCTGGCCACCAGTATATTTTCCATGGTCTTAGGAAGCCTCAGCTTTCCTGACAAACCCAAACCTGCACATGAACTATCCTAAAATAATCCTTCAAAAAGGCAAAGAGATCTCACTGCTTCGAAGACACCATTGGGTGTTTTCCGGTGCCATTGCCAAGGCCGACCCGGGAATCGAAAACGGAGATTTGGTTTCCGTTTTTTCTTCCAAAAATGAATTGCTGGGGACGGGTCATTTCTCCCAAGGATCGATCATGGTTCGCATCATTTCTTTTGAAGAGCGCTCCATTGATCAGAGTTTTTGGAGGGAAAAAATTGATTCAGCTTATACCTTAAGAAAAAATCTAGGACTTACTGAAAATCAGGACACTAACGTATTTCGGTTAGTCCATGGCGAAGGGGACTTGCTTCCGGGATTGATTATCGACTATTACCACGGCACCGCTGTAATTCAGGCACATCACGTTGGAATGCACCGGCATGTGAAGGAAATCGCTGATGCATTGCGGGCCGTTTTGGGAGAAAAACTGAAAGGTGTCTACGACAAAAGTGCAGAGACGCTTCCCAAAAATCTGGGGATTGAATCCAACGAATGGGTCTGGGGAAAAGCTGAAACGGACCTGGTCCAAGAATATGGTGCCACCTACCGAATCGACTGGGAAAAAGGACAAAAAACCGGCTTCTTCATCGATCAGCGGGAAAACCGCAAATTGGTTTCTACCTATGCGAAAGGAAAAAAGGTGCTGAACACGTTCTGTTATTCCGGGGGATTCTCGGTGTTGGCTTTGCAAGAGGGTGCTACCGAAGTCCATTCTGTGGACATTTCATCGAAGGCCATTGAATTGACCGAGCAAAACGTGGCCTTGAACCCGGGCTTTTCCGGTAAACACCAATCCATCGTAGCCGATGTAGTCAAATACATCCGGGAAATCGGTGATGACTTTGATCTGATTGTACTCGATCCCCCGGCATTTGCAAAAAACATCAAAGCCCGACACAATGCAGTCCAGG
>CAYONF010000084.1:0-9079 GCA_964405255.1 uncultured Limnohabitans sp. | reverse complement strand
CTCGATCCCCCGGCATTTGCAAAAAACATCAAAGCCCGACACAATGCAGTCCAGGCCTACAAAAGACTCAATGCCGAGGCCTTGCGAAAAATCAAACCCGGAGGAATTCTGTTTACTTTCTCCTGCAGTCAGGTAGTGGATAAAAGCCTGTTCACGCATACCCTTACTGCGGCGGCCATGGAAAGCGGAAGAAAGGTCAAAATCCTGCACCAACTTTCTCAGCCGGCGGACCATCCGGTCAATATCTTTCACCCTGAAACTGAATACCTCAAAGGCTTGGTACTTTATGTAGAATAAGTTTCAAACATTTTAAGGCCTTCGTTACTTACATTTCTGCTATTTTCATCTCACAAAACACGAACACATGTACATCGGACTCCAACATTTGCACTCAGGATTGGCCTATTTGGCCCTTCTTTCCCTGGTTTTTGTAATTATTTACGGGCTTATCGGTTCCCTTTCAGGAAGGGAGTTCACCGAAAAAGACCGAAAAATTGCCATGATAGCATTCATTACCTGCCACACCCAACTTTTGGTAGGACTGATTCTCTATTTCGTCAGTCCGCTTGGATTTTCACTCTTGACTGGCGGAGGTGCAATGGCAGATTCAGCGGCAAGATTAACCGCATTGGAGCATCCGCTGATCAATATCGTGGCAATAGTGCTGATTACCATCGGCTACAGCCGGGCCAAAAAACTGGAATCTTCCCGCGCCAAATTCCGCAGCATTTACATGATGTATGCGATAGGTTTGGTACTTATTCTGAGCAGAATCCCCTGGTCGGCTTGGTTAGGTTGATCCTTGAAATTTTGCCTTTAGGTCCGGTTTGAAAAAACCGGATTTTTTTTTGATCATCTTGTCGCCTCAATACATCCAGTTTAAATACCATTTAAAACTCCGTGCAACTTTGTTTCAAAAAGATTGGTTTAATGAAATGTTAGAAGCTACTTTTGCAACCGTGTTACAAAAAGCATCTCTTTTAGGAATTTTCGCGCTTTTCCTTTTGGGAACTGGAATCGCTACAGCTCAAAAATGCGATTTGATCCTTAGGGGAAAGATCCTTCATCAGGAAAACGATGATCCAATTGAGGCAGCTTACATCTGGATTATGGAAACGCGAACCGGTGCAGTTTCAGACCAAAACGGAAATTTTGTGATCAGGGACCTCTGCCCTGGCACTTATACCGTCACCGTTCAATTTCTCGGACATAAAGAAATCAGACAGACCTTAACCCTGTCGGGTAATTCTACAGCCCAAACATTCAGAATGGTAGAAGAATCACTGGATTTGGAAGGAGTCGAAATCCACGGTCATCGTGAAGCAGTTCAAACCACGACAGCCGTCAGTTCACTGTACGGCGAGGCCATGCTGCAGTCCAGGGGAGAAAGTCTGGGAGAAAGCCTCAAGCGTGTCGCCGGAGTTACGACTTTTTCTACGGGAAACACCATCTCCAAACCGGTTATTCATGGACTTCACAGCAATCGGATCATGATCCTGAATAACGGAATCCGACTGGAAGGCCAACAATGGGGAGCGGAACATGCGCCTGAAATCGATCCTTTTTTGGCAGATGAAATCACCGTGATCAAAGGTGCCGAGACCGTGCGCTTTGGACCTGAAGCAATGGGTGGGGTAATCTTGGTCAATCCTCCATCGCTCCCAACTTCCAAAAAACACCTGACTGAAATCCACCTCCTCGGTGCAACTAATGGCTACATGGGAAATATATCCGCGTCCCATCTGGGAGGGTCCGAAAAAATAAAAGGCTTGGGTTATCGGGTTCAAGGCTCGCTTAAAAGAGCCGGAAACGTCAAATCTCCGAACTATTACCAAGGAAATACCGGAATGTCTGAGTACAATTTTTCAGGTTCCATGGGTTACAGCTCGGATCGCTTGGGCGCGGAAGTGTATTACAGCTTTTTCAATACTGAATTGGGAATTTTGCGCGATTCGCACACCGGCAACCTGTCCGATTTGATCAATATCATTGAAAACGGGGAGCCTTTTACCAAAGCTGATTTTACCTACGAAATCAACAATCCCAAACAGGTGGTGTCACACCACTTGGCAAAAATCAAGTCTCATTACCACCTCAATCCAGCGTGGAAACTCAATTTCCAATACGGGTTTCAGTTCAACAACCGACAGGAATTTGACCGAAGAAGAGGAGAACTGAACAGCAGACCAAGCCTAGATCTGGTATTGTTGACCAACACCATTGACTTGTTTTTGGATCATTCCATTAAAACCAACTGGAGCGGTTCGTTTGGGTTCAATGTGATCCAGCAGGCAAATAGTAATGTTCCGGGAACCGGCGTTACTCCCCTGATTCCAAACTATGATATGGTCAATGGCGGGATATTCGCCATGGAAAAATACCTCAAAGGTCCATTGGAACTGGAAGGTGGGCTTCGATACGACTACAGAAAAGTAAGCGCTGCACGGTACATCGGAGATGAACTTCAAACGGCTGATCTGGACTATCAAAATTTTTCAGCTTTTCTGGGAGGGCTTTACCAGCTGAGTCCTTATTTCGCATTTACCAGTAATCTCGGAACCGCCTGGAGACCTCCTAATGTGAACGAGTTATTCAGCCAGGGACTCCATCACGGAGCAGCTGCCGTGGAAATCGGTGATCCCAATCTTGTCTCGGAGAAATCGCTAAAATGGGTCAATGGCCTCGAATTCGAAAGCGAAAAAGCCTTGGTGGAGTTCACCGCCTATGCCAATCAGATCCAGAATTACATTTACCTCAATCCTACCGGAGAGACATTCGTTTCTCTAAGAGGCACATTCAACGTCTACGAATACCTGCAGGCGGATGCATTCTTTTATGGATTTGACCTTTCGGGAAGTTATACCTTTTCAGATCGGCTCAACGGATATTTAAAAGGATCCATCATCCGGGCAAAAAACACGGAAGAAGATAATTACTTCCCATTCATCCCCTCTGACCGCATGGATTGGGGACTGTCTTATGCTTTGGGAAAAAGCAGCAATCCTGATTCGGATCGGATCACTGTCTCCAATCTCCTGGTGGCGCAGCAAAAACGGGAACCTGATTTTGACCTTGCGCCTGCTCCTCCTGCCTATGCATTGTTCAACATCGGCTATCAGAAAAAAATACAACTGGCTAAAAATCAGTTCAATCTAGGTGTCCAGGTCAATAATATTTTCAACACCGAATACCGGGAATACATGAACCGATTCCGCTATTTCACCGCGGATATGGGAAGAAATATTTTACTCAAACTCAATTACCAATTCTAACTATTATACCCATGAAAAATTACAGAAGACTACCGTTGTACCTTTTTGCAGCTCTTACGATGGGATTTGCATCCTGCGAAAGTGATGATCCAGCCCCTGAAAATGAAGGTGAAGTAATCACCGATGTCACCTTGAATTTCCAGGAATTGGACGGAAGTGGAAATCCTGTGGGATTATCCTTTTCTTCGACCGCAAGTGACCCGGAAGGAATTGAAGTCGGAGCTTCCCCTACCATCGAAAATGTAAACCTAACCCGTGGAAAGCGGTACCGCATGACCATAACGGTGACCAACAGCATCGAAGGTGAGGACATCACCGAGGAAATCCTGGCTGAAGCAGATGAGCACCAGTTCTATTTCCTTGGAACTGCTTTCACCGGAAACATCCTGACAATCGTCTATGATGATCCCAGTGGTGAATTGATTGGTCTTCAAAATGAGCTGACCGTGTCTGCTTCTCCAGGCACCAACAACACTCAGATGAGAGTCTTACTCAGACATGATTTGGACAAAAACTTTCCGGGTGCCACCAATCCAAATTTCCAAAACTACGAGCAAGCAGGCGGAGAATCTGACTTGGACATTACTTTCCCTGTTGTGATCAACTAATTCAAAAAAATAACCAAAACAAAAAAGCAGCCCGAAAGCTGCTTTTTTTATGATTTGGAATTCGATTAAATCAGAAACTCTTTCCGCAGACTACAATCTTAGAAGGATCAAAGCCTAATTCCGAGTTAAAATTAGATCCCACGTTTCCGGCCACCAAAATCACTCCGTAATCAGGTCCTTCATTGGCCAAATGGATTTTTATATGGCCATCAAAGCTCTTCATTTGTTCAAAGGTCAATTGAGAACCATCCGATAACTCTCCCAAAACAGTGGAACTTCCCAAATCATCTGCTGAAACCGGATTGAGCAAAAATGCAATCGGAGAATCTGCCTGATCGTAGCCACCAAAATGCAGGTGAGCGGGAAAACTATAGCCACTGCTTGCTTTTGCCCCGGCAAGTTGGATGTCAAATTCCAGATTTCCGTCCCGCAGTTCCTTCACCGTGAGGGTTCCGTTATAGTCAAAATCGCTGGATTTAAACAATTCAAATTCAAGCTGCTGCCCGGTGTATGCATCGGGTTCCTGATCGGTGCAGGAAGCCAAGGCTACAGAAACCATCAGGGCAAGAAGTAACTTTTTCATGTTCAGTGGGTTTTGTCCTAATAACGAAAAGCCTTTCTAGACTGTTCAATTGCGATTTAATATTATCAATTTCTTTCTCAAATCCTCAGTCCCCCTCAGAAAAAGGATAAAAATGAATTTGAGGTTCAACAAAAAAATAAACCCTGACAAGGGCAGACTCTTGCTGAAATTAAAAGTTGATTTAAGCTGAAAATACCGGAAAATTGGATCTTGAATCAGCCCTTGAACAACTAGATTTGTTCGATTGAGGAACTATGCAGGATATGCGACTTACCGTTGGATTGGATTACTTTCGAAAGAAGGGCTGGGAACCGTTTCCTTTCCAAATCCAGACTTGGAGTGACTTTTTGGATGGAAAATCGGGTTTGCTCAATGCTCCTACCGGCTCCGGAAAGACCTTTGCCCTGTGGTTTCCTGCCATTCTCGAATACATCCAAAACCATCCCGATTCCTGGCAAAAGCCACAACACAACGGAATTCAACTGATCTGGGTCACTCCGCTCCGGGCTTTGGCACAGGACATCCAAAAAGCCATGCAGGAGGTTTGCGATGTGATAGGATTGCCTTGGCAGGTAGCGGTCCGAAATGGGGACACGGATGCCAAAACCCGGGCAGCTCAAAAGCGACGACCCCCGGAATGCCTGATTACGACCCCGGAAACCCTTCATGTGCTGATCTCTCAAAAAGACCATCCTGAGCTTTTTCAATCCCTCAAAGCAATCGTAGTGGACGAATGGCACGAACTCGTGGGAAATAAACGGGGTGTCCAGGTTCAGTTGGCTTTGGAATACATCCAATCCATCTGCCCGTCGACTTTTAGGAGATGGGCGGTGTCGGCTACCATTGGAAATCTGGAAGAGGCAGCATTGGCCTTGTTGGGAAAACAACTTCCAATCCATTTTGTCAAGGCCAAAATCAACAAGGAAATAATTCTCCAATCAGTTTTTCCGGAGGAAATCGAAAAATATCCCTGGTCAGGTCATTTGGGAATCCGGATGCTGGATCGGATTATTCCGATTATCGAAGGAGGAAAATCCGTTCTCCTTTTCACCAATACTCGATCTCAAACGGAAATTTGGTACCAAAAAATTCTGGAAGCACGACCCGACTGGGCAGGTTGGATCGGGATGCATCACGGTTCGCTGGACAATTCCGTCAGGGCTTGGGTTGAAAATGCCCTTCACGAAGGCAAACTCAAACTGGTGGTGTGTACTTCCAGTCTGGATTTGGGTGTGGATTTCCGTCCGGTGGATCGGGTGATTCAAGTGGGGAGTCCCAAGGGCGTTTCCCGATTTGTCCAACGGGCCGGACGGGCTGGCCATCAACCAAGCCTTCCTTCCGAGATTTTCTTCGTCCCTACCAATTCTCTGGAACTGATCGAAGCGGCAGCCCTTCGGGATGCCATCGAAAAGGAAGAATCCGAATCCCAATTTCCCCCTATCCTCCCGTATGACGTCCTGATCCAGTTTTTGGTCACATTGGCTGTGGGAACAGGCTTTGATCCGGAAGCAATTTTTCCTTTGGTAAAAAAAACCTACTCCTTCCAAGATCTGGATGAAAGTGAGATGAACTGGGTAATGGACTTTATCACAAAAGGCGGAAATTCCCTCGGGAGTTATGAGGATTTTCTGAAAGTAAGCAAGGACGAGGACGGGCTTTATCGGGTAAAAAACAAACGGATCGCAATGAAACACCGGCTATCGATGGGCACCATAGTCTCCGATCCCATGCTAAAAGTCAAGTTCAAAAACGGCACTTTTCTCGGAACGGTCGAGGAGTATTTTATCGCCAAAATGAAAATCGGAGATCGGTTTTTCTTTGCCGGACGGAATCTGGAATTGCTTCAAATCAAGGATCTGAGTGCTATTGTAAAGGTGACCGAAAAGAAAACCAACAACGTGGTCAGCTGGATGGGAGCCCGGATGTCCCTGTCTTCCAAGCTGGCTGACAAAATCCGGGAGATCTTTCAGGAATATAATTCCGGCATCCTGAGGTCAGAGGAAGTCCGTCGGGTATTGCCGATTTTGGATTTGCAGGACAGGCTTTCTATCGTCCCGGACAGAAATACTTTTTTGGTCGAATCCCTGAGAAGCAGTGAAGGATTTCACCTGTTTTTTTATCCTTTTGAGGGCCGGATGATCCATGAACTGATGAGTGCCTTGATTGCCTATCGGATTTCTCAACGCTATCCAGTTTCCCTAAATATGGCGATGAACGATTATGGATTTGAGTTGCTGTCCGATGTCTACCTGGATCCGGAAGAAGTCTTGGAAGAGGATATTTTCTCCCTGAAAAACATCGAACAGGACATCATGCACTGTGTAAATGAGAGCGAAATGTCACGGAGGAAATTCCGCGAAATTGCCGGAATTGCGGGGCTGGTCTTCCAGGGCTATCCCGGCAAGCCGACTACATTCAAACACATCCAGGCCAATTCAAGCCTTCTTTTTCAGGTTTTCGAGCAATACGATCCGGGAAATCTTCTGCTGAAGCAAGCGCATCTGGAGGCACTGAACCAACAGATGGAGCAGGAAAAATTTGTCAGCGCCATGCGCAAAATCAACGAATTGAGCATCATGATCAAGCATCCTATCCAGTTTACTCCGTTTTCATTTCCTCTGATGGTCGACCGATTGAGCCGAACCAGTATTTCTTCAGAAAGCATCGAGGATAAGATTGCGAAGATTCTGGCTCAAATGGAAATCGAGAGTTAATTCGCCCTCCAGAAAAACGGAGTGAAAAGGATCAAAATAGTGAACAATTCCAACCTGCCGAGGAGCATGATGAAGGAAAGTACCGCTTTTGCTTCAGGCGAGAAAAATGCGAAATTATCCACAGGTCCTACCTGACCGATGGCAGGGCCAACATTTCCCAGACAAGTGGCTACCGAGCCCAATGAGGTGGCCAAATCATAGCCCAAAATGGAAATAACCAAAGCGCCGATTACAAAAGTCATCAGATAAATCAAAAGGAAATTCATGATGTTGTTGATGATCCTTCCGGTGACACGCTCGCCATTGATGATCAGCGGAACTATCGCTCTGGGATGAACAATCCGCTTGAACTCCAGCCAGGAATTCTTTAGGAAAACTGTATGTCTAACAAACTTGATTCCTCCGGCCGTAGAACCCGCACAGCCTCCCAAAAACAGCAGCATAAAAAAGACAAATGTCACTCCGCTTCCATACTGCGTGTAGTCATCGGTAATAAATCCCGTAGTAGTCACGACCGAGACTACTTGAAAGAGTGACTTCCTAAACGCTAATTCCACTCCATAATCCGATCTCAGGTATATCGGAAATGCCAAGACGATCGATACTGCCAAAAGACCAATGGCATAGGACTTAAACTCGTCACTGCTGATGATCCGTTTGAACTTGCCAACCAACCCGAAGTAAATCAGTGTAAAATTGGTACCGGCCAAAAACATGAAAATAACCGCTACATACTCGATAAAAGCGGAATCGTAAAAGGCCAGACTGGAGTTTTTGGTGGAAAAACCTCCGGTCGCCATGGTGGCAAAGGAATGATTGACTGCATCAAAAAATGTCATCCCACCTATCCAAAAAAACAAGGCACAAAGTACGGTCAGACCGACATAGATATACCAAAGACGCTTGGCGGTCTCTGAAATTCTTGGATGGACTTTATCGGAAGTAGGGCCGGGTGACTCAGCCACAAACAATTCAATCCCACCGATCCCCAAAAGCGGAAAAATCGCAACTGTCAAAACAATAATTCCCAATCCTCCAATCCAGTGCGTCATACTTCTCCAAAAAAGAAGTCCCTTGGGCATGGATTCAATGTCTGTCAATATAGTAGCCCCGGTCGTGGTCAGACCGGATACCGTCTCAAACAGGGCATCTGCAGTCGTAGTCACTTCCTCGGAAATGATGTAAGGAATCATTCCAAACACCGTCATCAAAATCCAACTTAGGGCAACAATCAGATATCCTTCCCGCTTTCGGATAAATTGATCCTGCTTGGAAAAGGAGAAAAACAGCGTGAGGCCCATTACAAGTGAAATTGCGGCAGCAATCAGTATAGGTTTGGAATCTTCTTGATAAATCCAGGAAATGGCTGCAGCAGGAAGCATCAAGGAGCCCAACAAAAAAAGGAGGGCACCCATGATTTTCCCGATAGCCTTGAAATGAAGCATACCTTAATGAAACAGTTTTTCTAAAGCCAATTTGGCCTGAGGTAGCGCTAATACAATCGCCTGGTCGTTCAGTTGGAGCATAAAGTCCCCATCCGGAATGAAAACTTCATCTCCCCGAATGACTCCTGCGACTATGGCTGCCTCCGGAAAATGTAATTCCTTTAGCGGATGCTTGGTCAGTCGGTTGTTTTTGCAAACGCTGTATTGGATAAACTCCGCATCCACCCCATAAATCCCTGAAACCGCCTCCACAGAGCCTTTCTTCAGGTATCTGGAAATTTCATTGGCTGCCACCAATTTCTTATTGATCAAGGAATCCACCCCGATACTGTGCGAAATGTGAATGTATTCCCGTGTGTCTACGTGGGCGATCGTCTTGTACACCCCGTGATTTTTGGCAGAAAGGCTGGTGATAATATTTGTCTCAGAGGATTCGGTCAAAGCCAAAAAAGCATCC
>CAYONF010000083.1:0-18252 GCA_964405255.1 uncultured Limnohabitans sp. | reverse complement strand
TTTCAGAGAAAAGCTGGAAGGACATCGGGAAAAACCAAGTGCACTCGCATGGGAAAGGCTCGAAAGCCAGCTCCCAAAAGAATCCAAATCCACATTTGGAATCTGGTGGGCGATTGCTGCATCGGTTACAGCCTTGCTGGTAGCGAGCTATTTGTTTTGGCCTGGGGAAGAAGGACTATCTGATGAAAACCTGATGGCAACACAGACCGAATTGCCTGTGGAAACCGCAACTCCTTCCACTGAAGAAATGGAAATGACTGAAGAATCTATTGCCAAGACTGAAGAAAAAACTGAAACCGTAGACCCTGGAAATCAACCTGAGGAAAAGCCAAAATCTACTCAGAAAACTAAACCAACTCCTGCCCCGGCTTTTACTCAGGCACCTCAAAATCTGATTGCACAGTCCGAAAATCCACAAACTGAATCTCCAAAAACGGTGGTGGTTCCTGAACTCAAGACCGAAGAACCTCAGGTGACTATCCCCGCACCAAAGACGACGGAAATCGAAAAAACAGTAGCAGAAGCAAAAACCCAAACCGAAGATGAGCCCCTTTACCGGGTCAGCATCTACTCTGACGGGGTCAAAAAAGGAGAACCTGCCAATAAAAACCTGATCACCGAACTGGGCAAGACCGTAGGCCAAGTCGAAGGTTTGTTGGGCAAAGTGGACGATGGCCTCATCAGCATTCAGGACAAAAAAGACAATCTATTTGCCAATCTAACTTCCAAGAAAACCCAAGCGGACGAAACTCCTCAAAACTAAACCAACTTCCTTTCTTTTAATTGAACTAAATCATGAAAAAATACCTGCTTTTATTTTGCCTGATGGCACTGGTTCAGGTTGCTTTTGCAACTGACTTCAAAGACAACCCCGTCCTGACCGAGCGTTTGGTCATGAAGGACAGCGTAGTGGTAGAATTCGGAAAATCCGGAAAAGTCGTCATCATCGTCGAATCCAAAGAGGACTTCGAAAAACTCAAGCTCATGAACATCAATCAGATCATCAGCGAGCTTGATCTGGAGGAAAACAAAGAAACCGGTGAACTCACCATCGTTGAAATCCGCAAACGTGACGGTTCGGTAAAAGAAGTAGTCAAAGTCTACGAAGACAGTGGCGAAACAGAAGTCAACGTCGCCGGAGTCAGGGTCTATGTGGATGAATCGGGCGAAAACACCCGGGTCAAGGTCGAAACCGGAGCCAAAAAGAATTCTGACCCTCCGTTCAGATCTTATTTCAATTTTGATCTTGGAGTCAACAATTACCTGGAGGACGGATCTTTCCCCACTTCTGACAAACCGTATGCAGTGAAAGGCTGGGGAAGCTGGATGGTCGGCATGAACTGGATGGCTGCACAGCGAATTTCAAAGGGTTTCCACTGGAACTTCGGAATAGGTTTCCACTTCTACAATTTCAAATTTGAAAACCGTGATTACCAAGCCGTTCGTGGGGAAGATGCCATAGACTTTATCCAACGAACTGATGTAGACGGATTCAAAAGCAAAATCTCCTCTTCTTACCTGACCGCTACCACCATGCTGGAGTTGGATTTCGGACAAATGAACGATCAGGGAAAACGGGGAATGAGAATCGCCGCAGGACCCTATGTGGGCTATCGATTAGGAGGTCAGTCCAAGTATGTTTATGAAGAAATCGGTGGCTCCGGCCGTCAAAAAGACAAAGAAGCAACCGGCCTTTACCTCGAAAACCTGCGCTACGGGATCCGTGGAGAATTGGGAGTCGGAAGAATCAAATTCTTCACCACTTATGACCTGAATGAGCTCTTTCAGGAAGGAAAAGGCCCCGCGCTCAATCCAATCACTTTCGGTATTGTCTTTTAAGAAAACCCGGGGAGAGCAATCTCCCCCCTTTTTCCTGCTTTTAAACTAAACCAACTATGAAACGATTCGGAATTCCAGCACTTTTACTCCTCTTCTTTTCCTTTCCTCTGATGGCCCAGGAAAAAACCGCCATGGAAGGAGAAAAAACCAAGGTCTACACCATGTTTGGCAAAACATGGCAGGTCACCAAATATTCCGATGGCTCCAAAACGTACGAATGGGACATCGAAGACATTGACTACAGCGACTACAAAGAGCAAAAGCACTCCAACTTCTCGACCAATTTCCTGGATCCCGAAGTCGGCATCAACATCTGGCCCCTGGACAAAGGCGCTCCTGAGGTCAAGCCTTGGGGAAGCTGGTATGTGGCACTCAACACCACCGGAACTTGGAAGCCAAGCAAGAATTTCCATTTGAAAACCATGCTCGGAGTGAATTGGTACAATTTCAAATTTGAGGACAGCGACATCATCGCTGTCAAAACTCCAGATGGAATTGATTTTCAGGAATTCACTCAAGGCACCGGGACCAAATCCAAAATCTCCGCCTCATTTGTCAACCTCACCTTAGTGCCCTCTGTCCGAACCAATGATGGAAACTTTCGATTTGGAGTGGGCGGATATGCCGGTCTGAGGATTGGTGGAAGAGGGAAATTCGTCTACGACGATGCCGAAGGGGACCAGCGTAAACAATTCGAAAAATCAAACATGTATGTGGAAAACTTACGATATGGCCTTCGCTCCGAATTGGGGATCGGTGATTTCACCCTGTTTTTCAACTACGATCTCAATGACCTATTCGAACCCGGAAAAGGTCCGGAACTCCAGGCCATGAGCTTTGGAATCTTACTAGATTAATCATTTAACTCAATACAGATGAAAACGCTTTACACCAAACTATCTCTCGCAATCGTGCTCCTGCTCGTGGCATCGGCTGCTTTTGCACAAAATGTCCTAGTGGACACCAAAAAATCATACCCCGGAATCAAGCGAATTGAAGTCGACGGAGGCTGGCTCAATGTCACCTACAAAGGTGGTGCGGGCACAGAAGTCAATGTTGAAGCCTACCTGGAATCCAATGACGATGACCAAGACATTATCTTTGTGACCATCGGGGATGTCCTCAAGATCACGCACGAGCGTAAGCAAAACAATTACACCTGGAACAGTAAAAACAAGGGCTACATCAACATCACCGGCCCGGAAAACATGATCTTGGATCTGAAGGGTAGCTCCGGGAACATGACTGTAGATAAAGTGATCAGCGAAAGCACCTCGGTAAGAGTCTCATCAGGGAATGTTACAGCCAGCAACCTGAAAGGAAACCTCAATATCAAAGCCACTTCCGGAAACCTCAATGCAAGCGAGATTGAGGGAAATGTGAATGGTGGAGTTACTTCCGGCAACGCAAATTTCCTCAACATCAAAGGGAATGTCGATTATGAATCGACCAGCGGATCGGTGGACGCAGACGGAGTGAGCGGAGAAATCAACGTCTCGCTCACCTCAGGCAATGCAAAGCTGAACAACATCGGAAAGCTTGGTTTTCTTCAATTTACTTCCGGAAACATCCGGGCAAACAATGCGGGATTGGGCGAAAACACACGCTTTAGTGGAACCTCGGGAAATTTCAATGTCCAGACCCCTTCCAATCTCAAGGAATTTAATTTTTCTCTCAAAGCTGCTTCAGGAAATCTGAAAGTCGGTGGGGTCAACACTGGCAAATCTCTGGAAATAGACAACAGTGCAGGTTCTTGGGTGAAGGGGAGCATCACCTCCGGAAATATCACTATTGTGAATTAAACGATTTGAAATTCGAAATTTGAGAATGATTTCGAATTTCAAATTTTCATGCTGAGCGAAGTCGAAGCATCAGATTTAGGATCACTCAGGCCGGGAAGCTTCTCTGATAAGTTCCCGGTCTTCTTTTTTCAACTTCATCAGTCGGGCCATCCGGTCGGGGCTGGGTTTGCCAAGAGAAAAGAAAACCAAAGTCACCGCAAAAATCACAGTGAAAACCGGATTCTTGGTGAATAACAGCCCGACAGTAGCCAAAATGGAAACCAAAAAAAGAATCAGAAAGCGCTTTTCTGTGGCGTAACAATAGATTTTTACTTTTTCCAAAAGCTCACTTTGCCGAAGGCTGAGCTTAATCTTCCGGTGAAAAAGGACATAGTGCGCCACCAAAATCAGGGATGAAAATCCAGCCAGAAACCACTCTAAAAACGCGGGAATTTGCGGGAGATTCCAGTTGATATTCCCGGAATTTTGGTAGAGATACACCATCGCAAATCCCGGCAAAGCCAAAATCAACAGGATTACTGTCAACCGTTCTGTCCGCTTGTAAATGCGCCCGATTTCCTGAATTTCCAAGGTTGTGCAGTTTATTCGATGGCGATTTTGATGTCGTCGGTCAAGGGTCTTGACACACAGCAGAGCACATAGCCGGCTGCCAATTCTTTCTCACTCAGTCCTGCATCTTCATCCATTTTCACCTGACCTGACAAAACTCTTCCGCGACAAGCTGTGCAAAGTCCGCTCTGACAACTGTAAGGCATATTGAGTCCTGCTGCCAATCCGGCCTCAAGTACTGTTTTTTCAGGACTTACCGTCACCAGATGCTCCTCGCCCTCCAAGACAATTTTGACATCACGGGAAAGGATGCCTTTGTTAATCCCAGCCAAGGCATCTTCATGCGCCTGATGGGCAGCAGCTGAATAAAAGCTCTCCTGATGGATTCGGTCCTTGTCCACTCCCAAGTCAGCCAACACTTCCCGGGCGGTATCCATGATACCATCCGGACCGCACATGAAATACACTTCCTCGAAGCGCTCTTCGTATTCTGCTTTCGTAAAAAGCTCCTTGAGCAAAGTTGGAGATAGTCTTCCTTTCAGCCCTTTCCAGTTTTCTGAAGGTTGACTGAGGTTATGAATCACCTTCAGCCGATCGGGATTTCCCTTTTCGAGGAGATCAAGCTGATTCTTGAAAATGATCTGCTCCTCATTCCTACTGCTGTAGATCAGGGTAATGATGGAATTGGGCTCATTGACTAGGACAGTTTTCAGAATGCCCATGATCGGGGTAATCCCGCTTCCTCCTGCGATCAGGAAGAAATGTCTTCTGTTTTTGGAATGAAAATCAGTGGTGAAATTCCCCAAAGGCTTCAGAACATTGATGGTCTTGCCCGGAAAGATTTTCTCGTTTAGATGATTGGAAAACAATCCTCCCGGAACTCGCTTGACCGAAATACCCGGAAAAGGATCCACAAAAGGAGAGGTACAAAGGCTGTAAGAGCGACGCTGTTCTTTTCCGTCAAACTCCATCACCAAGGTCAAAAACTGACCCGGCTTATAATCCAAAAATGGTTCCGGCTGCTCAAAATAAAGGGTAACAGTATCTTCTGTTTCCCGCACTACCTCACGCACTTTCAAAGGCAAATAAGGATTCACCTTTACTTCCTCTTTCTTTTTCTTGAATAAATTGAACATCTGGAATGGTTCTGATCTGTAAATCGCCAGCAAAATTAAGCCCCAAGTCGGGATAATTGTCTCTTCTTTGGAGAATTTCCCCATCAAAACCCTAAATCCTGAAAGTAAGTTTGGCGAAGGTGGAGAATTATCTTTGCTCCTCCCCGATTTTGGGACTAAAAACCTAACTTGCGCCCTCCGAAAATCGGATCGGAATTACCTTTGCGAAGCAAAATCTAAAACCATGGAATTATCTGCCCTGACCGCCGTCTCCTCCGTAGATGGTCGCTATGCCGGCAAAACTGCCCCACTTCGAGCCTTTTTCTCCGAGTTTGCCCTGATCAAGTATCGCGTGCACGTGGAGGTAGAATACTTCATTGCCCTTTGTCAGCTCCCCTTGCCTCAGTTGGAGAGCTTTGATCACACCCTGTTTCCCAAACTCCGGGACATCACCAAGCACTTCAGTCTGGAGGACGCCGAGTGGATCAAAACCACCGAGCGCACCACCAATCATGACGTGAAAGCAGTGGAATATTTCCTGAAGGAAAAGTTTGACGGGCTGGGATTGGAGGAGTACAAAGAGTTTATCCATTTTGGGCTAACCTCTCAGGACATCAACAATACCGCCACTCCGCTGATGTTGAAAAACGGCCTTCAGGAGGTGATTTTGCCACAGCTGGAAGAAGTTATTGAGCGATTGGCTGATTTGGCTGAGGAGTGGAAAGACATCCCCATGCTGGCCAAAACCCACGGACAGCCTGCTTCCCCTACCCGACTGGGTAAAGAAATCCAAGTGTTTGTCGTCCGACTGAAAAAACAACTCGAGCTCCTCGAGCAGGTACCTTACTCAGCCAAATTCGGCGGGGCTACGGGGAATATGAATGCCCATCAGATTGCCTATCCCGAAATGGATTGGAATGAATTTGCCTTTCATTTCGTAGAAAATTACCTCGGATTGGAGCGCAGCTATCCAACTACCCAAATCGAGCATTACGATAATCTGGCAGCGATTTTTGACGGACTGAAGCGAATCAACACCATCCTGCTCGACCTGTCCAAGGACGTGTGGCAGTATGTGGCCATGAATTACTTCAAGCAAAAAATCAAGGCAGGCGAGGTGGGTTCCTCGGCGATGCCGCACAAGGTCAACCCGATTGATTTTGAAAATGCAGAGGGAAATCTGGGAATAGCCAATGCACTTTTGGAGCATTTGGCAGCCAAACTTCCGATCTCAAGACTTCAGCGTGACTTGACCGACAGCACCGTTTTGCGTGTGATTGGCGTTCCTTTGGCTCATATGCTGATTTCGCTGGAGTCTTTGCAAAAAGGTCTGGGTAAACTCGAGCTCAACCGAGCTGCCATTGATGCAGACTTGGAGGAAAACTGGGCGGTGGTGGCTGAGGCGATTCAGACGATATTGAGAAGAGAAGGCTTCCCAAAACCCTATGAAGCGCTTCGTGACCTGACCCGCACCAATTCCAAAATCACCCAGGAATCCATCGCCACCTTTGTGGATGGCTTACCGATTTCCGCCGAATTGAAGTTTGAGCTGAAGGCGATTACACCGTTTAATTACACCGGAATTTGAGCGAGCAGTGTTCAGTATTCAGTGATCAGTTACCAGTAGCAAACTGCCTTCTGATCACTTCGCCGCCGTGAGTGTCTCCACTCACGGCTTTTTTTGATCCTCCGCTTCCACTTTGAGTGTCCCAACTCACAACTTTCTTTTTCAGAGTCTTTCCCCGATGTGGGTAAGAAATCCAAATCGATCCCTACCAGTTTCATAAAATTCCATCGATGAAAATCTATATTCCGTAGGATTTTCAGCCAACATCCACTTCCCTCGACATGGATTTTGATGTAGATATTCCAGTTTCTGGAAAACAACAGAAGGCGTGTAAATCTCGATTGGCAAAGAATCTCGTTGCCAGAAAGAATGGGACTTATTGCTCAAATCAACCTTGAACTTCCCAAGAAAATTTGGGTCTTCTTGACTTAGACTCTCCAGAAATTGATGCCCGGTAAACTTTAGAAAACTTGCATGCGGAGACTCTTTCCCATTCATTTCCAAAAGTTCCCAAATAAGATGAACATGATTTGGCATGATCACAAATCCATAAATCCATATCAGTCCCTTTCCTTGTAAAAACCTCAAACTTGAAATGACGATCTCCTTAAATGAGTCCTCTTTCAATAGTGGTTGCCAATTGTGAATGGTGGATGTGAAAAAGTAAATCTTTCCCAATTCCATATATTCAAAAAGTTTACTTGAAATTAAAGAAATAACGTGAGTGAAGACATTGAGTTGGGCAAAAAACAAATTCACGTGAGTGGAGACACTCACGTGGGCGGAACTGTAGACTGCCTACTGGTCACTGCCTACTGATCACTGCCTACTGAATTTTCGGTAGAAAAATCTCAGCCATCATACACCTTGCACTTCCTCCTCCGAGTTTCTCGATAGTAGGAATAGCCGGACTGATGATCGTGGTGTACTTTTCGATTTGCTGGATCTGTCCCACATTGAGGGAATCCAAAGCGGCTTGAGACATCACGGTAAACTTCTCTCCGCCATCATTGCTGACCTCCAGCATATTTCCGGCAAAATTGAATTTTTGCTTTGGGGTGATCGGAATTACTTTCTTGCCTGATTTTGTCAAGGATTCCTGTACCATTTGGCGTTCAGCCATTTTTGGAATACTGTCCAAGCACACCACCGCCAAATCCGTCCCGACATGCATCATCACATTGGTGTGGTAGATGGGGCTGACTGCTCCGTTGATCTCCTGCACCGCATCAAATCCAACCACTGAATAGCCTAAAATCTTGGCAACATAGTCCAAGGGAACCCGATGAGTGCGCTGGGAAAAGCAGGCATAGATCACCTTGGCCAGATGATCAATCACCATACTGCCGGTGCCTTCCATGTATTGCCCGCTTTCTTCGAAAAAACTCAGATCAACGATTTCATTTACCCCGAATCCCATCGCCATCAATTGCTCCACAATGTCTTTTCTCCGCTCGAGTCTTCGATTGGGCGAAAACATGGGATACAAAATCAACTTGCCATCCGGATGGGTGCTAAACCAGTTATTGGGAAAAACCGAATCCGTCTTTACCGGGTCTGAGGTGTCTTCGATGACGATGACCTTCACCCCTTGGTCTCGAAGCAAGGCCACCATACCGTCAAATTCCATTCTGGCCAATTCATTGATTTCCTGAGCAGGGCGCCCGTCTGTTTTCTGGTAAAAATTGTTTGCTGCCGTCTCTGGATTAAATCCAAAGTTTGCCGGACGGACCATCAGAAGGGTAGAGGAAGTCTGCATAGGTTAGTTTTTTGAAGGGTACCGATAGAGTACAGGAAGGATCTCAAACCGCTTTTCGCTGATGGTAAAATAGGCTTTGCCATCTGGTTGAAAACCAACCGCCTCACCCTGAGGTTCGGGAACGTAGGGTAATTCTTTTGGCTTCCGTGAAAGCGCTTCGGCCACAGATTCCCCTTTTTTTCTTTCCCAATAGTACACCTTAAAGTAATTTTTGATCAGAATCTTACTTCCATCCTGACTGATATCCGCTGCTGTGGCACTGGTAAACGGTAGCTTGAGCAACTCCTCCGCCACTACGATATCCTTTCCAAAATTGTCAGGTTTTAATCTAAAAACCGTGTTTTTGCTGTCCCGCTTGGAAACCACAAACAGGTCCCCAGAAACCGGATCCACGAAAAAGCTTTCAGCATCCATTGCACCAGCTGGATAGGTAAACGTCAATTTTTCAGGCTTGAGGCTGGTTTCTTTGCCTAACTTAATCGGCTCCGGAAACCTGAAAATCTGTACCGCTTGGTGAACTCCCAGATTATCCCCGATTTCAGCCACATAGACACAGGATTTTCCTCCTGGACCCGGGGCCACCGCGATGTCTTCCCAGTCCCGGTTTTCGACCCCCTCCAATCCTATTTTTCCGATTTCCTTTCCTTGGGTATCCAAAACAAAAACCGCCACTTCTCCCCCACTATCCGTGTGGACATAGATTCGATCCGGATGATTTTTTGAAAAAGCCAAGCCACTGATTTCTTCCAAAATGGGATTTTCGATGGTGCCGATCGGGACTCCGGCCAAATAAACCGAATCAGGAATCTGCTGGGCAAAAGCAGGTGATGCAACGAAAAACAGAAAGGGGAATAATTTGTACATACCGAAAAGAGAAAGTCAAAAATACGCGAATTGGCGGTTTTTGGCAGAAAAAGAGCTAGGACTTTCTTCTTAGATTTGGTAAATCAACTCAAAAACAACAGCCTATGGATCCGGTTTTAAAGAAAATGAATTTCAAGGAAGGGATGAAAATCCGTATTTGGAATGCGCCTATTGACCTGAAGCCACTGATTGAAACTTGGGAAAAAGAAGGGCTGATGGCCGAATCAAATGAGAAACCGACTTTTTTGCTGGCCTTTGTCCAAACTGAGGAAGAAGTCAGAAAATTCTTCCCCGAACTGCATTCCCTTTCACCGGAGGATGAGACCCTTTGGATGGCCTACCCCAAGGGAACTTCCAAAAAATACAACCCCCAAATCAATCGTGATTCGGGCTGGAAAATAGTCGGAGAACATGACTATGAAGGGGTAAGGCAAATAGCCATCGATGAGGACTGGTCTGCCTTGAGATTTCGAAAAGTGAAATTCATCAAGACCATGACACGGAAATTCAGCGCTAAAAATCAGTGATTCAGTCAACGGACCACAGTCGACAGACAACCGCAGTGGACCGTGGTCTGTGGACCGTTGACCTTAAAAATCAAACTTTAAACGGCAATTCATATTTCCGCTCTCCGGTCAATTTGTAAATGGCATTTGCCAAAGCCGGGATGTAAGGCGGAACCGGTGGCTCACCGACACCGGTCGGCTTTTCCATACTCGGAACGATATGCACCTCGATCTTTTTCGGTGCCTGAGGCATCCGGATAATCTGATAAGTATCGAAGTTATTTTGCTGAACCTTGCCGTTTTCGAAAGTAATCGCCGAGGTCATTGCCAAGCTGGTAGCAAACTGGGCGCCTCCCTCAAACTGAGAACGGATACGGTCGGTATTCACCCCGATGCCACAATCCACCGCATAGTGAACTTCCGGAATGCTGATTTTCCCTGAAGCGTCTTTTTCCACCATCACTACACAGGCGACATACGTCAGGAAGCTTTTATGCGCCGCAAAACCTACAGCCTTACCAGCTGCCAGATTTTGCTTCCAATTTGACTTTTCAGCCACCGTCTGGATGACCTTTTTCATCCGGGAAGTATTCCAGGGAAAGTCCTCCATTTTTTCACCATAGTTGCCATAGGCTCCCACCATCTCAGTGGAGAAGTCAAGATTCTTATCCTCACCGAGCATCTGGATGGCCTGATCGACAGGGTCTATTCCGCGTGTTTCGGCAATCTCATCCAGCATGGTACAGATGGCAAAAGCATGGTGAATATTGCTGACCGACCGCAACCAACCCACCCGGGTGTGGGCGGTAGTCTCATGAGCTTCGATCTTGATATTGGGCACATCGTATGGGAAATCCCGAGCACCCAGGTCCAATTCACCGTCGGATGGAGGTGCTGGGGTATTGGAAGCTCCAATGGCTGGAAAAACCGTATGATGATTCCAACCCGTCAGATTTCCGTCCTTGTCCAAAGCTGCCACGATGCGCTGCGCACTGTGAGAATGGTAAAAATCATGGTGGAGGTCGCATTCCCGAGTCCATTGAACCCGGACGGGAACACCGGCTGCTTTTGACAATACGGCTGCCTCAGCCACAAAATCCGGCTTGGACTTCCGTCCAAATCCTCCACCCAATAAGGTCACATTCATTTTGACTTTGGCCACATCAATCCCCAAAGCACCTGCCACAGCCCCTCTAGCCCATTGGGGGTGCTGGGTGGGCGCCCATACTTCCACCGATCCATCGGCTTTCACATCGGCGATGGCTGCAGGCGGCTCCACGGTCGAATGGGCATAAAAAGGAGCCAAATAGGTTCGTTCCAATACTTTGCCTGAGGCTGATTTTGCCTGGTTAAAATTCCCCCGCTCCCGCTTGACAGTTCCATTGGACGCGGTACTTTTCAGCATTTCCTGAATCTGCGTAGCTGAATTGAAGGTTTGGTTTGGCCCAAGATCCCATTCGATCTCCAAAGCCTTGCTTCCTTGGATGGCTGCCCAGGTATTTTCTGCCAAAACGGCCACACCTTCCAGTGGCTTATCCAATCCGGCAGGGAGTCCCGGACCGTCTATTTTCACCACTTTTTTAACTCCGGGTATAGCCAGTGCTTTTTCATCGTTAAACGAGATCACTTTGGCTCCAACGACGGGACTTCGTTGCACGACTGCAATCAGCATGTTAGGGAGATTCACATCCGCCCCAAACACCGCCTGCCCTGTTGCTATCGCCTTTGCATCGTAGATCGGCACATCTTTTCCCACCAATTTGTAGCTGGAAAACTCCTTCATGGTCAACTCTTCCGGCTTGGGGATTTCCATGACTTTGATCTGCTCCACCAAGTCACCGAACGGGATTTTTTTACCACTACCCTTCAGAATCACATGGCTGGCTTCGGTGTCACATTCTGCAGGTGTCACGCCCCATTGGTTGGCAGCTGCCTGAACCAGCATGTGCCGGGCTGTGGCCCCGAATTTTTTCATCGGCTCGTAAAACATCCGGACAGAGAAAGATCCGTCGGTATTTTGGTTGCCGTATTTTTCCTCGTCTCCTTCGGCCTGCACGATTTTCACCAGACTCCAATCTGCTCCCAATTCATCGGCTACGATCATCGGAAGAGAGGTGCGGATTCCGGTTCCCATTTCAGAGCGGTGGGCGATGATGGTCACGATATTGTCCGAACTGATGCTGACAAAAACATTGGGAGCGAAGTTGATTACTTCTCCTTTGGGTCCGCTGCATTGGAAATTGACTCCCAATACAAATCCTCCTGCGGCAAGTGAGCCGATTTTGAGGAAATCCCTTCTGGAAGCTCTGAAAATCTCACTACGGTCGCTGTTGCTGGAGTTCTGAGAATCCACCTGCTGCTTTTTCAAAAATGGCAATTTAGGCATCATATGCTTGCTGATTTAGAGAGGGTTAGAGGGATTTGGAAGCCGTAAGGATCGCATCCTTGATTCGGTTGTAAGTACCACAGCGGCAGAGATTACCCTCCATCGCTTCCTCGATTTCCGATTCGGAAGGACTTGGATTTTTGGCAAGCAAAGCTGCTGCGTTCATGATCTGTCCGGATTGGCAATAGCCACACTGCGGCACCACATGCTCCACCCAGGCGGTCTGCAGGGGATGATCTCCTTCCTCTGACAAGCCTTCGATGGTCGTAATTTTTCCTTCTCCCACTTGGGAAATCGGAAGGCTACAAGACCTTACGGCCTCACCGTCCAGATGAACAGTACAAGCTCCGCAAAGGGCTTGACCACAACCGAATTTGGTTCCTTTCATGTCCAATAAATCCCGAATCACCCAGAGTAAGGGCATATCTGCGGGTGCAGTGACATCCTGCTTTTTTCCGTTGATCGAAATCGAATAGTTTTCCATGTGCTGGGAATTTCTGGATTGGTCTTGTTCAAGTTAGGCAAAAGAAATGATAACGAAATTGGGTAATCGGGATAAAATCCATCTTCGCTCCGGTACCGGGGAAAAAGGCTCTGAGCCGGCAGAAGTATAGCTAAGTATGCGTTCATCCCCGAGGTCAAAAATCCCGGAACGTAAAAGTGGGATGCATGATCCATTGGGAGGAGTAAAAAATAAGTGGCTGAAAAAGAAACAGAAAAAGGGTAACCAGATCAAAATCCAAGATTTTTTCAAAAAGTGATTTGGAATAAAAAGGTGATGCGCCTACATTTGCAACACGTTTTCCGAAAGGGACGTCAAACTCCTCCTTAGCTCAGTTGGTTAGAGCACATGACTGTTAATCATGGGGTCCTAGGTTCAAGCCCTAGAGGGGGAGCCAAATCAAAAAAGAGATCAGAAATGGTCTCTTTTTTTGTTTTAATCCCCTCCAGTTTCGTTTAAATGAAGATTTTTGACGGCTGCAGCTTTTTTAAATCTCACTCTTGGAAAAAAGTACCAAGCTGCAGCTGGAAATTGTAATTGATTGAAATTCAATTGATACTGTTTATTCAAGATTTACAGGGAATTTACTGACCCTTCGTCTTTTTACGGATAGATTACACACCAAAAACTTTAAAATCCCCACTGCCTTTTACAAATGTTTCCAATTGATCAATCGATACCTCATCTTTTTCGGCGTCCTGAGAGATTTGAATAAGAGCTTTGATTGGTGGTGTGAAAGAGAATTTGGGTTTTCGATTTTCATCAAATTCAACCTTGTCCGAAAAGATAAGTCCAAGAATCTTCTTTTTAGACCTGCCATCAGCTTTCCGGTAAAACCCAATCAAGTCCTCCATTAGAGGGATATCGTTGTCCAGATAGTCCTTAAATGGGGTCTTTTGACTTTTTAAATTGGATAGTTCCATTTCTACCTGATAGAGTTTCACCTCAATAGATGATTTTAACTCGCTATAATCCGCAGCTATGATCTTACCCTCCAAATACTCATTTTGGAGGAAGGTTTTTCGACCTTTTAACGTCTCCAATTCTCGTTCTAATCCTTTCTGTTTACGTTTTCTCTCCAAGTCCATCGATTCAAATTTCTTAGCCAATACCTTTTTGTATTGTTTCACCGTCTTGGCCGAAAATTGAACCTGTTCCAAAACTCTTTCGATTTGGTCATGTGCCCAATCGATTGGATATCTTGGACATGGAGATTTAGTGCACACGTAATAATGATAAATTCGAGGTCTTCCTTTGGCTCCGTAAGCCGATAATGATCGGCCGTGAACAGAGCAGCGTAAAAACTGCTTAAGGGGATAAAGATCAGCATCATCCGACTTAAAGGTCATATTCCTTTTTCTACCCTCAAGGACATCATTTGCCTTTGAAAATAGTTCTTCACTGACCAAAGCAGGGTGAAACCCCTCTACAATTTTTTTCGGTTGATCTTTAAACGGCATAACTACTACTTTTCCGGTATAGGCAACATTTCTGATAATATTGGGGAATTGGTTTTTCGTGATTTTCATCCCTTTTGAATTTAACCAGCGTCTTATTTGATCAGCTGAATAAAGACCACTTGCCATTTTTTCAAATGCCTCTTTGATTAAAGGAGCTTGTTCATTTAGTTCCATGGATGGGTATTTTTCAAGTCTTATACACTTGTACCCTCTCAAGGGTGATCCGGTCCATCCACCTGAAAGCCTACATTTATAGGAACCCTCTTTAGTTCTCAATGATAGTTTTTCATTTTCGACTTGTGGCAATGCATATTGAATTGCCTCTACAACCAGTGATTCAGGACTTGTTAAATCTATTCCGCCCTCAACAAACTCTACGTTACAACCCAATAAATTCAACTTTGCCTTTTCAACGAGTGACAAGAGCAGATTCCTTGAAAATCGATCAGCTCTTAAAATCACGACAGAGGAGATCTTGTCTTTCTGTTTTTCTTTGGATTTGACCAATTTGATGATTTTTTTCCACTCTGGCCGTTCGAAATCCTTGGCAGAATGATCTTCCCTGAATGATTGAATGATCTTGTAATCTTTCAATTCGCAGTACCTCTGGATGGTTTGTTGTTGGTAATCCAATGAATAGCCCTGTTGAGCTTGTTCATCAGTCGAGACACGTGAATAGGTGATTACATTTTTCATCAGGCGGCAGATTGTATGTATTCATTTTGGCTAATTTGCAAGAGTCCCTCTTGTGATGCTGCATCATCCTTTTCTTTTTTAATTAAAAAATATTGGTACTCGATTTCGGAGAAAGCTTGAAAAAGGCTTTCAAAGGATTCACCTTCATCTCTCTCCTGAAGTGGACCTACTTCAGGAGTTTTACTTTTGTTCGTACTCATACATTTTACTATTTTATTAGGTGATAATTCTGAATTTTTCAAACCTCAACATCGCCCATTTAAAGCATCTCTGGGATTAATGAGATTTTTATTAGAAAATTCTAAAGATCATTTTCAAGCTGCCTCCAAGAAGTCATTTTCAAGTCGGTCAACTTCGGTCTCAGTGAATTGGTCACCTATTATCGACTGAAGGTACTTCGTTGAAAATCTGATACTTTCTGGATCGGTATCGTACCCAATTACATTTCGCTTAAGTCTAAGAGGTAATGCCAAAAGACTTGAGGTCCCACAAAAAATATCAAGAACTATATCTCCGGGGCGAGTGGTGGTCAAAATAGGAATAGCAGAAATATATTCTGGGGATGGAGCGATATGATTAAAATCAGAATCGATTTTCTTGAGTTGAGATTTGTTTACAACTGAACCTGTGATTACACCTGCAACCACTTGTTCATCAAGAAAATCGGTGAAAGAAATTACCGGTTTATCAAGTGAGAATTTTTTCTTTTTCTGCTTTTTATCTCCCTCAATTTCGTCATTACATCCCCCTTGTAGAGTTAGTTGACCATTTGAATCCCAAATCCTGAATGGTCTGTAAAATCTGTTTTCCCTTTGCAAAGAAAAATGAAGAATTGCTTCTGTTGAGGGTCTTAATCTGTTGATTTTACCTCCAACTGGTTTTGGGTTAGATTTTTTCCAGATTATGTTTTGAATCAAGTACCATCCGTCCTTTTCCATCGCTACGATTAATTTACTAACAACACTTGCGCAGGCACCATCTGAGTAACTTTCTGCGATGTTTATAAATAGATTTCCATCATGCTTGAGAACTCTTTTAAGGTTCCGGTAAATTCTTATACTGTTTTCCACATACTGATCAGGGGTTTCCTCCTCCCCCAATCTTAATTCTGATTGGCAAATCCCTACCGGATAAATTCTTTGTTTCCAATAGGGAGGGCTAAATATTACCGTCTGGATAGATTCATCATTAAGATCACAAAGATCCTCGCATGATTTGTTGAATAATCGGTACCAATTTTTTCCGATTGGATAATTGTTAGCCTCTTCGATGAGATTTGGTAATTTCCTTTCTTCATCCGCTTTAATGAAGCTTTTTACTAAATTGTAAGCTGCGTCGATTGATATTTCACCATTTTCAACCTTTTCCAAAAGTTTGAGATTTTCTTGTTTTCTGTTTCCTCCGGTTTCGAATTGATAGATTTTTACTGCTTTTCTAAGAGTACCGGCAGACATCTCCAGATCCAAAACAGACCTAACGATCTCAAATCTGTCAGTTAAGAAATTCTCAGACTCAACTGCATCGCAGATTTTGATAACCTCCTCGAGATTTCTCTTTTTCCCTTGACTGGAGCCCAAAGACTCCAGCATCAGGTGAACCAATTCTATCTGCTCTGAAAATGGTCTCTTGGTCTTGACATTCTTATGGGCTCGAAGTGCTTTTACCTCGCTTTCATCTAGATCCAATACTCTTACCCAGATCGATTTGAATCCCAAATGTTGAGCTGCTATGTACCGACTAAGTCCATCCACAATCAAGTATTTATTATCATGCTTCACGACATCAATCGCTTCCAATTGACCAACTAGCTGTAGAGTCAACACCAAATACCTTAGATTCTTGGGCTTATAGGTGACTTGAATGACAGGATGAGGTATAACAATCTCAATCGGTGCAGACAAAATCTCTGCATCAGATACAGGCTTTAAAACAGTCGGATTTTTTAAATCTAACTGTACCGGAGGTACACAGGAAGGAATGAAATTTATTCCTGACATTTTTGTGATGGGGAGAACTTTCACCTCTCCATTCTCAACTTTTCCACCTAGTGGGGTGGTTGAGGGATTTGATTGATTAATCATATTGTTATGTATTTTTTTTGGATAACATTATTGCCAAAAAAAGATTGGCAGTTATTTTTCTTGCTGTTCATTCTTTCCAACATAGTTTACTATTATTTTAAGTTGTTACCTTCTAATGGACGACATTTTTCTGAAAAAAAATACCTCAAGGGTATTTTTCTTTGTATTCCTGAATCAAGACCTCTCTTAATTTTATTATTGCTTGCTTTTTCGCATTTGGATCGTCTTTTCCCTTAGGGTATGAATCCGCTCTACCAATGGATTTAAGAAATTTTCTCTCCCTTTCTCCGGTATCATTAATCCAAAATCCCCGGACGGTTAAATATTTTATGTTAGAAACCGAATGTTTACTCGATGCAAACTGAAACTCAGGTTGAATGACAAGTCTTAATCGTTTTAATTGAATCAAATAATCTGAAATTCTTGAATATGCATCAGGAAAATATTGAAATTGAACTGACTTTTCTTCCATCGTTGAAAAATAGCATTCTAAAATTTCTTCCTTCAAGATCTCAAGATCCTCAAGATACTCTTGGACTCTATTTTCCATTATTATCTCAGTATCAAATGGATGATTGTGAATAAGATCCAATAACTCATTAGTTTGCTTTTTAAAGGTCAATTTTTCATAAATACCTCTATACTTTTGAGCTAGGAACTGGGACCAGTCATCTTTATTACCTTTAGTTATTCCCAGAAGTAACAGTAACCCCTTGGATACCCCATCTACTTCAGTGATCAAAGAAATAAAATCTGTTTCCATATATCAGCTATTTATAAGTTGTTACAAAGATAGGTCGCAACTTTTGTTTTCCAAATAAAAGTCGCAACTTTTTTTTAAGATTGACCAACCATTGTCTCAAAAACACCCCATAGCCCCCAATAACGAGGATTTTACTTCGAAAAAAAATTAAAAATCTTCCCGTGTAACTAGTGATCTGCCTGAGAATTGTATGAATTCTGACCTTTCGGACTACACATTTTCACCAAGAAGTCAACCAGTAATATCCTATTACTGATTGAAAGTAAGTTAATCGTTTACCATTTTCGACCTTAACCTTCAGATTTGGTAGTGAAGGCTTCCCATTTTTTGGACAATTCTAAAATAAACAAAATCGGTTTTTGA
>CAYONF010000082.1:0-18690 GCA_964405255.1 uncultured Limnohabitans sp. | reverse complement strand
CAGACCGACATGGGTTTGGATGAAGAAGTTCGGCAGGAAGGAATCATCCGGATCGCCAATGTGCAGATTCCGACGATCGAGGTTTATCTCCCCGCAAAGCAAATCTCTACAGGCAAAGCCGTGGTTATTTTTCCGGGAGGTGGCTATGGCATTTTGGCTTATGATTGGGAAGGAACTGACTTTGCCAAGTGGCTCAATGCACAGGGCATTGCCGGGATCGTGGTTAAGTACCGCCTACCGATCTCCAAATCCCTGACCGACCCCAAGGAAGTTCCGCTAATGGATGCCCAGCGGGCGATCCGCTTGGTCAGACAAAATGCCGCTGCCTGGAATATCGATCCGACCAAGGTCGGAGTGATGGGATTCTCTGCCGGAGGCCATTTAGCTTCTACTCTGAGCACACAATACACCCACGAAGTTAACCGTCTAAAAGACGTGATTGATGCCCTTTCTGCCCGTCCGGACTTTTCGGTTTTGGTTTATCCAGTGATTTCCTTCCGGGATGCAGCAGCCCATTCGGGTTCGAGAAAAAATCTCCTCGGAGAAAATGCCTCCCAGGAATTGACCGATCGTTTTTCAGGAGAGTTGAATGTCAATGCTGAGACTCCGCCCACCTTTCTCGTGCATGCGCAGGATGATAAGGGAGTACCGATTGAGAATTCACTCTTGTACTACCAAGCTTTACACAAAAATGGAGTGAAAGCTTCCCTCCACATCTACCCCACAGGCGGACATGGTTTTGCTTTTGGTTTGGGAAAGGGAGCAGTAGAAGGCTGGAGAGAAGTACTGCTGGCTTGGATTTATGAGACAGTGAAGTAGACGTAGGTCAGGCTGATCGGAGTCGAAGCCCCCCTTCGACTCCGATCAGGGTGACACTAAATGAATATTACAAAAAATCGACAACATGCCCATCAAAGTAATCGCCTTTGACGCCGACGACACCCTTTGGGTGAATGAGCCCTTTTTTCGCGAAGCGGAGGAAAAATTCGCCAGCCTGTTGGAGGATTTCATGCCTCAGCATGCCATCATGAAGGAGCTCTACCGAACCGAAATCGCCAATCTGAATCTCTATGGCTATGGGATCAAGGGGTTTATGCTCTCCATGGTGGAGACGGCGCTGCGCATCTCGGATCACAAAATGCCCCTTTCGATCATTGACAAAATCATCCGAATCGGACAGGAAATGCTCGAAAAACCCGTTGAGCTCCTTCCCGGCGCAGATGATGTTTTGAAATCCCTAAACGGAGACTACCGAATCGTCCTCGCTACCAAGGGTGACCTAGTCGATCAGGAGCGAAAACTCCGGAAGTCCGGTTTGGAAAAGTACTTTCACCACATCGAGATCATGAGTGAAAAGCGGGTTGCCGACTACGAAAAACTCATTCGCCACTTGGACATCGACCCTTCGGAGTTTCTAATGCTGGGCAACAGTCTTAAATCAGATATTTTGCCCGTATTGGAACTTGGAGGACATGGGATTCATATTCCTTACCACATCACCTGGGTACACGAGCAGGTGGAACATGAGGTGGAACATGAGCGGTTCTTCAAGTTGGAGCATATCGGCGAAGCGGGAGAATTGATCCGGAAGATGGGGTAAGCTCAATTCCCTGTTTTTATTTCCTCAAACTGATTCTTACCCAAGTCAGTGAAGTAGGGATAAAAGCACATTAATATACTCAGCAGGAAAGTTCGCTTTTCTTCCTCGTAGTTCGATTCCCTCTGGAAGGTACGAATGGTCATGACCCAATTGGTAAAGACCGATAAATTCTGAAAAAGGAATACTTCATAGGTCAACGGTTCTAAAATTTCAGGTTTTAGAAGTTCAGCTGAAATCATCAATTGAAGCATGCCCAAAATCTGTTTTCCGTTTTCCGAATAGCTTTTTTGAAGTTGGGTAGAAAACCCCAATTCAGAAACTGGCGCCACAACGGTATAATAGATGACGCTTCGGTATTTGTATTGATTATCCATCACTTGGGTGAATAATCTCGCAATCTGAAACAAACTGTAATCATTTTTCCAGTCAAAATCACGGATGATCCGCTGGAACTCTACATCATATTCCTCTGAAAGACTGACAAATAGCTGGTCTTTTGTCGGAAAATAATTGGTAATTCTTCCTTTGGTTATGTTCATTTTTCGAGCCAATTGATCTAAGGTGAGCAAGAGGCCTTCTTTGTTCATGATTTCACGGGTTTGATCCAAAATACTGGCCCGCATTTCCACGCCCTTTTTGTAATTCGCCATAAATTCAAAACAAAAATTTTTTTTGGATTTATTTTTATATTTACAATATGCGGATTTAATAAAAAGAAGATTACAAATCCATGCAAAAATATCCCCAAGGAACGGGAAGAATTCTCGGGAAACGATCACTTGTAAAAAAATATTTCAATTACGGTATGTGGAGAAAAGCCTATTTAATTGCGCTATGCATCGAATTTTTAGCCATTTCAAAACTTTTCGGACAAGTGGAAAAACCGAAATGGTCAAATGAAAAAGTTACAGAGGAAACTTTTTATTCGATAGGAACCCAAGCCTACATCTATTCGGTGACACCCTTTATGATGTATTCGGTGCTTTACCAATCTCAGCAGATTCACTATGAGGGGTATCCTTCGGGAGTTCCTTTTAATGTCTGGACGATGATGAAAGACATAGCCAATGTCCAAAACTCCAGGACTGTGATGCCTAATGTCAACACCTTATATGCCTCATCCTGGCTAGACCTACGCCAGGAACCCATAGTATTGGAAATTCCGGAAGTGGGAAGCCGATACTATAGCATTGGATTACAGGACGCTTATATGAATTACTTCAGCATTCTTGGCTCCAGGACAATTGGTGAGTATGGAGGAAAATTTATCATCTGCGGTCCCAATTACACTGGAATAATTCCCGAGGGATATACACGGATTGATTCCCCTACTCCTCTGGTTTGGATGCTTATGAGGATAGCTCCAAAGTTTGTCAACGAAATTGAAATCGATCGTTGCAGAAAGCTTCAGGCCCAGGTCACCCTCACTCCTTTGACGCAGGTCGGCAATCCGGATTATAATCCTGCCACCTATAATTCAAAACTCAATCTTGGAATACCTGACCTAAGTACAGATCCACTTACATTTTTTGAAATCAGTCACCGCTATCTCCAAATCAATTCGCCCCAAATAGGTGAAGAAGGCCTGATGGCACTTTTCCGCCAGATTGGGCTGAGCCCAGATCAACAATTCAACAAAGCCTCTCTCACTGATGCCCAACGGCAAGGTCTGTTGAGAGCAATTGAAGCCGGAAAAGAAATGGTGAATTCGGCTATAGCCAAAGGAGATAAACTCTACAATGGATGGACTATCCAGTCCAAAGAAATGGGGAAATACGGCTACAGTTATTTGACCCGTGCGGCCATGACCCTGCAAAGTATCGGTGCATTTCCCTGGGAGGAGGCTATTTATGTAGTCGGCTATCAAGACCAGGAAGGCAATGAATTGGACGGATCGAAAAAAGAATACCTCATTCATTTCGACAAAGATGAACTTCCACAAGTCAATCAATTCTGGTCGGTCACCTTATACGAGTTGCCTTCTGTGATGCTTTATGATAATCCGATTGACAGGTACCAAATGGGGCCTCAACTTGAAGAGATGAGATTCAATGCCGATGGTTCCCTAGACATTTACATCCAACATACACCCCCAAGGGACAAAACCAAACAAGGTAATTGGCTTCCTGCTCCCTCTGGGAAATTTGCCCTTTCCATTCGGATGTATAATCCAAAGCCGGATATGTTTCATTTAGAGCCAGGGAAGACACCTCTTCCGGGTATAAAATCAACTCGTTCTTTCTAATTGATATGAAAAGATTAAGTCTTCTCCTTTCAGCCTTAATTTTATTTTCTTCAACTAGTTTTTCCCAAACAAAAGAAGAACTAATCGAGATCGCCAAAGAGGCATTCATCTACGGATATCCAGTGGTCGAAAATTACCGGGTAATGTTTCAATCTACCCAGAATAAGACCTTCCCTCAATACGCTCCTCTCAATACTTTTTACCATGCAAAAAATGTGGCCACACCTGCTGACACGCTTTTTGTATCTCCCAATGTGGACACGCCCTATTCCTCTGCTGTGCTGTATGTCGGAGATGAGCCAGTGGTGCTTAGCATTCCGGAAGTGGAGGAAGATCGATTTGTAGGTGTGCCATTCTATGACCTTTTCACTCACGTCACTTTCACGATCTCTCCCTTAAATTTTGGTCATTCTGGAGGTGACTTCCTGATTTCCAATGAAAAATGGAAAGGAACTCTCCCAAAAGGCATAAAAAAACACATTGTAAGCGAATCCGATTTGTTGTATGTCTTGATCCGCACCCAGCTTTTTGACCAAGAGGATCTTTCTCGGGTCAACGAAATCCAACAGGAATATCAAGTAAAAACGCTCAGCGCCTATCTGGGGAAGCCAGCTCTACCAAGCTCCGATCTTCAGTGGATTCCACCGATGGCACCCCAAAGTCCATTCACCGAGCCTGATTTGGAATTCCTTCAAATACTCAACTTTGCGCTTCAATTTGCCAATCCGCACCCCAGTGAGAAAGACCTGCTAAACCGCTTTTCAAAAATCGGTGTGATAGCAGGCCAACCTTTTGAAACCACTCAAAATCCTCTCGCTGAAGAACTGAAAGAGGGAATCCGCTCCGCCCAAAAATCCTTTTTAACTTATTTACCTCAGATCAAATCCTCCTCAGAGATCTTCGGATCCCGAGAATACTTGCAAAACAACTACCTGGGACGAGCTGTGGGTGCTTGGACTGGAATCTATGCAAATGAAGCATCGGTCTTTCTGGGAATCAACGGCTATGAACGACAGGCCGATGGCAAGCCTTTTTCAGGCGAGAACAGGTATTCTTTCACTTTCCCTCCAAATGACTTTCCTCCGGTAGATGCCTTTTGGTCGATAACCTTATATAAGCTGCCTTCTCGATCGCTGTACGCGAATCCCATCCAGCGTTACGCCATCCAAAGCAGGATGAAAAATCAGTTTCGAAGAAACCCGGACGGTTCTGTAAAAATCTACGTCCAACACGAGTCCCCCGGCAAAGATCTGGAAAGCAATTGGCTGCCTTGCCCTCCCGGACCATTCACCATGGCCTTTCGGTGCTATTTACCTCAAAAAGCCCTTCAGGACCAAACTTGGATGCCTCCCCTCGTCATCAAAGCCTCAAACTAACCGCCTAAAAACCTATTTCCCATTCGCTTCTTCCCATTCATTTCATCATGAAAAAAGTCATCTTCTTTTTGTGTATTTGCTGGACCAGTTCCTTCACCTATTCCCAAACCGAAACCGACTCCGCGAAAATCGAGCAAGTCCGTACCCAATCTGGTGTGGACCCAACCCGAGTACAGACCAGAGTGGGGTATTCATTCTACACCAATGATCCCGAGGGCGCTGCTTTTGTACTTTTCAATAGGCTTTCAGCCAATTTTGGAGTGGGAAGATGGAGTATCAATACCAAATTTGAATGGGGTAGTCGAACCGGAGATGAACCTGGAACGGGCTTCCAATCAGGATTGGGGGACTTCAGATTTTCTATCCTGAATGCATTTTTGGTGAAAGGTAAACATGCCATGGCCGCCTCAGCGGAATTTGCCCTACCCACAGGTAAACCGGGAATTGGTTCTCAATATTTTTCGGCTACCCCAGCTTTAACCTATTCCTACACCATTCAACCCACCTTGGTTTTTGCCATACAACCCCAGTACACCTTTTCTCTGGCCAAGGACCCGTTATTTCCTTCGTTGAGCTTAATGACTATTCGATCTTTTCTTGCTCATTTCTCTCCAAAGGGATATTTCATGGTTTTTGAGGCAAGGCCCATTTTTAATTTCAATCCAAGCCAAACAGACATCATCCTCTCTCCCATTTTTGGGAAATCCATAGGAAAAGGATTTAACCTGATCATTTTGGCCGAATGGCCTGTCACAGAAAATTTAAACACTACAAGAGGTCCCCAATACCAACTCGGATTTAATAAAAATTTCTAGGATGAAAACATTGACTAGATTAACTATCCAAACTTTAATTTTTTTTCTCGCCGTAATCCTTCTTATCAGTTTATTGGAGTTGGGTGGGTTGATTATTAAAGCAATCCTGGCCAGCAATGAAATCCTTATTTGGAGAGAAAGTCCGGTGGTAAAAGAAGGACTTTTCATTTCAAAAGTTCAAGGCCTCATTTCCGCTGTATTACTGATTACCATATTAATCGAACTCATCTCTTCTCTGGTAGAATACCTGAAGGAAGGCAGTACCAACTATGTCAAAATCATAGTGGAAATTGCCCTAATTGCTCTCCTCCGACACTTATTGGGAATGGATTTGGAGCACTTGGCCGGCGGAACTCTCTTAGGCTTCTCTGCAATTATTTTTGTCCTGAGCGGATTTTTTTATTTCCTTAAAAAACTCCCCTCCGATTATTCAAGAACTGACCCGTGCAAGAAATTGAAAGATCATATTTAAATGATTTATGAGGGATTAAAATTTATTTTTCAAAAAAAAATAATTTTTTTATTTTTATTCAAATATCTAAATTTGACAAAATCAAACCCTTATTCAGGATGGAAATCAATCAATTATTTGCCCTAAAGGGAAAAGTTGCCATTGTCACAGGTGGCGGAAACGGAATAGGAAAAGCCTGCGCTCTCATGCTTTCCAAAGCAGGTGCTTCCATCGCTGTAAGCGACTTAAAGCTGGCAGATGCTCAATCTGTGGCTGAGGAGATTAACTCTACCGGAGGAAAAGCCATCGCGGTGGAGTGCAATGTGACCGAAGATTCTCATTTGGTAGAATTGGTGGAAAGAACCCATAAAGAATTGGGAGGAGTCCACATCCTAGTTAACAATGCCGGAGGTGGTGGCGGAGGCAGAGAGTCTCCCTACAAAATCTCAGTGGATGATTTTGCCTTGAGGTTTAAGCTCAATGTGTATTCTGCCTGGAGGCTATCCCAGCTTTGTGCTCCGCTGATGAAAGAGGGGGGCTATGGGTCCATCATCAACATTACTTCCATGGCCAGCATCAACATCAGCCCAGCCATGAGTGCATATGCCTCTTCTAAGGCAGCCATGAATCATATGACGGCCAACCTTGCCATGGACTACGGGGTCGATGGTATTCGGGTCAACGCTGTGGGACCGGGAGCTACCAAAACTGCTGCTTTGGCATCCGTATTAACGCCGGAAATCGAGGCTAAAATGCTTGCCCATACACCAATTAAGCGACTCGGAGAGGTAGACGATATCGCTGGTGCTGTCTTATACTTCGCTTCACCAGTCTCTGAATGGGTCAGTGGACAGGTCATTTTTATCAATGGTGGAGGGGTTCAAACGCTAGACTAATTCACATCCAATAAACAAAAAATCAACTATGACAGCTATTGATAAATTATTCTCCTTTGAAGGAAAAGTAATCCTCATCACAGGTGCTGCCGGAGCTATCGGAAGTGCAGCCGGTCATCTTTTTGCGTCCTTGGGCGCCAATGTGGTCATCTCCGATCTCAATGAAGAAGGCGCCAAAAAAGTAGCCGCAGAAATTGAAAAAGAATCCGGCAAAAAAACGCTAGGGATCAAAACCGACGCCACCAACGAGTCGGACTTGGAAAAACTGGTGAAGACCACGGTTGACACTTTTGGAAAGATATCAGGCCTGATCAACAATGTCGGTTGGGGAGCCAATACGCCGATTTGGGAATCCAACTCTGAAAAAATGGTTAAATCCTACCTTTTGAATACAGTTGGCTCTTACAACCTTACGAAGCTTTGCATGCCTTATTTGGAAAAGGAGCCTAACGCATCCGTTGTTTTTTCGGGGTCAATGGTAGGAGTCTCCCCTTCTCCTGAGTTCATCGAATACAGTACCGCAAAGGCAGGCCTGATGAATATGGTTCGCAGTATGGCGGTGGTGTCAGGACCCAAAGTTCGCTTTAATACGGTTCTGATAGGTTCGGTTGATAACGGTGACAGTACGCTGGCGGCTGGATATACTCCTGAAATGCTCAAAGCGCTTTCAGACATGTTTGTCATGAAAAGACGAGGTGCTCCCAAGGAGATTGCCTATGGCATGATGTTCTTAATGAGTGACGCTGCTCAGTGGATCACCGGAATTGACCTCCGAATTGACGGTGGAGGATCCTACAAAAGCAAAATGCCCAAAAAAGAGGATTAATCTTAAATCAAAGGCTGTTTCAAGGGTTTCATTGTTCTCGAGGACTTGGGGAAAAGGAGGGAATTATCAGCTTTTGCTTGAGCTGAAAATGCCATTCGATATGACCTCTTTGAAACAGCCTCCTAAACTCCGACTCCATGGGGAAATTATACCGACTATTCCTATCTGCTTGCATCCTCCTTTTTTTTCTTAAGTCTGCTCCAATTTTTGCCCAGCAAAATGGCGCTTTTGGGATTGAGGCTATTCCCTCCAATGCGGAAGGAAGTCCAATCCGTTCGGTAATCATATTGTTGGAAAAAGAGGGGAAAACTTATCTGGCAGACTCCGCTGAACTTGCAAAGTTTACTGAATCCTTTCATATCCAGCCCGGGGGGAGTTTTAGGCAATTCAGTGCAGATTTGGCATTGGAGGTAGTCAGAAGGCAGCCTCAAATCAAGTCTGCAAGCTATAAATTATACAACACGGAGCTCGGGGGACCAGTAACCTTGGTAGTATCAGCCGAATTTCTAGCTGAAGGGGAATCCAAAGTCCCAACTGCTAAAGAAAAAGCGAAATTCCCGACCATCTCCCAAACCGAAAAGTCCAAACTGACTTGGCTATTAAACGGAGGCGGCGGATTTTATCACGAACAAAATGGTCTTTTTGCCCAGGGAGAAGGATTTACCCAAGGAAATCCGGTAGCCACGGATCCCGCCGGATTAGGACCTAGATTTTGGGGGGAATTTTATTTGGAGCCTGGGTTGGCCGGAATCACCCAATTGGGAAAGGCAAAGATTTTCCCTTATGCCTCGGTTTCCTTCCTTCTGTCCGGAAGAAACAGCAGCGATATCTATTCTGATGGCCCAACTGCTTTTGGTGCGGTGGAGCGTCTTTACGGAGGCATCCTTCTTCCCAGACTCGGGGCCAAAGAAAATTTGAGTATTGACCTTTCCGCTGGCAGGCAGTTTTTTCAACTGAACGATGGATTTCTATTTGCAAAATTTTCAGGATCGGCAAATGCCGGAGACCGTGGAAGTGTTTATCTGAATTCCCGTACCACTTTTCAAATGACCGGATTGGCAAAAATCCGATACGGAAAATTCCATCTAGATGGCTTTTACCTCGAGCCTCAAGAGCTCTTTAAGGACAGGCAGACAGACACTCGGTACTTAGGCAGTTCTTTACAGTTTCAAGATAATCAGCATTGGGAAGTAGGGTTGAGCTATGTTTCCATTATCAATTCCCTTTCTCGATACAGCACCCCTTCAGATCCTATTCCTTTGGAGGGTCTTCGGGTTGTCAACCCAAAACTTTGGATCAAAGACATAGGAAATAAAGGCCTTTTTTTCAAATCTGAACTGGCATATCAAACCCATGCAACAGCGGATATGAAGGCCTTGGGCTGGTACTTGGGAGGTGGACTCCTTAAGAAGGAATGGAAAGGCAGTCCCTCACTCTACTATCGCTATGCCTATATGGAAGGAGATGATCCCTCCACTCCTACTTTTGAGCGCTACGATGCCCTGCTCACCGGGGGCTTGGGCAACTGGGTACAAGGGCTAAACTTCAGAAAAATCTCAGGTGATGGTAATTTCATTACACACCGCATAGAACTGAAAGGCTACGTTAAGCCTAACGTGGAAGTGTCTTTGGATTACTTCCACTTTCGAGCAGATCAACTCAATAACCAAGGGGGCCTCCCTCCCATCACGAGCTACAGTTCAACTGCCATCGGACAGGAAGTCACTGCCACTTTCCGCTACTTCTTCGCCAAAAACTATCTGTTTTTGGGAATTTTCACCTGGGGTGATCCGGGAAAGGCAATTACCGAAAACTTTGAAACCCAAACCCCGGATTGGTTATCCTTTCAGGGTACAGTTTTTCTCTTCTTCTAAAAAAAACTATGTCAACACCATCTTACACCCCTGCTGAAATATGGAAAGGTGCCCTCACAGGAGGAGTCATCAATGCCATCATCAATGGACTGATTAATTGGTTTCAGGTGAAAAATCTGGATTCTGTCTTGGTCACAGACAATTTGATATCCTCCGAGGTGCATACGCTTTTCTCCGGTGCCGTACCTCTGGCCGTAAGTTTGGCATTCATCCTATCTGGGGTAGCCTATGCCACGACCAAAATCCCCAACAAACCTCCCTACTTCCCGCGCTATTTCCTGAAATCGCTCCAATACGCTTTTTCTGCTTTTGGTATGGTGGTAACACTTGGTGTACTCTGGCAGCGAGGTATGGGTTCCGTGGAGATTTCCCCGGTGATGGCAGCAGTTTGGGCAGGAATTATTGCAGGGATTGTTGCTTTTGCGGTTAACCTAATGGTAGTTAAGGACTTGACAAAAAAATGAGAATTTACCTAATACTCCCCGCTATCTTCTTAACCTGCTTGTCCGCCATAGGCCAAGGAAAAAAAGATTACTCCAATGGAGTACCGATCACCAAAGGCACCTGGTTTAGCAGCCTGAGTCTTTCTGCATCAAAAAAAGATGCGGAAAATGAAAGGCAGCTTTTTGCCACCTACCTCAATGAGAAAAAACAGTCATTTTCGATCAGATTGGATCCGGGGTTTGCGGTCAAAGACAACTTGGGTATTGGACTAGGATTTCTCTATGGAAACACAGAAGACATCAGTACCCAGCAAGCCAGTGATGGAGCAATTTCCGATGTCAAATTGGCTGAAAGAAGGTTTGCTTTTAGACCTTATATTAAAAATTTCATCCCCTTAGGCGCCAGCAATCGGTTTTACATCATTATTCCTACTGAAATCCAAATCGGATACGGAAGCCAACTCAAGGAAGTAACCACCAATCAATTGCTCTCAAGAACCTATTCCAACACGGTGTATTATGGCCTGGAGATGAGGCCAGGTTTGTTGGTTTTTGTTCACAAAAACTTTGGCTTTGAAGTCAATGTAGGGGCATTCGGTCTTAGCAATTCAGTCTCCAAAGGAACTGCTACGGATCAGCCGGACTCAAAAGTAGTCACCAATGATCTCAATCTTAAAATCAATCTTTTCGAGCTAGCTCTGGGATTCTCCATCTATATATGAAACGCACACGAATTTCATCAAAGTTAATCTTGCCTGGTCTGGCTGTTGTGATCCTGAATTCCTGTCTGGATGAGCATTATTTTGGTAAGTCCTCTTTCAATCAAATCCTATACTTCTCCGTACCCGGGCAAGTCGGAAATACGCAGATTGTAACAGACAGCCTGCTGATTCGTCTGACTGTTGGCTCCAAAGTGGATATTTCAAAGCTTTTTGCAGATTCCATTCAGGTAAGTTCCTATGCAAAAGTTTCTCCGGGCAAGGGAGACTTGGTGGATTTTTCCGCTCCGGTTTTCTATGAGGTGACAGCAGAGAATGGAAGCATCGCTAGGTATCAAGTCCTGATTTCAAAGGAGGCCGAAACCCCACAATTAGAAAATTCCGGGTTTGACGAATGGTACACCCCCTCCGGAAAAAACTATCAGGAACCTGGAAAAGATGAAAATACGATATGGGCTTCAGGTAATCCGGGCGTGGTCACCTTAGGAAAGGCGAATGTGGAAAAAACAGAAATATCTGCCGGAGACTTTGGAGCCAAGCTGATTACGCGGGACTTGGGGCCTTTGGCCCAATTGGTCAAACAGGGAATGGCTGCCGGATCGATGTTTACCGGGAGATTTTCCTTGGACATTGCCAATCCGCTCAACTCAGCCAAGTTTGGAATTCCTTTCACAGCAAGACCCAAAAGCTTCACTGTTACCTATACCTATTCTCCAGGGGTTGTTTATAAAAATGGACAGGGACAGGTTTTGGATAAACAAGACCAAGCAGACATCTACCTTCTGTTAGAAAACAGGAACGGAAACATCGTCAAAAGATTGGGTACCGCTTGGTTTAGGTCTGGCGAAAAGGTAGAAACTCCAAAAGAAATCACGATTTCGATCATCTATGGAAGCTTACCGGCGGGTTCGCCTTCCTTTTGGCTTCCTCCCAATGGACTGTTTGGAAATCCAACTGAGGAAGTAACTCATTTGAGTTTCGTGCTTGCTTCAAGTGCGGATGGAGCCAATTTTGAAGGAGGAGTAAACAGCACCTTGGTGGTAAATAATCTCAGACTAAATTACTAAGCTTCTTTCCGGTAATTTGGAAAACTCCTGACTACAAAATCCATATATACTAAAGTGACCAATCCGCGTAAGGAAAATTATTTCAAATCTTTCGTCAAAAAAATAGGTTCGACTGTTTTAGACACCTTCTGGATTGGCATTTCCTTTTTATTGCCTATAGTAGTCGTGGGTTTTATTCTTTGGCGGATTTTTTTGGCACTATATAATCTTATGCTACCTGGTTTGGAAAAAATAAGTGAGAGTTTCGGCTTCAGTTATTATAAAGTGGGCCTCGGCTTAGTATCACTTTTCCTGATCATTTTCTTGGTGGGTGCCTTACTGCGTCTTCGGATATTAAAAGAATTTTTAACCCAATTTGAAAACAAGATTTTATTTTATATTCCTGGATTTAAATTTTATCAATCTCTGGTCAATTCTCCCTTAGAACACCAAGAAAAGAGAATGAAACCTTGTTTGCTAAAGGAAGACGGTATTTTGAAAGTATGCTTTTTGGTCGAAAAAAATGACAATTGGGCCACTGTCATGATTCCTGAAGCGCCATCATTCACTACTGGAGAAATAGCGATTCTTCCTTTGAAAAAACTAACAATCCTTCCAATGAGTAACTTCCATGTGACTGGTATGATCCGTAACTACGGAGAAGGGATCCTCAAAATTCTCGAAAAAAACAAAGGACTATTGCCGGAAAATTAACCCAGGCCCAACTCTTCAAATTGCAGCTTTCCTTTATCGGAAAGATGCTTTTCAAAAGTCCTAAAAATTCCCTTCATATAAACAGGCTTCATTGATTCATAACTTTTTTCAGAATCATAAAGAGAAAAAGAAACCAGCCAAGTGGTAAACAAATTCACGTACTGAAATCGAAAAACCGCAAACTCATTGGGATCTAAAATACTTTCCTTCACTAATCCAGCACTTACCATAGCTCTCGCCAAATTCTCCAAACGGGATTGTCGCTTCACCCATGTTTTGACCAATTGTCCCATCATAACTGTTTGAGACTGATGCATTACCGAGAAAAAAAGAATTACCGATCGGTGCTTAAATTGAATGTCCAATACAGCTGAGAAAAAGACTGATAACGTATGGAAATCCAAATCTGAGCCAAAATGATATCGAGCAGTTAATTCGTTTATTTCATTCTCATACTGCTCAGAAAGCCCAACAAACAAATAATCCTTGGTTGGAAAATGATTAGTAATGCCGCCTATTGTAATGCCTATGAGTTTTGAGAGTTCACTAAGAGTTAAAAAAATACCGTTCTCATTGAATATTCTTCTTGCCTCAAACAAAATATTCTCTCGAGTCTTGATACCCTTCGTCTTCTTTTTAGAATCTGGCTCCCTGTAGTCCTCAGTCATTTTTTTCATCCGATATACTCAGAAGTTCTCCACTTAGAAAGAACGCTGATTCAAATTAAATAACTTTCAAAATTAGCACTTAATTATTATAAATCTTCATTTAATTACCACACTTCAAACAGAACAATAGAACGCCCTATCTTAAACCAAAATTCCCATCCGGTTGAAATGGAATTTTACATCTCTCCTGTATAAATACTTAAAATATAAGTAGAATTTTCAGCTCATCTGGAAACTAATCTTTCTTGATAGATAAACTAGTTCGTTCAAATAATCGACTTCACACATAAATATTTTATTCCTATTCAGAAGGGATAAAATTTGAAAAAAACACAGTTAAATTGTTAAAAATCAGAACACGGAATTTCTATTTTAAAATTAAAATCTTCTGCAGAATTTTCTAATTTCACAAAGGCTAGTAATAAAACCTGGTGGTTGAAATTAAACCTTACAGTAAATAAACTTTATTGTTTATTCAATTCTCCAACACCTGCTTTTCCTCCAAAAGCACCTTCCTCAACTTCTCGTAATCCAAATCCTGAACCGCTTTCTGATCATCAATCGCCAAGGAAGCGGCTGCCGCAGCACTTTGTCCCAAGATCATAAAGACCGGTTCCATCCGGATCGAACCAAAAGCCGTGTGTGAACTCGATACACACACCGGAACAAGCAAGTTTTTGCATTCTTCCTTTTTGGGAATCAGCGTTCCATAAGAAATCGAATAAGGCTGCTTGGGATGCACGCCGATATCCCCTTCATTTTGGACAAAGCCTCCCGGTGTGACAAAGCGCTGGGTATTGTGCGAATCCAGGGAATAGGAACCCATTCCCACAGGCTGCGGAACTTGCTTTTCTCCCAAGACATCGTGCTCTGTCATGACATAGGCTCCGATCATCCGCCGGGCTTCCCTCACATAGATCTGATGCGGCCAATTCCCATTGTCGGTGAATTCATCCTTGGCCAGCCCGTAGTTGGACATTTCGGCTCGGACTTCTTCCGGAACCCGTGGGTCATGGGAAAGAAAGTACATCAGTCCTTTTTGATAGTCTTCGTGTTCCTTGATGATTTCCCGTCGGCGTCCATAGCTCGCCTCAGGGTAATCGTAGTTTTTCCCGATGTAGTCCGTACTGAAGGGCCCGTGGTTATTGGTATCCGTCTTTAGGTTGGGAATTGGGTCATATTTATCAAAGGTCTCTTTCCAACCTGCAGCATAGACCCGAGCCAAAAGTTCATATCGGTCAGGATCATAATTATCCGGCTTGGGAAAGGGAACCCGGTTGTCCGGATTTCTGCTCAAAGCCATCCGGAAATTGTAGGCTTGCAGCCTCTTATCTCCTTCCCCGTTTTTTCCGGGAGGATGGAGAGAAATTTCCGGCAATAAACCACTGAAAGGATCTCCTGGAATCTTGAAAGCGCTGATTGAGTCTTTGAAGTAGTGGCGGTGCTGGTAAACTCCCACTTGTACTCCATTCCATTTTTCTCCATAGACCGAGTTTGATTCCCGTCCGACCGTGTAGCTGACCCCAGCCGCAGCCATCAGGTCTCCTTCATAAGTTGCGTCAATAAAGACCTTCCCCTGAAAAACTTTCCCGGACAAAGTCCGAATCGCCCGGATTTCATTTTCCAACTTCATCACCCCATTTTCCCGATCCAGCCATTCGTCCCGATGGATTTCGAGCTGATTCTCACGGACAAAATCCTCAAAAACCCGCTCTGCCGCATGTGGCTCAAAAATCCACATCGTCCGGTTATCCCCATCGATCGCCGGAGTGCCTTGGCCTTTGTTTCCATACTCCTCTCGCTTTTGCCATTTCCAGGCGGAGTCCTGAGCATAATGAAGGTAAAGCCGATGATAAAACTCCCTTGCCAAACCTCCGATCACGGCTTTGTTTCCCGTATCGGTAAAGCCCAATCCTCCTGAGGAAAGCCCTCCCAAATGCTTGTCAGGAGAAACTACGATCACCGATTTCCCCATTTTCTTAGCCTGAACTGCTGCAGTAATTGCTGCGGAAGTACCTCCGTAAATGATAAGGTCAGCTTGGTAGCTTTGCGCTTGCAAAGCTTGAGGCGCAGAGAAGAGCAAAGCGACCAATAGTCCGAGTAGATTTTTCATAGAAATGGAGTTTGGTTCAAATTGGCAAAAGGAGTCAAAAAAGGCTAGGGAATCCAAAAAAAGGGGATTGCCCCCCTCCTGTTTACTTCAGCCAAACAGGTTTACTTTTTCGAAAATTCTGAAAAATCCTGATTCAAAACCTGATCGCTTACTTCGCTCCCGGAGTACACCAGGATTCGATACCGAAAGGTGACAGATTCCCCGGCAGCCAACTTAAAATTCAATTCCTCTTTCCCATTGCTAAGGGCTTTTTGTCCCAATGGATTTGCGGCAAAGAGTCCATAGCCTCTGGCATGCCAATACGTCGGATAGCCTACGTTTTTGGGATGATCCAAAATGGCCAAGGAAACTTTTTCACCCTTGATTTCTCCTGAAAGATTGGTCCACTTACCCCGAGTTCCCCAGACCGCGTCACCCTCCAATCCTTCACTACTTCTGTATTTGCCGGTAACGCCCGCATTGTTCAAAGTCGGAACAGCGGTGGCTATTCTATTGGCATCCGTGAATAGTTCCGGCTTGTCTGAAGGATGCTCCAATTCGCGGGCAACCCGGATTCCAAGCATTCCTTCTTTGTTGTCCTTCATGAAAACCTCCTTGCCCTGCGCAGTCAGGGTAGTAATCCGATCAATCATCCGCTTACCTTCGGCAACGGTGAAAACAAAGGTGGTTTTTTCCTTGAGCAAAACTTCTCCATCGGGACCAACCCAATCCATCTCCACTTCCAATTCCGCTTGATCCTTTCCCTCTTTTAGGTTGAGGATTTCTTTGTGAACAATTGTTCCATAGCCCCCTTTTTTCTCTGCAGGTATCGCATCCGAATTGTTCCAAAAGTCCAAGCCATTGACATCCCCGTAATTGAACCACAGCCCGATGTGGTGGGGATGATCTACGCGTTCTCCCGGTCGTGGATCAAGGGGAAAACCCCGGGTCAGGTCATTTCCTCCCGCCGATTTGATGGGATACAATACCGGCTTTGCAATGGTCTCAGGGTAGAGATAGGCTGTAAAAAGCTCACCATTGACCAAAACCTCCACTTTCTTTTCCGCATCATTTCTTACCAGCTTGATCGAATCGGCCATTTTGGGAACTTGATTTTCTGATGGATTGCCGGATTCCCTTCCATCCAAAACGGAAAGAAGAAACAAGCCGGCAAAAATACCGGCCTTGAGTTGACTGTACATAGGGGGAGAATTTAGTATTGAAATACTTTTCCACCGGCCATGACTTCCTGCTTTTCTTCGTCGAAGGTGACAAACTGACCCGTACGGAGCGCAGCGGTAGTCATGATATTGGCGATCGAATGGTTGTATCCGGCCATGACATCTGCATTGGGCTTTTTGCGGGTACGGATGCATTCCATCCAGTTGCGCATATGGGCCGAAGTCATGTCATCTGCTCCGGTATTGGCGCCAGTTTCCACTTTTACTGCCTCTCCCAAGGCCATCTCGGGTAGCAGATTTTCCTTCAATCCCATCGGTTCGGCCTGATTTTTCCGCAGTCCTCCATTCGGAGAAATCCTATTGGTGTCCAGATTGAGTTCCCCTGCATTGGAGTAATAAATCTCCTTTGTACCTCCCGCTGAGTTGGTAAACCGGGAAGAGTAAATCACCTGAAAACCCTTGCTTTTGTCATTTAATGGTCCATAATCAAAGACAGCCGTCATGGTATCAAAATTCTGTCGGCCATCTTTCCAGACGTAGATTCCTCCGTTGGCTGCCACGCTACGCGGATGAGGAAGATCAGTAAACCAGTGCACAGTATCGATCTGATGCGCCATCCATTGACCGGGAATTCCGGAGGAATAAGGCCAGAACAATCGAAACTCGAGGTATTTTCTCGGATCCCATTCGGTCTTTGGACGATTCATCTGGTAACGGTCCCAGTCCGTATCCTCTTTCCGGATCTGACTTACAAGATCCGCCCGTCTCCATCGGCCAGGTTGATTCACATTCCAGGTCATTTCCACCGCCACGATATCCCCAAATTTGCCTGCTTTGATAAAATCATGGGCTTGGTGATAGTTGATCCCGCTTCGGCGCTGAGATCCCACCTGCACGATTTTTCCTGTACGAAGCACCGCTTCCTTGGCGGCACGGGCATCAGCCATCGTTTCGGCAAAAGGCTTTTCTACATACGCATCCCGCCCGGCTTCCACTGCTTCTTTGCAATGCAGGGCATGCTGAAAGTCCGCTGTACTGACAATGACCGCATCCACATCTTTTCGATCGTACAGCTCCTCATTGTTTCGGCAGGCAGCGATATCCACACCAGCTTTATCTTTGACAAAAGCCAAAGCCTCCTCTCTTCGTCTGCTCCAGATATCGGAAACTGCGGTAAACTGAAAATTCATTTCCTTGGCGTGAATCTGCATGGCAGGGATCAAAGCTCCGCGGCAGCGGTCTGAAAAACCAACAATGCCAACATTCACGCGGTCATTGGCACCGAGGATTCGGCTGTAGCTTTTTGGAGAAAAGGCCATAGCCCCTAAGCTGAGACCGGCGGTGGTGAGGGAGGACTTTTTGAGAAAGTCTCTTCTGGTTTGATCGTTCATGGTGTTGTGGGTTTATTGTTTTTTGTTCGATGTTCAGGGTTCAATGTTCGGGGTTCGATATTAATTGATCTTAGTTCTTGTGTGGTCAGGATGAGCAGCTTGCCCGCCGTGGCGTGGAGTCAAAGCCTTGAGTTTCCTTATTTAATGAGCAGATTACTGATTACCTCTTATGGATTAACGGTTTTCATCCCCTGCGACTGATCACTGGCTACTGACCACTGCCAACTGATCACTGAGCCTGGGCTACCAGGTCATTGAATAATTCCAATTGTTCCCGCAAAGCCACTACCCGGTCAGCGGGTTGGGATCGGGCCTCCATCAGGATCCAGCCTTGGTAATTCATCTTTGAAAAG
>CAYONF010000081.1:16835-19352 GCA_964405255.1 uncultured Limnohabitans sp. | reverse complement strand
GGATTAGTAGCATTGGTCCAGGTACCTGTACCGTTCAGATTGGTCCAAATACCGCTGGTGGCTGCTCCACCGATGCTTCCTCCCATAGGGGCGGAGGTCTCTCCATCACAAATATCGGCCAAAGCGCCTCCGGCATTTGCCGTTGGACTTGCGGTGATCGTGAGAGTTTTTGTAGCGGTGGTTACTCCACAACTTCCCCCGACTGTGGTCAAAGTTAAGGTAATGGTTCCCGTTTCAGAAGCACCAGCTGTATAGGTGGCAGTCGCAGGATTGGTGGGATTGGTCCAAGTACCCGACCCACCGCTCCAAATTCCTCCTGAAACAGAGCCTGAAACAGATCCTCCCATGGCCGGGGTGGTTTGCCCTTGGCAAATTCCTGCCAAGGCAGGGCCTGCGGTGGCTTGAGGCAGGGCATTGACCTGGATTGTTTTGGAAACCGTTGTAGCACCGCAAGTTCCTCCAGAAGTGGTCAAAGTAAGGGTGATTAATCCGGATTCTCCTGCACCTGCAGTATAAGTAGCCGTGGCTGGATTGTTAGCATTGGTCCAGGTTCCTGATCCACCAGACCAAATTCCCGATGTGGCGACACCTCCGATGCTTCCACCCATAGGAGCTGAGGTTTGACCTTGGCAGATCGCAGCTAAGGCTCCACCGGCATTTGCCGTTGCTCCGGGATTTACTGTAATGTTCTTCGATGCACTTACCGTCCCGCAAGATCCACCAGAGGTAGTCAAAGTTAATGTAGCTGTTCCACTGTAAGCAGCTGGAGGAGTCCAGGTAGCATTGAGAAAAGTTGCACTTGGGCTGAAAGTCCCTCCGATTCCTCCATCCGACCAAGTACCTCCTGACGCTCCTCCGCCAACACTTCCTCCAAGTGCTGCAGAAGTACCTCCTTGACAAATTGCAGCTAAAGCTGAACCAGCGGAAACGGTAGGTAGCGGATTTACTGTGACGGTTCGGGTAGCTGTGGCAGTTCCACAGCTTCCAGTCACTGTATAAGTCATCGTTGCGGTTCCTGTGGAAACTCCGGTAACTACACCTGAGGAAGGATTAATGGTTGCTACTCCAGTATTACTAGACGACCAAGTTCCACCACTTACTGTAGAAGTAAAGGTTGTGGTTGCTCCAACGCAAATGGTTTGATTGCCACTTAAATTGCCTGTTGGAACCGTACAGGGTCGGAGAGCTAGTAATATCGCTGCACTTCTGGCATCACCGGATAGATTTACTGTTCCATTTCCAGTTGCTCCAGCAGTTGGCTTAAGAGCCCATGCACCCCCAATACCCATATCAAGATCAGCATTAAATGGGACATCAAATACTTCTGTCAAAGTACCAGGTGATGTAGTGGACCAACTATTGTCGGTAAAATTCCTATTGTCCTCAATAGCAGCTAGCATTACTACAGCAGCTCCATTTGTAACTGTTGTAATTGAATTCGCTGTTGCCGTATTCGAATCCCCATTTGTTCTAATAGCACCGGGAGCAACATCAAATGGATTGGAAGTATTAACACCAGAAAAAGCGATGATAGCACCTTGCATATCATCTGCATCTGCATCTCCAGCGAAAGTAAAATTGGTGGCAGCTACGTCTGCAGCGTTCGCAATTTTGTAAAAAAAATCTACCCTGTATTCATTATTACTTCCTCCTGATTCATAATAGGTTGAACCATTGATAAATATCCATCCAGATGGAGCTATTGGGCTTGTTAAATCATCATCATCATTATCTGCTTGATGAATAGTGGCGATCATCAAATCCCCGACTGCAAGAGTAGAGAGGTTTGGAGATCTTGGAATATTTAATGTAGTATTTGTCGAAGTTGCAGTTGCTGCCGTCCCCCTCTGAGCAATCTGCCCCCACGCCTCTCCGGTGCCTACAAAAAACAAGATCCCCAATACCCATCCCAGTCCCAGGGTGAAGGTGGGAAGCTTAAAATTTTTTGAATAAAACTCTGAAGGGCTTAGCACAGGTAAGGGGTATTCTAATCGGCTGAATAACAGAGCAAAGATACGCTATTCCAAACTTTCAAAGTATAAAATATGGATTTTGATTTCATTTTTTTGCTTTTTGTTACATTTTAAGCAGATTACATTGGTGAATTCTACTTGCGAGAGTAATTAGCTGCTCGGATCTTATTTTTTTGTAAGTGTTGTTTCCTTTTTACTTAATCAATTACTTTTTATTGGTCATGATTTACATTTTTTAGGCCAAAAACAAATATCATTCTGAGAATGCCTCAAAAACGGCGTGAAAAATAGATAAAAAAGACAAAAAAACAAATTATTATTCCGAAAATCTCAACTAGCCACTTAAGAAATAGATGACTTAGTTTGTTTAAACTGGGATTTATTGTGAGCGGCAAGTTCCGGGTACAACAGGAAGATGAATGAGATGGTCAGCCTCAAACCCAACCAGAAAATCGATTCGATCGAGCCGGTTTTATATTTTTCATCGATCAACCGAGACCCGGATGCGGATTGGGTCGGTAAAAGCCGGCCCCTTGGGCCTGAT
>CAYONF010000081.1:0-16735 GCA_964405255.1 uncultured Limnohabitans sp. | reverse complement strand
CTGGATATCATGTCCATTAACCTTGTAGAAATAAGGCTGAAAGCCTGACTTATGATAGCCCAGGGTGCTAACCCTTGGTATGTTGGGTAAATCCCAAACCAGGATAGGTCTGAAGGACCGGGTTTTTTCAAAAAAAACAACCCCGACATTTCGGCCGGGGTTGGGGTAAATTGAGTTGTTTTCGGTTTATCCGTTCATGCTGATCAAAAACTCGGCATTGTCCCGGGTTCCTTTCATCCGCTGCAACAGGAATTCCATGGATTCCTGAGCCGTCATGTCGCTCATCAGTTTTCTCAGGATCCAGACGCGCTGCATTTCTTCCTTGTCCATCAGGAGGTCTTCTCTTCGTGTACCGGAACTCAACACATCGATGGATGGGTAGATTCTTCGGTTGGCGAGCTTTCTGTCCAAAGCCAATTCCATGTTGCCTGTTCCTTTGAATTCTTCGAAGATTACCTCGTCCATTTTGGAGCCGGTTTCTACCAGGGCAGTGGCAATGATGGTCAGAGATCCGCCGTTTTCCACATTTCGGGCTGCTCCGAAGAAGCGCTTAGGTTTGTGTAGCGCATTGGCATCTACCCCACCGGAGAGGATCTTTCCGGAGCTGGGCACCACGGTATTGTGTGCACGGGCCAGTCGGGTGATGGAGTCGAGCAGGATTACGACATCGTGTCCTACTTCGACCATTCGCTTGGCTTTTTCCAATACAATATTGGCCACCTTCACGTGACGCTCGGCCTGCTCGTCAAAGGTGGAGGAGATTACCTCTGCCTTGACCGATCTTGCCATATCGGTCACTTCCTCCGGACGCTCGTCGATCAGCAAGATCATCAAGTGTACTTCAGGGTGATTTTGGGTGATGGCGTTTGCGATCTGCTGCAGAAGGACGGTCTTACCAGTTTTTGGCTGGGCTACGATCATGCCCCGCTGACCTTTTCCGATCGGAGCAAAAAGATCCAAGATTCGGGTCGAATACCCGTCAGCACGGGTGGATAGATTGAGTCTTTCCTCAGGGAAAAGGGGAGTCAGGTACTCAAATGGAACCCGGTCACGGATCTCATCGGTGGTTTTGCCGTTGCAGGTGGCGATTTTTAGAAGGGCAAAGTACTTTTCACCTTCTTTGGGAGGCCGTATGGAACCTTTGATATGATCTCCGGTTTTCAGGCCGAACAATTTGATCTGGCTTGGAGAAACGTAAATATCATCCGGAGAGGCGAGGTAGTTGTAATCCAGAGAGCGAAGAAAGCCATAGCCTTCCTGCATGATCTCGAGTACACCTTCGTTTTCGATCACCCCATCGAATTCCCGGGGACTGACAAAAGGCTTTTTGCGGTTTGGGTTGTGAATAGTCTCTGCAGGAGGGGCCATTACCTCATCCGGGGACCTGAAATTTTTGCGCTTAGGCAATTCCACTTCCGATTCGGTTCTTGGGATCGGATTTTCTGATGGAGCAGGTACAGCCGGAGCTTCAGGAGTTTCAGACGTGACGCTGGCAGTAACATCTACCTCCTCGAATACTCGGCGACGAGGGCGGAAGGTTTTTGGTTCTTCCCCGGCAGCAGGGGCTTCGGAGCGTTCCGGTTGGGCTTCCTGCTTTTTTTCCTGTACGGGGCGAGGTTCGCGTTTGTCAAATTTTGGCCGTTCTTCTCTCGGTCTTTCTTCTTTAGGCTTTTCCTCTCTCTTTTGTTTCCATTCCAGTTTTGCTGGTCTGGGTTCCGTAGCGGATTCTGCAGGGGCAGCAGCAGCGGCCGGTTCTGATTCGGGAGTGGAGGGGATTTCAGTGACGTTTTGTCTTCTGAATTTTGGCTTGTATTCTGCCTGATCTTCTGGGGAGGTAGGAGGGGTAGCGGGTGATTCGGCGGGTTTTGCGGCCTCTGTGGCTTGGATTTCCACGATGGAAGGCTTTTTCTTGGGGAGGGCTTGCTCTGGGGTGATGGCTTGCTGGTCAAGGATAGCGTATACCAGTTCGTCCTTTTTGAGTCCTTTGAAGTTTTTCACTCCAAGCTCCTCAGCAATCTCCTTCAGTTCAGATAAAAGCCTGATTCTGAGTTCTTCTATGTTATACATAAAGAGGGTATGAAATAAATAAGATGTTGTAAAATGCGGTATTTGGGATCGTGTTTGGTTTTCTGAGCAAAAAAGGTCTGCAGGAAAAACTCAAGTCAAAGCGGGCTGACTTGCTCATACACGGTGATGACACAATATTAACCGATGTGTTTCGATTTAACAAATTTTTTGTTTTATCCGCAGCATTTTGAAACTCAGGTTCTTCAGTCCATCAGCTGACGAATGACCGCCAAAGATTTCAGCGGGCTGGGATTATCCTGATGCTCGCTGTAGAATTCCAGCAGGTGATCCAGGAGTTTGCGTCTCAGAGTTACCGGGACTTTTTCACGGAATTGATATTGCTCCTCGAGCAAGCGTTGGATGTATTCCAATGTAGGTAAAAGCTCCGCTGGACCAAAGGGCTGGTGTTTGGATTCCAGAATAAATCCTTCGGCTTCTACCGGGGCAAAGCCCAAAAACCTGGCTTTTTCAATCAAAAAGACCAAAGGAAAGTGGGAAAGAACGGTTTCAGGCTGGTCTAGGATGATCACGCTTTCGGAGAGAAAATCGAAGAGTCCTTCATTTTGGTAGTTTTCATAGATACTCCTGTTGATCACCTCAGTCATAAACAAGGCAATGCTGGTCCGGGAGAATTCAAAAGGTATGCGCTGATGTGCCCGCTGAAGTTTTGCTTCGGATATCCGCTGCAGACCGGAGTTTTCCTTGTCATAGACCACGAGGTCCAGAAGGGTCAGGGGTTGGTAAAGTGCCATTTTGGAGCCTTTTCCCATGCTTCTGATTCCGTTGATCAGGTAAGATTTCAGTCCGAGTTCCCGGGTAAAAATCTTTACAATAAGGCTTGTGTCCTTGTATCGGATCGAACTGAGCACCAAACCGGGAGTTTTTCGGATCATTTAGATTTTTTTTGAAAAGAGGACTTTAAGGTTGGCAAGTTTTCTCCTTGTCGGGTTGTCAAGATACCACGTGGTCGAGGTGTTATGTCATCCTGTTCTCCGGGTGTTTTATTGCCTGTCTTTTCTTTGTAGATAAATCCGAACCATGATCTGAGCTTGTAGAAGTATCCGATATCCCACTTCCGTCTCCGGTCTTCCGTCTTCCGTCTCCGGTCTCCCGTCTCCGGTCATCCAGCATCCCTACCTATTTTTTGTCTTCCAAAAAGCACTTCCTGCAGCGGGCCTCGTAGCTTTCTTTTTCACCCAAGACTACCTTTTCTTTTGCCGCAGAAAGGCGGAGAGAGAATGCCGCCAAGTCTCCGCATTTCATGCAGATGGCGTGGACCTTGGTCACGTACTCGGCGATGGCCATCAGCTTCGGCATGGGTTCAAAGGGCTTGCCTTCAAAGTCCATGTCCAATCCGGCCAGGATCACGCGTTTTCCCTGATTTGCCAGGAGCTGAACCACCCGCACGATTTCCTCATCGAAAAACTGGGTCTCATCAATCCCCACTACATCACAGTCTCCGCTGAGCAGGAGAATGTCTCCCGCAAAATTAACCGGGGTGGAGCGGATGCTTGTTTCATTGTGGGAGACTACATCGGAATCGTGATACCTCCGGTCGATGGAGGGTTTGAAAATTTCCACTTTCAGTTTGGCGATTCGGGCTCTGTTCAGCCTTCGGATCAGCTCCTCGGTCTTGCCTGAAAACATCGAACCACAGATGACTTCGATCTGGCCTTTGTGTTCGGATGGTCGGCGACTGTGGAGGGAGGGTTCTACAAACATGCTACTCTGAATATACCAAATGAGGGAATTTATTGATTTCGGCTACCCGGATCAGGAGCTCACCGGAGCGAAGGACGGACTGGCAGGCCAATCGCTCATTGGGTTTGAGCCGGTTTTGATTTCTGTAAAACAGCTCGCGGTCCGTGGGGTCATTCAGATTTACCATGCCTTCCAAAACGATCATTTTGCAGGTCGTGCACCGTCCTTTTTTCCCACAGGCATGCATCCAATCCGTGCCGTTTTCATGAATTAATTCGATAACTTTACGATCGGTGTGTTCCGATTCAATGCTGAGATTTTTCAGATTTTGAATGACTATCCGGGGCATTTGTACGTTTGCTTTTGAAAACAAGACCCACTCATGACAGTTCAAATTAACAGCAATTATTTAGAAAATTATTCCCGCGAGTACGCTCAGTTGGTTTGTGAGCGATTTTTCTCCAACAGACAATTTATCACCGGCCAGGATATCATCCAGCTGACTGGCAGTACTCAGGTCAATTTTTTCATCATCAAGAGGCTGTTTGAGCTTTGGCAGGAGGAATTGGGCAAGCTGAAAAGCAGTCCGTATTTCGATTATCGGGACATTGCCGTACACGAAGCCCTGACCCAGTTTATGAATGTACTTTCCCGCCGCATCAAGGTGGAGCGAAGCAATCTTCAGCCATTGGTTGCCGAGGCCGTTTCATCGGCCATTCAGTTGGCTACCGACCCGGTGGGATTTTATCAGAAAGAAATCAGTAAAGCTCCTCAGGGAAAAATCAACGAGTATCTGAAGGAGAATAAGAAATACTACAAGTGGCATGATAAAGTGGTCACTTTTCTGATTGACAAGACCGGTTTTGGCCACGACTCCAATGCATATCTGAGAGCTATTGCTGCCAACTATCAGGTGATTAAAGATTCCCTGGAATCCGTCAACCTGTTATTGGCTACACTGGGAGAAGTAAAAGTGTTTGATAGCGATCACTACCTGATCTCTGCTTCCGAAGCTTCCCCGGTAGGGGATGAAAAGCCTGAAGAAGTGGCTCAAAGTTCGTTTTTCGAGGAAATGGAAGAAGAGCAGCCGGCTCCGGTTTCCGACCCTCCTGTGATCGAACCTGTGGCGGCCAAGCCGATCGTAGAAGCTGCCCCCGTTGTGAAAAATACCACAGCCAGCGCCGGAATTAAGCTGGATGGAGCCAAACTCAAGGCCCATTTTGCCACGGAATCCTATCGGGGAATGAAGGGGATTTTGGGGGAACTATCCGAAAGCCTGGCCCTGAACCAACGCTTCATGTTTACCAAGGAGCTGTTTGACGGGAATGCCGACTTGCTTCGTCATGCACTGAAATCCATCGATGAGTGCACAAATTTCGAGGGTGCTGTGGACTTGATCAATACGCGCTTTGTGTCTGAGTTGGGATGGGAAACGGATTCCGAGGCGGTTCGGGAATTTATGCAGCTGGTTTATCGGAAATTTTCCGATTGAGGACACAAAAAAAGAGCGGCTTCAAAAACCGCTCTTTTTTTGCCTTGAGTATTTCTTTCATCCCAATCTTCCCAGCTGAGTTGCCCGGGAAGAGTCCATTTTGATAAAGATGAACAGGAGCACGGTAAATGACCAAAGTGAGGAGCCTCCATAGCTGAAAAATGGCAAGGGAATTCCGACCACGGGAAAGAGGCCGATGGTCATGGCAATATTGATCATGAAATGAAAAAAGAGAATGGAGACCACACTATAGCCATAGATTCGTGAAAATCGGGTTTTTTGGCGCTCAGCCATGACTACCAGTCGGTATAATAATCCCACAAAGAGACCGATGACCACCAAACTGCCTACCCAGCCAAACTCTTCTCCCAGGGTACAAAAGATAAAATCAGTGTGCTGCTCGGGCACAAAGTCAAATTTAGTCTGGGTTCCTTCCAAATAGCCTTTTCCGAAAAGTCCTCCCGAACCGATGGCAATTTTGGACTGGGTCACATTCCAGCCTACCCCCAGCGGATCGATATCCGGATTGAAGAGGACCATGATCCGGTTTTGCTGGTGCTCGGGCAGTTTGGACACGACGAAATCAATGGAATAGATGTAGGCGATTATTCCGATGCCGATCAGGGAAAAGACCGTGATCCGTTGCCAGGTACTTTTTCCCAAAAGAATCAAAACCGCTGTAATTACCACGATGGCGCCTACCAAATACAGGTTGTTTTCGATTCCCAATGCCAGCAAAGTGATGGCTACAAATCCTATCCCCAATGTGAAATACCAGGAAGGCAACCCTTCCCGATAAAACATGAGCAGAAAAGAAAAATAGACCATGGCCGTTCCTGTGTCAGGCTGAAGCAGAATCAGGACGATCGGAAGGAGTAGTATTCCAAAAGCGATGACTTGGTAGTTCTTTTTGGAAAGGTCAAAGGTGGGGCGCTCCATGACTTTAGCCAGTGCCAATGCGGTGCCCAGTTTGGCAAATTCCGAAGGCTGGATTCGGAACGAACCAAACCCTACAGAAAGGACCTGTCCGTTGACTTCTTTTCCTATCACCGGAGTCACCACCAGCAACAGGATGAAAAAGAGGTAAATGAACAGGGAAAGGTTTTCAAAAAAACGATAGTCCGATACCATGACCAGCGTGATCAGGACAATTGAAATACCGATCCGTACTAATTGCTGTCCTGAATTGATCGTGAGATCGAAAATGCTTTTGGGATCCTGACTGTCAAAGACCGCTGCATAGATGTTAAACCATCCGATGATGACCAGCGCAAAGTAAATCGATACTGCGATCCAGTCTACCCGATTGATATGTAAGTCAGATTCGCGCATCAATAAATAAAGTTTCCGGCTAAGACGTATTCCTGAAGTTCAGGTCTTGTTATTTCTCCTTTCAGGTATTTTTCGATCATGAGCGAAGCGGTAGATGCCGCTGCTCGGCCTCCCCAGCCGGCATTTTCCACATAGACTGCAATGGCGATTTTGGGATCCTCTTTGGGAGCAAAGGCAATAAACACCGAGTGATCCTCCCCGTGTGGGTTTTGTGCAGTCCCGGTTTTCCCAGCAATCACCAAGTCTTTGATTATGGCCCGGTTTGCAGTGCCGTATAGCGCCTCAGCCATGGCATCCTGGATCAAATCAAAGTGATGGGCATCGATTCCCACCTCATGTTTGATTTGGTATTTGGCCGGAATTTGGGTTGGATCTCCATCCACTTCCTTGATCAGGTGAGGGGTGTAGTAGTAGCCCTTATTTGCAAAAATGGCTGCCAAATTCGCCATCTGAAGGGGTGTTACCAGCATTTCGCCCTGTCCGATGGAAAGCGAATATATGGTCGAATATTTCCAGTGCCCCTCGCCATAGACCCGATCATAAAGCTTGCTGGATGGAATAGATCCTCCTTTTTCATTGGTCATATCCACACCGAGCGTGCCTCCCAACCCGAACTTGAGGACTTTTTCCCGCCAGTCGTTGAGTCCGATTTCGGTGTCTTTGAATGTGTTGGAAGAAACCTCCCGGTTGATGATCTGACGAAAGGCCTGATGGTAATAAGGATTGCAGGAATTTCGGATCGCCCCAAACAGATTGACCGGATTGGGATGGTTATGGCAGGCGACTAGAGACCTGTTGCATGGAAAAGTAGTTTCCGGAAACAAAATCCCATCCTGAAGTCCGATCAAGCTTTGTACAATTTTGAAGATCGAACCCGGAGGATAGGTCGCCATGATCGGTCGGTTGAAGAGCGGCTTGCTCGGGTCAGCATTCAGTTTGCGGTAATTTTTACTGAAATCTGCCCCAGTCAGTTCATTGGGGTCATAAAACGGCGCGGAGATCATGGCCAGAATTTCCCCTGTTTTGGGTTCGATGGCTACCACCGAACCGGTTTTTCCAGCCATCAGCATTTCTCCATAGATCTGGAGATCCATGTCGATGGTAGAGGTGATGTTTTTTCCTGCGACGGATGCGGTGTCGTATTCCCCGTCTTTAAACGGCCCTTTGTCCACCCCCCGGACATTGACCATTTTGTATTTGACGCCTTTTTTCCCGCGAAGGTCATTTTCATAATACCGCTCCATCCCGCTCAATCCCACGTAATCTCCCTGGGAATAGTACTTGAGCGTATCCCGCTCAAGCTGACCGGCATTGATTTCCCCGATGTATCCCAAGGCGTGGGCGGCTGTAGAATTGGGATAGGAGCGCACTGAGCGGGTCATGATAAAAAGCCCCGGATAATCCACCAGAAAGTCCTGAATTCGAGCAAAGTCAGTTGTGGAAATTTGCTTGATAAGAGTCGAGGGCTTGACTGAAGAGTACTTCCGGGCAGCGGTATAAGATTCGATCAGTTCTTCTTTGGAAATTTTAAAAAGCTCACAAAAACGGGTGGTATCTCCGACTTTGAATTCTTTGGGCACAATCATCAAGTCAAAAATCGGATTGTTGAAAACCAGAAGTTTTCCGTTTCGGTCATAGACCAATCCCCGATAAGGATGATCTACAATCCGCTGAATGGCGTTGCTTTCAGCTTTTTTCATGAAGCTGTCATCCAGCACCTGGATAGTAAACAATTTGGTAAGCAGAATCAGGCTCACCAGAAAAATCACGATGAGAATGACTACTGGTCTTTGATCTTTCATGGGTTTACAATTGTTTCTCTAGAGCCACAAGGAATCCCGGTCTTCGGCAGGCTGGTCTCATGGATTAAATTCATCACTTTCTCTAGCTCTGAAAACATCCTAGCGTTCATCAGATTCCCCTCCTGCGTTTGAAAAACAGTACTTGTACAAGTATAGCCAAAAGGCAAGTGAAAATCGAGGTAAACAGACTTTTGTAAAGTACGCCAAATAAACCTCCTGTACCCCACTGATCGACCGCAAAAAAAATCAGGGAATACATGAAAATCAAAGGTAAAGAGTAACTCAAAAACCAGCCTAGTCCCATCTCGGACAGGGTAGGTTCCTCGACATCAACATATCCTCCCGTCGGGCTGATGGCCTTGAGCCAAAGCGGACGGATAAATGCCAAAAATGTCGCTGCCGCGGTGTGTAAGCCGATGGTTTCGTAGAAGATATCCAGGACAAAACCCAAGCCGAATGCAATGAACAACAGGGGAATGGTGCGAATGGAAATGGGCAATACCAGAATTCCCAGCAAATACAGAAAAACAAAGGCAACCCCGAACAGGGCCAGGTTTTTCAACAGGAAAATCTGGACCATTCCCAAAAAAACAATCAAAAGAAAATAGGAAATCAGAGTTCTAATATTCATTACTAACCTCTGATTCTTTGTAAAGTGAGTCTAGCTCGGCAAACTGGGTATTTTCTACCAAATAGACGTAATTCACTTTGCTGAAATCCGCACTCAGTTTGATAGTCAAGTCCAAATAATTGGGGTCCTTGGTATCGGGAGCGACTTTTGAAATCACGCCGATCAAAATTCCTTCAGGAAATACCGCATTGAAACCGGAAGTCACAACCGAATCTCCTTCCTGTGCTTTAACATGTCGGGGCACAAACAAAAGACGGGCTTCCGAGGCGTTTTTACCATCCCACTGTACCGATCCGAATACGTCCGAAGACTTGATTTTAGAGGAGATCATCAAGCCAGTATTCAGCAAGGAAAATGCCACAGCATAATTTTCAGAAACGGATTTTACCCGACCAACCACCCCATCGGGATTAAATACTCCCATTCCGGGTTTGATTCCGTCTTTAGCTCCTTTGTTGAGAGTCAGGTAATTTTGAGAGAATCTCAATGAGCTGCCAATCACTCTGGCGCCTTTGAACTGAAAAGTTGCCGTCAGGGCAGAATCCAGAGTGAAAGCGACACTGTCAGGTTTGACCTGAAGCAGCTGGAGCTGTTCAAGGATCTCCGCGTTTTCCGAGGTCAGGGCTTGATTGGCTTCTGCCAGAGAAAAAAACTGGACGATATCCGATTGTTTTTTAAGTACTGTACCTACCAGCGCATTAGAACTGTTGAAAAATGCGGCTCCTTGGGGCGAGTTGTTCGTGACAATCATCCAGACAGCTGCCAGTTCAAGAAAAACAAATAAAATAAATGCCCTTATTCGATAAAGGAACTGGAGGATACGTAACATTTAGTTTTTAAGTCATTAAGACTGTTCGGAAGTTTTGAATATTTTTCAGAGCTGTACCTGTTCCTCTTACCACAGCCCTCAGTGGATCTTCGGCAATATGGATCGGCAGTTTGGTTTTTTGGTGAAGTCTTTTGTCAAGACCTTTCAAAAGAGCCCCCCCACCAGTGAGGTGAATCCCGTTGTCATAAATATCTGCAGAAAGCTCCGGTGGTGCAATCTCCAAGGCCTTCAATACCGCCTCTTCAATTTTGGAAACAGATTTATCGAGTGCAAAAGCGATTTCTGAGTAAGAAACCTTAATCACTTTTGGGATGCCCGTCATCAGATCCCTGCCTCGGATTTCGTAATCTTCCGGAGCCTCGTCCAATTCAGTCAGTGCCGAACCGATCGCAATTTTTACTTTTTCGGCGGAACGCTCTCCGATCAGCAAGTTGTGCTGACGGCGCATGTAATCCAGAATATCTTTAGTGAAGGTATCACCAGCTACCCGGATGGATTGGTCAGCCACGATTCCGGAAAGTGCGATTAGGGCAATTTCAGTCGTACCTCCTCCGATGTCCACGATCATGGATCCCATGGGCTTTTCGATGTCGATGCCGATACCGATGGCCGCAGCGATGGGTTCATAGATCATGTAAACTTCCTTGGCGCCGGCATGCTCTGCGGAATCTCGAACCGCTCTTTTTTCAACTTCGGTAATCCCTGAAGGAATACAGATGACCATTCGGTGGGATTGGGGGAACATCCCCTTTTTCTGCCCGGGAATCATTTTGATCAACCCACGGATCATTTGCTCAGCAGCATAGAAGTCCGCGATCACACCATCCTTGAGAGGACGGATGGTTTTGATGTTTTCGTGAGTTTTTTCGTGCATGTTCATTGCCTCTCGGCCTACCGCAAGCACCCGGTTGTTTGTTTTATCGATGGCAATGATGGATGGCTCATCCACCACAATTTTATCTTTGTGAATGATCAGGGTATTTGCAGTACCCAAGTCAATGGCTATATCACTAGAGAAAAAATCAAATAATCCCATTTTATACTGATTGATTGGCTTTTAACTGGAGTTTGTTGTTTAAGATAGTACTTGAGTACTGGTTTTAAACGTGGGTCGGCAAAATTATTATCTTAAATTGACAAAACTCAGGGAAAGAAGATTTTTTTGTTTTCTGATCCCAATGGGTGGGTTGACTTCCGATCTGTGAATTTTTGGGATTTTTTTCCAATAAAAATTTCTAATCCTGCTGGAATAGAATAACCTCCATTGCTTTTCGTAATTCTTTCTATTACTTTTGCACCGTATTCGAAAGTTTCTGGAGGGGACACAAGTCCCCTCTTTCATTATTCAAACGTATGACTGAGCTCAGAAAATCGATCGAAGAGTTGGTTGCAAAGCATCTTCCCGATCAATCCCACTTTGTGGTAGAGGTGAAGGTAGAGGAAAAAGCCGGAAAACCCAGGCTTTTAATTCTGATTGATGCAGATCAAGGAATCACCATCGAGGCCTGCGCCAAAGTGAGTCGTGCCGTGTCTGAAGAATTGGAATCTAGCGAAATTTTCGGTGACGCCTATGTATTGGAAGTGTCCTCTCCGGGATTGGATTATCCGCTGAGCAGCCCCAGGCAGTATCAGAAAAATATCGGAAGGGGACTGAAGGTCATGCTTGCCTCAGGGACTGAAGTCACGGGAAAGCTTCTCGAACTGGACTCTGAAAATGTGAAGCTACTGGTGAAGAAAAAGGAAAAAGGAAAAAAAGCAACAGAGGAGGAAATAAGTCTCTCTTTCTCAGAAATCAAGAAATCTATCGTACAAGTATCTTTTAAATAACTCAAATGGATGCCAAAGTCTTAATAGAATCCTTCGCAGAGTTTGCGAGATCTAAAAATGTGGATCGACCTACCATGATCCGTATTCTGGAAGATGTGTTCAGAGCGATGATTCGTAAAAAGTTTGAGACCGACGAAAACTTTGACGTAACGATCAACGCCGATAAGGGAGACCTGGAGATTTTTCGTATCAGAGAAATCGTGGATGACAATTCCGAAGACATTTGGGATTTTGATAAAATCAGTTTCAGCGAGGCTCGAAAAATTGAGCCTGACTTTGAAATCGGAGAGGAAGTTTACGAAAAGATCGAACTCGAGGAATTCGGAAGAAGAGCCGTGCAGATGGCCCGACAGACCTTGATCCAGCGAATCAAAGATCTCGAAAAAGACATCCTGTACAACAAATACGAAGAGCAGGTGGGAGAGATTATTTCCGCCGAAGTGTATCAGATTTTGGGGCGCGAGATCCTCCTAATAGACGGAGAGGGAAATGAATTGATCCTTCCAAAAGGCGAGCAGATTCCAAAAGACCGGTTCAGAAAAGGCGATACCGTCAAGGCAATCGTACACCGCGTGGACATGATCAATGGGAACCCAAAGATCATTCTGTCGCGAACTTCCCCGGTATTCCTGGAAAGGCTGTTTGAAAATGAGGTACCAGAAGTCTACGACGGACTGATCACGATAGTGAAAATCGTTCGCGAACCAGGTGAAAGAGCCAAAGTGGCTGTGGAATCCTATGACGACCGAATTGACCCGGTAGGTGCTTGCGTAGGGATGAAAGGATCCCGGATCCATGCCGTGGTACGTGAATTGCAAAATGAAAACATTGATGTCATCAACTACACCGAAAACCTGGAACTGTACGTCACACGTGCATTAAGTCCGGCTAAGGTATCTTCCATCACTGTAGATCAGGATCGCAAGCGGATTTCGGTATTCCTAAAGCCAGACCAAGTGTCTTTGGCTATCGGAAAAGGTGGGTTCAACATCAAATTGGCCAGCCGATTGGTAGGATATGAAATCGACGTATTCCGTGAACTGAATGAGTATGACGATGAAGATGTGGATTTGAACGAATTCACAGATGAGATTGATCAGTGGATCATCGAGGAGTTGAAGAAGACTGGTTTGGATACTGCCAAGAGTGTGTTGGCTCTGACCAAGGAAGACCTGACTCGTCGTACTGAACTGGAAGAGGAAACCATTGAAGAGATTTTCAGAATCCTCAGACAAGAATTTGAACAATAAAAAGGGGGCTTCCCCCTTAGAATACCCTAATTTTACTTAAGATTTCGAAAGAGGTTTTTGCTTATGTCAGAAGAGAAAATGATGCGATTAGGCCAAATAGCCAGAAAGCTCAACGTGGGTACGGCAACCATCGTGGAGTCACTGGCTAAAAAGGGCTTTGAGGTTGAAAACAATCCCAATTCCAAAATAACCATGGAGCAAGTGGCTATGCTGGAAAAGGAGTTCAAGTCCTCAGCCCTTGAAAAAGAGGAAGCTTCCCACCTTTCTATCGGGAAGCGGCATGAGCCATTATCGCTCGAGCCTGAGTCGCCAAAGCAAGAAAAAGCTCCCGAGCCAGCTCCTGCACCGGTTCATAAGGAAGAACCAAAACCTGCCGCACCCACTCCGGCTCCTGCTCCGGAGCCTGAAAAAATTGCACCCGAAGCTCCAAAACTGGAAGGGATTAAAATTCTTGGAAAGATCGATCTTGAAAAGAAACCTGCACCAGCCCCGGCTCCGCAGCCTTCCCCGGCTCCAAAATTTGAGAGACCTCAATATCAAGAGCCTAAAAAGCCAGCCCCTGCTCCGGAAGTAAAACCAGTGCAGGAGGCTCCAAAGCCAGCACCAGCACCAGCTCCTGAAGCTCCGAAGGCGACTCCTGCGCCTCAACCTGTAAAAGAGGAACCTGCTCAGGATACGGTCATCGCAGCTAAGGCCGATTCCCTGAAAGGGCTTACCGTTTTGGGTAAAATCGAACTTCCGGTGGACCGCACGAAGAAAAAAGGTGGTCCGGTAGCTTCCTCTGACGAAAAAGGAAGAGATAAAAAGCGTCCTAGAAAAAGAATCGATAAACCAGGTACTCCGGCTCAGGGTGCACAACCTGCTGGTGGCAATCGGCCTCCTCAGGATCAAAGAGGAGGTGGAAGACCAGGCCAAGGCCAAAGACCGGGTGGAGGAAATCAGCAAAGACCGGGCGGAGGTGGCAACCAAGCTCCTCAACAGCGACTTCAAAAAGCTGAGCCTACCCAAAAAGAAATCCAGGATCAGATCAAGCAGACTTTGGCAAGACTTCAGGGCTCCAAACCCGGAGGAAAAACCAAATCCAGAAGAGACAAGCGGGCCGAACGCGACCGTGATACGGAAATGGAGGGTGAAGAGTCCAAAGTATTGAAAGTAACCGAATTTATCTCAGCCAACGACTTGGCTGCTTTGTTGGACGTTTCGGTCAACCAGGTCATTTCCACTTGCATGTCTTTGGGCATGTTCGTTTCGATCAACCAGCGATTGGATGCAGAAGCCATTACGATTATCGCTGACGAATTTGGCTACGACGTGGAATTCACCAAGTCCATTGAAGATGAAATGGTCGAGGAAGCGGCAGATGAGGAAGAAGATTTGATCGAAAGAGCCCCAATCGTCACGATCATGGGTCACGTCGATCATGGTAAAACCTCCTTGCTGGATTACATCCGAATGTCCAAAGTCACTGCTGCTGAAGCCGGGGGCATCACCCAGCACATCGGCGCCTATGACGTAATGACCAAGACGGGCCATAAAATTGCCTTCCTGGATACTCCAGGTCACGAAGCCTTTACGGCTATGCGTGCCCGGGGAGCTAAAATCACCGACGTGGCAATCATCGTGATTGCTGCGGACGATAGCATCATGCCTCAGACCAAGGAAGCGATCAACCACGCTCAAGTGGCTGGGGTTCCGATGATTTTTGCCATCAATAAGGTGGACAAGCCAAATGCAAGACCTGAGAAAATCAAGGAAGAACTTGCAAATATGAACTTGCTGGTTGAAGAGTGGGGAGGTAAATACCAATCCCAGGATATTTCTGCCAAAACCGGTCAGGGTGTCGACGAGCTTTTGGAAAAGGTCCTTCTTGAATCCGAAATCTTGGAATTGAAAGCCAATCCAAATAAGAACGCAGTAGGTACGGTAATTGAAGCTTCTCTGGACAAAGGGAGAGGCTACGTAGCCACCATCATGGTTCAGGCAGGTACGCTTAATGTTGGTGATGTCATGCTTGCAGGACAGCATTATGGCCGTGTCAAGGCGATGTTTGACCACAAAGGCAAAAAACTGAAGGATGCCGGACCGTCTACTCCGGTGCAAGTTTTGGGTCTAAGCGGAGCTCCTCAGGCAGGTGATACCTTCAAAGTATACGATACCGAACGAGAGGCGAGAGAAATTGCCAATTCCAGAGAGCAAATCCAGCGGGAGCAGAGCTTGCGAACCAAAAAGCACATCACCCTGGATGAAATCGGCCGACGATTGGCTATCGGAAGTTTCAAAGAACTCAATATCATCATCAAAGGTGACGTGGATGGTTCTGTGGAAGCACTTTCCGATTCCTTGCTCAAACTTTCTAAGGATGAGGTAAAAGTCAATATCATCCACAAAGGTGTGGGACAGATTTCTGAATCCGATGTCTTGTTGGCTTCTGCATCCGATGCGATTATTCTCGGATTTAACGTGAGACCTTCTTCCAATGCCAAAAAACTGGCTGAGCAGGAGGAAATCGAAATCCGTCATTACTCGATCATTTACGATGCGATCAACCAGATCAAGGATGCGATTGAGGGGATGTTGGAGCCGGAATTCGAGGAAATCATCACCGGAAATATTGTCGTGCGTGAAGTATTCAAAATTTCCAAAGTGGGAACTGTTGCCGGATCGTACGTTACGGATGGTTTCATCACCAGAAAGAACAAAATCCGCATCATCCGCGATGGTATTGTTATCCACGAAGGAGAGATCGATCAGCTGAAGCGATTCAAAGACGATGTATCTGAAGTGAAAGCAGGATACGAATGCGGTATTTCGATTAAGAATTTCAACAATATCCAGATTGACGATACGATTGAAGGGTATGAAATGAAGGAAATCAAGCGTAAAAAATAATCCTTTGGGATTTACAGAATAAAAAAGGAACGGCATTCGTCGTTCCTTTTTATTTTTGGTCCATGTTCGCTGCCATTCAAATCTTCCTGTTGGGACTTGCCGGATTATTTTTGCTTTGCCTGGTACTGGGGTTGATCAAGCCGGTGCTGGTTTTGTGGTTTTTGGATCGGTTTAATCGGCGCAAAGTCATCAGCTATTATGGGAAATCTTTGTTTTTTTCACTTCTTGCATGGAGGATTATGGCATTGATCGGGCCTTTTGCAGAATAATGATCGGTGAAAACAGGTAATTGAAAAACAATTCATTTTGTTTTCTCCAAAAATCAAATCAATAGAAGTACGGTTAAGTTTTTTTTCTATTTTTCGATTTCAAACTTATTCCGTTGAGAAAAGCAGTAGCCATAGCACTTTTACTTTGCTTCGCCATGTATCACTTTGGCTACTATGCATTCTATTACTCCTATCACTATACCTTGGAGAACCAATGGCAGGACAGAATTTACGGTGAGCAATTGGCTACTCTGGAGGAACGGCTGATGGAGATCCCGCTTTCTGCCCCGTACATGGCTAATCAGGAGGAGTTTCAGCCTACCAACACACGCTTTGAAAAAGACGGAAAATACTTCCGGGCAATCAAGCAGCGCTATCAAAACGATACCCTACAGATCGTCTATGTGCCTGATACAGCCAGAAAAGCATTGGAGTCAACTGTAAAAAGCTGGATTTCTTCCCTGACTGAAGATGAACTTCCTCAAGATCAAAATGGGAAGTCACAGCTCAAGCTGTTTGTGAAAGATTACCTGGAGCCTGAGACATTCCAGTTGGGACATGTATCTCAGGATGCCATTAAAGATAAGATTGGGTTTATTTTTTCACCTTACATGAGTCCTTATTTCAACCTAGACTCACCTCCTCC
>CAYONF010000080.1:13499-19611 GCA_964405255.1 uncultured Limnohabitans sp. | reverse complement strand
GGTGCGGGGTCTTTCCGCCTTCGGATTTGATTTCCGCTACGCGGGCAGCGATTTCATTTTTTATGTCTTGGGATGTTTTTTTACCGTCAATTAAAGTAGGCATCAAATTCACGTTTAGTTTGATCTATTCGATATTCGATATTCGATATTCGATATTCGATATTCGATATTTTAATTTTTGAGATTCTTTTCAGCTGTTTCCACACTTTTTACAAAAATGGAAATAAGCTGATTACATTCATTTTTCAATCGTTCTATGAAACCCAAATCTTCATGAAGGTGAGATTTTTCAATACTCTTTAAGGCAATTCGACTTTCTCTAAGTTCTTTTAGAATCACTTTAATTTTATGGATAAAATCTCTCCTTGACTCTCCGGATTGAGCTTCACCATAATTTAAAGCAGGACTCGTTCCACTTTTCAAAAGTTGGCCTGACATATGATTACCTGCCTTTGATGACTTCATCCCATCAGTGAAAAGAATGACCTGTGAAGCAAACTCAATTAATCGATCTTCAAGGTCAAATTTTCTTTCCATGATTTTAATTTAATCAAATTGAAAATGTAGAACTTCGAATGTCGAACACCGAACATCGGAGTTTATAGCAAATCCCCTCTCCTTTAATCTAACTTCAACACCGCCATAAACGCTTCCTGAGGCACCTCGACGTTGCCGACTTGTCTCATTCGTTTCTTGCCCTTTTTCTGCTTTTCGAGGAGTTTTCGCTTTCGTGAAATATCACCTCCGTAACACTTGGCCAACACGTTTTTACGAAGTGCTTTGATGGTCTCACGGGCAATGATTTTCTGTCCGATTGCTGCCTGAATGGCGATTTCAAACATCTGTCTTGGGACGAGTTCGCGAAGTTTCTCGCAAAGTCTTTTTCCCCACTCATAGGCTTTATCCCGATGGACAATGGCAGAAAGTGCATCCACCGGTTCACCGTTGAGCATGATGTCCAAACGAACCATGTGTGAAGGCTGGAAACCTTTCAATTCGTAATCCAAAGAAGCATAGCCTCTGGAAATAGTCTTCAACTTATCGAAGAAGTCAAACACGATCTCCGCCAACGGCATATCAAACTGCAATTCCACACGATCTGCTGTCAGGTACACCTGATTCTTGATCTGACCGCGTTTTTCCATACACAACTGAATCACCGGACCTACATATTCAGCTGCCGTAATGATGGAAGCTTTCACAAACGGCTCCTCAATATGATCCATCTTGGTAGGATCAGGCATGTCGGATGGCGCATTGATGATCTGCACAGACCCATTGGTCATCAGGGCACGAAACTGTACCGAAGGCACGGTAGTGATAACTGTCATGTCAAACTCCCGCTCCAATCGCTCCTGAACGATCTCCATGTGGAGCATTCCCAAGAATCCGCATCGGAATCCAAAACCCAAAGCTGCGGAAGTCTCCGGTTCCCACACCAAAGAAGCATCATTCAACTGAAGCTTTTCCATGGAGGCACGCAACTCCTCAAACTCGGTCGTATCTACCGGATAAATCCCGGCAAAAACCATTGGTTTGACGTTTTCGAAACCTTTGATGGCTTCCTTGCAAGGGTTTTTCACATGGGTAATCGTATCCCCTACCGCCACTTCCTTGGCGACTTTGATACCGGAGATCAGGTACCCCACGTTCCCGGCACTCATAGTCTGCTGAGGAATCTGATTGATCCCCAGAATCCCGATTTCGTCGGCGTAATATTCTTTGCCGGTATTGACAAATTTAATTTTATCACCCTTATTGATCGTGCCGTTAAAGATTCGGAAGATTACCTCTACCCCTCTAAAGGAGTTGAACTGAGAGTCAAAAATCATCGCCTGAAGCGGGGCCTGCTCGTCACCTTTAGGTGCCGGAATTCGTTCCACTACGGCGTTGAGAATGTCTTCGATCCCAATCCCTTCTTTTCCTGAGGCCAAGATGATGTCCTCTCGATCGCAACCGATCAGATCAATGACTTCATCGGCACGTCCTTCCGGATCTGCTCCGGGAAGGTCGATTTTGTTCAGTACAGGGATGATCTCCAAATCATGTCCGAGTGCCAAATAGAGGTTGGAGATGGTTTGGGCTTCGATCCCTTGGGAGGCGTCCACAATCAGCAATGCACCCTCACAGGCAGCAATGGAACGGGAAACTTCATATGAAAAGTCAACGTGGCCCGGAGTATCGATCAGGTTGAGGGTATATTCCTCTCCCTTGTAGCTGTACTTCATCTGAATGGCGTGAGACTTAATGGTAATGCCCCGCTCACGCTCCAGATCCATATCGTCCAACACTTGATTCTGCATTTCCCGCTCCGAAATGGTATTGGTAAACTGCAGCAATCGATCCGCCAATGTACTCTTCCCATGGTCGATATGGGCGATGATACAGAAATTTCTAATGTTTTTCATAAGCTCTTCGTGGCGCAAAAGTAGGAAAAAAGGAGGTTTGATCGACAGGGAATTTGAAATAGGCTTTTATCGGGTTTACACTTTCTGAAATATGGTGGAAATACGTTTGAAATACATTTTGCTTCGCAAAATGAAATACGCCTGCGGCGAAATAAGGCTACCTATCAAATTCACAAGATGGGTTGCGAAGCTTATTTCCATGGTATTTCAATTGTATTTCTAAGCTATTTCAACTCTTCCCTACCTTTGCCACCCAATCAACTCAATTCCCATGAAATCTGTTGCCGAAAAGAAAAAATCCCAAAACATCGGAGAATACCTGATTTACATGTACCAGATGGAGGATCTGATCCGCTCCTATCAGGGAAATTTGGACGAAATCCGGCAGTATGTGATCGCGCATTATCCTGTATCCGAGCAGGAAAAAGCAGAAATCACGCATTGGTTTGAGGGGATTTTATCCAAAATGAAAGCGCAGGAAATCCTCGAAAAAGGCCATCTCCAAGAATTGAGAGATCTGGTGGACAATCTGGCCAACCTGCATTGGAAACTTCTGAAAACCGACCCTGCCTACGTGGAAACTTACTCCAAAGCCAAACCTTTTATCCTGGAGGCGATCCTTGCTGCCAACGGAGAAAACCCGGGTAATGAAATACAAATCTGCCTCAACGGAGTCTATGGACTTTTGCTCTGCAGATTATTGGGTAAAAAAGTAGAGGATTCCCAACTCCGTGCGGCCGAAGTGTTTGGCGAAGTATTGAGTCTGCTCAATTTTAATTATCAGCAACGGATATTTATGTCACCCAATTAATGGGAACGAGATAGGATTCAGTTACCTGAAAAAATTCTATTCCACCGCCCCTTTCCCTCAATTTTCCTCGCTTTTTTGGTGTATTTTAAGGCATCCCAACTTCCTTTTCCATGTCTTTTTATCAGGACTCTATCCCTTCGCTTTTTCATCAATTCAACTCTGAAATTAAGGGACTGAGTCAGGCTGAAGCTGAAAAACGGATTTCGGAATTTGGCCCAAACGCCCTCGAAGAAAAGAAGAAAAAACCGGCTTGGCTCCTGTTTTTGGGACAATTCAAGGACTTTATGATCCTGATTTTGGCGGCTGCAGCGATCATTTCCGGGATCGTGGGCGACCTGACTGACACCATCATTATTCTGGTCATTATCGTCCTCAATGCTGTCTTGGGTTTTGTCCAGGAATACCGGGCTGAAAAAGCCATGGAATCCCTGAAAAAGCTGACCGAAACCCAAACCAAAGTGATTCGGGACGGCCAAAGCATGACCGTGTTTTCCAGGGAGTTGGTTCCCGGCGATGTGGTCATTTTGGAAGCCGGCAATATGGTGCCGGCCGACATCCGCCTGATCGAAACTTTTGCCCTGAAAATCGACGAATCCTCACTTACCGGAGAGTCTGTCCCTGTGGACAAAATTTCCGAACTCCTTAGCCAGGACAACCTTGGCCCGGGCGACCAACTGAACATGGCATTCAAGGGAACGCTGATTGCAAATGGACGCGCCACCGGACTGGTTCTGAACACCGGCATGAAAACCGAGATCGGGAAAATCGCCAACCTGCTTCAGGAAGATACCCCGGTCACGCCACTGCAGCAGCGGATGCATCGGTTTGGAAAAGTGATCTCTTACCTGATTTTGGGCATTTGCGCCTTGCTTTTTGTGGCGGGTTTGGCTCGGGGGGAGGAAATCTTTTCTGTCTTGCTCTTGTCAGTTAGTTTGGCAGTAGCGGCTATACCGGAGGCTTTACCTGCTTTGATTACGATCGCACTTTCCTTGGGAGCGGGGAGATTGGCTAAGAAAAATGCACTGATCCGGAAACTTCCTGCAGTGGAAAGTTTGGGTTCGGTCACCTACATCTGTACGGACAAAACAGGCACCCTGACCCAAAACAAAATGACGGTGGTCAGTCTTGAACCGGATTACCGAAACGGGTTTTCATCCGAATTTACCAACCTGCAGATGGCCATGGGTCTGTGCCATGATGTGCATTTGGATAAAAAAGGAAAGCCGGAGGGCGAGGCCACTGAACTGGCCTTGGTGGAGCGACTGCTTCTAGAAATCCCGCAAGATCACTATGGAATTCTCGAAAAGAAATTCCCAAGAATCGGAGAAATCCCTTTCGACTCCTCCCGTAAAAGAATGAGTACCCTCCACCGCTATGGAGATCAGGTAATGGTCTTGTGCAAAGGCGCTTCTGAATCCATTTCGGGAATTTTGTCAGACAAAAAAACAGCCGAAGAACTTGTGGTTTCCTCAGAAAAATGGGCAGAAAAAGGAGAACGGGTATTGGCCTTTGCAGGAAAATTGATCCCTTCCCTACCCTCCGAATCGGTATGGATCTATCTGGAATCCGGGCTGGATTATTTTGGGAAAGTCGGAATGATCGACCCTCCAAGGGAATCCGTAAAGGTGTCGATTCAGGAATGCAAAACTGCCGGAATCAAACCCGTCATGATCACCGGTGACCACCCTTCCACAGCCAAGGCTATTGCAGAAGAAGTGGGCATATGGAAGCCCGGTGATTTGGTCCTGACCGGTGCCGAACTGGCAAATCTCAATGACGAGGAGTTTTTCAACGAAGTGGAGGAAGTCAGTGTCTACGCCCGGGTAGCGCCGGAACAAAAGCTCCGGATCGTGCAAACCCTTCAACTGAAAGGGCACTATGCAGCTATGACCGGCGATGGGGTAAATGATGCTCCTTCTCTGAAAGCCGCCAACATCGGGGTGGCCATGGGAATCGCAGGAACGGATGTCAGCAAAGAAGCCGCACACCTGATCCTGTTGGACGACAACTTTTCGACGATCGTGAAGGCGGTGAAAGAAGGGCGTCGGATCTATGACAACATCCGGAAATTCATCAAGTACATCATGACCTGCAACGGGGCAGAAATCTGGACAATCGGTTTGGCTCCGTTTCTGGGATTCCCCAATCCCCTCCTGCCGATTCATATCCTCTGGATCAATCTGGTAACCGACGGACTTCCCGCATTGGCATTGGCAGGGGAAAAACCCGAGAAAGACCTGATGAACCGCCCTCCCCGGCCGCCCAAGCAAAGTCTTTTTGCCGAGGGCGTAGGATACCACATCATTTGGGTAGGAATGCTGATGGCCGGTGTCACCCTATTCACTCAATACTGGGCGATACGGGTAGGTTGGCATTGGCAGACCATGGTTTTTACGGTTTTGGCGTTTTCACAACTCGGACATGTGATGGCAGTACGGAGTGACCGGACTTTTCTGTTTCAGCAGGGATTTCTGAGCAATAAACCCCTGTTGATCTCAGTGGGAATGACCCTGCTTTTGCAATTGGGGGTGATCTATTTGCCCTTTTTCAATGAGATTTTCCGAACCCAGGCCTTGGATATGAAGGAGTTGCTTTTCTGTGTCGGAATGGCTTTGATTGTATTTCATGCTGTAGAAATCGAAAAGTGGGTGAGAAGAAAATTAAAAACCACCTAACTATTTTTCTCACAGATTACACAGAACTCCACAGATGAATTGAGACAAAAATTTCTGTGCGCTTCTGTGCCTTCTGTGAGAGATATTTTTTCGACTTCTCTTTCAAGAATTTTTTTTGCTCACAGATTACACAGAAATCCACAGATGAACTGAATAAAAAATGTCTGTGCGCTTCTGTGCCTTCTGTGAGAGATATTTTTTCGACTTCTCTTTCAAGA
>CAYONF010000080.1:0-13399 GCA_964405255.1 uncultured Limnohabitans sp. | reverse complement strand
TTCTGTGAGAGATTCTTTTTTTTCATTTATCTTCCGATTTCAGTCAAATCCAAGGAATGCCCGAGAGCTTAAAAGCAAAAGAAAACCAAGAAAAACTCCCCCGAAACCTCGGCCTATGGGGAATCTGGATGCTGGTGGTAAACGGTCTGATCGGTGCCGGGATTTTTGGACTTCCAAGCGGGGCAGCAGCCTTGGCCGGGGAATACAGCATCTTGGTCTATGCATTCTGCGCCTTGTTGATCTTGCCCGTCATTCTTTGCTTTGCCGAGTTGGGAAGTTACTTCCGGGGTACAGGTGGACCGGTGATTTACGGCACCTTGGCTTTTGGTCCCTTTATCGGATTTCAAGGAGGCTGGCTGTATTACCTGGCACGGCTGATTTCCTTTTCGGCCAATACTGTTTTGCTTACCGACAGCATCGCTTATTTCATTCCTCTGGCTGGAGAGGGAACTGGAAGGCTGATTTCCCTTGCTCTTATCTGCATTGGATTAAGTCTCATCAACGTGCTGGGATCCGTGGAATCCATCCGCTCGATGACCATTTTCACCATCATCAAGTTTGCTGTTTTGATCCTTCTTCCCGTTGGCGGATTTATTCTCTTGGGCTCAGAGGTCATCCCTACTTTTGATTCTCCTGTTCCTCCGTTTTCGGATTTGGGTAGTGCGGCTTTGTTGCTGATTTATGCTTTTGTGGGTTTCGAAGGGGCAGTAGTACCGGCAGGCGAAGCCAAAAGACCCGAACGGGATATGCCTTTGGGTCTGCTGTTGGGTCTGGGAGTCGTGGCTGTTCTTTATATGCTGATTCAATTGGTATCCCAGGCGGCTGTGGCAGATATTGCCAATACCAAAACCCCGCTTTTGGACGTATCTGCCGCACTTTTCGGAAATGTGGGTGCAGTCATCCTGATGATCGGAGTAGTCGCATCCGTATTGGCTAATTTGATCGGGGCAATGTTTTCCTCCACACGCCTGACTTATGCGCTTTCTCTGGAAAAATCCCTGCCCAAATGGTTTGGGGAAGTTCATCCCAAATTCCTGACTCCGGCAAATTCGGTCATCTTTTTTGGGGTTTCCGCCTTTCTTCTCTCTGCTTTCGGTTCCTTTACCGCTTTGGCAGCAATGACAGTTTTGTCCCGGCTTTTTCTCTACATCATGAGTTGTGCAGCGATTCCCAAACTTCGCTCCCAATTCCAGGTACCGGGAAAGTTTATTCTGAGCGGGGGATATATCATCCCTGTTTTGGGGATTTTGGCCTGTCTGTGGCTGATGCTGCAGGTAAGCGAGCTCTCGATCTGGATGACGGCGATTTTTATCGGAATCGGAACGGGGTTGTATTGGGTAGGGAAGAGGCAGGGGAAGACGGAAGCTGGATGACCGATGTTGGATGTTGGATGACCGATGTTGGATGACAGAAGACCGATGTTGGATGACAGAAGACCGGAGACGGAAGACAGAAGATGGGTGCTGGATGCTGGATTACCTATGATGGATTACGGATGCTTTGACACACCTCGACAAGCTCGGTGACCAAGCTCACCACAAGTGCTGGATAACGGGTACTTATAAATTCGATGCTCAATGTTCGACATTCGACATTCATAATTTAAAAATTTTCAAGATTCTTCGTGTCAAAAAATATCGAACAGAGAATGAAGAACGCCGAATATTGAGGAGTGCCCCGTATTTCATACCTCCTATTTCGTACTTTTAAAAATGTCCTCACCCAAACTCGCCATCCGAACCGTGATTTTCAGCATGCTGGGAAATGCTGGGCTGGCCGCGCTGAAATTTTTGGCGGGAATTTTCGGAAACTCTTACGCATTGATTGCAGATGGCATTGAGTCTACGGTGGACATTTTCTCCTCCTTCTTGGTCTTGCTTGGGCTCAACTATGCGGCGAGACCTGCTGACGAAAACCATCCCTACGGACACGGGAAAGCCGAACCACTGATCACCTTTTTGGTGGTCGTCTTTTTGGTAGTTTCTGCTTTTTTGATTGCCTGGCAATCCATCCAAAACATCCAAACTCCCCACGCCCTGCCTGAATCCTGGACTTTATGGGTCTTGGCAGGGATCATCCTCTGGAAAGAAATCAGCTATCAGGTGGTATTGAAGCGGAGCAAAAAACTGAAAAGCTCCTCCCTCAAAGCCGAGGCCTGGCATCACCGGTCCGATGCCATTACTTCCGTTGCGGCATTTATCGGCATCTCGATTGCCATCTATGGAGGCAAAGGATTTGAAGTAGCGGATGATTATGCCGCCTTGATTGCCTGTGGATTTATCCTGTACAATTGCTACGGGATTTTCCGTCCTGCTTTAGGCGAGGTCATGGACGAAAACAACCATGAAGAATTGGTCCATGAAATCCGGGAAGTAGCCCTCAGGGTCACCGGTGTGGAAGGAACGGAAAAGTGTTTTATCCGAAAAGCCGGAATGAAATACCATGTGGATCTGCATGCCAAAGTCTTGGGAAACCTAACCGTAACCGAAGGTCATGACATCGCCCATCAGCTTAAAGACACCCTTCGAAAGGAAATCCCCCAACTGGGACATGTACTGATCCATATCGAACCGTTCTGAAAATTCACCTTAAGGCAGTTGGATAGTGGTTTAAGAGAAAAATAAATTGCCTGTAATCAAGTACCTTGAACAGCACCACCTAAGGCTGAAGCAAAGAATACATTCAAAATAGTTGTAAAAATCCCCTGATTTTATTGTATCCAAATCAAAATATTCGCAATTTTTTATGGGTTTTACTTAAAAAAAGACCTCTTTTAAACTTTGATTCCAAATCACTTTCATCGAACACATCGGACCTTATTTCCTTCAACCCCCCCCTTTGATATCCTTATCTTTTAATCATCAGTTTACATGAAATCACTTCTCAAAACAGAAAGCCTTCTACCGGCTTTCCTTCTTTCAGCCTTATTGATTTCCTCCTGCAAAGAGGAGACGGTGGTTACGCTGCCACCCATGCAGGTGAATGTGGTAAAAGCAGTGCAAACGGACGTCCCGCTATACGAAGAATTTGTAGCCCAAGTCTATGGTAAATCAGATGTGGATATCCGGGCCCGGGTGGAAGGATGGGTAACCTCGGTCAATTTCAAAGAAGGCTCGGTTGTCAAAAAAGGCGACTTGCTCTACACCATCGATGACATCGAATACAAAAACAAGTACGACCGTCAGGCCAGCGAAGTGACTCGGGCTCAGACTGAGCTTGTGCGTGCAGAAAACGAACTCAGCCGAGTGCGTCCATTGACCGAAATGAATGCCTTGAGCAAAAAGGACCTTGACAATGCCATCGCCCAATATGAAGCGGCCAAAGCCAATGTGTCAGCCATTCAGGCCACCCTTCAAAATGCCAAAATTGAATTGGGCTATACCAAAGTGACAGCGCCATTTGACGGGATTATCGGAATTTCCAATGTCCGCGTCGGCGATTATGTCAGCAGAATGGGTGGCACCTCAGTACTTTCCACCATCTCCAGCGTGGAAGGGGTTCGGGTCAGATTCCAAATCAGCGAGCGGGAATACCTGAGAATCGCACAGCTGAGTCCGGAAGAGCTGGCAGGAGCGAGAAAAAGTGTCGAACTGATTTTGGCGGATGGAACTACCTACGCTGAAAAGGGCGAGATCGATTTTGCAAACCGCGAAATTGACCCCAAAACAGGTACCTTGACTGTGGAAGCCTCCTTCCCCAATCCCAGTGGATTGCTTAGACCCGGTCTTTTTGTGAAGGTCAGAGTATTGCTGAAGACGGCCTCTGCTGCTGTCTTGGTTCCCCAGCGGGCAGTGTTCCAGCTCCAAAATCTCAATCAGGTCTTCACCGTTTCTGATTCGAGCACGCTCAGAGCCACCACAGTGGTAGCCGGACAAAAAGTCGGAGATGCCTGGATCATTTCCAGTGGACTAAAAGCAGGTGATCGGGTGGCCATCGTAGGCACCGCAGGACTCACTCCCAATACCAAAATAGAGGTAGTGGATCAAGCCTGGACCCCTACGGGCAATTAATCTGAAAAATTCCCACCAATCATCTCCCCAAAACTATGAGTGAGTTTTTTATTAGAAGGCCAATCGTCGCCATGGTAATCTCGATCTTGATGATCATCATGGGACTGATCACCCTAGGCGGAATCCCGATTTCGAAGTACCCGGACATCACCCCTCCCATGGTACAAGTGACGACTAACTTTACAGGAGCTAATGCCGTCAACGTAGAGCAAGCCGTAGCCACTCCCATTGAGCAGCAGGTCAACGGTGTGGAAGAAATGCTCTATATGAAGTCAATCAATGCCGCCGACGGATCGCTGACACTTCAGGTATCGTTTGAAGTAGGGACGGACCTTGACAACGCCAACATGCTTACCCAAAACCGGGTGTCTCAAGCCACAGCCAAACTCCCGGTTGAGGTAAAAAACTTCGGGGTGACTACCAAAAAGTCACTGGTTTTCCCCTTGATGCTGGTTTCGCTTTCTTCGCCCAATCAAACTTACGATGCGGCTTTTCTTAACAACTACGCCAACATCAACATCGTCGATCAGCTCAAGCGGGTCAAGGGTGTGGGTGACGTGATCCTCTTCGGAGGAGCGGATTACTCCATGCGAATATGGTTGGATCCGGATCAGTTGACCAAGCTCAACTTGACTGTAAACGATGTATCCAATGCGGTAAGAAAGCAAAATGCCATTGCTCCCGGAGGAAAATTCGGGGCTCCTCCCTCTCCTGCCGGAGTAGAATACACCTACACCGTGACGCTTCAAGAACGACTGGTGACCGAGGAAGAATTCGGGGAAATCATCGTCAAATCGGATGACAAAGGCTCCATCGTCCGACTGAAAGACATCGCCCGAGTCGAACTTGGGCTAGACAACTACAACGCTTCCAGCCGCCTGAATGCCAAAGCTGCTTCGACAATTGTGGTGTATCAAATGCCGGGTTCGAATGCACTGGAAGTGGCAGAGTCAATTGAAACCACAGTGGCCGACCTTCAGAAATACTTTCCCGAGGACCTGAAGTATGACATTTCCCTGAATACTACACGGGCTATTTCGGTAGGGATCGAGGAGATCGTCCATACACTTTTTGAAGCCGTAGCCCTGGTAATCATCGTAGTGTTCCTTTTTCTTCAGGATTGGAGAGCTACCCTGATTCCCTTGCTGACTGTTCCGGTTTCATTGATCGGTACGTTCATCATCTTCCCGATGCTGGGCTTTTCGGTCAACGTACTCTCCCTTTTGGGGCTGGTTCTCGCCATAGGCTTGGTCGTCGATGACGCGATTGTGGTGGTGGAAGCAGTTATGCATAATATTGAGCATGGCATGAAACCGAAAGAAGCCACCCAAAAAGCCATGAAAGAGGTGGGAGGACCGGTTGTGGCGATTGCTTTGATTTTGGCTGCTGTGTTCGTTCCGGTGGCTTTTGCAGGCGGAATCACAGGAAGACTTTATCAACAGTTTGCAATCACAATTGCAATCTCGGTGTTGTTTTCGGCATTCAATGCCTTGACGCTAAGCCCTGCACTTTCCGCTATTATCCTGAAGCCCAAAAAAGAATCCAATGGACTTCTCCAGCGCTTTTTCAATGCCTTCAACCGAGGCTTCGACAAGTTTACCCTGGGATACACCGGAGTGGCAGGAGCTGTTGCCAAAAAATCCATCCGCTCCCTGATTATCATCGGATTTGTAGTAGGCGGTATCCTCTTGCTAAACGGTGGCATTCCGAGCGGTTTCGTTCCCGAAGAAGATGAAGGCTATTTCATGGTCAACATCCAGCTTCCTGACGCTTCTTCCCTCGAACGCTCCGATGAGGTGGCAAAAAAGGTCGAAGCCATTCTGGGGCAGCATGAGGAAATCGAATATTCCACCATGGTGTTGGGATTCAGCTTGCTGACCCAATCTTACTCCACCAACAACGCTTTCGTATTCGTTTCGCTCAAACCTTGGGAAGAACGAGCCAAAACAGCCAAACAGCTAATCCAGGAGATCAACATGGCTTTCCGTACCGGTTTGACTGAAGCCTCAACCATCGCCTTTGGACCACCTCCGATCGAAGGACTTGGTACCTCGGCAGGTTTTACTTTGCAGCTTCAGGACCGATCCGGAAATAATCCACAATACCTGGACGAGCAGGCGAAGATTTTTATGGCTGAAGCCAGAAAAAGACCGGAGATCGGAAGCATTTTCACGCTATACCGCTCTAATGTTCCCCAGAAGAGAATCCTGATCGACTACGACAAAGTGGAAAAACTCGGAATCGACCTCAGTGAGGTGACCAGTACCATCTCCACCTATTTGGGAAGTGCCTATGTCAATGACTTCAACCGATTCGGAAGACAGTATAAAGTCTTTGTGCAGGCGGAAGGCAAAAACAGACTAGGACCCGATGACCTCGCCAAGTACTATGTGCGAAGCAAATCCGGAGAAATAGTTCCCTTAAGTACCATCACCACAGTGGAAGATAATGCCGGACCATCCTATACCAACCGATTCAATATGTACCGGTCAGCGGAAATATCCGGTGCGCCGAAGGAAGGCTACAGTTCTGCTGCAGCCCTAAAAGCACTCGAGGAAGTAGCAGCCTCCATGCCTAAAGAAATCGGCTATGCCTGGAGCAACATGTCTTATCAGGAAAAAGCTGCCGAAGGTACAGGAGGCACCATGTTCCTGATGGCTTTGGTTTTCGTGTTCCTGATTTTGGCGGCACAGTATGAAAGCTGGACCCTGCCTTTCTCCGTACTGTTGGGTGTACCGGCAGCGATACTGGGGGCATTCTTCGGTTTGTGGCTCGGTGGACTTTGGAGTCCCAGCTATGTCAACAATGTCTTTGCCCAGATTGGACTCGTGATGCTCATCGGCCTGACTGCCAAAAATGCCATCCTAATCGTCGAATTTGCCAAGATGCTGCATGAAGAACAGGGCAAGTCTCTGTATGAAGCGGCAATGGAATCCGCCAAACTGCGCTTGCGACCCATCCTAATGACCTCCTTCGCCTTTATGCTCGGTGTAGTGCCGCTGCTGACTGCCTCGGGAGCAGGTGCTGAAGCCCGAAAAGTCATGGGAATGGCCGTCTTCAGCGGTACGCTAATCGCCACCATCATCGGAGTGATCATCGTGCCGGCACTATATATCCTGATCGAGAGCATCGCCGGAAAAAATAAAAACACCCCGACTGCCCCTTCTGCTGTTTCACCTTCCGAACCGACCCATTGATATGAAATCGAGCTTGACGAAAACGTTAAACTGTGAGGTGATGATCAACCATGTGAGATTTCATCTGACTTATGAAAACTGTTTTAATCAGATGAAAACTATCCTCATACCGATAATCTTTCTGTTGGTGATGGCCGGGTGTGCCGTCGGACCCAAATACTCCAGACCGGAAAATGTGGAAACCAAAACTCCGGCTGCATACACCTTCGCCCTGACTTCTGCAGACTCCATCACCAACTTGAAGTGGTGGGATGTCTATCAGGATACGGCACTGCAGTCCCTGATTCGCTATGCCCTGGATTCCAACCTGAACCTGCTTACAGCAGTAGCCAGAGTGGAGGAAGCTCAGGCGATTTTGGGGTACAACAAAGCCAATCTCGGTCCCTCCATCGGAGTGAGCGGAGCAGCCCGAGCCTCTGAGTTTGGTACTGGGGCCTCCGAAGCCGGGGTAGCCTTCAACAGCAACTCCTACTCAGTTTTGGGCAATATTTCTTGGGAAATCGACATCTGGGGAAAATTAAGGCATGCCAACCGCGCAGCCTATGCCGAATTGCTAGCCACGGAGGAAAACCGCAAATCGATTTACATCAGTTTGGTTGCTCAGATCGCCGAGCTCTATTTCAACCTGAGAGGCTTGGACGAGCGCTACAAAATCACCCAGCGCACCTACGAGACCCGACTGGAATACTTGAGAATCATCAATCTGCGGTTTGAAAAAGGGGAAGTGTCCGAACTGGACAAGCTGCAGGCCGAGCAAATCGCTGCGGATGCCAAAGCTCAGATGTACCAACTGGAACGGGGAATTATCTTTATAGAAAATGCCATCAATGTGCTTTCCGGAAAGCCCTACTCTCCGATCAGAAGAGGTCTTCAAAATGATCAACAACTGGTACCATTGGAGATTCCAAGTGGCTTGCCATCCGAACTGCTGGTAAGAAGACCGGATATCGCAGGGGCCGAACAACTCCTGATTGCCCAAACCGAGCGAATTGGTGTGGCGGTTGCGATGCGGTTTCCCTCGCTGAGTTTGACCGGATTCTTGGGTGTGGCCAGTCAGGATATTTCCAAACTCTTTGTCCCCGGTGCAGGCTTGGCTTCCATTACGGGTCAGTTGGCGGCTCCAGTCTTTCAGTTTGGACAAAACAAGCGACGGGTAGAAGCCGAACGCGCCCGCGCGAAACAGTTGTCTTATCAGTATGAGCAAACCGTAATTGAAGCTTTTGCCGAGGTGGAAAATTCCCTCGCAGAGATCCGAACCTATACCAACGAGTACGAGGCACGTCAAACCCAGGTAGTGGCAACCGAAAAATCCCTCATGTTGGCCAAAGCGCTCTATGACAACGGCTACACCTCGTTTCTTCAGGTATTGGATGCCGAGCGCAATCTATATTACTCCGAATTTGAAAAGTCCCTGGCACTTGAAAATCAGCTGACTAGCACAGTGAGGCTATACAAGGCGCTTGGTGGTGGATGGTGAGTTTGAGCGGGAAGACGGAAGACCGAAGACGGAAGTAGATCGGATGATTCGACACACCTCGACAAGCTCTAAATAGCGCAAGTCTTCCGACCTGCCTCGCCGTCAGGCAGGCTTGTGCTTTCCTAGATGCAGTCTTCAGACTGCTCATAATTTGATTTTCAGAATAAAAGCAGTCCGAAGACTGCATTATTTTGGGTCCAAGTCTGAAGACTTGAACCAATCCGAGCACTTTCGTCCAATTTGGAAAAAAAATCCATTTACGCTTCCTCCAGCGTCTTCTTGGACTTGCGGTATACGTGATCGTGAAGGATGTTTCGCCGGGCAAAGCGGTAGATATTCTCCGCGTTGAGAAACTTGGTGGAGGTGTTTTTGGTCACGCCAAAATACTCGTAGGTATTCCCATCCAAAAAGGTGATCTCCAGCACCTGATTTTTGTACTGAAAGTCAGCGATACCCGATTCGGTCGCGGTCTTGGTGTACTCCTCGAGATTGGCGGCGAGGGTTTCCGGGGCGATGCTGACGAGGAAATGGTAACCCTCGATGATCTTGGTGCTCTTCTCCTCCGCTTCCTTAGCCCGCTCGTCCCCTTCCTGAAACTTGTCCGGATGCCATTCCTTGACCAAGTTGCGGTAGGTGGTTTTCAGCTGCTTCAGGTCAATCGGACCCTCGATGTTAAAAAGTTTCTTGAACTCGTTGATCCGCTTCATTGATTCTGTGTTAAAACCGAGGCAAAGGTAGGGATATAAAATTTGGGAGGTAAGAAGACTGAGATCCGGCTTAGTCACAGTGATTTAGCGCATTGTTGATTGATTTATCCCGCAGATTAATTCGGATATCAGTCAAGGCACAGGATAATATTCTGTTTCTATCCCCAACCTGCCAAGAGGCAATCCCGATTTCCAATAAACAGGCACCGAACAGCCGAAAGGAACACGCTTTTTCGAAAAAAAAACACCGAAAAACTAAAAATAAAATGATATCCCGCTTGGATTGAAACTAGGCTGCTCGTTATATTGAATTCAGATGTTTAGGGAAAAAAGCCAACAGGCACTTTTTTGAAGGCAGGTTTCCTAAAAACAAAAGCCAGAAGAATCGAGGGGACTTCGATGGCTAAAACTAATTCAGAAGTATCTGCAAGTTAATTTTTAAGGCATGGCCGTTTTCTTGATTTCTTAATAGTTGTTTAACCACAAACGTTTAACTCAAATAAAAAAAGACACCAAATCGTATCAATGTTTAACAAAGGATACATAATATTGCCATTAAAAAGAGTCCCTCGAAAAGGTTGGCTAAATGGCTTATTTCACCCTGCTGTAGTCTGGGATGATTTTTACGACGGAAAAAGCGACTTTCATGGGATTATCCTGACACATTCAGGACCGAATGAAAAATTTGAAAATATCCCGATGGATGCAAACCATTTTGAAGAAGAAAATGAAGTTTTCTTTTCAAATACCCATTTTGTAAACCAAGTTTTTGTAAAGTTTCGAGAATGGGGGAGTTTTGAATCTGTTGGTAGATTGACAGCTGAAGGAATTGAGTTTATTGAAAATAATTTGAATCCGAGTTCTGTTCCTATCGAGTTTATTGAATACAGGAAATTAGTAACCAGATAAATGAATGACAATATACATATCAATATAAACCCTGAAGTCCTTGTTTGGGCAAGGGAATCCCTTGCACTAAACCGAACCCAAGCCTCTGAAAATTCTGGTATTTCCCAGAAGAGATTGGCTCAATTGGAGTCAGGCGAAAAGCAACCCAATTTGGAAGAATTGAAATCGCTTTCAAAGACCTACAAACGAACCATTGCTACGCTCTTACTGAATAAACCACCCAAAGAAAAGCCGTTACCATCTGACAGGCGTACTATTGATTCCAAAGAACTCGGTCACTTTCAAGAAAAAACTATCATGGCAGTGCGTAAAGCAAGGGCATTGGCTCAGTCATTTATTGAACTGCGTGAGGAAATGGGAATTCCATTTCCAAAGATCAATTTATCTGCATCTATTCAAGACAACCCGAAAGAAGTTGCGGGGAAAATCAGACAATTACTTCAACTGAATGAAATCAGAGAAATTGACAATATCCGAATTGCATTAGACGCCTATATTGAAAGAATTGAAAATTTGGGAGTTGCAGTATTTCAGTTAAGTCTTTCGCAAGATAATGTAAGAGGCTTTGCTATCGTTGATGACATCATTCCAATCATTGGAATTAAAAGAGGCGGAGAACCTCCGCATTCAAAAATATTTACACTTTTCCATGAATTTGGACACATCCTACAAAATGAAGGAGCTATTAGTGATTTATCCTTGAACCCAACATGGGAGATAGAAAAATGGTGTAATGCATTTGCCGCTGAAGTGTTGATACCAACAACTGAACTTCTACAAATGCAAATTTTACAAGAATATCAGTCACAGGGTCAGAAAATTTGGGCTAAAAAGGATTTAATTGATTTAGCCAATCATTTCCATGTGGGACCACTTGCAATATTAAGAAGCCTCCTTGAAAACGGACTCACTTCCAAAGCTTTCTACAAAGAGAAACATGAGAAATGGAACAAGCCACAATTTGGTAGAGCAAAGAATCCGGAAGGAAGAAATTTGGCCAAAGAAGCGGTTCAGGAAAAAGGAAGAACTTATATCGGGTTGGCTTTTAAAGCCTATGACCAAAACCGAATAAACCTAAAGGACTTGTCAGATTTTTTAGGCGTAAAGTTGTCCTATATCCAGAAAACTAGACAACTTCTTAACCCTTGAAGATGGATTTATTTAGCGAAGGAAATACGGTTTATGTCATTGACACAAGCGGACTTATCATGCTCGAATCAATATTCAAGCAAGACAATCCAGTATTCGCTGCAATCTGGGAAGAGATTGAAGAGTTAATAAAACAAGGGTGTTTCAAAACAATTGACTTTGTAGAGCAAGAAATCAACGATTATGAAGGAAAAGAGGATTTTTTAAAAAACTGGATAAAAAAGTGGAAAAGGTATTTAATAGTTGAAACAGATGCAGCAAGTTTCAACGAGGCTATACCGATAATAAATGCTGAGTATAATTCAGGGTTTTTAAATGCTCGAAAGCAAGCTGAAGGAAAAGAAGAAGCAGATCCCTACTTAATTGGATATTGCAAGGCGCATAATTGTACGCTTATAGCAAGTGAAAGCAAAACAAAGAACAATAAGATTCCGGCGGTTTCTAAAAGAAATGGAGTTCGCTGCATTGATATAAATGACTTTCTAATTGAAAGAGGACTCAGAATGGAAAGAAGAAAATAAGTAATGGGACAATATTTTGTATAAGTAAAAACAGGTCTCTTGGAATTAGACATTAGAAAAAAATAAAAGGTCAGTGCCAACAGACAGTTTAGTGATTCAAAATCCGTTACCCACCGCTGAGTGGGGTTTGCTATTCCACCCCTCCTAGGAGTAGAATCATGGCCTAAGCCTAAATTGAACCTACATCCCCCCAATTATTAAAAACTGGTAAATCTTTGGAAATCAAAATTAGGTATAAAATTGTCTTTGTCACAGCATTTCTTATGCTGTCATTTTCTTGTAAAGAAAGGGATAACCAAACAATTGTTGGTTGGAAAACTATAGAAGAATATTCTGAAGAACATCATTTGATAGTCGATACCCTTGGTGTTTTTCCTTATAATAATTCGACTCTTGAATTTTTAATCGAGATTGACTCCATGTTAAAGTCAAAAGAGATAAACCTTTTAAATAGTCCAAAAGAATTTATCATTGGTGAATTTGAGATTTCTATAATAAGCAACTCTTCCTTTAATTTAGATGGACGGGAAATGAATTTTTTAAAGGTAAGCGTATATAGCCATAATTGGCCCTGGAACCAAATTTATATCTATAGCCCCGAATATGGCATTGTAGCTGAATTTCCTGGTCATTCTCGAAAAAAAAATATGTTAGTGTTCATGATCACCGAAAATGACACTATTTATAAACTTGAAGAGCAATTACTTGAGTATTTTGAAAATGATACCATTTTAAATCCAGTCCCACCATTCCCTACAGAACCGCTAGAGGAAATAGAAGTCTTTGAACATTTATCAATAGAAATAGAAGCGCCTGCCAACATCAAATAATTCAATTTAAGGCTGACTGTTTAATAATGAAGATTTTTGAACTAAACAACATTCGGTCCCCCATTAATAGTAGAATCATGACCTAGGCATAGTTTGCAAAACACCTTCCTATTCCAATGAATTTGCAATTTAGAAGCCGTTTAATCCCAAATTTCAACCCGAGCCAATGAAGCAGTGGTTTAGAGTTTTGGGCACTTTTTAAACCACACTCGGCCCATCAAATTAAGACCCAAGGAACCTACCTCTTCAAACAGTCTAGGGATCGCGCGAGTTAAGCCAAAAACCATTCTCTAGCTCCCTTTTCATATCAATTCCCATGATCCAAACTGAGCATTTCCAGAAAGTGGAAGTCAATTCTTCTGCCGAGTTGAGGGCTTGGCTGGAGGCAAATCACGGGCAGGAGGAGTCGGTGTGGCTGGTTACTTTCCTGAAAGTCGTGCCTGAACACTACCTGTCCACGGAAGAGGTTTTGGATGAGTTGATCGCTTTTGGCTGGATCGATGGGATTCGGCGCAAGTTGGATGATCGTCGGACCATGCAGCTGATTTTGTAAGCTTCCCCAAAAACTGGACAGTTTAAAAGACGACAAAGTCATTAAA
>CAYONF010000079.1:0-19649 GCA_964405255.1 uncultured Limnohabitans sp. | reverse complement strand
CCGAAAGTCCTCTGGAAACTGCATCAAGCGCGACCCCAAGTCCTGAGGATCCTCCACCGATCACTGCGATATCCCAGATTTTGTTAGAATTTTGGAGATGCTTGAGGTTTTCTTCCCGATTCATGAATTCCGGTTCTTGTCAAGTCAAGATAAAGGAATTGAATCTCCAAAGAAAAAATCAGGTCAAAAATCCTTGTAAAGTTTTCGAACCACCGAGGAGGAATTGGATTGGAGCGTGACCACATAAATGAAATCATACTCCAGATCGGTCAGATCAGCAAATTTTTCTTGATCTCCCACAAAATAATTCGCCAGCTGGCTGACCGTATTGCTGTGACCGACTACCAGAACATTTCCATCCAGACTTCTCAACTGATCCACCAAGGCGTCCTTGTTTTTTGGATCATAGGTCTGAATCTCCACTCCAGCTGCTTGGGCGGTAGGTTCTGCTGTCAGTCTGGTCCTCTTGTAATCAGTAGAAAAAACATGCCTGATCTCCTGATTTGCCAGAATCTGGGCCAGCTTTTTTGCCCTCACTCCTCCCACATAGGCCAGTTCCGGATCATTTCCCTCCAACTGCTTTTCTGCATGACGGACGATGTAAATGGTTTTGGGTTGGTTTTGTGAAGTGCAAGACACCAACAAAACAGCCAAAATGAAAACAAGGAGTAGGTTTTTCATTCGTTGAGGAAATATGCTTTGCGAAATTCCATGGAAATATTTCCCGTAAATCGGGACGAAATAAGGTTGGATTATATTTCAGCACTTTCGTGCGTTATTTCCAAGGTGTTTCAATCGTATTATTTTATCCGGAAAAGGTATTGTCCAGATGCTGATCCTTGGCTTTAATCTCTTCGAATTCCAGGAATTGCTCCCAAAACTCAGTCTCCGGAAGTGCCGCTCTCATAAACAGCTTTTCCTTTTTGATCGGATGAACAAAAACCAAATGAAACGCATGCAGATTGATGCTGCCGTCGGGATTGGGTTTGGCAAAGCCATACTTCACATCTCCGCGGATCGGGCAACCCATGGAAGCGAGCTGCACCCGAATCTGATGTGGTCGGCCTGAAATCGGACGGACTTCCAACAGCCAGTGGTCATTCATGTAGCCCAGAGTCTTATAGTTCAACTCGGCTTTTTGCGAGCCCGGAACTTCCTGATCATGTGCGGTTACGACGTTTTTAAATTCGTCTTTGGTCAGCCAATGAGTCAATTTCCCCTGCTCTTCCTTGGGTCTGCGCTTGACGATGGCCCAATAGACCTTATGGATGTCCCGCTTTCGGAACAACTCCATCATCCGCTCCAGTCCTTTGGAAGTACGGGCAAATGCAACGAGTCCGCTTACCGGCCGGTCCAATCGGTGAACGGGATGCAGGAATACGTCTCCGGGCTTGTTATATTTTTCTGCGATGTAGTCTTTGCAATAATCCGTCAGGGTTTTGTCCCCGGTTTTGTCACCCTGGACCAGGATGCCCGCTGCTTTGTTGACGATCAGGAGGTGGTTGTCCTCATAGACAACGGTAAATGGTTTCTTTCGCATAGGAATTGCAAAGGTAGGCTTTATTTTTTGACCGAAGACCGAAGACCGCAGACCGAAAGATTCTTCCGTCTTCGGTCCTCCGTCATCCAGCCAATGCATCGCTATTTTTTCAACAACTCTTTAATCTCATAATCCTGCAAATGCGCATTGAGCCAGCCGGCTTCGAGGTAGGCACCGTACTTTTTGTAGAAATTGATCGCTGGCTCATTCCAGTCCAGCACCTGCCACATCATGCCGGTACAGTTGGCTTCAAGGCACTTGGCCATCACCCGGTCAAAAAGCATTTTGCCGGCACCATTTCCCCGCTCGGATTCGGTAACCACGATGTCTTCCAGATACAGGCGTTTGCCTTTCCAGGTGCTGTAGCGATAGTAATAAATCGCGATCCCGATGATTTCTCCGGTGGAGTTTTTTTCGCAGACATAAAGCCCATAAACCGGATTGGGTCCGAAGCCATCCTCTTTCATCAGGTCCAACGTATTGGTCACTTGTTCGGGAGCCTTTTCGTAAAGGGCGAGTTCTTTGATCAATTCCAAAACCCGGGGCAAGTCTTCGAGTTTACCTTCTCTGAGCGAATACATAAATAGATTGTATAAAAGTTGATTTGGTTTTTCCTTTTGGGAAGGCCTAAATTAGTCAAAACCTAAGAACCAAATGTTTTTAGCCATCGATGCCGGCAATTCCAATGTAGTTTTTGCACTTTTTGACCAGAAAAGCGGAAAATGGACCAATCAATTCCGGCTGGAGACCAAGACTCCCAAGCTGATTTCCCAGCTGAGCAAAAAAGTCCCCCTTTATTTTTTGGAGCATGGCATTCACCCTTCCCAGATCGTGAAAATCGGTTTCAGCTCAGTTGTGCCGGAAATCAACACCATCATCGAACAGTTTTGCCTGAATTACTTTGGCCTTGCCCCTTATATCATTAGTCCCAAAAGCTACTCCAAGCTTCCTGTCAAGGCGCTCCGGCCCAACGAAATCGGTTCTGATCTGATGTGTAATGTCATGGCGGCTTTTACGCGGATCGCCGGACCGGTCATCGTGGTGGACTTTGGGACGGCATTGACTTTTACAGTAGTAGACTCCACAGGAGAAATTATGGGAGTAAATATTGTCCCCGGACTGAAAACGGCCATCCGGGCGCTTTTTTCCAACACTTCCAAACTGCCCGAAGTGGAATTGAAACTGCCGGAGTCCGCCTTGGGGAAAAATACCGTTCACGCGATTCAGGCGGGAGTTTTGTATGGCTACACCGGATTGGTCAAGGGAATGATCGAAACGATAAAACAGGAGACTAACCTGAATTTCACCGTTGTGGCCACCGGAGGATTGTCCTCCATCTTGACCAACCTTGAAAAAACCTTCGATGTGGTAGACCGAAATCTGACTTTGGAAGGTTTGAGGCTGATTACTGAAGCAAATGGTTTGGAATCTTAAGAAAAGCCAGGTGGATTTATGGCTTCATCCCTGATTTCAATTCTTCATTTTCTAACTTTGAATCCAAATCCACCAACCCTGAAGCCGTGTACAAATCCCTGCTCAAACCGCTCTTTTTCCTCAAGAAACCGGAAGATGCCCATCATTTCACCTTCGATCTGACCAAGCTTACCTTCAACCTTCCACTGATTAATTCGATTGTAAAGTCAACTTTTGAACTGGAGGATCCGAAGCTGGAACGGGAGGTTTTTGGACTGAAATTCAAAAATCCGGTAGGCTTGGCGGCGGGGTTTGACAAGGACGCCAAGCTCATCGACGAGATGGCGATGCTGGGGTTTGGATTCATCGAAATCGGCACCCTGACACCCAAGCCACAAGAAGGAAATCCTCAGCCACGCCTGTTTAGACTCCCTCAGGATGAGGCCCTGATCAATCGTATGGGTTTCAATAACGGCGGGGTACTAGCCGCTGTAGAGCGACTGAAAAAGCGAAAGTCGGATGTCATCGTCGGCGGCAACATCGGAAAAAACAAAGCCACACCAAACGAAAATGCGGTTGACGATTACCTGTTTTGCCTGGAAGCATTGCATCCTTATGTGGACTATTTTGTGGTGAATGTCAGTTCTCCAAACACGCCAAATCTTCGGGATTTGCAGGAAAAAGAGCCGCTAAAACAATTGCTGACAGCCGTAAAAGCTGCCAACGACAAAAAACCAAACCCGAAACCGATTCTGCTGAAAATCGCTCCGGACCTCACTGACGGACAGCTGGATGATATCGTGGAGATTGTGATGGATACAGCTATCGCGGGTGTGATTGCGACCAACACGACGATTGACCGTTCGGAACTGACCACTTCCAAAGCGGAGATAGATGCAATCGGAGCAGGTGGTGTCAGCGGAAAAGTCTTAGCCAAGAGAAGTACCGAAGTGATCCGATACCTCAATCGGAAGTCACTTGGTGCTTTTCCTATCATCGGTGTGGGCGGGATCTTCTCGGCTGAGGATGCGATCGAAAAGCTCAAAGCCGGAGCAAGCCTGGTTCAGGTCTACTCGGGCATGATTTATGAGGGACCAGGGTTGATCAAAAAAATCAAGAAAGGACTGCTGGCGTATTTTTCCCGGTAAGTTGTCTTTGGCTGGCCTTTTGGCTAAAATTAAATCCGTACTTTCAACCCTAGATGGCTTCAGATTCCTCCACCAAAAATACATTCCGAAAGAAATCAGAAAATACCAAAAAGGCGCCCCCGGCTCCTAAAGGACCGGGTTTTTCGTTTGGCAATATCAAGACCAAACAGCTGACCTTGACCTTAGGTATCATCCTGATTTCAGCAAGTATTTTCCTGCTGATTGCTTTCGTGAGTTACCTGATCAATGGGCCTGAGGATCAGAGTTTGGTCATGAACAATCCCGATCAGGAGATCCGGGACGCTGCACGGGAATCTCAAAACTGGGTTGGTTTTCTGGGTGCCCAGGCTTCCCACTGGTTGATTTACCGCTGGTTTGGAGTGGCAGCATTCCTCTTGCCTCCTTTTCTTTTCCTGGTAGGGTTCAGGTGGACGTTTAAGTTTTCGCTGATTTCACTTACCCGATATTCCGTTTTCGCATTGTTTTTCACTGCCTGGCTGGGTTTGCTTACCGGGTATATTGTCATTCTGGTGGAGGGATATTCCTATTGGAGTTTTCTTTCAGGCGGCTTTGGATACGAGTTGGCCAAACTTTCCAGCGATTTTTTGGGAATGGGAACCTTCATTCTCATCGCGGGGGCATTCCTGATTTTCGTGGTGCTGTTCTTCGGCCTGGAGCAATTGAATTGGTTTGCTCCCAAAGCAACTTCAGAAGAAGATCTTGTAATCTCTTCAGTAACAGAAGGGAAAACCAAAAAGGTCAACCCTTTCCAATCTGATGAGGATTTGGATCACCAAGCCGAGGAGGTAGAGGAGGAAGTAGAAGATGACGGTAGTGCCTGGGAAGTAAAAAGCAGCGCCCCGGTAGCAATTGAGCCGGAATCACCCATTGATCTAGCCGATGAACTGGATGAGGAAGAGGACCTTTTTGATGTCCCTCAAGTCAACTTACTGGAGGAAGGGATAGGAAAAACCTCTGTAAAGGAGGGTAACTTTTCTGTGAAAAAAGCTCCGGAGGAGGAAAAAACCGCTGAGGAAGTGGAAAATTTGGATCCTTATGATCCGACCTTGGATCTCCCGAGATACAAGTATCCCACCCTCGACCTACTCAATGAATACGACATCAAAAAGGTGACCGTTTCCATGCAGGAATTGCAGGAAAACAAGGATAAGATCGTCACCACCTTGAAGAATTTCCAAATCGGAATTCAGGGAATTCAAGCCACCATCGGACCTACTGTGACGTTGTATGAAATCGTGCCCGATCCGGGAGTGAAGATTTCCAAAATCAAAAATCTCGAGGATGACATCGCACTGAGTCTGGCTGCACTTGGGATTCGAATCATTGCCCCGATCCCTGGAAAAGGCACCATCGGGATCGAAGTACCAAACAAAAACCGAGAACTGGTTCCTGCCCGTGCAGTGTTGGGAACTGAGAAATTCATGAAGTCCGACAAGGATCTTCCGATTGCATTGGGAAAAACCATTTCCAACGAAGTATTCGTAGCCGACTTGGCCAAAATGCCTCACCTGCTCATGGCAGGTGCTACCGGACAGGGAAAGTCTGTGGGATTGAATATGATCTTGGCTTCTCTGATTTACAAAAAGCACCCATCCCAGTTGAAATTCGTGCTAGTCGATCCGAAAAAGGTGGAACTGACGCTTTTCAACAAGATCGAGCGGCACTTCTTGGCCAAGCTTCCCGGTTCAGAAGAAGCGATCATCACCGATACCAAAAAGGTCATCTACACGCTCAATTCACTTTGCATTGAGATGGATAACCGATACAATTTGCTCAAAGATGCAGGTTGCCGAAACCTGAAAGAATATAACGCCAAGTTTATCGCCCGCAAGCTCAATCCGGACAAAGGCCATTACTTCATGCCGTACATCGTCTTGGTAATTGATGAGTTGGCGGACTTGATGATGACCGCTGGAAAAGAAATTGAAGGCCCCATCGCCCGACTGGCGCAATTGGCACGGGCGATCGGGATCCACTTGGTCGTGGCCACCCAACGGCCATCCGTAAACGTGATCACCGGGATCATTAAGGCCAATTTCCCGGCCAGACTTTCCTTCCGGGTCACTTCCAAAATCGACTCCCGAACCATTTTGGATGCGGGAGGTGCTGACCAATTGATCGGTCAGGGCGATATGTTGCTTTCCTTAGGATCAGAAATGACCCGTATCCAATGTGCCTTTTTGGACACTCCGGAAGTGGATTCCATTTGCGACTGGATTGGAGAACAAAAAGGCTATTCTGACGCCTACCTACTCCCAGAATTTGTGGGTGAAGACGGGGATGGTTCACTTTCGGATGTGGATCTCTCTGACCGTGACCCACTTTTTGACGAGGCCGCACGATTGATCGTCTTGCATCAGCAGGGAAGTACTTCCCTGATCCAGCGAAAGCTGAAACTGGGCTACAACCGGGCCGGCAGAATCGTGGATCAATTGGAAGCTGCCGGAATCGTGGGACCATTTGAAGGTTCCAAAGCCCGTGAAGTCCTGATTCAAGATGAAGCTAGTTTGGAACGGTTATTGAACAGCTTGTAATCGCTGTTTTAGTAGTTCCGGCAGCTCAATTCCATGCGATTCCACCAACTTTCTTTCCTTCTTTTTTTCCTGGTTTTCTTGGGTTTGGAGGCCCAAGCCCAAAAAGACCCCAAGGCCAAGGCCGTTTTGGACGGCATGAGCCAAAAGTTTCAAAGCATGAAAGGATTCACTGCCAGCTTTGACTACACCTTTCAGGATGAGAGCGGAACAGGCGACCGTCAGACCGGAGAAATAGCCGTCAGCGGAGAAAAGTACCGCCTAAAACTCCCCGATCAGGAAATCTACAACGATGGGAAAACCGTCTGGACCTTTATCCAAACCTCCACTTACAAGGAAGTGACGATCAACGACGCCTCCCAAATGGAAGGGGAACTCACTCCTTCCAACATTTACAAGATGTACCAGACCGGCTTCAACTACAAGCTGTTGGCAGACAAAACCTATCAGGGAAAAGCTGTAAACGTAGTGGAACTGACAGCCTTGAAATCCAATGCGCCATTCAAGCAAGTGAAGCTGATGGTCGACAAATCAACCAAAGACCTGCTCGGCTGGGAAATGTTTGACGGACAAGGCGGGATGTTTTCCTACTCATTCAAAAATCTCAAAGCAGCTTCAAGTCTGCCAGACACCTATTTTGTTTTTGACGTGAAAAAGTATCCGGGGATCGAGGTGATTGATTTGAGGTGATTTTTCAAACATGCCATTAATTCAAAACCAGAATGGATTTTTGCATTTTGATTTCAGCCAAAAATCAAAAATCCTTCCTCAGGACCTCTTCGGTCCAGGGATTCAGGTTGACCAATCGAAACGGGATTGATGGGTAACTGTCGGTGAAGAGCTTGTATTTGACTGGCTGATTTGATTTTTCATCCAGCTTGACTTCCAAAGCCATCGGGTCTTCAGTTTCCGGCAAGACAAAATCCACCTCTTTGCCATCCGCTGTTCTCCAAAATCGGATTTCCTCCCCTCACCTAAGTGCCGTCCATACAGCACCTTCGTGACAGCGCGGGAAGGGTCCAAGTCTGGAAATTTTTGCAAATGATGTGAGTCCTGACCATTCGAATCTTCTGGACAAAAGATCAATAACCCCCAATAAATACCCTATGTTAGGTATTTTTTCGCTCAAGAAAATTCGGCTACTTGATAAAATTTTATTTTCCATGAACCGAATCCAAGTCCATCCTTCAGCTGAATTTAAAAAGCACACCACAAAGGCCATGCTCTCAATCGGCTGGTTTTTTACCGTTTACACCGGGATGGTCCTCTTAGGTATTCTGATTTTTTTGGCTTGCCTTGGCATCGGGTTGGCCGCAGTCGTTTCCTTTTTTAGTATTCCGGTTCTGTTTTTGGCAATTGGTCTAGCGAGCATGGGCTTTTTTGTGCTTTTTTTTCTGCTCAAGTTTTTGTTTGTCCGCAGAAAAGTAGACCGATCCCATCTCCTTCCGATCGATTTGACCCAAGAGCCCCGACTCAAGCAAATGCTGGAGGAGGTAGTGGAAACGATTGGCACTCAGATGCCCAAATCGGTCTACCTCAGCAACGAAGTCAATGCCTCCGTTTTTTACGACTCAAGCTTTTTGAGCATGTTTCTTCCCATCAAGAAAAATCTTCAGATCGGCATGGGCCTCGTCAATACCCTTTCAGAAGAGCAGTTTAGAGCGGTCATTGCTCATGAATTTGGACACTTTGCGCAGCGCTCCATGAAGCTGGGCTCCTATGTTTACTTTGTCAACAAGGCAATCTATAACCTCCTCTACGAAAATGACACCTATGGAAACCTGGCTAACCGATGGGCAAATGCCAGTGGGTATTTTTATTTCTTCATTTTGGTTGCTATGAAGCTGGTGCAGGCCTGTCAGTGGGTCCTACGAAAGCTTTATGATGTGGTCAACATGCGCTATTTGGCTCTGTCTAGGCAAATGGAGTTCAATGCGGATGAGGTCGCTGCCCGTGTGGTGGGCTACCGGCCAATGATAGTGTCTTTTCATGCCATTTCAAGAGGCGAAATGGCTCTCCAGGAAGTTTTCCGCCTCAGTAACACGCTGATTGACTCCCGATTCAGAACCAAAAATATCTACCTGAATCAACTAGAAGTAATCCGATTCCAGGATGAGCTCCAATTTCTGAAGTTTGGCAATGGGGATATCAATGCCAATCCGGATACTTTTCCGAGCATCGGAAGTCAACTTACAATCAAAGATCAATGGGCTTCCCACCCTACCAATGAGGAGCGAATTGCACGCCTGACCAGTCTCGAGGGGGCAGAGGGTACGGATAGTACTAGTCCGGCCATTGGCTTTTTTCAGGATCCAATTGCTCTACAGGAGCGGGCGACTACGCTGCTTTTTTCCACGATAAGTTTTCCCGATGGGGAAGTGGTCATTGATTCAGGGGAGTTTGACCGGCTTTACCGTGAAGATTACCAAAGGGAAACCTTGCCGATGATATTTAGAGGATATTATGATTATCACCTTCCTGAGCCGTTTGACATCGATCAGCACGCTGAGGTGGAACCTGAGATAGGGATCGAACAGTTGTTTTCGCTGAAGCAGGTAAGTTACACCTATGAGGAGGTTGCGCTCAGGATGGACATCCAGGCTCTTGAGTCTCTTGCCGAAGCTAAAAGCGGCCAATACACCTTTGACTTTAAAGGGAAAATGTATCATAAAGAGGATGTTTTTGGGATTAAAGCAGAGCTTCAGGGCGAGCTTAAGAGGATACAAGCGCTTATTGCCCAAAATGATCGGAAAATTTTTGCTTTTTGTCTCCTACAGGAAAGGTTACAGGGCTTACGACCTTTGTTGAAGGATTATTATGCAGATCTTTTTCTCAATCAAGTAGAAAAGGAAACCCTGCAAAAAGAGCTGGACAACCTCGGGAACCAACTCCAATTCACAAATACTATTACTCCATTTAGGACGATTCAGAAAAATTTCAGCCAACTCGAGCCTGAAGAGGAAATACTCAAAAACCATATCCGAAAAATTCTTGAAGATCCCCGGCTAGAGCCTTTGATCTCTGGGGAAGTAAGGGAAAATTTTCTCCGCTATGTGGAGAAAAAGCTCGTTTATTTCCAAGGGGAAAGCTACCTCGATCAGGAGCTAGGAATTTTTCTGCGTGCCGTGGAAGATATGCGAACTATTTCAGGAAAGCTTCAATGGCAGAAGATAAATGGACTGCTTACTTATCAGGCATCACTTTTTCAGGCCGGTCAGGAAGTACCACAATCCGAGACAGAAAATTCGATTAGTAAAAGTTCTTCATGACAGGAGGTACAAGTTGGTTTACGAGATTCAGAAAGGTTAAGCTGATCCATGTTTCAAGAACAGGACTTAATTAGATAATTTATCTAGTCCACTAGTAAAATTATCCGATAATTTCCCTGTTTAGACTAAATCAATTAGTTGAAATCCTCAGGTCTAGAGCGTTCGGAGCCAGTTTTGGATGAGGTCCAAGCCGTATTCTGTCAGGTAAGCTTCGGGATGGTACTGAATCCCCAGAATGGGCAAGGTCCGATGTGCGATTCCCATAATTTCACCGCTTTCGGTTTCCAAAATCGATTCCAAGCAATCCGGCAAACCGGTCAATTGGAGTGAATGGTAGCGGGTCACCTGAAAACTTTTGGGAAGACCTTGGGTGAAAAAGTGAGGCTTGGTCTGATGGATTGGATAAACTTTACCATGGGTGGGCGCGGTATTTTTGATCAGTTTTGCCCCAAAAAATTCCCCGATGGCCTGATGGCCAAGACATACACCCAGGACAGGGATTTCATTCGCGTACTTTTTCAGAATAGGCATCAAGTTGCCGGAAGTGGAAGGAATCCCCGGCCCGGGCGAAAGAATCAAGCCTTCGAAATGAATCTTTTTGATTTCTTCCAGCGTCACATCATTTCTTCGGATGCTAAGGTCTACCCCGGATTGCCGGATCAGATCGGCTAGGATATGACTGAAGGAATCAAAGTTGTCAATCAGCAGCAGCATCCCGGAATCCTCTCACGATCTCCTCCATGGTTTTTTCCAATTCCTTCAATTTGGGAGAGACAGGTTCCAACACCCAAATCACACTCGGAGCGAGTGGCTCGATGTATTGCAAAAATTCACTTTGCCTTCTCCATTCCCGAGGCATTTTGAGATCAAATTGAAGCGACAGCCACATGAACAGGCTGATAAAAAAAGCAGATTTCACAATACCCAATACTGCTCCGGCTATGCTGTCCAGTCCTCCCAAAAGAACCAAATCCATCATCTTTTTCATAAACCAACCTGCTGTTCCGACCAAAATCAAGGTTAGGAAAAAGACAATCAGAAAGGCCATGATCGGAAAAGCAAAGGTCAGGTCATCCATATGCTGAGCCAGATACTTGCTCACCGGGTCCATAAAATAGACTCCGAGCGCAATGGCCAACACAAAACCTATGAGACCCACGATACTCAGCAACAAGCCTTTCTTGTAGCCCTCATAGGCTCCCAGGGTAATCAGGATGAGTATGATGATATCTACCGGCGCCAACGACTCAACCGTTCAAAAGTGCTTTCACCTTGTCGGCAATAGCTTTTCCCTCAGCCTTTCCAGCAAGTTGCTTATTGGCGACTCCGATTACTTTGCCCATTTCTTTGGCACTGACGGCACCCGTGACGTTGATGATTTCCTGAATGGCCAAGGTGAGTTCTTCGTCGGTCAGAGCCTTTGGCAAAAACTCCTGGATCACGGCCAACTCAGCCAATTCCACTTCCAAAAGGTCTGCCCGGCCTTGCTTTTCGTAGATTTCAGCAGAATCCTTTCGCTGCTTTGCAGCTTTGGTCAGGAGTTTCATTTCGTCATCTTCAGTCAGCTCCCCTTTGAAGCCTTCTTTGGTTTCTTCGAGAAGAATTATGGATTTGATCGCCCGAAGTGCGGTCAGCCGCACCTTGTCCTTGGCAATCATGGCGGATTTAATTTCGCCTTCTACTTTCTGCTTTAAAGCCATTCGTCCTAAGTTTGTGTTATATCAAAAATACGGGGTAAAAATACCCATTTTCAAGACGGATATGACCCAACTCAGTGTAAATATTAACAAGATCGCCACCCTGCGCAATGCCCGGGGGGCAAATAATCCCAACGTAGTCAAGGTGGCGCTTGATTGCGAACGATTTGGAGCACAGGGGATTACCGTGCATCCAAGGCCTGACGAGCGACACATTCGATACCAGGATGCAGTGGATTTGGCAAAACTAGTGACGACCGAATTCAACATCGAGGGCTATCCCGATCAGCGCTTTATGCAATTGATTCGCGAAGTGAAACCTGCCCAAGCGACCTTGGTTCCCGATCCGCCGGACGCGATTACCTCGAATACCGGTTGGGACACCATCGCGCATCAGAGCATGCTGAAAGACATCGTGGCCGAGCTCAAAGAAATCGGGACCCGCGTGTCCATCTTTATCAATCCTGAGGCAAAATACTTCGAGCCGGCCAAGCTTACCGGTACCGACCGGGTCGAACTCTATACTGAACCATACGCTTCTCACTACCACCAGGACCGGGAAAAAGCCGTGAAGCCCTATGTGGAAGTGGCCCATATCGCACGGGAATTGGGCTTGGGACTCAATGCCGGACATGACTTGGACTTGCACAACTTGGCTTACCTCAAGCAGCAGATTCCGTTCTTGGAGGAAGTCTCCATTGGCCACGCCCTGATCTGCGATGCGCTGTACTATGGATTGGAAAATACGATTCAGATGTACAGGAGGCAGTTGGAGTTGTAGTTTTTGTCAACAGTCGACTGACGACAGTCCACTGCCGCTGACTGAGAACTTCAATCCCTTAGGTATTTTTCAACCATTCAACCTATAAATCATGGCATTCAAGTTTGAAGAATTGAGAGTTTGGGAAATGCCAATCAATCTTTCTGCTGAGGTCGGCAAATTGATAACGACATTTCCTGCTGGGGAACGATTTGTGCTAAGCTCTCAAATGCAACGGGCAGCGGATTCTGTGGCGCTGAATATTGCTGAAGGATCTACAGGTCAGTCCGATGCCGAATTCAAAAAATTTCTTGGTTATGCAATTCGAACTGCAATCGAGGTAGTTAGCTGTTTGTATCTCGGTAAAAAGAGAGAAATCATCAATGAGGAAGATTTTTCCAAATTATATTCTTCTTACGAAGCACTAATTGTAAAAATTCAGGCCTTACGAAACTCATTCTAAAGTTAGAAACTCGATTTAATTACTGCTCGGCTGTCGTCTGTGGACCGTCGACCTTTGACAAAAAATCTTTTATGCGATTAAACTTCAAAAAATCCGGCTCCGGCCCGCCCCTTGTCATCCTCCATGGCCTGTTTGGTTCTTTGGACAACTGGTTTTCCATTGCCAAGGAACTGGTGGAGCACTACACCCTTTACCTCATCGATCAGCGAAATCACGGAGATTCGCCGCATTCGGATGAGTGGAACTATGCGGTCATGGTGGAGGATTTGATGGAATTGCTGGATGCCGAAGGATTGGAAAAAATCTACCTGATGGGCCACTCCATGGGTGGTAAGACGGTTATGAACTTTGCCGTAACCTATCCCGAGCGAGTTGAGAAACTGATCGTGGCTGACATTGCGCCTCGATTTTATCCCATTCATCATCAGACGATTCTGGAGGGATTGAATTCCCTGAATCTGAAGGCAATCAAATCCCGAAAAGAAGCCGATGATCAGTTGGCTGAGTACATTCCCGAACTTGGTGTCCGCCAGTTTTTGCTAAAAAGTCTGACCCGGGACAGCGAGGGATTTGCCTGGAAGATCAACCTGAAGGTCATCACGGAAAAAATCGAAAATGTCGGGGAAGCCTTAGCCGAAGGAGCAGTGTTTGAAGGTGCAACGCTCTTCCTTGCAGGAGCTAATTCCAACTATATCCAGCAAAAAGATATCCCCGATTTGGAGGCCCATTTCCCGAATTACGAACTGGAATTTATCCCCAACGCCGGCCATTGGCTCCATGCCGAACAGCCCCATGCGGTAGTGGAGGAGATGAGGAGATTCTTAAACTGATTTTTCATAAATCCCATAATCCCAAAAATCAATGGCGAATTCTTTTGACTACATCATCGCAGGATCAGGTCTGTCAGGGCTAAGTCTGCTACATCGTTTAGTCCATGACCATCAATTTTCGGAAAAAAAAATTCTGGTGATTGATGGAGAGAAAAAGACCAAGAATGATCGGACTTGGTGCTTTTGGGAAAAAGAAAATGGAATTTTTGAACCTATAGTTCATTACAGCTGGAATAGGCTGAATTTTTTTACGCCCGAGTTTTCAAAGAATTTTCAAATGGAATCCTATCGGTACAAAATGATTTTGGCCGAAGACTTCTATCGCTATGTCCTGGAAAGCGCTGCCAAAAATCCTAACGTCACCTTTCTAACCGACAAAATCCAAAAAATCTCCTCGGAAGGAAATCGCGGAGTCGTGGAAACCCTCTCCAATTCATTTGATGGGGAATACGTGTTCAACTCTACCCCTCTTTTTTACCCAGAGATCACACCCAAAAACTCCCTTCTCCAGCATTTTCTAGGTTGGAAAATCAAGGCTCAAAAGCCTGCCTTCAATCCCAAGGAAGCAACCTTAATGGACTTTACCCTGGATCAAAAACATGGGACGACATTTATGTACATGCTTCCCACCAATCCCCACGAAGCGCTTGTGGAATATACGCTTTTCAGCGAGGAAGTCTTAGATCGGGAACAGTACGAAGCAGAACTCAAAACCTATATTCAGAATAAGCTACAAATCGAAAATCATGAGATCACTCACGAAGAATTTGGGATCATTCCCATGTCCTTAGCTCGATTTGATCGGAGTACAGGTGCGGGAAAGCGAATCATCAACCTTGGGACTGCCGGAGGTTTTACCAAGGCCAGCACGGGTTACACATTTTCTTTTGTGCAAAAGCACCTGGATAAGCTTGTCGCCAGCCTGAAGCAAGGCCAATCTCCAGCACTAAGCAAGACATTCCAGGATCGGAAATACGAATGGTATGATCGGACTTTACTCGATGTGTTGTTGAGTAAAAAGATCGAAGGTCGGGAGATCTTTGCCCAACTCTTCAAAAACGTTCCTCCCGAGTCTGTGCTTGCTTTTCTCGCAAATGAAAGTACTGCCTGGGAAGAATTCAAAATTAGAAACAGCGTTCCCTTGGCTGCTTTTATGGGATCAGGGATTAAGCAGCTGCTATGATTTGGATAGTTCCAGTTTTAAGATTGTCTGGGTTGACTTAAGAAAAAGGTCCAAAAAGGATCGTTCAAATCCTTTCTCATCAGCTTGGGAAACAACTAATTCCCGCAGATTTTCGAAGAAAAAGACACAGATTTTCTTGGAAATTAGGGGACTGAAATCAGCATTCGGCCTTCATGTCATCCTGGCCAACCCTTGATTTTTTCAATTCTCTGCAAACTGTGACTGGCCACTAATCACTTCACTTTCTTCCCATGCTTCATCACCAGATCCACATCTTGTAGGAGGTTGATGTAGCGAAGCACATCTCCACGGACGGCGATGATGTCGGCATATTTCCCTTCGGAAATCGTCCCGTAATCTTTATCCACTTTCATCGCCACCGCAGGCCAGTAGGTGGCTGCTTTGATCGTCAAAAGCGGATCCATGCCGAAGTGATTCACCCAGACATCGAGTTCGTTCCAGGTACTTTGGCTATGAAACTTCATCGGAATCCCGCTGTCCGTACCCACCAGCATCACTACCCCGCTTTCTTTCAGCTGCGCAAACTTCCGATCCAACGTTGGCTTTCTCACCGGAGTCAGTTGGAAATAGGACATCCTTCCCGGAAAGCGAAGTGAAGCCCGAATATCTCGCACGATTGAATCCGGCAAACCCAAATGCCAAGAGGTATCGTCCAGTTTTTCAGGATTATCACGAACGTATTCGTAGTTAAAAAGACCTTCGACCGTTGGCGTCCAGAAGAGTGGGCCAAGATTCATTTTGGCAGCCCTCTCCTTCATCATCCGCATGATGTCTTCGGGATATTCTGGCGCTGAACTCAAGCCCGTATGTTCAAAATTATCCACGCCGATCTGCAGCCCTATTCGGATTTCGTCAGGTCGGTGGGAGTGGCCTACGACCATTTTCCCATACTTGTGCGCTTCATCCACCACGGCTTTAGCTTCTTCTAATGTCATCTGATCCTGATCAATCAGCTTGATCACGTCCACTCCGGCATCGATCAATTTTTTGACTTTTGCTCGGGCATCAGCAGCTCCGTTCACTCCCCAGCGGAATGCTTCGGTACCGGGATAGGGCGCTTTTTGGATAAAAGGCCCAGAAACATAGATCGTGGGACCGGGGATTTCTCCCTTGTTAATTCGATCGCGAACATTGATACTTGCTTCCAAAGGTGCTCCCAAATCCCGAGCACTCGTCACTCCTGCCATCAGCAACTGATGCGCCGAAGAAGGCATGATCACGGACTCAAACACATCGATATAGGTACTGTCCCAATGCGTGTAATCGCTGTGACCATTCAGCATGAGGTGCACATGCATATCCCAAAGTCCGGGAAGGACGCTCATGCCTTCGGTGGAGATGATTTCTGCTCCTGCCGGAATGGCCAAACTTCCCACTTGTCCCACGGCCTTGATCCGCTCGCCCTCCACAATAATGACCGAATTACGAATCGGCGTACCTCCAAAACCGTCGATCAGGGTTCCTCCGACGAGGGCTTTGAGGTTTTGGGCAGAAGACTGGATGGAAAATGCAATAAATAAAATGGTAAGAAATTGACTAGACTTCATAGCTTGGGTGAATTAAGACTCAAAAAGGTACAAAAAAAGCCGTCAGAATTTCTGACAGCATTTTGTTAGTTGTGAATAACTTTCATTTAATTCTATAAGAGTATCCAATCTCCAAGGAAGAATAGTTTAGACTTGTCGAATGAGTTACTGAATAAGTTTCACCCTCTAGTAATACTTCTGGAAAATCCCTCACAATCACATCCTCTATCAAAGAAAACCCAAGAGTTCCTTTCAAGAATAAGGATGACTTTTCACCCAAAGCATAATGAAGTTCAATATTAGGTTTTAGCAATGGAAAAACTCTGCTTTTGACTTCCTGCGAACCAGAAAAGGTGAGGTCATAAAGAGGCACACCATAACTTGTGTACATCACTTGAAATGATTTGTCATTTTCGTAATACCGATTAGCACTTGGAACTATCCCTAGTCCAAACGCAAAATTCAGCCGAAAGGAGAACTTGCTTCCGGGAATAATATGATTGTATCCAATAAGAGGTAAAATGGAGAAATGATGGATCTCTCCTACACTAGGGCGACCGATCCCATATTGAAACCCGTTTCCATACCGGTTTACCCCAAGATCGATTCCAAAAATAAACCCATTTTCTTTGATCTTTTGCCCTGAAGCTGTAATTGACCAACCGCTTGTGTTGACAGTTCTTAATCCATCTAGGTTTCCACTGTAATCCCAATTGATCTTTGGATATCCTAAGGAGAGATTTATAGTCTTTTGGGCAACAACATCATGGAGAGTTATCAAAAAAAGTGACGACGCAAAAACAATTGTTTTTAGCATAGGCTAGAGTCCCTTACTTATTCTGAAAAGATCAAAATACCAATAAGCAAAACCACCAGTACCATCACCATGATTGCCTCCTACCTCAGTATAGAAAAAACTATCTAAACGAAAAGATTCTAGCCCTCTGGCATTTGAATAATGTGTCTCCTCGTAGACGTCACTCCACCTTGAATCAAAACTGATGTCAGATTGTATACCAATGCTATTTTTTTTGCTTTTATACCAATAGTCCCAAGAAATTCTAATTTCAGTGGGCTCCCCACTATACAGAGGTGGTGAGTTTCTCTTCATATGCTTTGCCTGAGAGAATAACTTAAAATAAATTCCAGACGATTGATACACATGTTTTGCCTCAATACGATACTCATAGCCAGTATTACCTAAAATATTATTATCGTATCTACATTCATCCCAGCCGCAATTAGTCCCTACAGCAGTAATTCTTCCATTGGTCTGATTGTTTTTATTTTTTGCATTTTGAGTCCCAATAGATCCTTGTTCTAATAGCCCAATGACATCGTCCTCAAAGGAAAAAAGAAAAACCTCATTGGAATCGTATTCTCCATTTTTCAAAGATTCCCGTAAGGAAGAATTAGAGGTCACTGCCACCAATCGATTTATAAAATCAAGATGGAATAATTTATCCTCAATGATTACCATTCTATCCTCATCTAGAATTTCAAGAATCAATGAACCTTGATATTCTTCCAATGCTTTGGATTCCTCATCAGAAAAGATTCTAGCATTTGAAGAAGTACTTTCCGTCTTCGTCAGCTTTGCAATGGATTGAAAATCTAAGGATAAGATTTCTTTAGGATCTTGAATCGCATTTTCATAGGATTCAAAATCAGCAAAACTCAATGTTTTGCCAATGACCTCCAGCTCCTTTTCTTGTGATAGCTGTAAGAAGTCTTCAGTTTGCTCTGAAATACAAGCTGTAAGCGTGATACCGAGGAGGAAAATCCCTCCAAAATTATTGAGTTGTGTTTTCATAAAAGTTTGTTTTAAAAATTTAATTCGATTTAAAAAAAAAAAAATAAACTATGCAATTTTTCATGTTAATTTTTAAGTTCAAAATTATATGCTATAGAATATCAATTAATTAAAATTTCATTTCATGGTTTCTATAAGGCTATTTCGGAGTTCCTAATTTTATTCCGAATTTCGCCTCCATGCCAAAAGGAAAGCTTTTCTTAATCCCCAATGTCCTGGCTGATAATACTGCCCATTGGGTGATTTCGCCCCAAGTACAGGAAGTCATCGCCCATACCAAGATCTTTTTGGTGGAAAATCCCCGGTCTGCCCGACGCTATATTTCCAGTCTCAAATTGGGCGTGAACATCGAAGAGTTACACTTGGAGGTGTTGGACAAAGAAACCAAACCGGAGCAGCTGCCCCGACTGATGCTTCCGCTGATTAATGGGGCCGATATCGGCGTGATTTCCGAGGCAGGCTGTCCGGGCATCGCTGACCCGGGAGCTTTGGCAGTAGCCTATGCCCACCAAAAGGGAATTCAGGTGGTGCCGATCTCCGGACCGAGTTCCATGTTTTTGGCGCTGATGGGTTCCGGTTTCAATGGGCAGTCCTTCGCTTTCCATGGATATTTACCCATTGATAAAAAAGAAAGAGCAGCCGCCTTGAAAAAACTAGAGGCTGAATCCATCCGAGAGAAACGTGCCCAGATTTTTATGGAAACCCCTTTCCGCAATAACCAACTCTTGGAAGATTTACTTTCTAACTTGGCTCCGCAAACGAAGCTTTGCATCGCAAAGAATCTGACGGCTGCAGATGAAATGATCCAAACCAAAACTATCGCCGACTGGAAAAATCATCCCGTCGACCTGCATAAAATTCCCACTGTTTTTGTCCTCCAAGCCTTCTGAGCCATGTTTACGATAGACGCGCACCTCGACCTGAGTATGAATGCCCTCGAATGGAATCGGGATCTCACCCGACCCGTCGCCGAGATCAATGCCCGGGAAAAAGGTCTTACGGATAAACCCGACCGTGGCAATGCGACCGTTTCTCTGCCCGAGCTGCGCAAAGGAAATGTAGGACTTGTGGTCGCCACCCAAATCGCCCGCTTTGTCGCACCCGACAATCCCCTTCCGGGTTGGCACTCGCCCGAGCAAGCCTGGGCTCAAACCCAAGGTCAATTGGCTTGGTATCGAGCCATGGTGGAAAAAGGCGAAATGACCCAAATCCGAAATTGGAACGAGTTGGAAACGCACTTGGCTCACTGGAATAAAGGCGATGACAAAAGGCAAAAGCCGGTTGGATATATCCTTTCACTGGAAGGAGCCGACTCGATTGTAAATTTGGATAACTTGGGAAAAGCGTATGAAAGCGGTCTTCGCGCTTTGGGACCGGCGCATTATGGACCGGGACGCTATGCCTTTGGGACCGATTCTTCCGCGCCTTTGAGTC
>CAYONF010000078.1:2027-19781 GCA_964405255.1 uncultured Limnohabitans sp. | reverse complement strand
GGGAATCTGAAAACCAAACCGCCTTCAAATCCAAACTGGTAAATAGTAGAGTAGGTGGAGACTCCAGCGCCTGTACCTCCGGTGCCAAAGTAGATTCCTCCTCCCGCACCCTGTACGGCCGACAGAAGCGAAGCTTGCAATCTGAGTCCGACTTTTTCATTTACCCAGAAATTTGATCCCCCTCTCAGTCCCCAGGCGAATTTTGTACCGCCGTCATTGTTTCCGTTTTTCGGATTGGTGACATCAAAAATCACCATTCCTATTCCAAAACCCACAAATGGCTCCACCACCTCACTGACAGTCAGGTAATTGGTTCCGTTGAGCAAAATCCAGTTGCTTTTTAATTCAAAATCAGCGCTTTGAACGTTACCTCCTCCGATTCCACCATCCAAGTAAGTGATAGGGGCATTGGTGTCTTGTCTCAGGTATTGAAGTTCAAAGGCCTTTCCTGTATTTGGAAGTTTATATTCCAAGCCTGCACCCCAGCGAAATCCACCTTTGATGGTCCCTTCGAAATAGGAATTGCTGGAATAATAACTATCCACCTTGTCGTCAAACATATACCCAGCATAGGTATTGAATCTGACTTCTTGGGAAAAAGCGGCCCCGGCAATCAGGGCAAAAACAAAAATGAGTGTAATTTTTTTCATAGGTGAACCAGTTGGGGAAATGATAAATCAGTTTTAATTATTGAAAACAAGGATTTTATGCCGACAAATATGCACAGTCTTTTTGTTTCTTACATGACAAAAGTAAGTCAGACCAAAGAGATCCATGGAATTTTAAGGCGTTGGAAACTTAAGGCTCAAAGAATGGCTCCCAATCCCAAAAGAAATTGGCGTTTACCCTCTTTCTGCCTGTTTTTTGAAATTGTCTAATATCGCCTGCCAGCCCGCCCGCTGCAGTTCCGGAGCGTTCATTTTCTCCGCTTCAAAAACTTCGGTTACCAAAGTTCCGGTTTCATTTTCTGTGAAGACAATTTCCACCTTTCTTCCATCCGCTATGGTGTAGGCAATATGTGTGGGTTCGCTCACTTCCTGGTAAACTCCTTCAAATCCAAAACTCATTTTTCCGTCACGTGAGGCCATCGTGTAATTGAACTTTCCTCCTGGACGAAGGTCATTGACGGCTTCTGGGCAGTGCCAATCATCGGAGGCAAAATTCCAGTTAATGATTTGTTCGGGACTGGTCCAGCATTCCCAAACTTTGGAAATTGGTGCCAAGACATGTACTTGTACGGTGATTTTTTCCATGGATTTAAGCGTATAGTAAGGTGTTGATTTCAAACTTTTGCATCTTCAAAAAAGCAGCAATTACTCTCGGGGCCCTCTCAGAATCGCTCATGAGCTGGGAAAGAATCGTTGGCACAATCTGCCAGGATACCCCAAACCGATCTCTCAGCCACCCGCATTGCTCATCCTGTCCTCCGGCACCAAGGTGAGACCAAAAGTGGTCAATTTCTTCCTGTGTATCACATTCCACGACTAGGGAATTTCCGGGAGAAAAATCATAATCATGGGTGAGGGTGCTGCTCATGGCATTGAGAATAAACCCATCCAGCTTGGTTTGGGCAAAAAGCAAAGTGCCTTCGGGCAAGCCTGCTTCGGAGGGATAGGGGGCTTCCATGAGCATTCTGGAATTTTTGAAGATTCCGGAATATTGGGTAAGTGCTTCTTTCACCCGCCCCATTTTTTCATTGGTGAAAAGCAGGCATGGGACAATCTTTTGGGTGGACCGGATGTCCTCCACGTCCAGTTGCCAGTTGACCCCAAATCGGTCAATTACCCAAGCATACCTGGGTGACCAATCGTAGGTAGCCAGGGGAAACAAAACGCTTCCTCCTGCACTCAGCTCCTCATAGAGCCGTTGGATCTCTGTGTCACTCCCGCAATAGACAAAATAAGAAACCGCGGAATTGACACGGTATTTTGAACCCCCGTTCAGCCCCATAAATTTTGTTCCGCTGATCTCAAATCTGGATATCAGCGGGGTGCTTGCCAGAATTTTGGAATTTTGAAAAAGTCCACAATAAAAATTCGCGGCCTCTTGGGCTTGGGTATCAAACCAAAGACAGGGATAGATGGAATTTTTCATATTCAACTGAGTCAAGAAATCGTAAAAATGGGGCTATCCTTTGGGATTTTTGTAAATCTGGCAAATTTCACTTTCAGTCTGTTAGGATTCCGGTAAGGGACTCTGATTAATCAAACTGGCGGTTTCCTTGACCTCCTGAAGAAGGGTATGCAAAAAATCATAGGTGAGAATTTTGTGCTCAGCTCGGGTGAAAAAAATATCCCGGACCATCTCATGGTATCGTTCGGCAGCTACTTCACTCAATCCCAATTCCTTGGCGAAAAGCTCGCTTGCAGTCTTATCGAGTTTGGTATTTGCCGATAGTAGGGTTTCTTCAAAAATCCTGATTCGTTTGTTTCGGGCTAATTGGATGTGAAAGCAAAAACAGACTTTGTTGGCCACAATCAGATTTAAAAAATCCGGGTCATAGGAAGTTAAGGTGGGGAGGACTAAGGCTATTTGGTTCATCCTGCTGTGGTGCTCTTCCATCAACGCTTCAAAGAATCCCTCAAAATCGCCGAAATAATGGTAAAACCCCGATTTGTTCAAGCCAGTCATCCGGGAAAGCCGCTCGATTTGGATTCCCTCATGTCCTTCTTCGCAGAATAGAGAATACCCGGTCTCGATCCATTTTTGTCGGGACTTTTTGGGACTGGTAGAAAGTGAGATACTTTTTTTCATCATGTTACTAACATTCAGCATTTTGGTCCGTCAGTTTTCTTCCTTAATGGAGATTCAAATTCAACGGTTGTTTGGGTAATTTGGAAGTCCTAACGGGATATTCTTGGAGAAGATGGGAAAAGCCTTTTTTTTTCTGGCGGAATTGCGGATTTCCTTTTTTCAATACCCCTCCGCCACAATCTTATCTCCTCTCAGAAGTCTGTACCTTAGAATTTTCTGCCGAGAAAATGGGATCACCAAAAATAAACGGCTCAGTCTAATTTTCGGCTTATTATCCGGATGATTTTAAATACCAAGAGGCAATATTCTAACTTTGACCACCCTAAGTCCAACAGCTAAATCTATGAAGCACTACAACAGATTTTTGTCACCCGTTTTTTTCTGCGCCGTTTCCCTACTTTATTCCTGTAATCAGGGAGTCAAAGAGGAATCCGGTACCGATCCGGCCAAACCCAATATCCTGATTATTGTCGCAGATGACATGGGATTCAGTGACATCGCACCTTTTGGAGGCAATATCGAAACTCCCGTTTTGTCCGGACTTGCCCAAGAAGGCATTTCCTTTTCCAATTTTTATGTCCAACCCACCTGTTCGCCTACGCGGGCATCCTTGCTGACCGGCAACGACAACCACGTGGCAGGATTGGGGATCATGAGTGAGACAGATTATCCCGCGCTTCACAACCTCAATTTGCCAGGCTATGCAGGCCATCTGAGCAAACAGGTGGTGACAATTCCGGAAATTCTCCGAGCCAATGGCTACCATACCTTTATGACCGGAAAGTGGCACTTGGGAGAAGGCGAAGGGATGGATCCTTATTTCCGGGGATTTGAAGAAACTTTCATTTTGGGCACCGGTGGAGGAAGTCACTGGAATGATAAAAAGGCGCTTTCCCTGCTTCAGCACATGGAATACACCCGAAATGGCGTAGTGGTGGAGCCTGCTCCGAATTTCTATTCTACTACCGCCTACACGGATTCGCTGCTCAGCTTTATTTCCAAGCACCAGGCAGATCAAAAACCATTCTTCGCTTACCTTTCTTATACCGCTGTTCATGATCCTTTGCATGCTCCGGACGAATACATTGCCAAGTACAAAGGCAAATTTGACATGGGTTGGGATTCGCTTTGGGTGCAGCGCATGGAGAACCTGAAGGCCTTGGGAATGCTGCCCAAAGACTTGAAAGGCTCCCCAAGCAACCCATTTGTGCCACGATGGGAGTCGCTCAGCACAGCCCAAAAGGAGGAGTTTGCCAGAGATATGGAAGTCTATGCAGGGATGCTGGACTACCTCGACTCCAGCATCGGAAGGGTATTTGCCTACCTCAAGGAAAACGGAATGTATGACAATACTCTGGTGATTTTCATGTCCGATAATGGTGCGAATGGCGCCAATGCCAGATCTTATCCCGGAAATGAAGACGGGAAATATCCGGGTAGTTTTGATAACTCTATGGAAAACCGGGGCAAAAAAGGCTCTTATGTGGAAATGGGTGCAGGATGGGCTCAGGCGGCTTCTGCTCCCTATCGCTACTTCAAAAGCTTCACTTCCGAAGGGGGCATCAAAGTTCCTCTGATCATCAAAATGCCCGGACAGATGAAGCAAGCCGGGCAATGGGACAAGACTTTTGTCCATGTCACCGACGTGATGCCTACCCTGCTTGAACTTACAGGTTCGTCTTATCCGACAGAATTCAAGGGCAATGCGATTCATCCGCACATCGGCAGGTCCATCCTTCCGATCCTGACCGGAAATCCTGCATCGCTCCAACCCAGCAAAGGACATGGATGGGAATTGTTTGAAATGCGCGCTTACATCAAGGACAACTGGAAAGTCCTCCGACTTCCTCAGCCCATGGGCTCCGGAGAGTGGGAACTCTACGATCTCAGCAAAGATCCCATGGAGACCACAGATCTTTCGGCTCAGTTTCCCGAAATCAAAGAAGAGCTTCTCAATGCCTGGCAAGCCTATGCCTTGGAAAATGGCGTTCATGATCACAAGGGTCACTTTGATTCACTCTACCGAATGAATTATTCTGCTCCCAAGCCTCACTAAAATCCAGTACCCAGAAAAGTTGCTTTAGTTGCCCAACCGCCGAATGGATCTTGAATTCATTCGGCTTTTTTGGATACCACTGAGATGAAACCCGGAATTCAGAAATGCGGCTTCCCTAAAGGCCGAGATGGAGAGGTATCAATGATTTTGACCTTATCAGAGGCTTAATTTCTTCTGATATTGGGAGGGGGTGATTCCCTTGAATTTTTTGAAGGCTTCAGAAAAAGAATTCCGGTTACTAAAGCCGCAGAGGTCAGCCATTCCCTCCAAGGTCAAATGTTTGAATTGGCCGGATTCCATCATTTGGCAGCATTCTTCGATCCGCTGTTGGTTGATCAGATCTGAAAAACTGGAATCCAGTTTCCTGTTGATGTATTGGGTAAGCAGGTAAGCAGGGATTTGGGTGTCTTTGGCCAGGTCATTAATGGTATACCCTTTTTGCAGATGCTTTTTTTCCAGGTGTAGGGTGTTTTTCAACTGTTGCTGGATTTGGTGCACTTTTTCAGGAGAAAGGCTTTCGGACAAATTCTGCTTGGGCTTTTCCTTTTGCGTATCAACCATAAACCCAACTTCATTGAATCCATAGAGTACCTTGGGGAAAAACAGAATGGTCAACCCGCTGGCCAAAATCACAAAAGCCCCAGTCAGATGAATAAGGTCATATCCCATGGAAGCATCCACAAATCTGGCCAAAGCAAAGAATGGCAAAAACAACATCAATAGACTATAGAGATAGATTTTCATCCATACCACCCATTCTTTTCCGAAGAATTGGTTGTGGTCGGTGACCTTTTCCCTACGCTTTTTGAGTATTCTGATCGAAAAAAACCAATACATCAAAATGAGAAAGGTCCGGGCTAAGGTGTAAAAATTGGAAGGAAAAAACCGACTTTGATTGAAGTAGACAAATACCGCGGGATCTTGAATTTCAGACTGAATCAATTGCCTTTTGTCTTCCAGGGAAGTGAAAAAAAGGATCGGATAGAAATCCAGAATATAGATCAACGCAGGCAGAAAATGGAGGATGTCGCGTAAGGCTAGCTTTCGGTTTTCGACGATTTGCCGGATGTAGAGGTAGGTGAAGGGAGCGAAAAGCAAGGCCGCAATGTTCCCTGTTCGGTAGAGTTGGGGGAGTAAAATGTGATATCCCGAATCAATCAAAAAGGCCAGGAATACCGCATAGGTTAGAAATAGAAATGAAAGCCCAATCAATACATTGGCTTTGTTTTTTCTCAATCCAAAAACGAGGAGCAACACACCTATCAGGAATCCGATAAGGTTTGATCCAAGGTAAATCAGGTCTTTCCAACCCAAAATCAACTCCATTTAATCCGTTGTTTTGGCTAAATCTACTGATCCTTTTTCAAGAGATTTTAACCTGATAATATTTTTTTAAATGAAGAAGGAGGAGCAGGAAAAGCCTGGCCAAGCTTTTTTAGAAGTGATTATGGTTAAAGTTTCACGTTCAGGGATATATGGATTTCCAGTCCTTAGCCATATCGATGATAACCCAACCTTTGGAGGGGCCTTCCATCAGGCCTCTTTTGAGATTGCCGATCGAGGAAAGGCTGTCGTAAGCATACTCGCGCACCGAATCCGTGTGGTGAAGAATGATCCCCAATCTGGCCCCTGATTGCTGAGTGGTGTATTCGAGCATTTCAAAGTCTCCGTCCGAATTTCCTACCGCGATCGTGGGCTTTTTGCCAATGTGCTGATGAATTCCGACAGGTTTTCCGGCTTTGTCATCTATCAAATTTAGTTCGGGGATTTTCAGCACCTGAAGTTTGCCATCCACTTCCTCATACTTTGCTTTGATGGAAGATCCTACCACCTGATAGGGAGGTATGCCATACGCTTCCTCAGCCCAAACTCTCAAAAAGTCTATCCCTCCGCCTGAGACGATGAAGGTTTTGTATCCATTGGCTCTCAAAAAATCCAACAGCTCCAACATCGGTTGGTAAATCATTTCAGTATAGGCTTTTCCCGTTTTTGGATGTTTGGCGGTGGAAAGCCAATCCCGGACGGCTTGATCAAATTGATCCTCGGTCATACCGGCGTGGGACTTCAGGACGATTTCGATAAGCCCTTTTTCACCGGCGCTCATTACTTTCGCCATGTCGCCTTCAATTGCTGCTTTGAGAACTGGGTCTTTTGACCAATCGGGATGGTTAGGAGCCTCTTTTTTCACATAATCCAAGGCATAGGCTAGCTGGAAATAGAAGGGCTGCTCACTCCAGAGGGTGCCGTCATTGTCAAATACAGCGATGCGATCTTCCAAGGGGATGAATTCTGGGTTTCCTTGGGTAGTCGTTTTTTCAACAAAACTCAGGATGCTTTCCCGGACCGCACCCTCATTCCAGGAGGGAAGAGGATTTTCTTCCTGTGGAAGTTCAAGTTTTGTCTCCCGACTTTTTTCCCCACAGGAGAAAAGAAATGCAAGAAGGATAACAAGGGGAAGGGATTTTTTCATGCAAATGGAAAAAAGAATGAAAAATGCCGAAGGATTCTGTCGAAACCTTCGGCATAAGATTAAAATGAATTTGGTTATCTGCTGCCGCTTGAATTTCGCAGCATCTCCTCAATCTTGGAAAGATTGAATGAACCGGCAGTTTGGGAAGGAGGATAGTCCTTCATCGTCATCAGAAACTTGGCCGCCATTCCCTGAATTGGAACTATGATGAAAGGACGATCAAGGAACCAATCGTTGTAGGTATTGGAATTGTGCTGGGCTTTTTCAAATGGATCTCTTCTCAAATTGAACAGAAGGGGAACTCTCAATTCGGTGAAAGGCTCTCTCCATACTCCGAAAGCTTCTCCCCGGTTTTCGAGGAATACCACTTTCCAATCGCTGTATCGGGCAGCGACAATTTGGCCGTCATCATTCACATACCAGAACTCATTTCTTGGAGAGGTCTTGCTTTTGCCGGTGAGGTAATCCAGCTGATTGTATCCATCGATGTAGTTGCGGTAGCTGCGACCATTGATGGTGGTGCCTTTCAGCAGTCTTTCTTTGACATCCGCATCTCCTGCAATCGCTGCAAAAGTTGGCAACCAGTCTTCATGGGAAACGATTCCATTGAGTGTGACACCCGCAGGAAATTTACCAGGCCATCTTACAAAGGTCGGAACCCGATAGGCGCCTTCCCAGTTGGAGTTTTTCTCTGACCGGAATGGGGTAGTGCCGGCATCAGGCCAGGTATTGTAGTGTGGGCCATTGTCGGTGGAGTACATGACCAGGGTATTGTCAGCGATTCCAAGTTCATCCAAGAGATCCAAGAGCTGGCCTACATGAATGTCATGCTCGACCATGCCATCACTGTATTCGTCCTGTCCGGATATTCCGGTATGCTCTTCCTTGACGTGAGTGCGGAAGTGCATTCGGGTACCGTTCCACCAGGTAAAAAACGGCTTGCCTTCCTTGACCTGACGTCGGATAAAGTCCTTAGCGGCCTCGACAGTTTCGTCGTCGATGGTTTCCATCCGTTTCTTGGTCAATGGTCCCAATTCCTCGACGGTTTGTCCGCCTTTGCTGTCTGCCTTGGACTTGATTATGCCACGTGGCTTGAATGTCTCATAAAACGTCATTCCATTGGCAAGAACCAGGTCTTTTGGATAGTCACGGTTTTCAGGTTCTTCTTCCGCATTCAGGTGGTAAAGACTTCCCATAAACTCATCAAATCCATGCATGGTGGGCAGGTGTTCGTCTTGGTCTCCCTGGTGATTCTTTCCAAACTGACCCGTGGAATACCCTTGCGCCTTGAGTACGGTGGCCATAGTCACGTCGGTTTTTTGCCAGCCTTCTTTAGCTCCCGGAAGACCTACTTTGGTCATCCCGGATCTCACCGGTACTGATCCGCTGATGAAAGCCGCCCGGCCGGCGGTACAGGATTGCTGAGCATAGTAATCCGTAAAGGAAATGCCTTCGCTGGCAATGCGGTCAATATTTGGTGTCCTATATCCCATCATGCCCCGATTGTTATGGCTGATGTTCCATGTACCGATGTCATCTCCCCAGATGACCAAGATGTTGGGTTTCTTTTGTTGTGCCAGGCCCAGTGTCACCATCGCAAAGGCAAAGCCAACCGATAAAAAGATTTTCTTCATAGTGTTTAATTGAATTGGAAAAAGAATCTGTTTTCCTAATAAGTTAAGTTCTTTTCGGGAAACTTTCCCAACTGGAAGTTAGATAATCAGCGTGTAGAGAATCGCAAATAGCGGATGGCAGCCTGTTTCGTTTGCCAAGAATGATCAAAACTGAGCAAAAATTGAGATTTTGACCACATTTCGTGGGAGGCGGAGGCTTGGAAGAACTATTTCCAAAGGATCATCAGCCAGATAAAACACCGTTACAGGATTGCTTACTTCAGATTTTCAGGTATTTTTTGGAGACCAATCCCAAACCCAAAATCCATGACTCCAACCTATCCCTATAATCAAACCTACATCTGGCTGATCAGTCTGACCGCTGCTTTGGGCGGCTTTTTATTCGGGTATGATTGGGTGGTGATCGGAGGTGCCAAGCCTTTTTACGAACCCTATTTCAACATCACCTCGGTAGAAGACCAGGGTTGGGGAACAAGCTCGGCCTTGGTAGGCTGTATGGCTGGAGCCATGTTGTGTATTTTCCTGAGTGACCGGTTTGGGAGAAAGCGACTGTTGATCTTGGCAGGTTTGCTTTTCACGGTTTCGGCGATCGGGACCGCCCTGGCGGTGACCTTTTGGGGATTCAACTTTTATCGGATTGTAGGAGGGATAGGCATGGGGATCGCGCTGAATCTCTCTCCGCTTTACATCTCTGAACTTGCTCCTCCCGAAAAGCGCGGACGGCTGGTGACGATCAATCAGTTTCTGGTCATGCTCGGAGTCCTATTGGCCCAGATTGCCAACTGGCAGATTTCGCTGATGGATAAAGACTTGGCCGAAAATGCCGATTTCGCAGCCATTGCAGCCAGTTGGAGCGGGCAGGAGGGATGGAGATGGATGTTTGGGGCAGAGACTGTTCCGGCCATGCTGTTTTTTGTCCTGATGTTTTTTGTGCCGGAAAGCACCCGCTGGCTGATCAAGAACAACCAACAGGACAAAGCCTATCGTATCCTGACCAAAATAGGCGGGGAGCGCTATGCCAAAGATTCAGTCGCAGAGACCCTTTCGACCCTGAGTGAAGGAGATCTGGGGGAAGTTCATTTGGGAGAGTTATTGAAGAAAAACGTGCTCAAACTCCTCGGCATCGGGATTTTTCTGGCTTTCCTCCAGCAATGGAGCGGAATCAATGTGGTCATCTACTATGCTGCGGATATTTTCACGGCTGCAGGATTTACCCTGAAGCAGATGATGCTCAATATCGTTGTGATCGGAGGGGTGATGGTTGCTTCCATTTTTGTGACCTTTGCGACGGTGGATAAATACGGAAGAAAGTCCATTCTGCTCCTGTGCCTTGCGGCAATGACGCTTTTGTATGCCGGCTTGGGTTATTCTTTTTTTGCGGATTTGGGCGGTGCTCCCGTGGTGGTTTTGGTGCTGCTCAATGTGATGTTTTACTCCATTTCCCTCGCGCCGTTGTTGTGGGTGGTTTTGTCGGAAATTTTCCCGACGCGGGTTAGGGGCGCTGCCATTTCCATCGGAGCTTTTGCCCATTGGGTGGGAAATTTCACCCTGACTTATTTCTTTCCGGCCATCAAGGAAAATCTGGGATGGGCCAATAATTTCTGGCTCTATGGACTGATCTGCGCTGTGGGATTTTTGGTGATTTGGAAGGTCCTTCCGGAAACCAAAGGGAAATCACTCGAAGAATTGGACCGAGAGCTTTCTTAGGTTTACCCGGTTTATTGATTTTCGAACACGGGGATTTATCCCAATAGAAAACAATGATTCAATCTGGGATTCGGGGACTTTTGCAAAGATTTGGGGAATTGATGCAAGAGGAAAAAATGATTTTTTCTGTTTCGTTTTTTGATTGATGATTTTTATACAAACCGTTTCCTATGAAGAAAATCCTTTTATTCACTTTGGCTGTCTTTTTTTCCATCTCACTTCAAGGCCAGGAAATACAGCATGACTCCACCGCCCTCCATATTTTGGACAAAGTGGCTGAGTACTTTGGGGAGTTGAATTCCCTGAAGTTCACGACCCGTACCGCTGAAGACGTCGGTTTGGCAGACAATTTTTTTATCAAAGAATTCAAGTCTGCTGAATTTATTTTCCAGGGGCCAAACAAGCTAGCCGGAAAAGTAAACCGGAACGGTTCGGATCACTTTTACTTTTACAATGGTTCCCAACTGGTTTATTACTCCATGGAGGGGAATTTTTACACAGCGGCTGATGCCCCCGCAACTACCTTGGAAATGCTGGATTGGGTGGATGAGGAGTTTGGGGTCAGTCTGGTCTTGGCAGATTTTCTCTATCCGGACTTCTCTCAGAGCTTGATGGAATCCATGGATTACATTGAATATCTGGGGAGTACTGCGTTGGACGGTCGACAAGTGCTTCACATCGGTACAGCCAATGAATCCATGACTGTGCAGCTTTGGATCAGTCAGGATTTGGAAATGAAGCCGGTCAAGGTGGTCTTGACTTATTTGGGTGAACCCTACGCCCGTCAGACTGAAGTCAGTTTTGATTCTTGGGAAGAAAATCAGACTTACCCGAACTCAGTTTTTGAATTTCTTCCTCCGCCTAATTCCAAACAAATTTCCTGGACCAAAAAAGACTAAACCATGAGATCTAATTCTTCCTATCTAAAATATACGCTTTTTTTAGCTGCACTCATTTTGTTCACCTTTTCTGATGTTGCCTTAGCCCAGCGCTTAGCAACTCGGGGAGGAGGGTCAGCTCGACCTGCTGCTTCAAGGCCGGCTTCCAGACCCGCTTCCAATCCGACTGCCAGACCCACTGCCCGTCCAGCTTCAAAGCCCACAGCCTCCAGGCCCACCACAGCAAATTCCTCCCGACCTACGGCTTCACGACCAAGTTCAAATGGAGGCATGCTCAACGGTGGGTCAAATCGGGTCACCAATACGCCTAAAGTAGAAAGCAAAGTCGGCTCAATAAAAAACAGCGGAAATTCCAATAGTGGAAATCGGATGAATAATGTGAATACCGGTGACCGAGGGTCCAATAACCGGGTCAATGTGGACCGAAGCAGAGGAGATGTCAATATCAATGTGGACAACAGTCGCAATACGGTCATCAGAAATAACAGAAATGTGGCCTATCGCCCTCCATATCGTCCCTATGTCCGTCCTCCTTATGTTTGGGGAGGTTATGGCTTTTCTTGGTACAGACCCTATTATTATCATCCCTTCACGCCTTTTTATTGGGGTCCGGTATGGCACCCCTGGGGATTTTTTGTAGCGACCTTGGCGGTTACAGCCATTGTAATCTCCGTGGATAATCAGGACTATCACTATGACGAAGGCGTATTTTACGTTCAGGATGATGATGGATATGTCGTCGTGGAAGCGCCACAAGGAGCTACAGTGAAGGTGATTCCTAAGAATTCAGAGGTCGTGGAGGTAAGCCCTACGATCAACAACTACTATTATGGAGGAACTTTCTATGAGCAAAAAGACGGCACATATACTGTGGTACCTCCTCCGGCAGGATCGGTCGTTTCCAATCTTCCGGAGGGTGCAGAGGAAGTCAAAGTAGGGGATCAGACGTTCGTCAAATACGGAGATACCTACTACATGCCGGTGGAAGTGGATGGGAAAAATATGTATGAGATCGTTCAGGCAGAACCTGAAGAAGGAGACTGAGACCAGAAACCGGGGAAATCCGGTTTTTTGTTTATGAGGCCATTCCGGTTATTTCCAGAAGCCAAAGAGAATGGAGGGTTGAAGTTATTTTCTCGTGTAGTGGCCTAAAGGCTATCGGGACTTGGACAGCCATCTACGCAAATGCGGATAGATAATGAGGATTACCCATACAACTTCAAACTCATTTCTTCCCTAGAGCACGAGCGAAATAGGTCTTTTTGGATTAAGCTTCATTCCCTAAAGGAACGGTTTTTTCTTCCAAAAGGGATTTGAGGATCGGGATACTGCTTTTGCCTATGCCATGAAAACCCAAAACTTCCTTTTCGGTGAATTGGGATAGTTCTTCCAGGGTAGTGATCCCCCTGTTTTCCAAAGCCCGTCTTGCCGGTGCTGAGAGCAAAGACAAGAAATGATCCTCCGGTTTTCGGTCTTTTTCACAGACCGGACAAGTCGGACAGTCGGAACTTTTTACAAACCGATGCCCGTTTTTGCAAACTTTATACCTTACAGCGCCTCCCATTGGATTGAAGTTAGCCAGTTCTTTCCTCAGTTTTCAAACTCAAAATTCCCAGGCAAGCAGATCGACTGAGCCATAGCCTTCTTTTCAATACCCATTTCGGGATTGGGGAAGTCCTGCCCGATAGAAAAGCCTTTGTCCCAATTTGACCTCATTTCGTCGTCTTCCCGCCCATAGCGGTAAACACGTGGTCAACCGGTTCCCAAAGTTCAATTTTGTTTCCCTCTGAGTCCATGATATGCACAAACTTACCGTACTCATAGGTTTCAACCGAATCCAGAATGGTCACTCCGTTGGCTTTGAGTTTTTCGATCAGCCCGACCAGGTTTTGCACGCGGTAGTTGACCATAAATTCTTTTTTGGAAGGGGCAAAGTAGTCACTGCCCTGCTTGAAGGGACTCCATTGCAGGTAATTGATTTCTTCCGGTCGATTTGCATTTCTGAATTCAAACGAGGAACCCCATTGGTTTACCTCCAGCCCGAGGTTTTCGGCATACCATTCTCTGGTCTTTTCGGGATTTTCAGAGAAAAAGAAGATCCCTCCGATTCCTGTTACTTTTGGGGTTTCTTCAGAGGCAGTGTTTTGTAGTGAATTGGGTTGTTCTTGCATTTTTTTGGGGATTGAATTTGATTTTCCGAACCAACTATGAACTGCGAAAATCCAACGCTCAGCAGGGTAGTTCTGGGATTTTGAATGTCTTTAAAAAGAAGCTCCAAAGCAAATTTCCCCCTGTTACTGCTTCTCCAGCTGATTCTCCACCAGCTGGATGGTAGCCAGATGCGCTTCGAGAATTTTCCGGATTTCAGCGATCACCTCCGGGTGTTTTTCAGCCACATTGTATCGCTCTCCCGGATCCAAGGCTATATTGAAAAGGAGTGGAGGGTCATGGGGAGTCCGTTGGTTTTTGATCTCCAGGGGAGGATCGGTGATCGGATGGGCCGTCTGGTAGCCGTATTCATTTTTGGTGTAAAAATGGGCTTTGAATTCCCCCTTGCGAATGGCATGTACTTCCGTACCATTGTAGTAAATCACTACCTCTCTGGGTCCTAGGCCTGTTCCAAAAAGAAGGGGAGAAAGGTCATACCCATCGTAAATCCGATCCTGAGGAAGTTTTGCTCCGGCCAGTTGGCTGAACGTGGGCAAAAGGTCAAGGGTCGTTCCCATCTCCATCACTACGCCCTGTTTCAACTGTCCAGGCCACCAGAAAATGGTCGGTTCCCGCATCCCTCCTTCAAAAGTCCCGCCTTTGGCACCCCTCAGCGGACCCGCCGAACCCCCTTGGGTTTTGAAAATATGCCAGGGGCCATTGTCAGAGGTGAAGACTACCAAAGTATTTTCGTCCAGTCCTTCCTCTTTTAGTGTCTGGAGAATTTGTCCTACAGACCAGTCGATTTCTTCGATCACGTCTCCATAAATCCCAGCTAGGGACTTCCCCTTGAATTCCTCAGAGCGAAAGAGGGGAATGTGCGGAAGCGAATGAGCCAGGTAGATGAAAAAGGGACTTCCCTTCATCTTTTTGATCTGTTGGAGGGTTTCCTCCGTGTAGCGCTGGGTCAGTGTTTGCTGGTCTGTGGGTTGTTCGATGATTTCCTCATTTCGCATCAGCGGGACATTGTAGGCCTGAAACCGTTCCTCTTCTGCCAATTGGATCTGTGCATCGATCCAGTTCAGTCCCTCGATATTTTCCACCCGGTTCATATCATTGGAATAGGGAATCCCAAAATAGCTGTCAAAGCCATGATCCGTAGGACGATGGGGAGCCAAATGACCCAAATGCCACTTGCCAATAGCGGCAGTTTGGTAGCCGACCTGCTTCAAAACCTTGGCAATGGTGAGTTCAGACTGTGGCAAACCTCCCTTGGAATCCGGGAACAATACGCCCCGCTTGTCGCTCGTCATCCCGGAGCGGATGGGAAGTCTGCCCGTCAACAAACCGGCACGGCTGGGTGTGCAAACTGGTGCCGCCACGTAGAAATTCGTCCATTTTTGCCCCTCATAGGCCATCTGGTCCAGGTGGGGCGTGCGGATGTTGGGATTGCCAAAGACACCCAAATCCCCATAGCCCAGGTCATCGGCAAAAATGACGATGATATTGGGTTTGCTGGCTTTGTTGGCTTGGCCAAAAGAACATGCGACCATTCCAACCCAAAAGATAAGGGCTAAGGAGGTGATTTTTAAAGGGCTGGAAAAGGTCATGGCAAGGAGAGTTTTGATGAAATGCTCATAATAATTGCTTCTCATACAGGGAGATAATTATTGAGGGCATTCCATGTGGCCATCAAAAATCAAATTATAACCACATGAAAATAAGCATTCTTTCCCAAGATGACGATACCGGGGAAGAAGTCACTTCCGTCCGAATTTAGCAATCGGGTTAAAGAGGACCATGTACCCCGCTACCTTTCCAGCAATTGCATTCGGAAAATCCAGAGGTTGTTCAGTTTGAGGAAAAGCAAGAAGGATAAAATCAGGATCGTGCCGATCAGGCAAATCAGATTGAGAATTTTCCGGACTTTGAGTTGGCTGCCCAACGCCTTTTCCAAGCCGGAAAAGATCCCAAGTCCCACCAGGCCTCCCATCGTGTTATTCACCAAGTCGGTTGCGTCAAAGGCTCCTGTTTTCATCACGAACTGGGAGAGTTCGAAGAAAAAACTGAGCAGGAAAAATCCGGCAGCTTTCCTCCCCAGCGTCCATGCATTTCTCAGGATTCCGAGATACAAACCCAGAGGAATAAAAATAAAAATGTTCAACAGGGACTCGTTCAGATCTCCCTGACCGGGAAGATTGAAAAGGCTGGGGAAAGGAACCCAATTGAAACTCCGTTCTACTCCCGCATGATAGGCGCTGAGATTGAATTTGAGCACGATGATCCAACACAGGGCAATCAGATACACGGAGAACAGGAAAAAGGTCATTCGGCAGGAACCGAGAAAAGAGGAAGTCATGGAACAGGATTTTGGGCAGGTTGAATTCGCAAAAACCCTACCTGAAATGAGATGCAATAATCTTCCGAATCCAAATTCGTAGGATAAGAAGACTTCTATTCGCTCCCCGATGGCTATCGGGTTGGGAAGGATAATGGGCTGAAGTTTCTTTCCTATCGTGGTCAGGACTTCACTCAGTGCCGAATCGGACTTCTGGGATTGAAATAAGGAACACTGCCTAGAGGGGTAAATGAATGGATATAGAAAGTGGAAAATGGATCGTCGTGCCGCCAATAAAGCAAAAAAGCCGACGCAGGGATTTCCTACGCCGGCTTTTTGCCATGAGGCTTTTCATTCGACGATTCGATGGTCTTTGGTCACATACTTTGCATAAACCAACAATGCCCCGATCACCATAATATTTCTGAAGATATTGAGCATATCATTTTCAGATTCCGCAGCTCTGGGAAGATGAACCAAGACAATCATCAACAAGACATACAACGCCATCAGAAGGGTACTCAGCTTATCGTATTTTCCCCAAAGTGCACTCACAATGAAGGCCAGAATGCATACTCCTGTAGAGTAATTCCAAAACAAGGGGGCAGGTAGCCAAGCGGGTACAAAGCTGGCTCCGATTTCCGGCTGTCCAAAATGAAGACCGACATACATCAGGAAGGATAGCGGAAACAGCCATCTTCCCAGATTGAGTAGCTTTTCCATTGGGTTAAAGTTCAAAAGGTGCTACTTCCCTGATTTCTGTAAACCCAGCCGGGCTCATCAGGATCGGGCAGGACTTGGCCCATTCACTCACTTCCTCGATGGACTCAGCCTTGCAGATCAGGTAGCCGGTGACCATTTTTTTTTCTAGAATGCAGGGGGTGTTTTCCTCACCTTCGTTGCTTACCAGCATTCCCTGGTATTGGATGGGTTTGGTGGAGATCAGCTTCCCTTTTAGGGCCAGTTGACCGATCCAGGCCTGCCAGGCTTCCATCCCTTTTTTCATTTGTTCGGGATCCATTTGGTAACGGCCATCTCCCGTTTCGTTCCAAAAGAGCAATAAGAATTCTTTCATGATGTTGAGATTTGATTCGGATCAAAACTCAGAAAGAGCGGTTCTTTTTCTCTTGACAATTGTCAAGGTTTTACAATTTGGATTTGAGTCGGGTCATGGTTTCCGGGCTGATGCCCAGGTAGGAGGCGATCAATTTGCTGGAAATCCGGGTTTTGAGTTTGGGTTTGTTTTCCTGAAACCACCTGATCCGCTCCAGCGCATCCATTGAAGTGAGCGTATTGACCCGGTACACGGTATTGTTGTAAGAAACTTCGAGGATTTGTTGGTAGATCGCAGCAAACTGGGGCACGGCTGTGGCGAGTTGTTGAAAGGACGCATAACTGATTCTCAGCAGTTGACAGGGCTCCACACACTTGATGAATTCGGTGGAAGGGATTTGGTTTTGAAAACCAAAAATGTCCGTCACCCATTGGTCTTCCACATAGAGCTCCCGGGTAGATTCGTTGCCGCTTTTATCAATCACATACACTTGCAGGCAGCCTTCCAGCAGAAAATAAACATATCGGCAAACTTCGCCTGCCTGGAGAAGGTGCTCTCCCCGTTTGGTGGAAATCGGTTCGAAATGGGGAATGACCAGGTGGAGATTTTCCGGCTCTTTGCCCAGCCGACCAATGATGTGCTGTCTGAGTTTTTCAACCATCCTAAAAAAAGTAAAAGTCCTGCATCATTCTAA
>CAYONF010000078.1:0-1927 GCA_964405255.1 uncultured Limnohabitans sp. | reverse complement strand
AGTTACTTCCGAACCGACTCAATTGAGTAAAAAAGTGACTGAGGGGAGTTTAAAACTGACTCGAGTAGGCTTTTTCCGGCAAGAAGGGAATTGCAAATTCCTAAAAATAGGAAAGCGGAGTTGCAAGCTCCGCTTAGTCGATTGATTCTACTCCCAGTGAAGCCCTCAGCGCTTCTGATTAGGTACTAGGCTTAGCAGGGGAAAATTGCCAGCTCATTTTTTTTCCAGTGTCCACAAGTCATTGTCATATCTGAACTCCGGATGGTTGGGAGTGCCTCCATATTTGCCACCGGTCAGGTAGATCTTGTGGTCATGCACTGTCGCAGCAATCCCGCCACGTGGCAACCAGGGGGCATTCTGGCTGGACCAGTTTTTCCCATCCGAACTCACCAAGACCTGACTGGTAAATTGCCCGTTTCTGTTGCATCCCAAGAGCCATATCTGATCGTCAAATATTTGGGCCGAATAGCCGAATAGCATTTCTCCGGGGACAATTTCCTCGGTCACCTGCTCCCAATTCAGGCCATCTGTCGAGCGCCACACATCATGGTCCAGGAGGTATAAGGTGTCCTGTAGAAGAACAATCTGACTTCCGCTTCGCGGGCCAAAGGGCAAATTGTCTTTTTGCTTGATCCATTGTATGCCGTCTGCAGAGTTCCAGATGTCCGAATACCGGGTGTTGGGATCCTCTCCGCCGATGATCCAAATTTTGTCGTCAAAAACGAAGGGGTGGTAAAAAAAGCGTTTGGGCAAATTGCTGTCCCGGGACAGCGTGGTCCAAGTCTTGAGATCCGAGGTCTTGAAGATCTCAGGCCTAAACTCAAACTGCTCGATGTTGCCGTCCAGATACCCAAGTCCATAGACGGCCCCTTTGAACTCGACGTAATCCAAAAAAGCCTGGTTTTTGATTGCATTGGGCAGGGTAGATTTTTGCCAAGTGATGCCGTCTGTGGCAAACCAAGTCCCATCCGGATGAAAAACCCAAAGGGTATCCCTGATGCTGAAGAGCTGGAAATTGTAATTTTTCCTCCAAGCAGCGCTGTCGAGGACCTTGGTCCACCGGTAGGAGGTGTCCAATGCGGACACTTCCCGATCGACAGTCGCTTCCTGAGTGGAATTAGGGCCGTTTTGACAGGAAAGAAGCAGCAGGAAAACAAAGGAAAACAAGTGGTTCATCGGTTGCTGGATTGATGTTTTGGTTTTTTCACGTCCAAAGGAGGCAATGTGTTGTTCCGGTGTAGGATGTATCGGTTTGGGTTGGGAGAAAGCGGAGTTTCAAACTCCGCTTAGTAGAATGATTCTACTCCTGGTGAAGGGTTTTTCGAATTACAAATTCGAAAGGATAGTAGGGTGGAATTACAAATTCCACCCAGCGCCAAATTGCACTTCAAAGGTTCTGAATAAAGACTACACCTACAAGGGGGAGAATAATCTACGCCTAGTCAAACGGTTATTCTACACTCAGAGGGGGGATATCAGGGTGAAGTTGCAAACTTCACCCAGTGACCATTTGAACTTCAATTAGACTGACTAGAATCTACGGCTAGCCGGGATTGCAAGCTCCGCTTAGTCGAGGATTCTATCTAGGTTAATTTCAGACTTCAAACTTAGGTCAGAAGCTAATTGGACAGAAATTCTTTTGTTGACATATAGATATGGAAATTCCGGATGGTATAAAATAAATCGTATGCTTTCCCCATTAACAAAGTTTCCTTTTGTCTTTTTCCCTTTGTTGATATTTTCCCACCTAGTTTTGCCCGTTCTACTTTTGTATTCATAGTAAGAATCTGGATCAAGTTTGAAAAAATAAAATAGATCTTCGCCAACAGCTTTTTTTAAATGTGATTCAGCCTTCTCTATTACTTCTGAAGTTAGATAAGTCTGGGAATAGATTGGCACACTTATAAAAACTAGAAGCAATATGTTT
>CAYONF010000077.1:0-19858 GCA_964405255.1 uncultured Limnohabitans sp. | reverse complement strand
GGTCTTTTTGCCGAAGGCTGAGAAAATATTCCGCAAAATCCGGCCTTAGCGTTTCGGTTTGATAGCTGACGGAGACTTCTTCGTTGCCATTGGAGATCTCCGAATAATGATCCTGAAGCAAGAATGCCATCTGTTCCAATAATTCTGCCCTTCGGTTTGCCAATAGGATACTCAGTCGGATCAGTTCCTGGTCATAGCTTCCCAGCAGGGTAAGGTCCCGTCTCCCTGTCTCTGCAAACTGCTTGAGCAAGGCATTTCGCTGTTTCAAAAAATGATGGTAGCGGATCAATTGATCCAAGTAAGGATGATCCAGCTGCGAGATCAATCCGTCAAAAAATTTCCGCCTGCCTTCACTGCCTCCTTTGATGAGTTCGGTATCGTCCGGAGCGATTAAGACAAGTGGAATCCGACCGACATGCTCACTGGTTTTGTCGAGCGCCTTTCCGTTTTGGTAAATCAACTTTTTCTTTCCTGCTTCAAAAGTACATCTGACCTCCAGCGGTTTTCTCTCAATCTGAAATTTGCCTTTGATCGCAAAAAACTCCTGACCGTGGGAAATATTCAGTGAATCGCTGCTTTGCACCGCACTCTTGGTCAGCGATAAATAATGAATCGCATCCAGGATATTGGTTTTTCCGCTGCCGTTCAATCCAACCATGCAGTTCAGCTGAGGGCTGAACTGAAGGGTGGTTTTGAGATGGTTTTTAAACTGGATTAAATCGATGGACTCCAGATGCATGCAGGCGGTAATTATTTAAGCGGCATCCTGATTTTTAGGTCGGGATTACTATATTTGGGGCCTAAAATAGCATATTTTGATCAGTACGATATGGCAAAGAAAACTGCAGCGACCAAGTCTAAAGTGAAATATTCGAAGGAGACGTACAGCTTTTGGTACGAAAGCATGCTCCTGATGAGAAGATTCGAGGAAAAAGCAGGACAACTTTATGGTCAGCAAAAAATCCGTGGATTTTGTCACTTATACATCGGACAGGAAGCCTGCGCTTCAGGTTCGATCAGTGCCTTGACTAAGGATGACAAGTGGATTACTGCATACCGTTGCCATGCTCATCCCCTGGGATTGGGTACCGATCCGGGTGCTGTGATGGCTGAATTGTTTGGCAAAGCAACAGGGACTACCAAAGGAAAAGGCGGTTCGATGCACATCTTTGATAAAGAGCGGAATTTTGTAGGCGGTCACGGAATCGTGGGAGCTCAGGTTCCTATGGGATTGGGTCTTGGATTTGCAGAGAAATACAAAGGCACTAAAAACCTGGCAATCTGCTACATGGGTGATGGTGCTGTGCGCCAAGGTGCAGTGCATGAGGCGTTCAACTTGGCCATGTTGTACAAAGTGCCTGTGATTTTTGTGATCGAGAATAACGGCTACGCGATGGGTACTTCAGTGGCCCGGACCTCCAATGTGACCGAGCTTTACCAAATCGGCGAAGCGTATGACATGCCATCATTTCCGGTAGACGGAATGAACGTAGAGGCGATACATGAGGCGGTTGCTGAGGCAGCTGATCGCGCAAGAAGAGGCGATGGACCTACTTTGCTCGAATTCAGAACCTACCGATACAAAGGCCACTCCATGTCGGATCCTCAGAAATACAGAACCAAAGAGGAGGTCGAGGAATACAAGCAGCGCGACCCCATCGAGCAGGTACTAGCGACCATAAAAGAAAACAGCATCCTTACCGAGGAAGAAATCGATGCCATCAACAAGAAGGTGAAAAAGCAAGTAGACGATGCGGTGAAATTTGCCGAAGAATCTCCTTGGCCTGACGGAATGGATGCCTTTAAGGATGTTTACGTACAGGAGGATTATCCTTTTGTGATGGAGTAAAACAGCTTGAACGACAGCGAAAGCCATGAAATCAGAAAGACTTCATGGCTTTTTTCTTTGGGCTTGTGTATTTGATAAAAACCGTATATTTGCGACCGAAATTTGAGTAACATGGCAACGAAATCATCCAAAAAAGAACACCACAACGATCTGCTTGAAAATCCTGAGGTATTGGCAGACAGAATCGGGAAGGGTGAAGATTTTTTGAAAAAGAACAGTAAAATTCTGGCTGGAGTATTGGCCGCTGCAGTAGTGCTGATCGGCGGAGTTCTTTTCTTCCAGATCAACAATCAAAACCAAAACGAAAAGGCCCAGGCCGAAATGTTTCAGGCCGTATATTTTTACGAGCAAGACAGTATTGAATTTGCACTGAATGGAGATGGGATCAATAAGGGTCTTTTGACCATTGTGGAGGACTATCCAAGAACGGATGCCGCTAATCTGGCTCATTTCTACATCGGTTCGATCTATCTTTCACAGAAGGATTTCCAAAACGCATTGACTCATTTGGAAGAATTTTCTGCTGACGACTACCTAGTTCAGTCTAAGGCTTATTCCCTGATCGGGGATGCCAATCTTGAGCTGGGAAATATCGACGAGGCAATTTCAAATTATACCAAAGCAGCTCGGACCAACGAGAACAAGTATACCACACCAAAGTATTTGGTGAAGCTTGCCGTGGCTCAGGAAGAATCGGGTAAGGTGGAAGATGCTATTGCTACCTACACTGAAATCGAGGAGAAGTACTACGAATCATTTGAATACGCAACAGCACGAAAACACAAAGCTCGCTTAGAAGGCCTTGCCGCTAAGTAATGCTGGTGTGTCCCGCATATATTAGAAGAGTAAGGCCCTGGGTCTTGCTCTTTTTTGTTTTAATCCCATTTTCAACAACAGATATTCATGGCAACCGCACTAAAAAGTCTAAGCGAGCATAGTTCAAAAAACATTCAGGATATCAGCTCCAAAAAATTCGCCATCGTGGTCTCGGAGTGGAACGAGGAAGTGACCGAGGCGTTGTATTCCGGGGCTTATCAGACCCTGATTCAGCATGGGGCAAAAAAAGAAAACATCATTCGAAAGAATGTTCCTGGTTCATTCGAGCTTTCTCTCGGAGCCCAATGGATGGCACAAGACGAGTCGATTGATGCAGTCCTTTGCTTGGGTTGTGTGATTCAGGGCGAAACCCGCCACTTCGATTTTATCTGTGATGCAGTAGCTCACGGAATCACCAATGTCAGCCTGAAATACAACAAACCGGTGATTTTTGGGGTTTTGACCCCAAATACTCAAAAACAGGCGATGGATCGAGCAGGTGGCAAGCACGGCAACAAAGGCGACGAAGCAGCTATCACAGCCATCAAGATGCTTGGATTTTAATTCTCAACCTATACAGACCCTTTTATGAAAATCATGAAATTCGGCGGCACCTCCGTGGGCCGTCCCGAGCGCATGCACCAAGTCAAGGACTTGATTACCCGAGGTGATGAACCTACGATCGTTGTGCTTTCAGCCCTTTCCGGTACAACCAACGCCTTGGTTGGTATCGGTGAGGCATTGGCATCAGGCGATAAAAATCTCGCCAAGGAGCGGATTGATACCCTTCATGCTCATTACCTCGCTTTTTATCCAGCCTTATTGAAAACTGCTTCTGCTCAGGCCAAGGCAGAAGAGATCATCCGGGAGCACTTTGAGTTTTTGAATATCCTGCTGAAAATTTCCTTCAACGAAGCGATCAACCGCGACATTCTGGCTCAGGGAGAGCTTCTTTCCACGAAGCTGTTTTACACCTTATTGGAAGAGTTGGAAATTCCGGCGGTGTTCCTTCCGGCTTTGGAATTCATGAGCATCGATGAAAATTCCGAACCGGAATTGGGTAAAATCTCGGAAAAGCTGAAATCAATTCTTGCCCAATATCCTGAGGGAAGATTATTCATCACCCAGGGCTACATCTGCAAAAACCACCGAAATGAAGTGGACAACCTCAAGCGTGGGGGAAGTGATTATACCGCCTCACTTGTTGCAGCTGCGATTCAGGCTTCCGTCTGTGAGATTTGGACGGATATCGATGGCATGCACAACAATGATCCAAGGATTGTGACCCGCACCCGTCCGATTGCTGAGCTTTCCTTCGATGAGGCGGCCGAGCTTGCCTATTTCGGAGCAAAGATTCTGCATCCTGCCTCGATCTGGCCAGCACAGCTTTACAACGTCCCGGTGAAATTGCTCAATACCATGGAGCCAAGTGCGGCGGGTACTTTGATCAAAGCGGAAGTTGCCAATACCGGTGTGAAAGCCATCGCAGCCAAAGACGGCATCACCGCCATCAAAATCAAATCCAGCCGGATGCTGTTGGCTTATGGCTTTTTGAGAAGAATCTTCGAGGTGTTTGAGAAGTACAAGACGCCGATCGATATGATTACGACTTCTGAGGTCGCGGTTTCTGTGACGATCGATGACTTAAGTAATTTGGAGCAAATCCAAACCGAGCTTCAAAGCTTTGGTACCGTGGAAGTCGACCGCAATCAAGCGATCATCTGTGTGGTTGGGAATAAAGTGGCCGAGACCAAAGGTGCGCTCCAGTCTGTACTGGATTCTCTGGTGGACATTCCCGTACGGATGGTGTCCTTCGGAGGAAGCAAGCACAACGTGTCTATCCTGGTAGATGCTCAATTCAAAGTTCAGGCCTTGAAGAGTCTGAATGAGGGAGTGTTTGATTGGAGCAATTGAAAAATTGGACGATTTGAACGTTGAACTAGTTGCCTTTTTAGCGCAATGATCAAGAAAATGGGCCAGTGAAATCTGGCTCTTTTCTTTAGAATCTTTCTTACTACTTTTGGCCATGAAAAACGAAAAACCCGGCTTTCTCCAGCGACTTCAGACCAAGTGGAAGCTTGAAAGCCTTTTTCAGGTAGTGATGGTTTTGGTGGTTTTTGCCTGCACCGGATTTACCATTTTATTTATCAAAAATCCCATTTTGAACTTCTTTGGTATCGAGCGGGGTGGTGGACAGGGGTTCATCAATACCGTACTGTATCTCCTGCTGGTGCTACCGCTTTACCAGATTTTCTTGCTGATCTACGGGTTTATTTTCGGACAGTTTAAGTTTTTCTGGGAAAAGGAAAAGCAAATTTTCAGACGAATTGGAAAGCTTTTCTCGAGGAAATAGAAAGATGATGGCAGGTATAGGGTATTTACGATTTTCGAATTACGATTTACGACACCTAAGCGAACTTCTAACGCTTTTTTAGAAATCAACTATTTGGAATTAAGAATGAAGTGCCATTAAATGTCGTAAATCAAAAATCGTAACTCGTACATCAACTGATTCTGCTCCAATTCACCGCCGTTTTTTTCTGCTGCTTCACTTGCCGTAAAATCGCAGCATTCTCGGGTTGAGTAAGCTCTGGATCATTTGCCAACAATTGCTGAGCCGCATCCCTTGCCAACGTCAAGATTGGCGCATCCTTACTTAGGTCTGCGATCAACAAATCGGTAATTCCGCTTTGCTGCGTACCCATCAGATCACCCGGTCCGCGTAATCTGAGGTCGACATCTGCAATCTCAAATCCATCATTTGTTCTCACCATGGTTTCCAACCGGATTCTTGAATCTTTCGAAAGCTCCAGCTTGCTCATCAGTACGCAATAGCTTTGCTCTGCTCCCCGACCGACTCGGCCCCGAAGCTGGTGAAGTTGGGATAGGCCAAAGCGCTCCGCGTTTTCGATGATCATCACGGAGGCATTGGGGACATTGACCCCAACTTCGATTACGGTGGTAGCAACCATGATCTGGGTTTCTCCTTTTACAAAGCGCTGCATTTCGAAGTCTTTATCTTCGGCTTTCATACTCCCGTAAACGATGCTGATGTGGTACTGAGGGAAAGCCCTGGCTATACTTTCGTAGCCATCCATGAGATTTTTCAGGTCCATGGTTTCGGATTCCTCGATGAGTGGGTAGACGATGTAGACCTGACGGCCTTTTTTGACCTCTTCATTGATAAATCCAAAGACCTTCAGCCGATCCTTGTCGTAGCGATGGACGGTCTGTATGGGTTTCCTTCCAGCTGGAAGCTCATCGATCACCGACACATCCAAATCACCGTAAAGCGTCATCGCAAGCGTCCTAGGAATTGGGGTAGCCGTCATGACTAAAACGTGCGGAATGAATTCTTCATTTTTCGCCCAAAGTTTAGCGCGCTGGGCTACTCCGAACCTGTGCTGCTCATCGACGATGGCCAATCCCAGATTTTTGAATTGTACCACATCTTCAAGCAAAGCATGAGTACCGATCAGGATTTTGAGCTCACCGGTCAATAATTCTTCGTGGATGATTTTACGGGTCGACTTTTTCACAGATCCGGTCAGCAAAGCGATCTTCAGGCCCATCATATCGGCGTAATGCTTTAGACCCTCGAAATGCTGGTTGGCCAAAATCTCCGTAGGGGCCATCAGACAGGCCTGAGCTCCGGAGCTGATCGCGATCAGCATGCAGATAAAGGCCACCATGGTTTTTCCGCTTCCCACATCGCCTTGGATCAGTCGGTTCATCTGTTTACCGGATTTCATATCGGCAAAGGCTTCCCGGATCACCCGCTTTTGGGCTTTGGTCAGTTCAAAGGGGATGTGATTTTTATAAAAGTCAGTGAGCAGTTCGGTGTTGGACAGGATTTGGCCGCGGGACTTTTGAGTCCGGGTCACTTTCATCATCAGCAGGCGAAGCTGGAGGTAAAAGAATTCCTCAAACTTCAGCCTCTTCCTCGCCCGGTGAAGTAAATCAGGTCCAGTAGGGAAATGAATCTGCCGGATGGACTCCTGCTTTCCCAGCAATTGGTATTGGTGGAGGATTTCCGGGGAAAGCGTTTCCGGTATTTGCGGATAGACAGCAGGTAGGAGAAGCTCAAGTATTCGGGAAATGCCTTTTGAATCCAAGAATTTTGCCCGGAGTTTTTCGGTAGTCGAATAGACCGGCTGGAAGTTGTTCCGCTTTTCATTGGCTGCCGTCACAGGCTCCAATTCCGGATGGGCCATGGACCATTTTCGGCCATATTGGGCGGGTTTTCCAAAGAAAATAAATGCTACGCCTGCGGGTAATTTCTTTTGGACCCATTGGATGCCCTTGAACCAGGTCATTTCCATTTCCCCGGTATCGTCAAAAACATGGGCCACCAGACGCTTTTTTCCGCCAGAACCGACAAGTTCTACATTTTTGATCCGGGCTATTACCTGTACGTTTTCGAGGTCTTCGTTTAGCTCTCGGATTTTGAAAAATTTGGTGCGGTCCTCGTATCGAAAGGGGTAATGCTGAAGCATGTCCCCATAGGTGAAAATATTCAGTTCCTTGTTGAGCAGTTCGGCCTTTTGTGGGCCGACGCCTTTGAGGTATTCGATTCGGGTATCAAAGATTCCTGACAAGTGAGCTGATTTTTTGGGGAAAGCAAATTAAACCCCGGACAGTTCAAAAGCCAAGATTTTGAATTCAATTGTCAGCCTTCAGAAGCTCCTTCCGGTTATTTTCTCCCAGATTCCGGTTAATTTTTCCCGGCTGTCCTGTTGACTCTGAAGGAAAACCATCTGGTTTTTTGCCCGGTGGAAGTTTTGCTCAGGATAGCTTACCCGGTAGTAGATGTTTCCCTGGAGATGATCGGTGAAAAAGCGAAGACCCATGATCAGCGTCATGACTTCCCCTCCAAAAAGCAGGGATCGGGCTTCCTCCGCAGTTGCCATGTCCTTCACCCCTTCCCAATAGCCCTTGAGCAATTCTTCAAAACGCTCCGGGTTAAATCGGATTTCCTCCCATTCTGTGGAGGTTTCAGGCAGACTGCAGGCGACCGTCCGGACCAAGTCCCCGAAATCATACATCAAAAAGCCTCCCATCACCGTGTCCAAGTCAATCAGAGCCTGTACCTGGGAAAGATTTTCTGAGAAAATCAGGTTGTTGATTTTCGTGTCGTTGTGTGTGACTCGTAAAGGAAGAAGGGCAAGTTGTTTGAGGTACCATTCTACCAGATGGATTTGATTTTGGTAGAAATTTAGTATGCTTTGCTCTTCCGGGGAAAGGCTTTTTGTTCCTTGGCTGACTTCCAGCAGTTTTTGATACCGGAGATCCAACCGGTGGAAATTCGGGATGGTTTCCTGCATTTTTTCACCGCTGATTTCCTTTGCCCATTTGGCAAATTGTCCATAAGCCTCCGCAGCAAGGTAGGCTAATCGGGAATGGTCTACTTGCTGAAGGGTTTTCCCCTGGACAAATTCAAACAATCGGAACTTCTTGCCAGCTACCTCAGTCAGCCCCTTGTTCGCGTTGTTCAAAACAGGCAAGGGAAGCAAAAAAGGAAGCGTGTGAGTTTGGGAATAGTTACTCAACAAGGACAGATTGTAATCAATTCGGTCAGGAAAATTGAAAACGGCTTCGTTGAAGCCCTGAAGAACCCATTTGTTTGGCCCATTTTCTACTAATAGCGTCTCATGGATGAGGCCTTCTCCCAGGGGTTTGATACTAATCTGAAACTTGGGATCAAAAGAATAGGCCTGTGAAATAGGCTGGATCAACTGCTGGTACATGCTGCGAAAATAGGGAGAATTAGTTTTTTTCCTCTTCTGGGGGATTCTTCCTAGAAAAATTTCTATCAGGGTGTGAAGTATGTCTAATTTTTCAAAAAAATTAAAAAAGACTTTCCTAATTAAGATAAATTTTTTGTTAATTGTCCGCTAGTTTAAACCCAAAACTATGAATGTAACGGTATTAGATTGGGGCATCATTGCAGCCTTCTTTATTATCTCTTTATTGATTGGTCTGTTTTCGGCCAAATCCGCCGGAAGCTCAGCCAAGGAGTTCTTTCTTTCCGGTCGCAATATGCCTTGGTGGCTCCTCGGTGTTTCCATGGTGGCTACCACCTTCTCAGCTGATACCCCCAATTTGGTGACAGATATTGTTCGGAAAAATGGGGTAGCCGGTAACTGGGCTTGGTGGGCATTTTTGCTGACCGGGATGCTGACCGTGTTTGTCTATGCCAAACTCTGGAGAAGATCTGAAGCGACTACTGATCTGGAATTTTATGAAATGCGCTATTCCGGAAAAGGGGCTGCATTCCTGAGAGCTTTCCGGGCCATTTACCTTGGAGTATTCTTCAATGTGGTGATCATGGCCACCGTATCCCTGGCAGCCATCAAAATTGGCGGTGTGATGCTGGGACTGTCTCCGATCCAGACGCTTCTCATTGCTTCAATTGTGACGGTGATCTATAGCTCACTGGGAGGTCTTAAAGGCGTGTTATTGACTGACTTCTTTCAGTTTTTCATCGCGATGATCGGTTCCTTTGGAGCAGCCTATTACGTACTCGACCTTCCTGAAATCGGTTCATTGAGTAATTTGTTGGCGCATGAGGTAGTGGCTACCAAGTTGGACTTCCTGCCTGATTTTTCAGATCCCAATGTGTACATCCCGATTTTCATCTTGCCGATTGCCATTCAGTGGTGGGCCACTTGGTACCCGGGTGCCGAGCCAGGAGGTGGTGGATACATCGCCCAGCGGATGCTTTCAGCCAAAGATGAGAAAAATGCCATCGGCGCCACCCTGTTTTTCAACATCGCACACTATGCACTGAGACCTTGGCCTTGGATTATTGTTGCCCTAGGTTCGTTGGTGATTTTCCCCAACATTTCTGATTTGCAGGCAGCTTTTCCCAATATTCCTGTGGATAAACTCGGGGATGATCTGGCGTATTCTGCCATGCTCACTTATTTACCGACTGGCTTGATCGGAATCGTTTTGGCTTCCTTGATTGCAGCGGTGATGTCCACGCTATCGACCCATCTCAACTGGGGATCCAGCTATGTAGTCAATGACTTCTACCTTAGATTTGTCAAGCCTGATGCGACGGATAAGCAGTTGGTTGCCGTCGGAAGAATTTCCACGGTAGTGTTAATGGTGCTTTCAGCCACTTTAGCTTTGGCACTATCCTCTGCTTTGAATGCCTTCAATATCCTGCTTCAAATCGGCGCAGGGACGGGTTTGATCTTTATTCTTCGCTGGTTCTGGTGGAGAATCAACGCCTACACGGAGATCTCCGCCATGGCGATTTCATTTGTGGTGGCCATTTTCTTTGAGGTGATCAATCCCAGCATGGGCTTGATCGACATTCCGGAAAATCAAGCGTACCTGAAATTGATTTATTCGGTTTCCATCACCACGGTAGGTTGGCTTTTGGTAACTTTCCTGACCCAGCCTGAGAAGGATGAAGTGCTGCTTTCCTTCTACCGAAAAGTGACTCCAGCATCTTATGGTTGGAAAAAACTGTTGGATAGATATCCAAAGGAGAAAGAGGAAAAAGGAAGTTTGGGAAAGGAAATCGGGTTGATGCTTGTAGGGACTTTTATGGTCTATGCGGCACTTTTCTCGACTGGATTTTTCATCTACGGAAATATAGTTCCGGGATTCATCGCAGCAGTGGTTGCTTTGATCGGTGGCGGAATTATCATCAAATCCTGGAAAAATCTACACTAAAAACGACTTAACATAAACTCAAAGCCCGATCCAAAAATCGGGCTTTTTTTATTCTAAAAACTTCACGGTGTTCATCAGGTGGGTCATGTCAATTTTGATGTATTCGATGACCGGGGCAAGGGAGTCATTTTTGACTGCTGTATTGAAATAGAGCGCTCCCCTGAGAAAATGGGTGGTGGAGTCGGTGACAAAAAACTGGAATTGCGTGGGTACTTCACCCGTCAGTTCCGCGACGACTGCGGTGTAACCATTTGGGGTAAGTAAGATCCCCTCTTCAATCCCGTAGGCTTTGATCTGATGCTTGGCGGTTAGTTTAAAAGCATCGTTGGAAAGCGTTTTGAAGTCTACGTTTTCTCCGTCAATCCGCTTGTAGGTGAGGTGAACTTTCGCCCCCAGTTCTGGATAATTGAGGTTGATCCATGTTTTTTCTGCCAGATTAAAAGAATCCGCTTCGACTTGGCTTGCCTGTGAAAAATCAAACCGGTAAGGATACTCCCCGGTCAGTTCTTGATAGGCATGCGCGGGAAGATCAATCCGATTGTAGCCTGGAGGCTTTGGCAGCCAGGTTTGCTCGCAGGAACTAAGCCCCAAGGCCAAAAGGAGGATTGCTGTCAATTTCTTCATGAACCAAAATTAGGTTTTCCATTCGAATTACCGGCAAACAAAACGGCCAAGGTCATCCCAAGGCCGTGGTTGATTTGTTCTGTTTGAATGGGCATTTACCCAAACCTCCCTACTTCAAATCCACTCATCTCCATGGAAGTGGCTTTTTTCTGGTGCAATTCTGCCAAGAGTTTGCCGGTAGCCGGTGCCATGGTGACCCCAAGCATGGCATGTCCGGCTCCCACCAGGACATTTTCCAAACCCGGAGCATATCCTATGTATGGCAAACCGTCCGGTGAGCAGGGTCTCAGGCCTTTCCAAATTTGGCTTTCTTCTGGAAACTTGGCTTCAAAAGCAGGGTAATATTGGTTGATGGATTCAAAAATTCCCCGGACTCGGTTGAGGTTCACGGTTTGGTTGGTACCGGCGATTTCGAGCGTTCCACCAAATCGAACCTGTGTGCCATAGGGACTTACGGCTACTTTTCGTTCCGTCAGGATAGTTGGAAGTTGAATCGCGGGTTTGTTTTCCTGTACAAAGCTGTATCCTTTTCCTCCCATAAGTGGAATGGAAAAGCCCAAGTCCTTAGCCAATTGCGCAGACCAGGCTCCTGCTGCAAGGATGACTTTTTCTGCCTGCAAATTCCCTTTGTCAGTTTTAACGGCGGTGACTTTTGATCCGGATTTTTCAAAGCCCAGGACTTGTGTAGAAGGCAAGAATTTCACTCCTTTTTCTTCGAGGTATTTTTTCAAATAGGAATACAAGGCTCCTGGATCAAGGTGTGAATCTCCCGGAAAAAATATGGCTCCTCTTGATTTCACTTCGAGATTGGGTTCAAGTTTTTGGACCTCTGAAGGATTCAAAACATTCGCTTCCAGCCCATATTTTCCGGCCAGATGAGCCAATTCGATTTCTTCCTTTTCTACCGCTTCGGTTTGGTAGACCATCATCAGGCCCTTTTCCGAGAGTGAAACGGCCGACTCCGGATGCTCCAGCTGAAATTTGACGTAGAGGGATTTGCTGAAAAGTGTAAGATGATTCAGGTGCGGCATGTTGCGGTTCACCACTTTTTCATTGGCAGCTTTGAAGAAAAGCAAACACCACTGTGCCAGCTTGAGGTCAAGTTTGGGGTGGATGTAAAAGGGGCTTTTGGAAGAAAACATCCAGGCAATTCCCTTGCTGATCATGCCGGGAGCGGCCAAAGGGATGATATGGCTTGGGGTAATCATTCCGGCATTTCCGGTGGAACAGTTGTCCTGCATGTCGGTCTGATCAATGACTGTGACCTCAATTCCTTCTTTTTGAAGAAAATAAGCCGAAAATAGGCCGACGATTCCGCCGCCGATGATGAGTGTTGGTTTCATTTGATAGTATCAAGTATCAAGATTTTTGTATCAAGAGCAATATCAAAACATAGCCTGATCGATTTTTCTTGATACTTGTGTCTAATGTCTAACATCTTTTTAAATGACTTGAAATCCATGGACATAGGGATCATCGTCGTCCAAAATGATCGTGTTGTAGCCATAGACTTTGGCCCATCCTTCGATACTTGGCACAATGGCTGGCTTGCCGGCGATTTCGGTCACTTCCTCAATTCTGCCAATAAACTTAGACCCGATGAAGCTTTCATGGACAAATTCATCCCCGGGCTTAAGCCATCCTTTGGCAAACCATTGGGCCATTCTCGCGGATGTACCGGTGCCACATGGCGATCGGTCGATGGCTTTGTCACCGTAGAAAACCGCATTTCGCGCAGTACTGCTTGGGTCGATTGTTTTGCCTGTCCAGAGGACATGGGAAAGACCTCGGATTCGATCATGCTCTGGATGGACAAAATCATAGCGCTCGTTCATCTTTTGGCGAAGTACTCTCGCCATTGAGATGAGTTGTTCGGCTTTGAACTGCTCGATTCCGGGGAAGTTTTCCTGTGGATCCACGATGCAATAGAAGTTGCCTCCATAGGCTACGTCTACAGTCAATTTCCCAAGTTCATCCGTTTCGATTTCCAAACCTTCGGCAGCCAAAAAGCTCTTGACATTGGTCAGCTTAACAGACTTGACCTTTTTTCCTTCCTGCTTGTATTCCACCAAAACCAAACCAGCAGGGGCTTCCATTCGGAGAAAGCCGGGAGTTTTGGGATGGATGAGTCCTTCCTCGATGGCAATGGTGATCGTGCCAATGGTCCCATGTCCGCACATAGGCAGGCAACCTGAAGTCTCAATAAAGAGGACAGCAAAGTCATTTTCAGGGTCATGCGGAGGAAAAAGCATGGAACCCGACATCATGTCGTGGCCTCGGGGTTCAAACATCAGCCCGGTCCGGATCCAATCCAGGTTTTCGAGAAAATATTGGCGCTTTTCCAGCATGGTATTTCCTTTCAAAAAAGGAACTCCTCCGGAAACTACCCGAACGGGATTTCCGCAGGTATGGGCATCGATGCAGCTGAAGGTATGTCTAGAGGGCATTTAGATTTGATATTCGAGGTTTGAGATTTGAAATTAAGGGAGAATACGGTAGAAATACGGTAGAAATACAGTCGAAATACACCTCACTTCGTTCGGTGAAATAGAGACTGGAGCGAGTATTTCATCCCGCTTGCGGGATATTTTTCTATTTTATTTCTACAGTATTTCCTTCGTTTTTCATTTTGAATAGACTCCATTCACCAATCTCCAAATTCCCAAAGGATTCTCATCCCGCAAGGCATCTGGAAGTAAGTCCTGGGGCATATCCTGGAAAGCGATGGGACGAGCAAAGCGCTTGATGGCATGAGCTCCCACAGAGGTGCTGTTTGGAGCTGTGGTAGAAGGGAAAGGTCCGCCATGCTGCATGGCATAGCCGACTTCCACACCTGTAGGGACTCCCTTGAAGAGTAGTCTGCCGCATTTTTCTTCCAAGAGATTGATCAGGAAAAGCTGATTTTGTAGCTCTTCAGCATCTGCCCACACGGTGATGGTCAACTGTCCGTGAAGATGCTTGGCGATTTCCAAGAGTTCGTCTTCGTTTTGGTACACCACCATCATGGCAAAGGCACCAAACACTTCTTTTTGGAACAAAGAGTCCCTCAACCAGTCCGCAGCTTTGATCTCTGCCAAGGCCGTACTTCCGTTGATCAAGTGTTTGGGATCAGCAACTTTGACCCAGCGCAGTTCTTCTCGTGATTCCAAAAATTGAATGGAGTCATAATAGGCCTGTGCAATACCCGGATGCAGCATCGGTGCTGCAGCAATATCCTTCAGTTCCGAAGCAATGGCTGTTTCGAATGCTTTAGCCTGTTTTTCGGGAACGAAAATCAATCCTGGATTGGTACAAAACTGGCCCACACCAAGAGTCAGTGAGGCGATGAAGGCTTTTGCCAAGGCATCGTTTTCTTTTTCCAGTTTTTGAGGGAAGCAGAAAATAGGATTGACCGAACCCATTTCAGCAAAAACAGGAATCGGTTCTTCCCGCTGGTTGGCTAGGTTAAACAAAGCCATGCCTCCTGCGTGCGAACCCGTAAATGCCACGGCTTTGGTCATCGGATGCTTCACCAAGGCCTGTCCTTCGGCAATTCCTCCTTCCACATGGGTGAACAGGGCAGATGGAAGCCCGCACTTTAAAATGGCCTGATGAATGCAATCGGCCACTTTTTTGGAGGTCTCCGGATGGGCAGGATGGGCTTTGTAAATCACCGGACATCCGGCTGCCAAAGCGGAAATGGTATCACCTCCCGCCGTCGAAAAGGCCAATGGAAAATTACTTGCACCAAAGACCACGACAGGTCCGAGAGGTGTCAAGAATCGACGGATATCAGCCCGAGGCAAAGGAGTGCGGTCGGGCATTGCCGGATCGATAGTGGCTTCCACCCAACTTCCTTCCTTGACCAAATTGGCGAAAAGCCGGATTTGTCCAGTCGTTCTTCCCAGTTCTCCGTTGATTCGGCCTTCGGGCAGGTTGGATTCTTTGATGGCCAAAGGGACGATCTCTGCCCGATGAGCTTCCAAGGTGTCTGCAAGGGTATCTAAAAAGGCTCCCTTTTCCTTTCCGGGAAGGTTTTTATAGAATAGAAAGGCTTCTTGGGCTGCGTGAAAGATAGAGTCGAGGTTCATGGGAAATGAAGATTGTAAAACTACAATGACGAACAATGTTGGAAGACTGAAGACGGGAGACCGAAGAGAACTTCCGTCTTCGGTCTCCCGTCTTCCAGCTTTCTCACAATTTCGGCCTTTTTGCCAATCCCTCGGTAATTATTTTCTCAATTCGCTCTCTTTCCTCCCCGATCAAGGTCAATCTAGGCGCTCGCACATGCTCTGAACCGATGCCGCAATGCTGCTCGGCGAGCTTGATGTATTGCACCAATTTTGGATGGATGTCGAGTTCGAGTAGTGGTAGGAACCAGCGGTAAATTTCTCTCGCTTCTTCGATTTTGCCTTCCTGAACCAAGTTGTAAATGACCACAGTTTCCTTTGGAAACGCACAGACTAATCCGGCAACCCAACCAACAGCACCCATCAGTAGCTCTTCCAGCGCAAGTGTATCCACTCCGCAAAGCAGTTGGAAACGGTCTCCGAAACGGTTGATCATTCGGGTTACGTTGGAGATGTCTCGCGTCGATTCCTTGATGGCTTGGATATTTTCACACTCGGCCAGCTCGGCAAACATGTCGATGGTCACCAGAGTCTTGTAGTCCACCGGATTGTTGTAGATCATCATCGGAAGTTTGGTGGAGTTGGCGACGGTTTTGAAGTAAGTCACCACTTCACGGGCATCCGCTGCATAGCGCATCGGAGGCAAGATCATCAAGCCGGAAGCGCCAAGTTCCTCTGCTTTTTTAGCCCAAAACAGCGCGTCTTGTGTGGCTCCTTCCGCAATATTCAGGATTACCGGCACACGGCCATTGATGTACTTTACAGTTTCACCGGTCAGGGTGATTTTTTCCTCTTGAGACAAAACAGAACTTTCTCCGAGCGTTCCGCCTAGGATAATTCCGTGTACACCAGACTCCAACTGGTAGTCCAGATTTTTGAAAAACAAATCCATATCCAGACTTCCGTCTGCGTGAAATTTGGTCGTGACTGCGGGGAATACGCCTTTCCAGTTCATAGCTTAGTTGATTTTACCACAGAGAACACTGAGGTTGATGAATACTCTATTATGATCTCAAAGATAAATTTCAATGACAGGCTTTTCTTTCACAGGATTAGTCCATTTTGATATGATATTGATCATTTAATTAATTTTTGAATCTATTTTTACTCAATTTGATATTATTCACGCCATGGCCAAAGTCATTTCCTTTCAGGTTCCCAAGTCACAGCGGGAGTTTGTCCGCTATCAGGAAGACCGAGGAACCCATTTTTACGATAAACTTCACCAGCATCCTCAATTGCAGCTGACGGTGATTTTGGAGGGGAAGGGACAATTTCTCAGTGGGGATTATGTAGGTCGATTTCAGGCAGGGGATGTGTTTTTTTTGGGGGAAAATGCCCCTCACGTCTTTCGAAGTGATCCTGAGTTTTTTGAAAAAGACACGGAACTAGCCTCGGCTGGGAATACCATTTTCTTTGATTTTCAGGCCTTGGAAAAAGCCTTGGGCGAGCTCGATGAGCTTCAGTCACTGCGAAAGTTTGAGGAATTTCAGGGGCTTTGTTTTCAGATTCAAGGTCAAACCGCTGAGGAAATCAGGGCCATTTTTAATCAGTTTGGCTTGACCAATGGACTCCAGCGATTTCAACTCGCGCTCCAACTCCTTTCTTTGGTGGACCAGTCAGGGACGGATTTGGTACGGCTCAATGAGGCCGGATTGATGATGGGACTTTCAGAAAAGGACGGGAGTAGAATGGATCGGGTCATGCAGTTTTTGCTCAAAAACCGATTTCAGAAAATTTCCCTAGAAGAAACCGCTGCGGTGGCTAATCTTTCCAAGGAAGCTTTTTGCAGGTTTTTCAAACTGAGAACGCGCAATACCTACACCCAATACCTCAATCAACTCAGAATCACGGAAGCTCAAAAACAACTTCTAGAGACTGATCTGAGCATCTCAGAAATAGCCTATCGGGTGGGGTTTGAAAATTTGGCCTACTTCAACCGGAGCTTCAAAAAAATCTGTGGAGTCACCCCCAAAGAGTGGAGGGCCATCAGTTCCTGACAGCCCTCCAGTTATTTTTTAAGAATCAGCAGTTGATCGTCCATCACATTGCCTAAAAAGAGGTAGTCACCAAAAGGAATAGCCACGGAGCTAGCCGACATGGTTTCCCCTTTGTCCAGCCACACAATGGTCTGCTTGAGTTTCTGGTCAGAAACGTAAAGTTTTAAGATTTCAGAAGGGGCAACGGGTTTTTTCCCGGCAGCGTAAGCGGAAAAGGTCATCAAGTCAGGATGCGCTCCAGACCAAATGGCACCCTCTTCATCTCTTTCCAGGTTATCCACTCCGGTACCTGTAGGAATGTCCTCCAAAAAGGTAAGACCTCCGTCAGCTTGCATTTCGAAAACCCGAATCAGGAATTTTCTCGAGGAGGCAACCAGTAAATTTTTCCCCGATTGATCTACCACCAGCCCATTGGGATAGGCCATGTCTTCAGCCACGATCTTAAAACTTGAGCCGTCATAATACCCTACGTTGGCTTTGGCTACCCCAAGGTAATTTTCTGCAAAAATCCCTAAGGCCGAAGTCGAGCCATGGTCATTGGAATAGTAGAATCGATTGGCATCCACCCAAACCAAGTCATTTGGGGAAATCAGGTTGGGATCGGTCAGCGTATGGCTGTACTCGACTGTTCCTTGTCGGATGTTGAAAATTTCGACCGAATGATTCCCGTTTACGTGATTGATGACCGCCAATTTGTATTCATTGGAACCTGTTTCGATCAGGCTGATGCCATGAGGATAGAGGGTCAACTCTGCCGGTAGGGAGATGGGCTTTGCTTCAAAGGGGATTTTCCTCAGATCCATCCAATACAGGCCATGAAGGCCTTCTTTTCCCGATCGGCGTTTGGCTCGGTCGTCTACCGACAGGATCAGGAAACTATCCTTTCGAGCGATAGCTAGGTCTTCTACGCCCGGCAATTCTAGGGTTTGCGCTATTCCTCCAAACTCATGAGCGGTTTCGATTTTTCGGAAAAAGCCCGTACTCCAAAATGTATAGAGCACGAAGAGTCCAAGTGCCAATAGGAATAAACCTAAAGAAATGACGGTTTTCTTGATCATGGTAATTCGATCTTATTGAAAGTTTTTGATCAGGTGATAGCTAAACTGAATGAGCTCTTTGTAATTATCCTTGCTGATTTTTTCATCAATACCGTGAAAACGCTCCATTGATTTAGGGTCGATTCGGATGGGATAAAAGCGGTAGACTTCATCAGAGATTTCGGTGAAATACCGGGAATCCGTCGCGCCACCGAGGAGTCCTGGCACGACAGTAATTTCGGGATGCAGGTTTCGGATGGTTTTTTCCAAGATCCGATAGGGTTCAGAATCGACCTTTGAGACTGCCGGCGGATTGGTCAGGAATCCGACGGGTTCGACGGTGACTTTATCTGAGACGATGGATTCGATGTGGGCTTGGACTGATTCGATGGTTTCTCCAGGCAAAATCCTAAAGTTGATCGTGGCTTCGGCAACGGTCGGGATGACGTTGTTTTTCACCCCACCATCGATAATCGTGGGAGCTGTCGTCGTATGGGCATTGAGTCCTTCGAGCAATTGGCGTTTGAATAGCCATGGGTTGGCGAAGGCAATCCGTGGTAAAAAAGGCAATTCGGGTCCCAAATACTCCAATTGAGCATCGATCGGCGGGACAAGTTTATAGGGGAGTTGATTGTTTTCGAGGTCCACGATGGCTTTTGCCAAGATGCCAATGGTGTTCTCTTTGGGCGGAGCTGAGCTGTGTCCTCCGTTGGTGCGCACGATCAGGCGAAAAGAAGCAAAGCCTTTTTCACCCAAGTTGATCATCGCAACCGGTCCGGAAAGACCAGGCACCAATCCTTCTGCAAAGAATCCGCCTTCATCCAAGGTCATGGCTGCTTGTACTCCTTGCTTTTTCAAATGCTCTGCAATCAGTCCTGCACCTTTGGGTCCTCCGACTTCCTCGTCATGGCCAGAGGCGATGTAGATTGTTCGGGTAGGCACGTAGTTCTCTGAAAGTAATTTTTCTACTGCTTCCAAGACTCCCATCAAAGTTCCTTTATCATCCAAGGTCCCGCGGCCGATGATGTGGGTATCTGTGATTTTTCCTTCAAAAGGTCCCGCTTCCCACTGCTTTAGCGTCGGTTCATCTACGGGTACCACATCCTGATGCGACATCAAAATGATCGGCTTCAACGAAGGATCGCTTCCTTGCCATTTGTAGAGTAAGCTGTAGGTATTGATTTTTTCCAAAGTCAACTGGCTATGTACCAACGGAAACGTGGCTTCCAAAAACCGATGAAATCCCAAAAATTCTGCGGAGTCCGGAATTGCTTCTTCACTGAAGGAGATGGTTTTAAACTGGATGGCTTTGGATAGATTTTCAAATACCTGATCCGAAATAGCCACTTTTTCTACAGGTTCGGAAGGGACTTGCTTGGAGGTCAGTCGAAAGGTATTGATCAGAAAAACGGCAACCAACGCGAGGATAAGGACGCCAATCGAGAGAAGGATTTTCTTCATGGAGCAGGTGGGTGGATTTTAGCGTTTTCAAATTACTACTTCTTATCTCAAAAAGATAATTAGTACACCCCTCTAAATGAAAAAGCCCAAGAAGTATCTTGGGCTTTGGTATTGTAGCTGAATGGGTTACGCTATTCCATTTCTACGGAGACAGTATTATCATCCGGCAGTCGGTCGATCAGTTTGTTGTAGGGATCGATTCCTGCTTTGACAGGCTCCCCTTTCACCTTGACCGTGAGGGTAGTCTGGCCGGGCTTGATCTTATGCTTTTGG
>CAYONF010000076.1:17289-19969 GCA_964405255.1 uncultured Limnohabitans sp. | reverse complement strand
TAAATTTAATGACTTTGTCGTCTTTTAAACTGTCCAGTTTTTGGGGAAGCTTACAGTAGCACCAATGAGACTCATAAGCATTGAATCATATTCAAGTTTTTAAAAATTTTAAGGAAGTTAGGATCTTAATAAACAAACTCATTGGCGATCTTGAGTGGGAAATTCGAATAGACTTCGACTTTTGCCTCAGTTCTCAAAGTTCTTGCCCTACCGACCGCTTGGACCAAATCTGATTCAATCAAATCCAATTGAATTTTTCGTAGTTCTTCGTGATCGTAACAGTTAAACATGAACTTAAATCCATTGTGCTCGATTTTCTTTTGAGTCATTTTGGTGTCATCAGGTCCAAAATCGATTCCTAGGCATTTTGCCAACATTAAATACTCAACATTATTACGATGTGGAGTGCCCACTAAAACTAAGTCCTCTCCTTTTAGCCCATTATAACCGGAACAATTGCCAAAATATATGTCTTGGACCGGGTTTTGGAATTGGTTTCGGAAGTATTTGAAGGTTATGACCTTTTTGTTTCCAATTACTTCGCTCATCTGATCACAATACCGGGCCAGTGAACCTCTAGAGCAGGATCTCTTTGTATATTGAATCACTGATCCCATTTGTTCTACCTCACCAAGGTCAAATACTTCCACCCGGTCGCCGAAAAGTTTTCGGTAAATGAAAGGACTAACAGTCGCAGAAAGAATAATTATTTTCCTATCAGTTGGGAAATCCTTTTTTGAAACAAAATGGATTATTGAGGTATCAATTTTATCCTTCATAAAGAAAGCACTTGAAAAAGAACCGAAAATATTTGAAGAATACCCATTTTCGCTGGAAGCCTTTCCAATCAATTCATCCAAACTTTCTTCAGAAAAAGGCATATTCTCATGGATCTCGCCCGGTGTAATCTCTCCTAATTTTTTATTTAGAGAATCAAGCTCAGAATGCTTAACTCTCAAATTCAAACCATTCAAATCATTAATATTTACCTGATTAACCCTGAGTAATTCATTCAGTGGATCTTCATCATAGATAACAGTGTCATGGGCAAATTCTGAATTAATTGCTCTGGAATGAGTTGTAATAATTGTTTTATCACTTGTGGAGCACTTTTGAATTTGTTCAATGTATGCAGTTGCTGAATCAATATCATCCGGAAGTACCGGATAAGAATTTTTACCAGAGATAAGGTCATGTAGTACCGCTACAGCTTTTTTGGGAAGCCCAACTGTATAGTAATAATCAATTATTTGATTAATATGATCGTTTTGGAAATGAACCGGATCAGGAGTAAGCTGACTAGGAACTTTCATCCGGTTTACAACTTCATTTTTTAGGCTATTAGTTGGAAGCGCAATAGTGGAATTAGTCACGGTTGTCAACAATTCAGTCTTCCCGATAGCAGTGGGAACTTTGAGGATGTGAATTTTTCGATCATTCTCTTTTTTTAATACCTCTTCGAATTTTGTCTTAAACCTTGATTCAGCTTCTAAAAGACTAATTTTTGTTGAGGGATTCAGAATTTCAATTCTTCCTCGTTGGTTAATCACCTCCCCAACCAAATCATAAAGATTTGAATCCTCAAGGAAAGGAGAAAATGAATAAATGGGTTGCGGTGGATAGTTAGCTATATTCAGATACGGAAGGATACTGAAATTATTTGGAGTGTATTCGGTATGACCAAGTTTGTTATATTTTTCCATGGTCTCCCGCATTAATTTCCTGCCACCTTTTACGTTGATTAAATTAGTAGCAAGTCCAAATAATTGGTTATAGTCAAGCCACTTTCCTTTTAAGAATTCATCAAATATTCTAACTTTTTTTCTTGCCTTTGAAAAATCTAAAGTGATTTGTTCATTACCTTCAGGTATAACATTTGTTTTTGGAGAATTTTGATTTATTCTATTTATATTATATACATATCTCCTTTTTTCTCCAAAATTATATTCACTACTTTCAATCTTACAACTCCATCCTTTTAAGGTAGTGGAAAGGGATCTGGTTCTCCCATTATCACATGTGATTAAAGTTTGGGAGAGGGTTGAAAACAAATGATGAGTGTTGATTGGATCTTGAGTAATCAATTCGGAATTTTTACCTCCGAAGAAAAATCTACTTTTCCCGAAGCATTTAGGATCCGCTTCTGGAAACATTTTTTTTAGCCCACTAGAAATAATAGTATATGTTTTAGAATCTAAAATCTCATTATCCAAAAATAGAACAACTCGGAACTTTAGCAAATCATTTGTAGACGAAAAGGTCTCATACCATATTTGGGGGACAATAGAATGATCCTGTAATCTTTTTATTACCTCGTCCGGTGAGATATTTTTACCCTTATTGTCGAAATCCAAACCAAATGTCGATTGTTTTATCCAATTTTGATCTGAGGGCAATCCACTGAAAACCCCACTAGTCCAAGTATATCCAAATGGCTGATCAACAATTTGATGCATCTCATTAATAGTTAATCCAGTTAATGTGTTTAATGAGTGATAAATATTACTCATATCCTCTTTTGATGGTTTTTTTATCCGAGGAGTTGGATCAATTGTGACTTCATAAATTTTTTGTTGGTCTTTTTCTAATTTCATTATTTAAAATATTATATAATTATTATTGGTTAATCAATAAAAATAAATTTATTAATAGTATTAGGACAAATCAATTCATCGTTCTT
>CAYONF010000076.1:0-17279 GCA_964405255.1 uncultured Limnohabitans sp. | reverse complement strand
TCTTGAATAACCACTTGAAAAAATATATATCAAAAAAAAGAATAAGTCAAATTTTCTAAAAATATTTTCTCAAATTTTGTCTTTTCTGTAATACGTTAATATTTATATATATGGAAAAAAAATTTGAATCAACCCCATTGAGTGTAAGGTTTACCCCAGAGCAGAGAGAATTGCTAAAAAAATATTCCTCTTTTAAGAGCACATCAAATTCCGAAGTGATCCGAGAAGCAGTCGACGACTGCGTTAATAAGTACAATAACAATAGATATAATAATGACACACTCTATATCGATGTGAATGATGTTCTGCCAAAATTACGGCCGGCAAATAATCAAGAATTAAAAATCGGGCAGGAGATTCTGGGAAAGTTGTGCTTACACCCAGAAGATGAAGGTGAAGTTATAATACATGGATCGTCCGGTGAAATCCAGAACCTTATACTATACATTATTAGAAAATCACTTTCTGCTAAGTAAAACCTCCTAAAAATTTGTCGTAATCATTCTAGTATTATGATTATAAAAAACACCCCTCAATTTAAAGTTAAAGGGTGTTTTCTGATGAAAAAGGCCAAATTAGACTTGATATGCTTGAAAAAGAATGGTGCCCTTTGAGAAATTCACCCTTAAAAATCAACCTGTCACCGGTATCTGGAGATGCATACATTTGATTGGCAAATAGATATTGATTGGTAATATTCCTATCAATTTTTATGGGTCGTGTCTTGGATCTCATCGACCCAAATCATGAACCCGAGTATCTTGATCATGTCATTCCAAGTAAAAAAATAGTCATCCGGTGAGACCAAGTCATGTGGATCCGCATACCTGTACCGGAAAATTACCTCATGGTATTCAGGGTCACTTTTTTCTTTCAATTCTTTTAAAAGTTCTTGATAATGTATTACGAAATCAACACCTGTGTATGGCATATTAGTCTATCATTTTATGTTTTTGGGCTATTTTCTTTGTTTTAAGAACGGTGCTGGTTGAAGAGTTTACCAAGCTCCCGATTTCCCGAATTGACCTTCCTTTTTGAAGTAGTTTAACAATCTTCTGAGTAGAATCCTTTTCCAAAAATTTTCTTTCCGTTTCATTGGTGCCGATTGGTCTCCCAAGTTTGCCGCCCTTCTGCACAAAAACCATTCTCCCGGTTGTGGTTCTCTCTTTAATATTTTCTAATTCCAAAGCGTATAGCCCTGCCATGGTCGCTGTCAGAATACCCCAAATTGGATTTCGTTTACCCATTGGACGGGATTGAACTCCCAGATTTCTGACAGTGACATTCACTTCAAATTTTTCTAGCCATTCCAACGTGGAAATAACATCCCCCATTGACCGTCCTAATCGACTCAGTTCTTCAACAATTAATTCACTTACTTTTTTCAACTCTACAAGTTTGATCAATTTAGATGCTTCAGGTCTGTCTCTGAAGGCAACAGTTCCACTCACTTTATCCAATAACGTCAAATCATAATTTTCCAAATCGGCTTTGAATCGATCTCCCGTTTGATTTATAGTTGAAACCCGATTATACTTTACTCTCATTTTCGTATCACTTTTAATCTTACAATAAAAATACAGCAAAACACCCTTTTTGCCGCCTTAGACAGATGTTAAGTGGCTAAAATTCAGCATCTAATTAAACCTTGATTAAAATTGCTACAAGAATTTTTTGAGCATGAAATTTTGCAAGAAACTTTAAAAAATTACCTTAGCCTTGGGTAAACTTGGTAATAATCAAAGTTGATTTTTGCCAATCAAATTCAAATTTTTGCGCTGTTTGCGCAGCTTGTTTTATGCAAGTGATTAAATCACCTCCCCTCCCTGCATCCCCCCTTACCGGGGATAAGTTTTTGGTTTTGAAACAGGGGGGACAATACCCTAAAAAAAATCCGGGACAAAATTTTTCAAAAATTCAAAAGCCTAGTATTTATATATATGAAGTTGATCCTAATCACCGAATCTCAAGCCAGGCGTTGCAAAAAGAATTGTTGATTTTGGAATCAGCAATAACTCTGATTCCTCAAATTCAATTTCAATAAACCTAACTAGAATTACCGCCCAATAAAATGGAAAAAAGAATATATGAATTGATAAGTCCTAAAGAGCTGGTTGAGCTGAAACCAGATAAAGACATCTATTACGTATTTAGTGACGATTTTTTGTTGCCAATTGAAAATGTGACAGCAGAAGAAAACAGAATTGGTCAAAAATACCTCTCGTTGTTAGGGATCGATCATAAAAACACTGATGAACTGACTTTATCGTTTCATGCTATTGAGCTTTATAACCTTTTCATTAGCATCTCTCGGGAGAAATTAGAAAAAAAAGAATATTTTTAATCAAATAGTTCTCCAAAATCAATATTCTAAAGAATGAACGTCTGCGCTGAATTCCACCGAGAAGGGGACCAGGAATATCGAAGAATAACTTTGTTACAATTTGGAGGAAGTTGGGAACGGTTTAGACCCTATACCACCATACGTTTTTTGAAAAAATCTTTAATTGGCTTAGTTAGGTATCCTTGGAGAATATGTTTCTACTACAAACTAAAGTCAATTTGAAAAAATCCGCCGCAGTATTCTCTCAAATCCTCGAATTCATCATCAAAAAAGCCAACATTAACTGCCTTGCCAAACCTATCAACCTCCGCCCACAATAGACACTCTTGATAAAAATTATAAAACTCATTGTAAAACCAAATTGATAGGCTTAAATGCTTATGCCATGGTGGAGAATAATAAATGGGTAATCCAGTTTTAATTTGAAAATTCGAGACAGAAAGAGCATTAAAGTCAAAGTCTCCCAAGGTGTAAGCCTGACGTAAATCTGTGAATTCCTTTTTTGAATTATTCAGTACAACCTTCAGATCTGAAACACCAATGTTCCTATTTTTATATACTTTACTATCATAAATCCCAACTAATATTGCTTTCCCATCCCTCCCAAAATCCTGATCATAATGATACTTAGTCCCATACAAATCAAGTAAGTAAAAATCATTCCTAAATTTATCTCCACGTGAATGCGACCCCATGAATTGAAAGGAAAATAAAAATGGATTCAGTTTTGTGAATTCTAGATCCAATTCTCCTGATTTATTGAATTTAAATATCATTTCAACTGACTTTTTGAATCATTTAAAATCTGCCCAAACTCTTGATAGGTCTTTATCCCATTACGCCTAGTTACATTGAAGGCATGCTTGACATGTTCCTTCTTTGCATAGGATAGCCAAGCCTCGTGCACTTTGTAAGGACCTTTTTGGTAGGAAAGCAATACCAAATATGCCTCTTTCACACCCGGATAAATAGTTTCTTGATCCTCAACAAAGAGCGCGGTATAGTATTGAGCTAATCCCTCTACAATATTCGAATCGGTTTTACTCATTTCATCCCATTGATAGCCGTCGGTATCTGAACCGATATGGTGGTAAGCATGGGCCAACTCGTGCGCCAAAACTACCACAATTAGATGTTCAAGCGAAATGCGATGGATCTGTGAAAAAATGATCAAAGGGACGTAGTATAGTTCGATTCTGTTATCCTTGAAATAATAGGCTCCTAAAACATCTTTAGATTTCCCCATTTCGCTGAAAAGCAGAGAATGAAGCTTCTTTAGGTCGTACTTATCCAGATATTTTAAAACATAATTAAACAGAGGGAAATACAAATTTCCTTTTTCTTCAGTTTTTAAAAAATGCTTTTGAGAATCCCACATTGTATCATATAATGATCTGATTTGAGAAAACTCCATAAAATCAAGCTCTGGAAAATGCTCGTCAATCAACTTAATAAACTGATTATCCTCATCTGGTAAAAACCGAATTTGAATAGTAGTCCCTTTTCCGGTAATTGAGTTTCTTGATAGTTTCAGTCCTGTGGCATCCCTATGAAACTCACGAATGGAGTGATTCCATTTCGTCTTGGCCAGTTCAAAAATCTCCTGGTATTCCTTTTCGAACTCCCGGATAATGGCATTGACGCTTTTATTCTTGGGTTCGTAGTGGTATTGGTCAAAAAGTTCAGGCATGTTCTATTTCACTTAAAAAACCTTTGTTATAATCCCATTTCAGCTAATTTTTGATCAAATGATTTTCCATCATAGTCAAACTCACGCGAAATATCCGGTTGTTTTGCAATTCCAAATCGGGTACACATCTCACCATACACCTCCATTATTGTATCAAAATTTTCTTCGTTTGTTGTAATCGTTCCATTATTGTCAATGCTTGAAACTTTACATTTGGAGAATACAGAAATTCTAACTGGTTTTCCATCTTCTTCAATTAGTACAACAGGTTCCTTTGATTTCATTCTTACAGAAAAGTAGCTACCGTCTGGTTTGTTTAGATTGAAATTCATGTTGGTGTTGCTTTTGTGGAAAAGTTTTCCCCTTTCTTTTTTTTCAAGTATTGACATCGCCTTCATCATTTTTTTTAACTCAACTCTGAACAGAGGAGTGTCAAGGTCATTATGAGCGAGTGGATTTAATAAAGCATCTTTGAAAGTCTTCAAGTCAGCAAGTTCGGAATAGTCGATTCTATCCTCATTGCAATATGCTTCCAAATTAAGTAGCATATCATTGAGTCTTGCATCTACAAACACATTTGGATCTTCTTTGCTTGGTACCTTCCTAAATTTCAACGGCAATAAGTTCGTCAGGCATCTTTCAATTTCTTTTCTTAAGTAAATAGCACATGCAGGGTAATCATGTTGATTGAAATAATCTTCTGCAGTTTGAAGGCTGGTTTTGGTTGGTTTGAAATATGGTTGTGGATGATCCGTCAATTCATCTTGATACATTTCTAATATGAGCCAGTCTCTTTTTTTTCCGGAGGTTTCAATTTTACGTTTCGCAAATTCAAAAAATGACCTTTCATGCGTCATCATCAAAAGTTGATAATCCGTACTATATCGATTGAGCATTAAATTCAAAACCACATCACGATTACTCATATCCAAGCTTAGTAGCATATCGTCAATAGTCAGCAGTTTTAAATCTGGATTATTTGGACGGCTTTCAGTGTCTTCGATAATGGCAAAACGTATTGCTAATCCAATTGATGTCCATTTTGCTTCATTTAGAAATGAATGAGCTCTTCTTACAACATTTCGTTTCCCTTCATATTTGGGTACTTTCACCAAAATCTTAGGGGATTCCCATCCCGGATCTTCTTCTGTTACATTTGCTTTTGCCAGCGAATATTCAAGCTTGATCTCAAAGTTTTGATCAAAGTCATTCTTTAAAATCTCATTGGCTCTTTTGGTTATTTTTTTAAGCCAAGCTTCAAAATTTTCATTAAACCCATCTAGTTTTGCTTTATAATCCCTGTATTTAGGATAATCTTTTCTTATTGCCTCCTCTTGATGCTCACGCATAGAAGGATTTGGAAAAATTCGTTTTCCCAGCTCTGTGAAAGAGTTGACTTTTTCAGGACCATCCTGAAAAGATTTAAAAACATTTCCAACACTTATCACCTTGTCGATTGATTTAATACGGATATAGGGAAATATCTCATCTTCAAACCACCCAAAGAGGTCGTTGTCTTTAGAATGTTTGACATGGTGTAACCTGAAAAGCACCCTATAATTGATAAAATCGCTAGCCATTCCACTTTCACGAATGTCAGAATTTTTAGTATTGGCGACTATCTGATGCAAATTGGGGTTTACTTCATATACCTTAGAGTTGGTTCCAGTTTCATCTTTTATTACCATTTTGATGAAAGGTGGCTTTGATTTGGTTGCGTGAATATTAACCAAACCGTATTCTCCTCTTTTCTGAAAGTATTTCTCTACTTCAAATTCGTTGATTTTGAAAGCACTTTCAAGTAGTGTATAGATTGCCCAATAAATTGTGGATTTTCCGCTTCCGTTTTCCCCGTAAATCAAAAGGTTTTTACCATCAATTTTTAATAGGGGACTCTTGGGATCAAGCTTTGAAAAAAACTTAAAATTCTGAATATGTAGCTCGTGAAGTCTCATAGTTACCTAGTTGCGGCTGTAATCCTAGCGATAGTCTCACTCCTGCTACTCGCCACCAAAATTCTATTCCTTATGGCATTATCCTTTTGCTGTAGCTCATAATAGACTTTTTGGACAAGGGATTTTGGATCTTGAGATTGAGTAATATCCGGGAAACTCTTATTGCTAATTAGTTCCAACACGTCGATGCCCTTTAATTTCATTTCTTCTTCGAAATACAGTTCATAGACCATCAAATCGACGATCTCTTCAAAAAAGCCCGAAACATGTTCGTTAGTGACATATTGGAAAAGTTGTTCTTTCGACTTTCGGATAAACAAAATGTAATCCACGATTAAATTAAACTTGGCTTCAACCTCATCGGTGGGATAATGAACCAATAATGGTTCTAAGGCCTGCACACTGATGATTTGGTCCCCCGTGCCCGTTTGCGGTGAAGTTTTAAACAGTTGGAAAAGTCCTGCTTTAGAATTCAGGATCGCCGTCAAATACTTGATCTTTTCACCGGTTGCAATACAAGTACTATCCAAGCAATACATTTCCTCGTCGGAGTAGGCAAATCGCATGATAGATCCAATCCTTTTCCAAATGACTTTTTCTTTTCGAAACTCCTCTTGGAATGCGATAGGATCTTGAGTTTCAAACCATTTATTAACTGTTTTCTTTCTGGTTTTTTCTACTTCTCCCTCCTTGTTTATAAACTCTTCACCCGTTTGATTCAACTTTGGGAGATATCCTTCCAAGTACCTTTTAACACTTGGATAGTCTTCTATATCAAGATTCTTAGCAGGGAAAGTTGAAATGATAAAATCATTCGTCCATTCTGCATAGTATCGTTCGATTTCTCTTCCTTTAAGAATTGGCCTAATCAACTCATCAGCTTTAGAATCTTCTGAAACAAGTTCATCTCTTCGTACTTGATCAATAATAAAGGCATCGTTAAATCCAGTTAAGACACCTCTATATATTTCTAAATCCCACTCTCTTAGTGGTTTTCCAAAATTCTCAAATGCTTTACTGATTTGTAAATCGGCTTCATCCAATACCACCCATGCATCCTCATTTACATCCTGCATCGGGATCAGTTCTTCCTCTCTCAGGTAAGAAATGTCAGTTCTGCTGTCAATAGCTATCCCTTTCACTGAATTGGCAAAAGGTTCTTTCTTACCCACGTAGATATTGGTATCTACCGTGGCGCTATGAAAAATTCCGGGACCCAAATTGATGATTTTTTGGGTATTGACCGTGGTGAAGTAATTTCTTAAAGACTTCCCGTATCCTCCTCTCATCCACTTATTGGAGGTGATATAAGTTAAAACTCCACCGCGCTTCAAAAGATCAAAGCCCTTCTCGTAAAACAGACAATAGATATCCCCTGTACGGGCAAACGTCTCAAACCCTACTTCCTGAAGCACATCGGTATATCCTCCCATTTTTTGCAATTGGATATACGGAGGGTTACCGATCATTACATCAAAACCTCCTTTTTGCATGACATCCATAAAAAACAGATGCCATAAAAAGTAAGGCCGTTCGTCGGTGTTTTCAAAATCCAAAAGTTTTCGCCTGGCTTCATTTCGGTTTTCTAATTGGGCTTTTCTGGAATTGATTTCCTTTACCTCCTTATATTTGATTAACCCATTCCTTCTTTGAACTTCATTAAGTCCATCCAGCTTTTTGTTTAATTGCTTTTCGTAAGTAGCTATTTCAATCAATAACTTGTTCTCAAAGAATTCAAGTGATTTATCGATGTGATCCACCACAATCCTATCTATCTGCTTATGGATATGATTTTTTTCATCCTTATCCTCAATTCTGAAATAGAACTCCATCAATGATTTGATATCATCCTTTTTTTCTTTCGAGAAACCATAGCTTGCTTTTGGTTCTTCAAACATGAAGGCTTGATATACCTGAACAGTCGGTTCGGCAAAAATTGCAGTCTTACTCAGATCTATACCGACGTATTGTTCGAGAAGACTATCCCCTTGCATAATCTTATAATCCAAGTTTGGCAGTGGATGAGGATTTTCTTCCTCTACTACCAAGGCAAGCCAAAACCGAAGTTGGGCGATATCTACTGCTCCTTTTTCCAAGTCTACTCCATAAATGGAGTTTTGGATGATATTCTTTTTGACCTCAGCCGGATTAAATGGCTGTGTCGTTTTGAGATAGGGATAGATAAACCGTTTAGCTTCAAATATCTCTTGAAGCATACCTATTGGAAATGCGCCGGAGCCGATTGCCGGATCACAAACCTTAATCTCGTCTAGCCTTTGGTTTAGTAGTTGGGCATTTTCTCTTTTTGCTAAAAAGGGAGATACCGTATGAACTCGGACGAATTGCTCGATATCTTTTTGCTCTCGGAAAGTGTTCAGCAAGTATAGAATCAAACTCTCCTTGCACATGTATTGTACGATCTCCTTAGGGGTATAGAAAGCACCCTTGTCTCGATTGTCTTCCAGCAAGTTTTCAAAAATATGACCCAGCATTTCGGGGTCAATCCCTACTTCATGATCATCAGGACTGTTTTCATCTATCGTGAAATTGTATTGATCAAAAAACTCCAAGAGCTCTCTAAAAAAGTCTGGAGGGAAATCAATTTTAAGTGTTGTTTTATTCTTTTCCGGTTCAAATAGCCCACCATTCAAGTATGGAACACGAGAACCATTTAACTTTCCAGTTAACCCTTCGATAAAGAATAAGTCATTATCCGATTTGGTGTTCAAGGTCTCAAAAAACAGCCTTGTCAAACACTTGCTATGAAAAAGGGCCTTGGGCTCAAAGGATTCGTAGAGACTTTGCATAAACCGTGGATCTCCACCTGTCCATGATTCGGTATCTGAAGGACAGCCCATCCATCCTTTTTTCTGTAGAAAATGAAGGAATACGATTCTGCCAAGTAGCTTTTTGGCAAAGTCCCGAATCGGTTTTTCTTGCTTTTCTTTGGTATCCTTCTCAGCATCGATCAATCGCTCTCTAAATGGATTTTCCTCATGGGCCAAATGTTTCCAAAACTTCTCATAGTGAGCTTTATAGGATTTGAAGAAATCCTTGTTGAGGGCTTCGACTGAGAAAACCTCTTTCAAATCAGCTAAGGTGATTTCTCCTTTTTCCCGTTTATCCGCTAAAACCAACATCCTCTTGGCAGCAGTGGTGCAGGCTTCGTTTTCACCTAGAAGATAAGTGTAGCGCTTTGGCTTGGTTTCTCCTTTGATGAGTTGTCCTGTTTCTGGATCAAGGCTGGATTCTTTGGCGATAAAGGTAAATCGGTAATCCTCCTGATTTTTGTTGAAGAAAAAGGTCAGTGCTCCATGAATTATATTTTGGTCGATATGCTTTGCAGCAATTTCCCTTAAGCCTTGTCGATTTCTAATAATGTTTACCTTGTCAGAAACCTCTACTGCGAAAATTCCCAGTTTTTTACCGTCATCGAGTCGGACTGATCCAATCTCTTTTCCATCTATCACCTTATCCACTTCCATAAATGGATTGTCAGGAGAACTATAGTATTCTGTTTTTTTAAAAAATAGGCTTAAGACTCTTTTCCATGGCTCAGGCAGGTATTTCCCTTCCACCAATTCAAACTTGCTTTTGAGTATTTCTTTTAATTCCTTTTCCTTCATGGCTTATTTCGAAAAACTCTCGGTAATGATAATTTCTGGGTTGACTGCTCTGATTCTAACCGGCTTCGGGTTGATTTCTTTTTCATCCTCCTCTTTTAAAAGAGGATACGATTTGAGAAGCTCGATTACCTTTTCCAAAATAATTGCCGGCTTCAGTGGGAATTTTTTAAGGTTCCTTTGAAACTTGTTTATATCTCGTTGTAGGTTTTGAAATCTCCCTTGCCTTAGGGCCTCTTTGGCTTTTAAAATCAACTTCCTTTCCTCCTCATTGACCAAAGGCAAGTTAATTATTGCATCCAAATAGGCATTGGCCCTTTTTTCATTGGGCCCTTGAGTCACATCCACTTTTTTGTCCCTTGCCTTTTCTTTTTCCAAAAGATCTGAGAAAAGTAAGATTCCGGTTTGGACTTGCTCATGATGACTGGTGTGTAGGGGAATGGAATTTTCGGAAATCTCCGCTTCAAAGATTTTAACCGTTTCCAAAAAGGTCAATTCCTCTGTTTCTCCATTGTCTTTGACAAGAATGAATGCATCCCGCTTCTGGTCTTTGATGTAGCAGATGGTAGCTTGATTCAATTCCTCTTTTTTCCTGCCTACACGTGCCCTCAGCGGCATATTTTTGACTTGCTTGAAGACTCCGGGAGTTTTCTCCTTAATATCCCGTATCATCATTAAGTAAGCTAGTTTCTCATCCTTTTCCTCTTCTAATTCTTTATCAAACAGACCAAAAGTCTCCGTTTCCTCATCCGGGGAATAGATTTGACTATCTTCTCCAAGTGCAGCGTGAAAGGACTGAAGCTTCATGATCGCCTTCTTTTCCAAATCGATGTCATTGTTGACTTTGGCGGTCGGATAGAAGTTATAAACAAAGACTTCCTCGGCGGTCGATCCTATTCGGTTCACTCGACCAATTCTTTGCATCAGTCGCGTTGAGTTCCAAGGAGTATCGTAATTCACGATAACATTAGAACGATGTAGGTTAACACCCTCGGCTAGGACCTCAGTGGTTAGGATAATATTGAACTCATTTTCCTGTTCGGATTTAGGATAGTTGGCATCGAAATTCCTTCGAACTGTCGGCATTTTATCCTTTCTGGATTTACTATCCACAGCTAGGATTTTCCATGGAAGATGTGTCCTTAGCTCTCTTTCTAGGTAGGTTGTGGTTTCCTTGCTTTCCGAAAATACCACCAATTTGGATTCAGGATTTGTGGATTTTTCTAGCAGAATGGTTTTCAAGTACTGAATAAATACCTCAAGCTTGGGGTCTTCTGTTACCTTTTCCCAAGCCTCAGATAGCTTGGTAAGTAAATCCAAATCGTGTTTCAGCCCTGGGAAAAAATCATATTCAAAATCGTCAGGTTCACAGATATCAATCGTAGGATCTTCGATTGACCTTTCCAGAACCAAATCCAATAATTCTTCCTCTTTTCCATCATTGATCATTTCTGAAACCGGAAGGTTGGGAGCAATGAAAATCCGGCCATTTTCAAACATGGTTACCATCGCCTCTGTGGCTTTGGTAAATCTGAACAAAGACTGCTTGAAAGCGAAAAAGCTACTGTCAATCCGCTTCACGAGCATGGTTTTCATAATTTTAGCCAATTGAGCCGAAATCATGTCTGCTTGTTTGTATTTGGCTTTTTTATGGGGTTTTAAAAACCCAATTGCCCGGTATCGGTTGTATTTCAACCCTCTTGTCTCGTGACTAAGAACAAAAATTGTTTGATCATAAAGTTCCTCCAATGAAGGATCTAACTGGTATAGAATTTTTTTCGGCTGACGGACTTTTGGAAACTTAATATTCTGATCTTCTAAGTCCTTTGAGTACTGTTTATGATCTCTCAGGTCCGTTCTAGTCCTTCTGACAATCAATGGTTCGATAACCTTGGTTCTTATTTTCTCATAAACTCGTTTTACTCCTTCTTGAACTTTGGTGATGTCATTTTCCTGTTTGAGTTTTTTATAGGCATCAATCTGCTGTCTAAAAAAGTGCTGGAGGTTGCCAACTTCCAAGGTTGACTCTTTGCTGTCTTGAAATAAATAGACCTGATTAGCAATATCTTCAGGTTTATTGTTCAATGGCGTAGCTGAGACTAATACCACTCTTTTAGGAACTCTGGAATTATCTGGTAAAAACCTTCGAGTTGGAGTTTTACAAATCTTTTGAAGCTCATTATACATCTCAGCTGTGTCTGACCGAAACTTATGAGCTTCATCCACGATGATTAGGTCATAGACCGTTGCATCATTGATTTTGTGAAGACTTCCGTTGGTAATAATTCGCACGTTATCCAGATGGAATTTCTCGATTGTCTCGACCCAGTTATCTTTTAGGGCGGGGGGAACTATGATCAATGTTCTTGACCTGTATTCTGGAAAACCATTGGAATAAAAGTACTTTTTGGCGATAAGGGTGGAAACAATCGTTTTTCCCAAACCAACCACATCAGCCAAAAAGAATCCATTGTGTTTCATCATTTTGGCAAAACCATCATTCACTGCATCTACTTGATAGGACAGTCTCTTGAAGCCTTTTGGCAAATCAGAAATGGAATTGGGATCGAATTCGATGCTTTTACCGAAATACTCAATCAAAAACTTTAAATAAACTTCGTAGGGAGTGTAATTATCGTTTAGGTAGGTTTCTTTTTGAAGCTTTTCGATACTATTCATATCGACTGGAACAGACTCTTCCCAAAGCTTTTCAAAAGTCTCTGTAGCAAATTCTATGTCCGAATTATCTCTTAACTCGACATTGAATTCAAAATTTTTGGAAAGTCCAGCATCGGTAAGATTGCTCGATCCGGTAATTACCGAACCATATCCGTGGTTATGTTTTTCCTTTTCTCTAAAGATGTAGATTTTGGCGTGGATATTCTGTTTGGGATGGATCTTGATTTTGACTTTTCCGGTGGTTATATCTTGAATGAGTTGGATCATTCCATCCTCGACAGATTTATCATACTCAGCCTCCTGAATGTTCTTTTTTATCTCATTGAAAAATTCATCTTGGGCTTTTTCTGCATCACCATCAAAAAGAATCCCTTGTTGATGGGCTTGGTAAACCAGAGAGTCAATATTGATACCGACCAAGATTCTGATTTCCTCAGCCTTTTCTACAAACTTTCGGATTTGGAAATAGCCGGAAGCTCGAAAATACCCCACCAAAGCATCCAAAAAATGAATCTGTTTGTATTTGAAAATCCCCTCAATTTTACTCAAGAGGGTATTTTGGTCTTCATTGGTGAAAAATTTTGTACTCATGAAAGAAGAATCAAATGCTGGGTTCAATTAGGGACAAAGAGGGTGATTGATATTCGAATCCTCCCGGAAATGGAATAGGAACTTAAGATAATTGATTCCTTAAGATTAGAAAAAGGACAGCAAATAAAGATTCGAATCCCAGATTCAAATTGATGGTTATGAGTAGGATAGTTTGAATCTAAATTCAAATCTTATTTTCTCTTTTATACGATATATCAAAAAGTCTGATAAAATTCATCACCCCTGACGGCAGGAATAATGGAAGAGAACTTCCTTACAATCGGTAGGAAGTAAATTTTATGTGACAGGATGAGTAAAAATCTGAATCTTCACAAATAGTAATCTCGATTTGGCGCCTAACCCAAATGAAGAATGAATCCCTTGAAATCGAAGAAAATTTCAGACTATTTTGGTTCCAAAATATTTAGTCCCAGCTGCAGCTTCTGTCAATAGGGGGAGCAGAAAAGCCTTCAGATTTGTTTCTGAAGGCTTTTTTTATTTCATCTGGCGAATCCTTTTTCGCTTCCCAATCTCTCTTTCCTGCAAATTCCCTATTTTTAATCTTCCCATCTTTTGGGAATTTCCAAACCCAGCTTCAACTATGAAAAAATCACTTTGGTGTATCCTTGCCCTTACGCTCATTTTTTTTGCCCAGGAAACCAGTTTCGGCCAGACAGTCCTTGAAAAAGAAACCATCACCGACCTCAATAAAATGCCAAACTACGCCTTCGGTGTAAGTGACGAGGATGGCCTCAAAAGCGCATTATCGGTGTATGATACCTTTATGGAAAATGGAGTCCAAATCGAAAATTTTGAAATTGTAGTGAAGGGCCCTGTCGTCAAAACGATGGTGAAAGATTCAGAACTTGAAAAGTATTTTGAAAAGTTCAAGGGAAAAGTCCGGGTGAGTATTTGCAGTGTAGCCATGAAACGGCAGGGAATTACCAAAGAGCAGCTTTTTTCAGGTTTGGAAGTGGTAGAAACTTACACCATACGTATCCTTCAGCTTCAGGCCTTGGGCTATAATTCGGTATTGTATTGAGGAAAAGTAAACCTAATGCAGCTAGCACTTGCCTTAGGGAAATTTAAGTTGGAGTTATAAAATACCGGGTCAATAAAAAGCCTTCAGAACTGATTCTGAAGGCTTTTTTGGTTTTCAAGCGACCCGAAAATCCCCAATCCCTTAAAACAACTTCAACAAAAACACCTGAAAAAAGGAACCGGAATCGGTCTTCACCTTTTTGTTGTAAGCCAGAAATTTACCGGAGTGGGACCAGTTGATATTGCACAGATCACTTTGGCCTTCTTGGGGAGCAGGCCCTGTTTTTCGGGTTTTCCCCGTTGCCAATTCTGTCAGGTAAATTTGGTTTTGGTATCCAAAAGCAATCCACTGATCATCGGGACTCAGGCTAAAGGAAGTATCAGGAGAAAAGTCGTTGTGGGTAAGCTGAACAGGCTCTCCTCCAGCCGGAGAAACCCAAAACACCTGGACTACTCCATCCTCTGATTTGGCATAAAAGAAAATCCGGTCACCGTTTTTCGAGGTTTTCAACCAATGTCTTGGTCCTTGTACACCCGGAAATTTCCGATCCGCAGTGAACATAATTCTGCGCTGAATAAACCCCTTTGGCATCTCCGGAAAAGTAGTTTCGGTGCCGCCCAGGTTTTGATCCTCCAGATTTTTGTCCCAGTCTTCCGGAATATGCGTCACAAAAACCTCGGTAATCACCTTTCCTTCTTTTGTCACCACCTCTCCCAAAAAGGCCAAGGCCCGTGGAATTTTTTCCCCTTTTCCATTGGTATATCCCGACTCGCCCAGCCAGGTTTCCTCGGCGGCTTTCTGGATTTCATCCGAGCCGGGTTTGGGAAAAGGGACGACTTTTGCCGCAATCATCGCAAAATGAGAACCTGAAAATTCATCTTCGGACAGGCCTGATTCGGGATTAACGGTAACCTCCTTTCCCCGTACCATCACGGCCACGGTTCGCAGGTCTTTCAGTTGAGGATTGACCGCAGCCGCCTTCTCCATGACGGCATCATTGTAGGTATAACTCACCCAATCCCCGTCTGCACTGTAGCTGTACGCATGACTTCCTCCCCTCAAGGCACCCGGAGTAAACGGCGGGGTGACGTCTCTGGCATCCATGTGAAAAAGTACCGGAGCTTGTTTATTTTCCAGATTCAGCCCCATGGCCGACCTTCGGGTAAAATGGTAAGGATGCTGAGCATCCGCAGAAAGCAGTCCCCGGATAAAAACCACTTCCTCACGCTGGGGATTGTAACTCACCGCGCCTGAACCCGGACCAAATGGGGTTTGCCCCGGAACCCGGTAGATTTCCAAAACTTCTCCGCTTTGGACATTGACCAGGCCGATCCGGTCGTTTTCACCCATTTTAGGATCTTCGGTTCTGCCGTCAAACGCCAGCCATTCATCCGTCGGGGAAAAAGCCTGACGGTGATTGAGAAAATGGCTGCTACTGCCGTAAGTAAGTTGCTTCTCCCTGGCATTTGGGCCAAAAAAGGTGGTGTTCATAGGTTTTTTCACTTGAGGAGGATATGAATTCAAGCCAAATCCCATCAGACTCAGGAGGGAATAAACAAAGCCCGATTGACGCAAGAAATTCTGCATAAGAGGAAATTAAGGGTTTCGGCGAGATTCCCAATTTAATTTTTGGGGAACTGAGATGGAACCTGAATTATCCGGGGATGATTCCACCAAAAAATTGCTTCTACCAGACCCAGCTACCCCTCAAAAAAGTTTTTATGCTATCTTCCCCCATGAAAAAAATCTCCCTACTACTCCTTATTTTCATCGGATTCACGGAGCTTATTGCCCAGCAAAAACCAGACAGCCTGAATCTTCAGGCCATTTTGGAAAGTCAGCTCAACGAGGGAATTCCTGGAATCCTTTTTCAGGCACAATCCGGTGATGGCTCACTTCACTGGTCAGGTGCTGCCGGAGTCAATGATAAGACAACTGGTGAAAAACTTCTCCCCAACCAGACTTTTCGGATCGCCAGTGTGACCAAAACCTTTGTTGCAGCATCCATTTTGCGACTTTGGGAAGAGGGAAAACTCAAGTTGGAAGACCCGATTTCCCGCTACATTTCTCCGGAACACGCGCAAATCCTAAGTCAGGACTATGACTTGGAAAAAATCAGCATCCTTCAGGTCTTGCGTCACAATGCCGGATTTTTTGACCATACCCATGCTCCGGTTTTCTTTGAAAAAGTCCTTCAACCCGGTGGGCATGAATGGACCCGAACTGAGCAATTAAAGCTGTGCGTGGAAGCAGGTGATCCAATCGGAGCCCCGGGTGAAAAATTCAGTTATTCCGATACCGGCTATGTCCTACTCGGGGAAGTAATCGAAAATCTGACGGGGAAACCACTCGGAGAAGCCATTCCCCAACTCCTCCATTTTGATCAATTGGGATTGGAAAACACTGCTTTCGAAGGCTTGGAGCCTGAGGTTGATCAAGCCCGAATCCATCAGTATTTCCAGGGAATGGACACCTACGATTTTCATCCCACCATGGATTATTTTGGAGGAGGAGGATTGGTATCAACAACTGAGGATTTGAGCCGATTCTTTTTAGCCTTGTTTCATGGAAAAGTGTTCAAAAACCCAGCTACTCTAGAGCAGATGCTCCAACCCGTAACCTATTCCGAAACACCCATGATGGATTACCGAATCGGCATTTACCGGGTGGAAATCAACGGAACTGAGGGATTTTCTCATGCAGGATTTTGGGGTACGCAGGTGGTATATTTCCCCAGCTTGGACTTGGCCATGGCGACCAATTACAGCCAGATCTGGAGAGGAAGAAACGCTCCGGTCTTTGCAGAGATGTTGAAGGTTTTGGATTAAAAAAAAAGCCCGCTGAAATTTTGACTCTGCGGGCTATTTTGGATTTTTGAAATCAACTTAGCCGGCTAATCCAATCGGATCACTTTCACCGGACCGAGCAGACCGGATGGAACCAAGGGTGAATCTGCCCGATAAAACGGCATTGTCGTGAAGGTTGTCTTCTGAGCATCCGGTTGGGCATCGCCGATAAGCCGGTTGACCCAGGTATTGACCACCCGGATTTCGATCTGGTTTTCTCCTGACTTCAGGGCTTTGGTGATATCCATTCGGAAGGGAGTTTTCCAGAGGATTCCCAGGTTTTGACCGTTGACGATGACTTCTGCGAGATTTTTTACACTTCCCAAATCCAGCACATAGGCTGCCTGGTTTTCCTTCTGAGAAAGGTTAATACTCTTGGAATAAACTGCTGTGCCGGAGAAATACTTGATATCGGCCTCAGCATGCTCGGACCAGGAAGTCAGGGTACTGAAATCCACCTTTTTAGAGTTGAAATCAACTTCCCAATTTCCCGACAGTTCGGCCGCTAC
>CAYONF010000075.1:0-20123 GCA_964405255.1 uncultured Limnohabitans sp. | reverse complement strand
GCTTCGGCTTTCTTAAGGTCAAGAAAACGCGTATAGGTTTGGTTGAAAACAATAGAAAACCGTTCTACTATAGCTGAATGTGCATCCGACAAAGGAGAAAGACTGCTTGCAATCAGGCAACCAAAATCATCGGAAGAGATGCTAAGGTGGATAGCTTCTTCAGCGGCCATGTCAGCTTTGATAAAATCCGGTAACTGAGTCAATCCGGTTTGGGAAAACCCATAGGCATCCCAACTCTTTTTTTCCTCCCCCTCCAGAAGGTAATGCCACTTTTTACGTTTGGTCCGCCAACCCTCCAAATAGGCTTGATGGGAAGGATGGGGATTATCCTCCACCAAAAATCCATTATTGGAAAGCAAGCCTTCCTTGCCGGTGAGGTACCAGGTTATACCTGAGGTCTCGGGATTGACGGTCAGAATGAGGCATCGATCCAGTTGAGCATCGAGTTTTACCAACTCGGTGAAAACCACATAGACCACCTTGCTCAAATCTTGGGAGGTATGCATGGCCAATGAGGTAGACCGGACTCGTTCTAGGGCCGCTTCAATTTCCAGGTCCCGGTTTTTTTCGACCAAGTCTGCTGTTTTTTCTGCGACTAGCCGCTGAAGTTTCTCCGCTTCTTCCTTCCAAAGGTCCAGTCCCCAGGTATCTTTTTGGCTTTCAACCTGTTCAGGTTTCGAACCATGCCAATGAATGACTTTCCATTGACCATTGGCATAGCTGAGCACTACAGAGAAGCGTAGATACATCTCAATGGATTCTTCTCCCGACTTGATGGTCAGGTACAATTCGTCAGCAAAAACAGCTGTTTGCTCGTCTTCCGTTGTATAGTGTGAAATGGGATCGATCCTCCATGACAATTCAAACCCCTCACTCTGCACGTTTTGTAATTTGAGGAGTTTTAATAGTCCTTCAATACCCAGTATCTTTTCATCGATTGCCGTTCCAAATCCGACAATCCTTTCGTCCACGATCTGTTGTAAAGAGCTTTTATCTCTCTTTCCAAGCCCTATTTCCATAAACTGGCGATAGGTTTTGGTCATCAGTGCTTTCTTCTGTTTGTCCATATTCTGATTAATGGAGGGGTATTGAAACAATAAAGGTTGTGCCTTTTCCTTCCTGACTTTCTACCTGGATTTCTCCTCCGTGCGCCTTTACGATATCATAGCTTAAAGAAAGGCCGAGTCCTGTCCCTTGACCAGTAGGCTTGGTGGTGAAGAATGGCTGAAAAATCTTGGATCTGATGGACTCCGGGATTCCGCTTCCGTTGTCTGAGATCCGGATTTCTGCCTGATTTTCCAAAAGCCTTGAGCTCACAGTGACTTGGGGTTTGAATGACTTGGCGAGATCAGGATCACTCAATTCCAACTGCTGCTTTTTAGAAGAGACTGCATAGAAGGCATTGTTGATCAGGTTTAGAAATACCCTTCCCAGATCTTGGGTGATCACTTTTACTTTTGGCAGAGTCGGATCAAAATCTGTTGTGAAATTCGCGTTGAAGCTTTTGTCCTTGGCCCGGATTCCATGGTAGGAAAGGCGCAGGTATTCATCGGCCAAGGCATTAAGGTCGGTAAGTTCCCGCTGCCCGGTGTTGCTTCGGCTGTGCATCAGCATGCCTTTGACAATGGAATCCGCCCGCTTGCCATGGTGCATGATTTTTTGTTCGTTGCCTTTGATGTCTTTGGCCAGGGATTTTACTTCTTCCAGGTTTCCCTGTTCCAGTTCTTCTTCCATTTCCCCGATCAGCTCAATGTTCATGTCTGAAAAGTTGTTGACGAAGTTGAGCGGATTTTGAATCTCATGGGCGATGCCAGCGGTCAGTTCTCCAAGTGAAGCCATCTTCTCGGACTGAATGAGCTGGGATTGGGTGGTTTTCAATTCCTCAATGGTCTTGTTCAATTGGGAAGTCCGATGAGCTACTTTTTCCTCCAAAATCCGATTTTCTTTTTTGAGCCATTGGGAGCGGACATACACGATTGCGTAAGTTACTCCGCCAAACAAGGAAGCAAAAAGTAAATAAGCCCACCAAGTCTGCCACCAGGGAGGCAAAATGACGAACTCAAATGACACCGGTACGCTCCACACGCCATTGAACCCCCGGGTGGCAACTTTGAAGGTATAGTCACCGGGCTGTAGGTTGTAATAAATGCGTGAGGAAGGCCTTGGGCTTACCTCGGACCACTCCTCATCTGCCCCTTCCAGAATGTAACGGTAGACGACTTTATCCCTTCCCAGCGTAGACTGATTGGAAAACGTAAAATTGAAGGAGTTTTGGTTGTATGGGAGTTTCAGGCCGATTGGCAAGCGGAATCCAGGGCTGATGCTGTCCCATTTGATTTTGTTTTGACTGAGGTAGCTGGAATCAGCCGGAAGCTGAGCCTTGGTCCATCCTTTGGAAAAGTCACTCAACCACAAGGTGTCTTCTTCCGAAAGGTGGCTTTGGTAAAAGGAAGGTTTCAGGAAGTCAGGATTTTGATCCATGATATTCATGCCCTTGATATGCACAGTAGGAGGGACACTGTCTATCTGGGGATCTTGATGGTTGAGCAATAAAATAGGAGCCGCTCCCCACCAAACCTCTCCGGTCGAGCTGACAAAGGAAGTGGCCTGATTGTGATCATTGTAGGGCAGACCGGATGATTTTCCAAAATTGGTAAACCGCCAAAGTGGGTTTGGAGAATTCTTCTCCGGTCTTTCTACGACGATGATTCCGTTTTCGGATCCGATTTGGATTCTTCCCATGTTTTCATTCAGGTCATACAAGGTGGGAGGACTAACTCCGGATTTTTCAGACACATGGGTGATGGTCTGGTCTTTTGGGTTGAAAATTGAGATTCCCATATCACCTCCAATGATGATTTCTTCCTGAGATGTTTCAAATACCATGGAGTTATAATCGGTCATCAATCCGGTGCTCATGTTGAAAAGCTGGTGTGATTCTCCCTCCGGATCAATCAGGTGGATTCCCGAATCGGTGTTAACCCAAATCTGGCCTTTTGAATCTTTCTTGACCACAAAGGCAAAGTCTGAGGAAAGTCCCTCCGAGGATCCAAATTTTTTAAATGTGTTTGCTTCGGGATCAAAAACGAGCATACCGGAACTGGTACCGATCCAGATTTTTCCATCCCTTGTTTTTTCGCCGGATAAGGTGGTCGTAATTCCCAACGTATTTCGGGTATTGTAAAGGGTAGCGGAATTGGAATTCAGATCAATGATGGAAAATCCTCCTGCCATTCCCAGAAAAAAAATATCCTCTCCGATCGAAGTGATTTGCCTGAAATTATTGACCTGTGGGCCTCCGGGAAATTGAAAGAGGTAAAGCCGTTCTTTTTTCGGGTCGTAGATATTGACTCCTTGGTAGGTCCCCAGCCATATTCTACCCTTGGAGTCTTCGTTGATTCCCCAAACATCATTGCTTTGGAGCCCGTCCTCTACCGTGAAGTAATCCGAAAGCATTCCCTTTGGATTCATGAGGAGAACTCCCACCTTATCTGTCCCCAGCCAGATCATTCCGTCTTTTCCCACGATGGTGGAGGAGGGGTTATTGTTGTCCCGAGTCACTGCGCCGGTCACCACTTTTTTCATCAGGGATGACTTCGGATCCAAAATCCTGACCGTATCCTCTGAGATCAGCCAAATCCGCTTCTCCCCATCCAAGACCATGTCTGAAGTTCTTCCGAAAAACCCCTGATCCGGGCCCAGATGATTCACCGTATGATTTTTTAAATTCACTGAATATGATTCGGGAGAAAAAGCGGCCATCCACATAGTCCCCTGCGAGTCTTCCAAAAATTCATAGGTTGTCCGCACGACTAAGCCTTCGGTGACGCCAATAAATCGAATGGTTTTCTGGGTGGAATCCAGAATCCCAATTCCCTGTCCCAAGCCAATCCAAAGATTTCCATTCCTGTCTTTCTTGATTCCAAAAGCAACCGATCCACCAGCCTGGGACTGAATTTTCATTTTGAATATCTGCCTTTGATCCAGATCCAACCGGAAAAGCTCCTGGTTTACAGCCCAGAGTTTTCCCTGGGCATCGTAATCCATCCGGATGAATCCTTTTTCGGTCTGGAAATGCTCCACCAATCCCAAGGTGATGTCAAGTCGATAGACTCCAGTCACCACCCCTGAAATGAGGAGTCTTCCTTGAGGGTCAAAAAGCAATTCTGCGATGACTTCGATAGATCCATTTTCTGCTCTTCCAAAAAAATTATAGGTTAAAAACTCCGTCCCGTCGTATTTGGTCAATCCTCGGTCTGTGGATATCCACATGCTCCCGAATGGATCTGTGGCCATTGCATACACTTTGTTGCCCAAAAGTCCCTCGGTTTGCCCCAACCGAACAATTGCTGAATTTCCCCCTTGCCAGACGGAAGGAACCGACGCGGAAGTGACAATCGGGGCCGGGAGCAAGAATTTTTTAACTGGGATGGATTGTCCTTTTACTGTATCAAAATTGACCGGTTGGGTTTCCAAGTTTTCCCAATCGAAGGGAATGGAATGGATTGGAGTTTTGAGGGGGCGGAATTCGTTTGCCGAGAACCGTTTGTAGGGAAGGGATTCCACATCAATCTGATACTCGACACCGTTGGGAGTGCTGTCTTTGGGAAAAACTTTCCAAGCAATGGGTTCTGCCTGTGGCAACTCAAATGGGAGAGGTTTTGGGATCTCATAGCCGGATGGATTTTCCGGAAAAGGAACATTTCTCTCCTGATTGCATGAACCAAAAACCGCACCGATGCAGAGGACCAAACAAAGCTGGAAAGGGGACTCGGGTAAAAATTTCATAGTTGCTCAACGAGGGTGAAGTGGCCGAAATCCTTTCGAATTCGATATTGGAATAACATGATCCCCTTTTTTAGGAGCCATACCCAGCCTGTTGGAAGCCAGGTGAATGCTCGACAGAGCCTATGGAAAGGCAGACCAAAAAAGGAATTTGGAGATCATTTGAGGCAGAAAAAAATAGTGGCTTCCTGAATTTAAGATAAGTTTTTGAATTTAGGCAGGTTTCAGATGAGGGATCCTCCGACGGCTCCAAGTCAAAAAAGGAAGGCATTTCCTCGCAATTGGGTATTGGAGTGGTTTTGATGGCATAAGTTAGTGGGGAATATTTCCAAATAGATCAATTGTAATTTGTCTTTTTTGCAAAATAATTATTTAAATTATCTTCCAAGAGCCTGTATATAATTTCGAGTTTTTTCAAAAACAGTAACCCAAATTAATCATGAAGCCTACCAATACCGGGGATCCGGAATACTACCACAAAGTGGTGGATTGCCAATATGCCTGCCCGGCCCACACTCCGGTGCCGGAATACATCCGCCTGATTGCTGCCGAGAAATACACCGAAGCCTACATGGTCAATTGGGAGTCCAACGTTTTCCCGGGAGTATTGGGTCGAACTTGTGACCGCCCCTGTGAACCCGCCTGTCGCAGGGTCCGGGTGGAAGAGGAACCCGTGGCCATTTGTCGTCTCAAGCGTGTGGCAGCCGACCAAAAAGGGGATGTAAAAAAGCTGATGCCTCAGGGTCCATTCCCTTCCAACGGGAAGAAGGTTGCCCTGATCGGTGGAGGTCCTGCTTCACTTACCGTTGCCCGGGATTTGGCTCCTCTGGGGTACGAGATTCATCTTTTTGATGAGCAGATCGCAGGGGGAGGTATGATGCGGAGCCAGATTCCTTCATTTCGGCTTCCGGAGGCGGTATTGAATGAGGAGGTGAATTTCATCTTGGACATGGGAATCCATACCCAGTTTTTGACCTATGTCAGCAGCCTGAAGGAGGTATTGGCGAAAGAATACGATGCAGTCTTCGTGGGCACCGGGGCACCCAAAGGCAAGGATCTCTCCAACTTGCCGGGCAGAAAGGAAGGGTCGGCATCTATCCACATCGGGATTGAATGGCTGGCCAGTGTGGCGTTTGAGCATACCAAGTCCATCTCCCCAAAAGTGATTGTACTCGGAGGAGGAAACACCGCGATGGATTGCTGCCGGACAGCCCGAAGGTTGGGAGGGAAAGAGGTAAAGGTGGTAGTCCGCAGTCCTTTTGCCGACATGAAAGCCTCTCCTTGGGAAAAGGAAGACGCCATGCATGAGGATATTGAGATCTTTGACAATCACGTTCCCCTGAGTTTTGAGGTCAAAGACGGAAAGCTTATCGGAATGAAATTTCAAAAGGTAAAAGCTGTCTACGATGAAAAAGGGAAAAGAGCGCTGATTCCTTCCGGTGAACCGGATGTCTTTATCGAGGCAGATGAGGTGTTGGTAGCGATTGGACAGCAAAACAGTTTTCCCTGGATCGAGCGGGATTTGGGCTTGGAGTTTGACCAATGGGAAATGCCCGTAGTGGACCGAAAGACTTTTCAATCCACTCTTCCCAAGGTGTTTTTTGGGGGTGATGCGGCCTTTGGGCCAGAAAATGTCATTACTGCTGTAGCACAGGGCCACCAAGCCGCTGTTTCCATTCATTTGTTTTGCCAGGGAAAAGACCTACTCGACAGACCTTCTCCTTACACCAATCTGGTCAGTCAGAAAATGGGAATCCATGAATGGAGTTACGACAGTCAGGTAGCTGCCGATCACCGCTACGTAGTCCCTCAGGCCAATAAATCCATCACCCTCAAAGACCGAAAAAAGGAAGTCGAATTGGGTTTCGATATTCCGACAGCCTACAAAGAAACGCAGCGCTGCCTCAACTGTGACGTGCAGACGGTTTTTACCGAAGACCGCTGCATCGAGTGTGATGCCTGCATGGACGTTTGTCCCACTTCCTGCATCACCTTCACAGCCAATGAGGAGGAAGAGCAGCTTCGGATGAACTTGCTGGTGCCTGCGGAAAACAAGTCTCAAGACTTACTGGTATCCGACACCTTGAAAACCGGCCGGGTGATGGTCAAAGATGAGGATGTCTGCCTGCACTGCGGACTTTGTGCCGAGCGCTGCCCCACTTCAGCCTGGGACATGCAAAAATACTTCTACAGTGTCACCAAAGCCTTTCAGATTCCTGCCCCTTTACCCGCTATCCAAAAATGAAAACCCGCATCAATGATTTCATCGTGCGTTTTGCCAATGTAAACGGTACCGGTTCGGCGAGTGCCAATTACTTGTTTGCCAAGACGATTTTCCGGATGGGTATCCCCGTCACCCCGAAAAATATATTCCCCTCCAACATCCAGGGGCTTCCCACTTGGTATGAAGTCCGGGTCAGTGAAAAAGGATACCTCGGTCGCAGAGAAGGTATCGACCTGATGATCAGTGTCAATCCCCAAAGCATGGCCAAAGACGTGCAAAGCGTAAAAGAGGGAGGCTATTTTATTTACGACAGCACCAAAACCCTAAATCCGAATCTGTATCGGGAAGGAATTCATTTCTTGGGAATTCCAATGATGGAGATGGCCAACCAAGCCTTTGATGATCCCAGAAAAAGACAACTTTTAAAAAACATCATTTATGTCGGGGCCTTAGTGAGACTTTTGGAAATGGATGAAACGACCATCAAGGAATTGATTTCGGAGCAGTTTGAAGGGAAAAAGGCCTTGGTCGAAGCCAACTATCATGCACTTTCCCTAGGAATGGACTATGTCGAAAAGCACTTTGATTATCCCCTTCCTTTCCTGTTGGAAAAAAGAAATCTCTTGCCGGGCAAAATTCTGGTGGACGGAAATACGGCTTGTGGCTTGGGTGCGGTCTATGGAGGAGCCACGGTAATGGCCTGGTATCCGATCACTCCTTCCACCTCCGTGGCCGAGGCCTTCGAATCGTACTGTAAGAAATACAGAAAAGAAAAGGGAGGGGAGTGCAAGTATGCGTTCATCCAGTCTGAGGACGAACTTGCCGCGATGGGGATGGTGATCGGCGCCAACTGGAATGGAGCCAGGGCTTTTACCGCGACCTCCGGCCCGGGAGTTTCCCTGATGAGTGAGTTTCTTGGCCTGGCTTATTTTGCGGAAGTTCCGGCAGTGCTGATCGATGTGCAGCGTGCAGGCCCAAGTACGGGCATGCCGACCCGAACCCAACAGTCCGATCTTTTGGCTGCTGCCTTTGCCTCTCACGGCGATACCAAACACATTTTGCTCTTCCCTGCCAGTCCCAAGGAATGCTTTGAGATGACTGCCGAAAGCTTTGATCTGGCGGAGCAGCTTCAGACTCCGGTTTTCCTGATGACAGATTTGGATTTGGGCATGAATGACCATGTCAGTGATCCGTTTGAATGGAATGCCGATCGAACCTATCTACGAGGCAAGGTCCTGAGCAAAGAGGAGTTGGAAAACATCGGCAAGTTTGGCAGATACCTGGATTCAGATGGGGATGGGATACCTTACCGAACCTATCCCGGTACGCATCCGACCAAGGGGGCTTTTTTCACCAGAGGAACTTCAAAGGACGAATATGCAGCCTACACCGAGGATGGGGCGGCTTACAAACGAAATATGGACCGCCTGACCAAAAAATGGAATACTGCCAAAACCATGGTTCCGGCCGCAGAAATCCTTAATTCCTCCGAACCCACCAGCCTGGGGATCCTGTATTTTGGCACCTCGACCTTTTCTTCCGAGGAAGCCCGGGATCTTCTTGCCGAAGATGGGATTCAGGTGGATGCCATCCGGATCAAGGCCTTTCCTTTCGGAAAAGAGGTGGAGGATTTTGTGGAAAGCCACCGGGTGATTTTTGTGATCGAACAAAACCGGGATGCCCAAATGCGCAAAATGATGATCATGGAGCTGGATTGTCCTCCCAAAAAGTTGGTTCCTGTGCTTAATTACGATGGGATGCCGATCACGGCCGACGCCATCAAACAACAAATCATTACTTACCTCAACCCAGAAAATAACCCGAGCCATGAGTTATCTAAAGCCGCAGTTTAGCCATCCCAAACTCCCCAAAAACAAACTGGGCTATACGCTCAAGGAATACGAGGGATCCCTGTCCACCCTTTGTGCGGGTTGTGGACACGACAGCATCAGCGCTGCCATCGTAAGAGCCTGCTATGAAATGTCGATTGAGCCGCACCGGGTGGCCAAGATCTCAGGTATTGGTTGCTCATCCAAAACACCGACTTACTTTCTGGGAAATTCTCACGGCTTCAATTCTGTCCATGGCCGGATGCCTTCCGTGGCGACGGGAGCCAATATGGCCAATAAGCACATGGTTTATTTTGGGGTGTCGGGGGATGGAGATACTGCTTCCATCGGGATGGGACAGTTTGTCCATGTGATCCGGAGAAATCTGAACATGGTCTATGTAGTCATGAACAATGGATGCTATGGACTTACCAAAGGACAGGATTCCGCCACCGCGGATCAGGGTTCCAAAAGTAAATCCGGATCCGTCAATCCTTTTCAGGCAATTGACCTGGCGAGTATGGCCATCGAATTGGGAGCCTCCTTCGTTGCACAAAGTTTCAGCGGTGACAAGCAGCAGCTGATTCCCCTTCTCAAAGCAGCAATCCAGCATCCGGGTTTTGCCTTTATCAATGTGATCTCACCCTGTGTCACTTTCAACAACAATCCGGGTTCAACCAAATCCTACGACTACGTGCGGGAACACATTGAGGCTACTTCAGCGATCGATTTTGTTCCGGTAAAAGACGAGATCCAGATTAACTACAAAGAAGGGGAATCTGCCCAAGTGGGGATGCACGATGGTTCTGAAATTCAACTCAACAAGTTAGGATTGGACTGGGATCCTGAGGATCGGATTTCTGTGGTCAATGCCCTACAACGGGCTAGGGCCAAGGAGGAGATTTTGACTGGATTACTCTATGTCACTACCGATTGGAAGGATTTGCACCAAACCTTGAATACCACAGATACTCCCTTAAACAAACTGAAGGAAGAAGACCTTTGCCCCGGAAAGGAAGTGCTGGATCAGATCAATGAATCCTTCCGTTAGAAGATGGATTTGAACAGGGCAATTTTGGAATTGACAGCCGGGCCGGCTGCATAAAAATGAGAAGGGCCCAGGGCCAAAATGAAAAAGGGAGACTTCTCCCTTTTTTTGTGGCTTTTTATTTTTTCAGAGAAAAGGCTTACAATCCGGAGCGATTATTTGGGAAGGACAATGCTAAACTTGGTCCATTCGCCTACCTCAGTGGTTATCTCCAGTGTTCCGTTGTGGGCTTTGATGATGTCGTGCGTGATACTTAGTCCCAAGCCTGTTCCTTCGGTCCCTTTCTTAGTGGTAAAGAATGGCATCAGCAGTTTATCCATAATTTCAGGAGGAACACCAGGCCCATTGTCTTCTACCTCAATAAGAATTTTTGAGCCGAGATCTTTGGTCCGGACTTCCAGTTTTGCTTTATAATCCGGGCCGACTTTGTTGATTTTTTCACGCATCGCATCAAAGGCGTTTTTGGTCAGATTCAATATCACCCGGCTGAAATCTTCCGTGTTGAGGGGTATTTTTGGTAAGCTTTCGTCTAAATGGATCCCGAGATCCACATTGATTGGATTTTTGTTTGCCCTCATTCCGTGGAAAGAAAGGCTGACGTATTCTTTGATCACCTCATTCACATTAGCAGGCTCCATGGCTCCGCTACCTCCCCTAGAGTGCATGAGCATGGACTTGACGATGCCATCGGCACGTCCTCCATGGTGTTTGATTTTGGTAAGGTTGGTTTTGATATCGGAAAGGAGATCTCTCACGTTTTCGAGGGCATCGCTTCCTTCCATTTTGTCCAGCTCAGCCTCGATTTCATCGATGAATTCCAAGCTCAGTCCGGAAAAGTTATTGACAAAGTTTAGGGGATTTTTGATTTCATGGGCAATGCCGGCAGTCAACTGACCCAGGGAAGCCAGCTTCTCCTGTTGGATCAGTTGGGCTTGGGTTGATTTCAGATTTTCATGTGCCGCCTCCAGTTTGGTGTATGCTTTTTCGATTTCCCGAGCCTGTTCCAATTCCCGCTGACGGGCCTTTTCCTGCTCTGTCTGGATGGCCTTGTTCCGCTGATACCGGTGAACCGGATAGATTAGGGACAAAAACAAAAGCGTGTAAATCACATAAGCCCACCAGGTGCGGTACCATGGAGGAAGTACGGTGAATGAAAATGCCAGTGGCTCTGTCCAGGCTCCGGCTTCCTCGGATGCCGGTCCGGTGAATCGGGCTTTTACCCAAAAAGTATAGTCTCCTTCATGGATATTTCCGAAAGTTGCGCTGGTTTTTTTCAGAATCGGACTCCAATCCGCATCATACCCTTCAAGGAAATACTGGTATTCCACCAAATAGGGTTTGGCGAGTTCACTGGACCCAAAATCGATGTTGATATGATTGTGGCGATAGGGTAAAACCAATTCCTGTGGTATCGGGAAAAAGGGAGTGGTTTGTCCAAACTCAATTCCTTTGAACCGCTGTCTCAGAACTTCCCGCTCTTGCTCGTTCAATACCTTACCAAAGGTGTTGAGTTCCTCAGAGGAACGGAAGGAATTCCTGTCCTCTGAACTTAGGGATTCCCAAGAAATGACCTCTTCATTGATTCGAAGTTGCTTTAGGAAAACGGAGGGAGGCTGTTGGTTTCGCACCAATGCCGAGTAATCAAATCGCACCAAAGCGGTCTTGTTATTTCCAGTTCCGGCCCATAGAATCCCCTTGCTGTCCAAGTACATCCCATTTTGTCCATCGGTGAGGTCTTTGACAGGATAGCCTGTATTGGAGTTGAAGACTTCAAGATTATTCAGGGAAAAATCCGAATTCACAGAATCCGGCGCATCAAAAAAGGCAAACCCCAGGTTGGTTCCCACAGCGATCTTCCGGTTATCCAAAGGAACAATTTGCAAAATCATATTGTCCGGCAAGCCCTCTGCTGAGCCAAACGATTGAAACGGTGAATTTTCAATTGCTTTTCCCGAGGCTATCTCCTGGATTTTCCCATCGCTCAAAAAGCCCAAACCATGCTCGGTACCGATCCACAGATTTCCAGCTTCATCTTTCGCCAGTCGGATGACAGCATTGTCCACCAGGCCTTGAGCCGTGGTAAAATTGATGAACCGCTCTCCGTCAAAACGGCTGATCCCTCCATCAACTGCCGCAAACCAAATTCCGCCGTGATTATCTTCCAGGATACTGAGAATCACATTACCAGCCAGTCCCTGCTCTGAAGTATAGGTGGTAAATGTTTCCCCGTCGAATCTGCTTACTCCACCTCCATCTGTTCCAAACCAAAGATTTCCCTTTCTGTCCTCAGCTATGGACCAAACTTCGTTGGCAGTCAAGCCTTGGGAAGTAGAATAGGTGGTAAAAGATTTTCCATCGAATTTACTGACTCCACCGCCTCCGGTGCCAAACCAAAGATTGCCCATTTGGTCCTCGATCATGCTGTACACGATGTCTCCTCCCAGCCCCTGAGATGCTGAAAAGATGGTGAAACTGCGTCCGTCAAATTGGCTTACTCCTCCACCTGCAGTGCCAAACCAGAGTAGTCCATTTTTATCCTCAAGGGTACTGAGTACCAGATTATCCCCAAGTCCTTGCGATTCGGTAAAGCTGGTGAAGGAAGGTCCGTCAAATCGGCTTATTCCACCGCCATCGGTACAAATCCAAAGTTTTCCGGATTTATCGGTGACCATGTCCAAGACGCTGTTGGCCGGCATGCCCTGTTCGCGAGTGTAGCTGGTGAACTTTTTTCCGTCATATCGGCTGATCCCTGTTTCAGTTGCCAACCAGATAAAGCCGGTATCATCCTCCAGAATTGTCCTTACGATGTTACCGGCCATCCCATTTGACACACTGAAATTCTGAAAGGATTTCCCGTCAAATTTACTTGCTCCACCCCCAATCGTTCCGATCCAGATTTCTCCGGATTTCATTTGACGGATGCTTCTAATCCGATTACCTGCCAAGCCATTTTCCTCTGAGAAGTTGACAAAGGTTTTCCCGTCATACTTGCTGAAACCACTGCCATTTGAACCGAAATAAAGGTTTCCTTCACGGTCTTTTCCAGTACTGATGATGACATTGTCTACCAGGCCATTTTCGGTGGTCAGGGTGATAAACTTCTCCCCGTCAAACTTGCTTACCCCTCCGCCTCCGGTTCCAAACCAAAGATTACCGTCTTTGTCCTCCACCATGCTGAAGATAATGTCGTCCCCGAGCCCATCTTCTGTTGTGAAATTGGTAAAGGAAAAGCCGTCGTATTTGCTCACTCCACCACTGATCGTACCAAACCAAATGTTTCCTTTGGAATCTTCCAGAATGCTGCGGACGGCGTTACCGGCCAGTCCCTGAATCGTGGTATAATTGGTAAAAGAATTTCCATCGTACCTACTGACTCCCCCGCCATTGGTGCCAAACCACAGGTGTCCTCTGCTATCCAAAATGGCACAGTTGACTGCGTCCAAAGCCAACCCATCATCCGTGGAGTAGTTGCGGAATTGGGAGATTCCTCCTTCACCCAAGAGATAAGGCTGTTCGGCTGTTCCGGTGATGATTTGGCCGGATTCATCTCTCAGAACCAGCAATTCCTGTTTTTTGGGAGCCAAAAGCGAAATGGTCTGAAATTCTCCATTTTCATCCCGGTAAGAATAAGCTCCTCCATCTTGCTTAGGTATCGGGATGACCCTTGGTGCCGGGGATGAACTAAGACTGACTTGATTGGGAATAAGTGAATCCGGAAGGGATGAAATTTCACGGACCGAGGGTGGGGAAAATTGAAAGGTAGCTTTCGAATTGGTAAGCTTATCCTCCTTGACGCAGGAAAAAAGTAAAAAAGCAATTCCCCAAAAGGACAGGGTATGTTTCATTCCGTTTTCAAAATTCTACTTGGAAGTCAACATGCAAATTGGGGTGCTTCCAAAATTTTGGAAAAAGATAGCCAATTAATAAATGAGAAAAAATGGGTTTAAGGATCGGACAAATTCGCACAAGCCTGTTTTTGGGCTTTTTCGAGGGTAAATCTTTTCCTGATGGGAGGAAAAATCAAAAACCGACTGCTTTCCGGCAGCCGGTTTCTGGTAATCGGGTAGTTTTTCGAATTCGGGGGTTTATTGCCCCACCATGAAAATGGCATTGCTCAACACCAGTTTGCCACTTTCCCAAAATCCCCGGAAAATCGGATTGTCCACAAAGTATACGATCTGCCCTCTTCCTTGTCTTTCGGCACCAATAGCCATAGATTGGCCCATTTGGGATTTGATTTTGTAGCCGATGTAGCCTGTTCGATACGAATCATTTGAGGTAATCACTCCTGCATTGACTGCGCCGGTCATATAAGCGAATCGCTCCGGGTTATTTTTGAGGGAGTAAAACTTTCCTCCTGTGCCATACCCAAGGGGATGAGTCTGATCCATGTCGATCTGGTAAATGGCCCCTGCGACACCCGATGCGATCTCGAGGCGCTCTCCTTCAGTATATGGTTCCAATCTTTCCTGCTTAGCGAGTTCCAAGGCAGCTTTCTCTGCTGCTTTCTTTTCTTCGTCAGAATCGAAGGATTTCAACGCAAAGCCTTCTTTGTTGGCAAAGAGGTTCAGAGCATTTTCGATCGCAATGAGTTTTCCACCGGCACGAACCCATTCCAGGAGTTTTTTCTGTGCATTTTCATTCAAAGCCCCTCCCCAAGTGGACGGCATGATGATGACATCGTATTTGCTCAGGTCATAGCTGCCCATGCCTGAGGCGTCCAGATTGCTGAGGGGATAGTTGAGATCCTTTTCAAAGAAATGCCAGATTTCGCCATAATTCAGAGAAGAGGTGCCGTTTCCGCCCACCAAAGCCACTTTTGGAGTTTTGATCACGCGGATATTCGGTGAGCCAAAGTCTTTGCCTTTTTCCACATATCCGGTCTGGGTGGTTGCTAAAGTCACCCCGAATTGATTGGCTGTTTCTGTGACTTTTTTGTCAAAATCTGTGACGTATTCATTGCCTCCTTTGGTAATCAAGAGCGTCCCTGCTGCAAAACTTTTTCCTTCCACTTCGAACGGATATTCGGCATAGCGAACTCTGATTTTCTGGTTGAGGATCGCTGCCAGGAATGCAGCATCCCGGGTTCCCTGCCAGTTGATCAAATAAGCTACAGGTGTTTCTCCTGCTTGGTTTTGGGTCTGAGCGGGTTTTTCATAGGCTCCGACAGCATCCAGTCTGGTTTCAAGCGCATAGCCTTGCAAGCCGTACGCATAGGGTAAGGCCCAGCTGGTGATGTCATAGGTGATGGAGTCATTCAGCGTAGGGTTTGGCTCAAAGAGCACCTGAGTCAAAACGGATTTTGGCTGATAGGCATTGATCACGATGTCTTTGTCCGAGGTGGAAAAAGTCACCCCTGATTTTCCGCTTTGGTATTCAAATCCTTTCAAGCCGGTTTTTGCGCCAGCTTTGCCGTATTTGATTCCGTTTTTATCCATCAGCTCCAGCAATTTGGCGACTTGGGCTGGATTACTTTCTCCTTTGATCACAAAGCTTTTGTATTTGCCTTTGGGGCTGGAAGAGCTGTTTTTGAAGTAATTCGCAAATTCCGTAACCAATCTTTTGGCATTTTGGCTGGTTACCTCAGTGGCTGACATGGCTGCGGTATAATGCCCGGCAATTCTTCCACTCAAGGTCACGGTATCTCCCACGGAGTTGAAACCTCCCCTACCTGCACGGCCGCCCCCGCCTTGCTCGATGGTCATCCCGATGGCGCCATTGTACATCGGATAGGAATCCCCATAAGAAGGATAAAGGATATCAAATCGCTCCTTGGTGAAGTAAAACCGGCCCATCTGGTCAAAATACTTGGCGGTATTTCTGCCGAAAATATCCTGAAACTCATGTTGAAATGGGGTCAGCTGCTCGTGCAATGGCTCAGCTGCCGGGGCCATGTAAAACGGCTGATCGATCCCTTGCTCATGGAAATCCAAATGTAGCTGAGGCATCCATTGCTGGTAGAGCTTCAGGCGCTGCTGGGATTCCACCTGCACCTGCCAAGCCCAATCCCGGTTCAGATCAAATAAATAGTGGTTTGCACGGCCTCCTGGCCAAGGTTCATTGTGCTCCATGGACTGAAGATCCGGCTGGAGGGTGGTATTCATTTTTTGATTGTACCAGTTCGAGTATCGATCCCGACCGTCAGGATTGATGCAGGGATCGATGATGATCACCTGGTTTTTGAGCCATTCCTGAGATTTGGCATTGTTTGGATCCGCCAGGGTGTAAAAACTCGAGATTGCGGCTTCCATGCCCACCGATTCATTTCCATGCACATTGAAGGACATCCAGTTGATGGGAATCTCTGTCGAAGGAGTCCCGTCCATCAGGCCCGCGCGTTTCAGGTTGTCAGTTCGGATTTGTTCCAGCTTGGCCATGTTTTCCGGACTGGAAATTATGGCGACGATCAGGGGGCGCTTTTCGTTGGTTTCTCCATACTGGATCAGTTTGATGTTGGGATTTTGAGAGGCCACATGCTCAAAATAATCCACCATGCGGTGATGAGGAGTGAAGCGATCCCCTGGTTTATATCCCAGAAACTGTTCCGGAGTCTTAAGTTGTGCTAAAGCACCCCAAACCAGAGAGAAAGCAAATGTTAAGGTCAGTAAACTCTTCTTCATTTTGGAAATTTTGTTTCAGTCGGGAATTTAAGGCCTTTTGTCGGGAAGGAAATTACCGATCAGGAAAAAGTGGGGCTTGGGATTTGAATAAGGACTTTGAAAAGTGGATAAAATGAAAGGAGACTGCTTTTAAAAAAACAGTCTCCTTCAACAGGACTTGGTAAATTCGGTTTAAACCGCTTTTACATTCACTTCGATATTCCCTCGGGTAGCCTTGGAATAAGGACACACCTGATGGGCGGCTTCCACCAGTTGCTGGGCATGATCCAAAGATTCTGCATGAGGAATTTTCACTTCGATATCCACTGCCAGTCCAAAGCTGTCAGGGCCATAGTGCCCCAAATGAACCTTAGCCTTGATTTCGGAATCACGAAGACTTGTTTTTCCAGCCACTGCTGCCAAAGCTCCCCCGAAGCAGGCGGCATATCCCGCTGCAAAGAGTTGTTCCGGGTTGGTTTTTCCGCCTTCACCTCCGATTTCTTTGGGCATTGCTACATCAAAATCCAACAGACCGTCCTCGGTTCGGACGTGGCCTTTTCTTCCGCCGGTGTTGACCGCTACAGCAGTGTAGTCTACAATCAATTTTTCCATGTTACTTTTTTAGTGTTTTGAGTTTTTCCAAAAAATCCTCCATGCCCGATAAAAGCCCTTCGACTTCAAGGGACAGAGCTGGATTCAATTTTTCTTCAAACTCCCGGACAGCTGCCAAAGTTTTGGACTGAAGCGTTTTTCCGGGATAAGTCAAGTGAACCGTTACGGTTCGTTCATCGGATTCGCCTCGTTTCCTTCGGAGAAGATTTTGACTTTCCAGTTTTTTTAAAAGTGGAGTAAGTGTCCCGGAATCCAAATTCAGCTTTTCACCCAATTGAAAAACTTTTAACCCATCTTCTTCCCACAAAATCGAAAGAACCAAAAATTGGAGGTAAGTCAGGCCGAATTCATTTAGCGTTTGCTGAATCTGCTGGATCAATAGCCTGGAGGAAGAATAGAGCAATGCGGAAAGCGCAAGGGAAGGGAATTCGGATTGATTCATAACACAAAATTAGGATTGGATACAATCTACTTGTTTCCAATCCTACTTGCAAAAGTTAATTCTCAGTATTCAGGTTCCGAAACCACCGAAATCTCAAATCCGATATCAATAGTATCTGCCGATCATGGGATGATCTACGATTGCTTTTTTCAATGCCAAGGCATCGATTGTTCCCGGGACGCGATAAGCTACTTTTCCTCCGGGTTCAATTAGCAATGTGATTGGTAAGCTTCCGTCCCAATCCGAACCCACGACTTTTATGACTTCATATTTGTCTTCGGTATTCATGATGTAATTGGGAAGTGCAGAAGCTTTTCCTTTTAGGAATTTGAGCGCCTTGTCCGCCTGATCGGGGGTATCCATACTGACCGACACAAACTGAAAATCCCGCTCTCCATACATTCGCTGGATCGTCACAAACTCGGGGTACTCGATGATACAAGGCCCGCACCAAGTCGCCCAAAAATTGACCAACAGGAGTTCATCAGTCTTGTTTTTCAGCAGATCTGCCAATCCTGCTGGGGATAATTTTTCGATCGTCACTTCCTTTTCGGCCCATTCTTTATTGGTTTTGATAGTGTATTCATTTTTCCATGCCCACTTGATGGAGCAACCGAAGGCAGGAGTTTGGGCGGATTCGGCAGGAAGTGGCTCTCCTTTCAAAGTAGATTGGATGGCATTTCTCAAATCTTCCGAATTTCCTGTTCCGGGTTTTTCGGAGGCATCTATTCTGCCGGAGTAGGTGAGTTTGCGGCTTTTGTCAAAAACAAAAACATGGGGAGTGGCTGTAGGTCCATAGGCCAATGAAAATTCATGAGTATCTCCATCGTAGAGATAGGGGAAATTGTAAGACTTATCCACAGCCCGAAGTTTCATGTCCTCATAGTAATCGCTCAGGTCGGTATATCCCAATTCCTCCGGCAAAATTGCGATGGGACTATTTGGGGAAATGGCAACAAAAGCCACTGATTTTCCCTCGTATTCTTTTACCAAACTGATGAAGCGATCTTCATAGGCTTGGGCGGTCGGGCAGTGATTGCAGGTAAAATTGACCACCAGCACCTCAGCATCTGAGAAATCTTCCAAGGTGTGAAATTTCCCATCCACATCGGGTAGCTTGAAAGGAGGAGCTTGATCTCCGATGTTTAATTTTCCGATGGGTTTTTCAGCTACAGCTTGCGGATTGGCAACAAATGCAGTGCTGGGAACAGCCGATTCTGAGGTTGAGCTTTCCGTGTTTTTTCCACATTGGAAAAAAAGGATGGCTGTGGATAAATACAGCCAGCTCAGAATAATCTTTCGGGATGTGATGCTCATAGGGCTGTGGATAAGTCAGGATTTTAGGTCAGGGAATAGCCGTTTTGATAGGCATAATGCAGCTTGGCATTGGCATCCCTATCTGTGAATACCTGGGCTATTGGATCCCACTTGAGCGGTTTTTGTATTTCATGGGCGATGTTACCAATGGTACAGACTGTGCAGGTACTGTGGCCGATTTCCACTGGCACAATCGGGTCTTTTCGCTTACGCACACAGTCAATAAAATCGATGTGATGGGCGGTGAATGTGAAGTTTTCAGGTTCCTTTCCGAGTTCCAGTTCTTTGATTGAAGTATCGTAATTCCCTCTGGAAACCTTGATCCATCCATTTTCTCCTATGAACTTCACGCCTTGCCTGCCTTCGTCAAATTTGGTGATCAACATCTCCACACCATTGGCGTAGCGATAGGTGAGTGGTTTGTCTCCGGAGGCAGGAGTGACTTCCACAGGGCCGTTTCGGTCCATACTGAGTCCCCATTGTGCGACGTCGATCATGTGCGCCCCCCAATCTGTCATCAGCCCGCCGCCGGTTTCCTTGTACCAACGCCAAGCGCCCCAAGCAGCTTCATTTTTATCCGGATTGAGCGTGATCCCAGGATTCAGGAGGTCATTGAAATGCAAGGCAGGAATAGGACCGAGCCATTTTTGCCAGTTTAGCCCAGCAGGAATTTCCTCTTTGGCCAAATCGTAGGGTTTGGGATGGGGATTGTCTCCGACATGGACCAGCACCTGTGATATTTTCCCCAGCCTGCCTTTTTGGACATGCATGGCTGCAGTTTGAAAATTGACCGCAGCGCGCTGCATACTGCCTACGGCCAGTACTACGCCGTTGGCACGGACAGCCTTGACGAGTTCCTGACCTTCTTTGATGGTAAAAGTCAGCGGTTTTTCCAGGTAAATGTCTTTTTTGGCTTTGCATGCATCGATCGCCATGAGCGCATGCCAATGATCCGGGGTCGCGATGACCACTGCATCCACTTCAGGATTGGCTAAAAGTTCCCTGTAGTCTTCATATAATTTGGGTGCTACCACCGGCTTGGAGGCATCCGTTTGGTTCTTTTGAACCCGAAGTGCGAATCGCTCCCGCTTGATCGCATAAACGTCCGCACCTGCCACGACTTCTACTCCGGGAATTCGCATGAAATTATTCAAAAGCCCCATCGCTTGTCTGCCAACTCCGATGAATCCCAATCGAACCCGTTCGTGGGCTACGTTGAAAAGAGGTTTTGGACTGGAAGCGAAACTGAGCTCTGGAAGAATACTTA
>CAYONF010000074.1:0-20565 GCA_964405255.1 uncultured Limnohabitans sp. | reverse complement strand
TGGAGCCATAGATGCGACGGATGTCTTTTTTCAGTCCTTCACCATAGCCTCCGTTTGGACTTGGATTGCCAAATTCATCTTTGAGGTATTTGCGCATGCTGTCCATGCTTCCGCCTGTTCCATAGGCAGGCTGTCCCATTCCTCCCCAATATTCGATGTGATATCCGCGCGCAAAGTCCAGTTTTTTGTTGTCCAGCCACCAAGGCGTGTACATGTGCATGCCGCCTACTCCGTCTTCATTGTAGCGATCCCGATCGATCAGTTCGGGCATGATGCCCATGCGGTCGGCGCCGGTGGAGTCATGCAGGTAGCGTCCGAGTACTCCGGAATCTGCACCGATTCCGTTCGGATAAACTTTCGACCTGGAGTTCATCAGGATTCGGGAGGATTCACAGGCAGAAGCACCCAATACCACTACTCGAGATTTGAGTTTGTATTCTTTCATGTCCACTTTGGATACGAAAGAAACCCCTGTTGCTTTACCAGTTTCGTCAGTGGTCACTTTTCTTACCATCGAATAGGTGTAGAGGTCCACCTTTCCTTTTTTCATCGCAGGGTGTATCAGACAAGTACCAGCCGAAAAATCTGCATACGCTTGGCAAGCTCTGTTACACTGCGCGCAGAAGAAGCAAACGCCACGCTCGTTGTTGATCGGACGGGTCAGCATGGACAGACGTCCCGGGATCATCGGGATATTGGCTTTGTCTGCGCCTTTTTTGATGATCAGTTCGTGTAGCCTTGGCTTGGGAGGAGGTAGGAAAAAGCCATCCGGCTCATTGAAAATCCCTTCCTTGGATCCAAAAACCCCGATCAGCTTGTCTACTTTATCATAATATGGCTTCAGGTCATCGTATCCGATGGGCCAGTCATGCCCCATGCCATCAATGCTGGCACGCTTGAAGTCGTTTGGTCCAAAACGCAGCGATATTCTTCCCCAGTGGTTGGTTCGTCCACCGACCATTCGGGATCGGAACCAGTCAAACTGAGTTCCGTCTTTGCGCGTGTAGGGCTCCCCGTCGATATCCCATCCGCCGATGGCCTGATCAAAATCTCCAAACGGGCGGATACGGGTACCAGCACCCCTTCTCGGTGATTCCCAAGGTGGTCTGAGTTGGGTTCTGTCCTCGTCTTTTGCCGGGTCAAAATCCCCTCCTGCCTCCACCACTGCTACTGACAACCCAGCCTCGGAAAGGATTTTGGAAGCCATCCCTCCGCCGGCACCAGATCCTACGATGATCACATCGTAATTATCCGGAGTTTCTTTGATTTGAAAGCTCATTTTTCAAAAATTTTAATGAAGTCCAAAATATAGGACAAAAAAATCGAGGATGGAAATGGTTTGTTTTGATGCCTGTGAATTGACTCTTCAACAGTTCAAAAACGTAAAAAAGATAAAAAAACCTGAACTTATTGGTTCAGGTTTCTAGGTGTTAAATCAACTTTTCAATAAACGGCCATACCGTCTCAAACACAATTTGGTGTCCATCCTCAGTCGGGTGTATCCCATCCGGAAGATTCAATTCGGGATTGCCGGCAACACCCTCAAGTAAAAACGGGATCAAGGTGACATTCTTTTCAGCTGCCACAGCCGGATAGATGGCTTTGAACTCCTCGGTATATTCCTGACCCATATTTGGTGGAATCTGCATTCCGGCCAGAATGATTTTGGTGTTGGGATACTTAGCTTGTACCTTTTCGATGATCGAGAGGAGGTTACGTTTAGACTCGCTTGGCAAAATACCCCTCAGACCGTCGTTTCCTCCCAATTCCAAAACGAAAATGGTCGGCTCCTCTTCCAAAAACCAATCCAGGCGGCTCAATCCTCCTGCAGTGGTCTCTCCGCTCAAACCTCCGTTGATCACCCGATAGTCTTTTCCCAAACTGTCCAATCTTTGCTGGGTTAATCCGGAAAAAGCATCTTCGGGATCGATCCCATATCCGGCTGTAAGGCTGTTTCCGAAGAAAAGGATGGTTTTTTGTGCAGTCTGGACCTGGGAGGAATCTTTAGCTTCCGGTTCAGCTTGCTGTTTCTCGGTAGAAGAACCACAGGCGCTGAGAAGTGAAACCGAAATTATGAGACTTAAAATGAGCGCCGGCAAAAATCTTGGACTAGACATTTTGTGAGTTTTTCTTAGTAATGGTTTTCTGGGAAAAAGGTTCAGCTTAATTCAACTTTACCATCATTTGAATGTAAAAATAGCTTTTTCTGCGTTGGTCGAGCAAATCTGCCCTTCTGTCGATCTCGCTTGACTTCCAAGGCTTAAATTTCTTTTCTTTACCGGAATTACCTGAGGTCTAAATCCATTTTCCAACAAAGGGGGATGTAATGCGTTTGACCTTTCAACCTCAAATCAAGGCTTTTCATGAGCATTTTATCGATTAAGAATCTAAGTAAAACCTATCAAAGCGGCAGTAGAAAACTGACTGTCTTAGATGAAGTAAATTTTGATATACAAGCCGGAGAGACTATTTCGATTGTAGGTCCTTCAGGCAGTGGCAAAACTACCCTTCTGGGACTTTGTGCCGGACTCGATTCCGGATCAACAGGAAGTGTGGTTCTCAATGGTCAGGCACTCGAAAAACTCAATGAAGATCAGCGTGCTGCTGTCAGAAATAAAGATGTGGGCTTTATTTTTCAAAATTTCCAATTGCTGCCAACTCTCACAGCACTGGAAAACGTCATGGTCCCTTTGGAACTGAAGAAGCGGAAAGATGCCCGTCAAAAAGCCCAGGAATTGCTTGAAAAAGTAGGTTTGGGGGATCGTGCTACCCACTATCCGACTCAACTTTCGGGTGGAGAACAGCAGCGGGTTTCCATAGCGAGAGCTTTTGCCAATGAGCCTAAAATCCTTTTCGCAGATGAACCGACCGGGAATCTGGACACCGAAACCGGTGACATGATCGAAAAATTGATTTTTGATCTGAACAAAGAGAAGGGGACTACCCTAGTCTTGGTCACCCATGATTTGGAGCTCGCTGCCAAAACTCAGCGGATCATTCACATCAAAGGCGGAAAAATACAGGAGGATACACATGCCTGATTTTGGTTGGATTCTGAAAATGGCTCTCCGGGATTTCCGGAAGAACCTGTCGCGCCTGCTTCTTTTTGTCTCCTCCATCGTGGTGGGAATTGCAGCATTGGTGGCGATCAGCAGCTTTGGTGAAAACCTGACCAAAGACATCGACAATCAGGCAAAAGAGCTGCTGGGAGCCGATTTGGTTTTGGAAAACAATAAGCCTATCGGTGATCTACCGGTAGATTCGATGGCCACCGAGATGGCTGCTGAAGTGAATTTTGCATCCATGGTAGCTTTCCCGAGTACAGGAGCCAGCCGACTGACTCAGGTTCGGGCTTTGGAGGGGAATTTTCCTTTCTATGGAAAACTGGAAACCATTCCTACAACGGGTGATGCAGATTTTCGAAGTGGAGGCAAAAAGGCCCTAGTCGAAAAGACCCTGATGGCGCAGTTCAATGCTCAGGTGGGGGATTCGATTAAGGTGGGTGCAGTTACTTTTCAAATTGCCGGGGAACTGCAAAAAGTGCCCGGACAAACTGGAATTACTGCCACGGTTGCTCCGGCGGTTTACATTCCTATGGCTTATCTCGCCGAAACAGGCTTGGTTCAGTATGGCAGCCGGGTTGAGTACAACCGATACCTTCAATTTGCTCCGGGAACGGATGTGGAGGAATTAATCAAACCATTTGAGGACAAATGGGAAGAGGATCGCCTGGATGCGGATACGGTCGAGGATCGTAAACGCTCAACCGGGCGGTCGTTTGCCAACCTTTCCAATTTCCTAAGTCTTGTTGCATTCATTGCCTTGCTTTTGGGCTGCGTGGGAGTGGCTTCTGCGGTGAATGTTTTTGTGAAAGAGAAGCTGGCTTCTGTGGCTGTGCTTAGATGTCTGGGTGTGGCTTCACGGGATGTTCTCCTGATTTACCTGGCTGAAATCGTGGTGATGGGCTTGGTTGGCGCCTTGCTGGGAGCAGGATTAGGTACCGTGCTTCAGTATGTTTTGCCGGCTGTTTTCTCAGACTTTTTGCCGGTGGAAGTCAATGTGGGCGTTTCCTGGATTTCGGTTGGTTTTGGAATCATCACAGGTCTGTTTGTGTCGATTTTGTTCGCATTGTTGCCCTTGCTCAAAGTAAGGAATGTCTCTCCCATGGCCACCCTCCGACCAGAGACTGCGGATTCCACTTTGATGAAAGATCCGCTTCGTTGGTTGGTGATTGCAGGTATTTTGGTTTTTATCTGGGGATTCAGTTTCTATTTGCTTAAGCAAGTCGCCTGGGCGCTTGGATTTACTGCTTTTGTGATTGTGGCTTTTGGTGCCCTTTGGGGAGTAGGGCAGTTGATTATGTGGGCGGTCAGAAAGTTCCTCCCCATTTCCTTGGAATACACCTGGAGACAGGCATTGGCTAATCTCTACCGTCCAAACAATCAGACAATTTCGCTGATCGCGACTATCGGTTTGGGCACGGCGATGATTGCTACGCTCTTTTTCCTTCAAAATCAACTGTTGGCGGAAGCCAAATTTGCTGACAAAGAGGATCAACCCAATATGCTGATGTTTGACATCCAATCTTCCCAGTTGGATGAAGTAAGAGGCAGGGTGAAGGGGCGGGACCTGCCGATTTTGCAGGAAGTGGCCATTGTGACCATGAATCTCAACTCGATCAACGGGGTGGACAAAAAGGCAAATGAAGAACTTCCGGATGAGAAAAATTATTCCAGATGGCTTTACAATAGGGAATTTCGGGTCACTTATCGGGATACATTGATTGCATCTGAGACACTGACTGCGGGGGAGTTGATTCCTTTGGGTGCCAGAGGGGACAGTATTTTTGTTTCGTTGGAAAAAGGATTTGGAGAAGGCAACGGCCTGAAAATCGGAGATGAACTTGAGTTTAACGTACAGGGTAGACCCATCAAGACTTACATCGGAAGTTTCCGGGATGTGAAATTCAACCAGGTTTCCACCAATTTCTTGGTTCTTTTCCCGGCAGGAGTTCTGGAGCAGGCACCGAAATTCCATGTGCTGATAACCAAAACCAAAAACGACCGGGAAGCTGCCGATGTCCAGGCGGAAATTGTTCGGTCTTACCCGAATATTTCGATTATCAACCTTGGAACAATCGTGGAGACACTGGAGGAGATTTTGGGTAAAATCAGCTTTGTGATCCAGTTTATGGCCTTTTTCAGTATTGCTACTGGTATTCTGGTTTTGATCAGTTCATTGATCATCAGCAAGTATCAGCGGATGCGTGAAAGTATTTTGCTTAGAACTTTGGGGGCCAGTTCGGGTACAGTCCGAAAAATCAACACATTGGAATACTTCTTTTTGGGCAGTTTGGCTTCCCTTTCGGGGATTTTATTATCCTTTATGGCCACGTTTCTTTTGGGGAGATTTGTCTTTGAAATGAACTTTGCACTGGCTTGGAAGGAAGGCTTGGTTATTTATCTGGCCATTACGGGTCTTACCATTGTATTGGGCTGGCTCAACGGCCGAAAAATCATCAATCAACCTCCGATGGAGATTTTGAGAGGGAATGGGTGAAATTGAAAATTAGGAATGTGAAATTAAGAATGAGCCTCCGGAAGGAGGCTTTTTTCGTTTATGGGGAAATGTTTCCCCAGATTTAGTCTGAAAAAGACTGCAAGATTAATTTTCTTTAAGTGAATGATTTGAACTAGTTTTTTGGAGAAGGGGGAAGTTTTCTATTCTAGAGCGAATGCAAAATGTGAGAAAGCTCCAAATCTGAAAAACCATCCAATTTGAAAGTTAAACTTTCAATTTACATGGTTTTATAATCAGGATCATGTAATCTGAAAGTGAGGTCGATATTGGGATTCAAACTTTTCCAAAGTTCAGGACTTTGGAAAAGTTTGAATTTGGATAGCCAAAAAGTGCAAAAACCCCTTCAAAATCGCTTCTGAAGGGGTTTTCTGTACCCAGGGCCGGAGTCGAACCGGCACGAGTGTAACCTCATTGGTGTTTGAGACCAACGCGTCTACCGATTCCGCCACCTGGGCATGGTACGCGCCTGATCAAGTCAGACTTTTGTTTCCGTTCCTTGCTGAACGGGCTGCAAATATGAATACAAAAATGATTTCCTACAAACTCATTTCCCGACTTCCTGCAATTTTTTTGAGCTGAATGCCTGCGGTTTTTCAGCAAAAAGTGCCTTCGTGTAGCTCCAGACGGATTTAAAGAGCTCAGAATCACGGTACTTGTTGAGGGCTTCCTCGCTATCCCAGTGGCTGCATGTCAGAAAAATATTTTCTGAAGAAAAGTCTTTCCAAAGTTCCAGATGGCTGCAACCCGGAAAATTCCGGATCGAATTCTTATGGAATTCGAAGTTTTCAAGAAAAGCGGGTATCCCCTCCGGCTTGAAAGTCATGCGTACTATCCGGATCAACATCAGTTTCCAAAATGAATATAAACTACGCTGTCTTGCTTCAAGCCCAACAAGTTTCCCCCATGCCCGATATTGATTCCGATTTCCAGCAAATCCATGCTGTTGAAAAAAGCAAAAGGATCACCTGCCTCGACCTGGTCGTATCCGCTTTGAAGCTTTTCGAGGGATTCCCGGCCAAACTGGATGGTGAATTTTCCCGGATTTAACTTTTCGAAAACCTCCTTCCTGATGTTGGTGATCAAGTTTCCGTAGCGATCTATTCGGATCACATGGCCGATGATGTGTTCCCGGGTGGCTTTTGCCTGTCTTGGCATCAGTTTTCGGAAATTTGACAGTGGGCCTCCAAAATCATGGATGGCTGCCCCGCTGGCAACTTTGGCTGCGATTGGGGCCAAAATGTCTCGCGTAGGAAAGGTAGAATCCTTCAGGTGAATATCGGCAAATTGTACAAGGATTCCGGGGTCTGGGTCAGCCAAAAGACTTAATATGCCATTGTTGGGGCCTATGAAGATATGCTCTTCCAATTTGATCCCGATGAAGCCTTGGGTCATGCTTCCGGTGGTGTTGATTGCTACCAGGTGAACAGTCCCTTTTGGAAATTCCCGGAAAGTAGACCGGAGCAAAAAGGCTGCATGTTCGATGTCATAAGGCTCAATGCTGTGAGAAATATCGATAATGCCCAATTGCGGATTGATCGAAAGCATTTTAGCTTTCACCGCAGGAACGTAGTAGTCTTTATCCCCAAAGTCAGAGAGGAATGTCACCAATGCCATACAAGCAAGTCTATTAAAATTGTGTAATTTTGTTTGAGGGGGGAGCGAACAAAAATAGAAATTTTATTCTTTTGCCTTCAAGGTAAACCTTAATCAATAAACGAGTTTGGTCGAAAAAGTAATCACTCTAGAAAATGTCCCACTGGCTGAGTTTTTGGGCACAGCCAATGAAAACATCCGGCAAATTGCCCAAGCTTTCCCTCAATGCAAAATCGTCTCCAGAGGCAATGAAATCCGCATCCAAGGCGGAGCGCCGGAGATCCTTCGAATCAATGATCTGATCAATCTGCTGCTCGAACACGTCGACCGCTTTGGGCATATTACCCCCGAAAATGTCAAAGACTATCTGGATATCGAAGGGATTCCTTTTGAAGAAGCCAATCGGGATCAAGTCATCGTCTTCGGCAACAAAGGTTTAGTCATCAAGCCCAAATCTCCCAATCAGAGAAAACTGGTTGAAGCTGCCACCAAGAATGACTTGGTTTTTGCCCTTGGTCCTGCCGGAACCGGTAAGACCTACATTGCTGTGGCACTGGCAGTTCGAGCTTTGAAAAACCGTGAAGTAAAACGCATCATCATCACCCGTCCCGCTGTGGAGGCGGGAGAAAATTTGGGTTTTCTTCCCGGAGATTTACAGGAAAAGCTCGATCCCTACTTGCGGCCGATATACGATGCGCTCCAGGACATGGTTCCACCGGAGAAGCTGAAATATTACCAAGAAACCCGTGTCATCGAAATTGCACCCTTGGCCTACATGAGAGGTCGGACGCTGCATGATGCGTTTGTGCTGTTGGATGAAGCACAAAACACCACCAGTGAGCAGATCAAAATGTTTTTGACCCGAATGGGCCCCAATTCCAAAGTAATCATCACCGGTGATCAAACTCAGGTCGATTTGCCAGTAAGACAAAAATCCGGGCTATCAGAAGCTCTTAGGATTTTGAAAGATGTGAAGGGAATTGGTATTGTAAACCTGAGCGGAAAAGACGTGATCCGCCACAAACTCGTAAAGGCAATCATTGAAGCCTACGAAATCAATCAGGAGCTCGAAGACCAAAGACGACATGAAGCCAACAGTCGAAAAAATAACGGATAAGGATTCCTTGAGTCAGGCCTTCAAGATCCGCAATTTGGTCTTTGTGCTGGAGCAGAATGTAAATGAGTCCGATGAATACGATGAGTTTGAGGAGTATTCTGCTCACTTCCTGGCTAGGCTTGAAGGAAGTCCCGTCGGAACTGCACGATGGAGATTTACCCCAAAAGGAGTGAAACTAGAGCGATTCGCGGTGCTCAAAGAAGCCAGAGGGAAAGGTGTCGGCCAGGCCTTGGTGTCTGCAGTTTTGGCCGATATCGACTCCAATACTGCGTCTGTCGGCAAAACCAAGTATCTTCACGCCCAGCTGACTGCCATTCCGCTTTATGAGAAATTTGGTTTTCAAAAAGTTGGAGAAATGTTTGAAGAGTGTGCGATTCAGCATTTCAAAATGGAATTGGCCTAATCCTTGTCCCAGATTCAAATTAAACCAACGTGATATTTACTATGAAAAAATCGATTTTCGTTTCCCTTTTGATTGCTGTTTTTTCGCTACCGGCGTTTTCCCAACAAGTCATTTCATCTTCTGCATCCACAAATCCAAACCTCGGGACATTTGACAATGAAGTCAAACTGAACTTTCTCAACCTGATCGTCTTGGGATCATTCGAGGTCGGCTACGAGCGATTTTTAAGCGAGACCCATTCTCTGGACATTCAGGTTCACATCAATGACCGATTTGGATATAATTCCCAAAATGACGGAAAGACCTACAAGACCAATTCCATCCAGTCTGGGATGAATTTTTATTTCGGAAACAAGCCAAATGGTAGATTTCATGTTTACCCATTTCTAAAGTTCAGATTTGGGGATTTTGAGGAATCTTCTGACGGGACAGTCACTACTACTGATATGACAGCATTTATTCTGGGAGCTGGATTTGGGTACAAATGGGAGGTTTCCGAGCACTTTGCTTTCGGACCATACGCAAGCATTGCCCGCAATTTCAGTGAGGAAGTTTCCGACAAATTCACTGCCATCGAACCCAATGCAGGATTCAGCTTGGGTTATCGGTTTTAATCCCTTGATGAAGAAAACATTAGAGCCCTTCGGGGCTCTTTTTTTTGTGCCGATTTTTTTAACTTAAGGCTTTAATTTTTTCAGGATGAAATTTGCCGACTTTCCATTTTTGCGCTACCTCCCATTTTTGGTCATCGGGGTTCTCATTTCCCGGGAAGAACCCGGAATTCCGATTTGGATTCACTTTGCATGTATCGGGATACTCTGGATCGGGTATGGGTTTTTGGTAGGAAGGGAGAAAAATACCGGATTGCTGGTTCCTGCATTTCTGGGGTATGGGATGCTGTTTTTGACCGGTTTTTTGCTAGGAGAAATCCAAAAGAAAAACGCAACTGATTCATTCGATCCGAGGCTTTCTGAGGCTAAGTCTTACCTGGCAAAAGTTCAAATGCACGATGTGGAAAAGCCCAATTCCTTTGAAAATCAAGTGGAGCTCATCGCCTTCAGGGATTGTGTGGACTGGCATCCTTCCCAGGCAAAGGTCCTCATTTACCACAAAAGCAAAACTCCCTTGTTACCGGGTCAGGTGATTTGGGTGGAAAAATACCCAGAAGCAATCCCTCCTCCGACCTTTCCTGATGAATTTGATTACAAAGGATTCCTTGCCCGGAGCAGAATCCACTTTCGCCAGTTTATCGGAGAAAAATTCCGAGTGGTAGATTCCACAGCGGTCGAATCGGGAGCTTTTTGGTTGGAGAATTTCAGGAAGAAATTGGTTGAGATCATTGATGCCAAAGTCCCAGATCCGGAGTCAAGGCAAATCGCAGCTGCCTTACTTTTGGGGCAAAAGGAAGAACTGGACAATGAAATCCGAAATGCCTATGCTGAGACAGGTACGATGCATATTTTGGCTGTATCGGGACTTCATGTGGGGATCATTTATGCGATTTTGCTTTTTCCGCTCAAAGGAATCCGACTCCAAAAGACCCCAAGGAAAATTTACCTGCTCGCGGTGGTGACCCTGATCTGGTTGTATGCGTTGCTGACGGGTTTTTCACCCTCGGTGATTCGAGCGGCGACTATGTTTTCATTGTTTTCTGCCGGGCAGATGCGGGAGCGGAGGCCTTCTTCATTCAATATTCTGGCCTTTTCTGCGATTTTGATGATTGCTTTCGACCCGGATGTGATCTATGAAGTGGGATTTCAGCTTTCCTACCTCGCTGTGGGCGGGATTTTACTCCTTCAGCCTTTGATCCTTCGCTGGTGGTTGCCACCCAATCAGATTTTAGAATACCTCTGGCAATTGACGGCCGTCAGTTTGGCCGCACAGTTGGCCACTTTTCCACTTTCGATTTACTACTTCCATATTTTTCCCAGCTATTTCCTGTTGGCCAATCTGATCATTATCCCGCTATCCTTTTTGGTCATGCAGGCCGGTATTCCGCTGTTGATCTTCGGCTGGGTTCCCTACTTGAGTGATGGATTGGGCTGGCTGGTCAGTGGGATGATCTGGCTCCAAAACTGGATCACCTTCACCATTCAGCTGTTGCCGGGAGGAAATCTCGATCGATTGACGATCACCCTGTCGGGGATGATCTTGGTGTGGGGAGTATTGATCTGTTGGGGCAACTGGGAATTTGGAGACCGGAAAAAACTGATCTTCTCAGTACTGGTACTATTCCTTTTCTGGTCGGGAGATCGCATCCTCAGGGAGCTTAGACAATCCCCGGAGGAGCTGCTAATTTTTTCAGAGGAAAAAGGAATGATTCTGGATTTCAAAGTGGGCGAGCGCTATTTCTCCTGGAATGCTGATTTTCCTTCGGAGCAAATCAGCTTCGCTCTGGATCCCAACCGGATTGCGCAGCACCGTCCAAAAATTCCTACTGCCGCATTGGCGGTTGATAAGAATTCGACGCTTTGGTTTCCGGTTTGGGATTTTCGGCTCGAGCCGGAAAAGCGAAAATTCCAATGGGGCGAACGAATTCCAAAACGAGTGGAGCAAATTTCCCAGAGGGAATCCAAGGAATTGATGCCTGCTGATTCCCTCTTTGCTACCTTTGGAGCGTATCGGATAGTTTTCTGAAGTCCGGTTTGGGCAGTAGCCGGTAATGCCAGTAATTTATCCTGTCAATTTAAGCCATCCTCATGCAATACCCAGTTTTAACCCATGTGAAAAACCGAATCGGTTTCATTACGCTCAGCCGTCCGGAAAAACGGAATGCGCTCAGTCCCGAACTGATCCAAGCGCTGGATTTGGCATTTTCTGAGTTTGAGCAAAATCCCGAGGTGAAAGTGGTGATTTTGAGAGCTGAGGGTAAAGCATTTTGTGCCGGGGCAGATCTGGATTACATTCAGCAGATGCAGCATTTTTCTTTCGAAGAAAATCTGGCTGACAGCAATCGGCTCAAGGCGCTATTTTCCAAAATCTACGAGTTTCCGAAAGTAGTCATCGCGCAGGTTCAGGGACATGCGCTCGCCGGAGGATGTGGTTTGGTTACGGTATGTGATTTTGCTTTTGCTTCTCCTGCTGCGCTTTTTGGCTATACCGAGGTGAAAATCGGATTCATTCCGGCCTTGGTATCGGTATTTCTTTCAGAGCAAATCGGTCAAGCTAAAACTGCCGACCTCTTGCTTTCAGGTGAATTGATTGCCTCTTCCAAGGCCGCTGAACTTGGATTGGTCACTGAAGTGGTAGAGGAGGACGGTTTGGAAAAAAGAACCGAGGAATTTGCTGAGAAATTGGTTCGGGAAAACTCTGCATTCTCCATGCAGGAAACCAAGCATCTGCTTCGCAGTTTAGGCAAGAAAGCCCGACAAGAAGCTTTGGATGCAGCTGCCGAAGCCAATGCCAAGGCCCGAAGTCATACCGATTGCGTAAAAGGTATCTCTTCTTTTTTGTCTAAAACCAAACCGAGCTGGTAAGTTGGAAGAGGCCCTTCATCATATTCTGAGGCAGGTTTTTGGATTGGAGGAATTTCGTCCGGTTCAGAAGCAGGTCATCGATTCCGTGGTGGAGGGAAAGGACACGCTCGCACTTTTGCCCACAGGCGGAGGCAAAAGCCTTTGCTATCAGATTCCGGGCCTGGCAAAGGAAGGAATCTGTCTGGTGATTTCACCCTTGATCGCTTTGATGAAGGATCAAGTCGATAACCTCAAGGCCAAAGGGGTCAAAGCAGCGGCGATTTACTCCGGGATGAGTTTTCGTGAGATCGATACGACGCTTGACAATTGCATTTACGGGGACTTCAAATTTCTCTACGTCTCGCCGGAGCGACTCAAGCAGGAATTGTTCATCGAGCGGTTTCGGCAGATGAATGTCAACCTCATCGCAGTGGATGAGGCGCATTGCATTTCCCAATGGGGTTATGATTTCCGTCCGCCTTATCTCGAAATCGCCAAAATCAGGGTGTTTCACCCCAAGGTCAATGTCCTTGCACTGACAGCATCTGCCACTCCGCAGGTTTGCGCTGATATTCAGGAGAAGCTTGAAATGAAATCTCCCCAGGAATTTCATCAGAGTTTTGCCCGAAAAAACCTGAGCTATAGCGTCCGGCTGATTGAAAACAAGCTGGAAAAAGGGATCGAAATCCTAAACCGGATTTCCGGGACAGCCATTTGGTACGTGAGAAACCGTCAAGCCACGCAGCAGATTGCCCGAGCGCTTACCCAACTGGGGATTTCGGCATCGGCTTATCATGCCGGGCTGTCGAATGCGGTTCGGGCTGACCGGCAGGAAGCATGGAAAGCCAATCGGGTTCGGGTAATGGTCAGTACCAATGCCTTTGGGATGGGAATAGACAAGCCGGATGTGCGGGTGGTGATTCACAGTGATTTGCCCGAAAATCTGGAAAATTATTACCAAGAGGCCGGGAGAGCAGGCCGGGATGGAAAAAAAGCCTTTGCCGTTCTTCTGGCCAATGAGCAGGATTTTGAGCAGCTGATGGACCGCTCGGCTTTGGTGTATCCCCCGACTGACTTCCTAAAACGAGTCTATCAGTGTTTGGCCAACTACTTCCAATTGGCGGTGGGCAGCAATATGCTCAGCAGTTTTGATTTTGATCTGGCTGACTTTTGCCATACCTATGAACTGGGCGTGTTGGAGACGTTTTATGCCTTGAAGGTGCTCGGAGAAGAAGGATTTGTGGAGGTCAACGAAAGTTTTTTTGCTCCCTCCCGGGTTCATTTTCGAGTGGACCCGAGCCGATTGTATGAGATTCAGATCGCATACGCCAAGCTCGACCCGGTGATCAAAATGCTGCTCCGGACCTATGGGGGAAATCTTTTTTCAGAATACCTCAAAATCCAGGAGGGCAAACTCGCCAAGTCCCTTGAGATGAAGGAATCCGATCTCATCAAAGCACTTTTGCAACTTGAAAAACTGGAGGTGATGGATTACGATCAGCGAAAGGACAAGCCTCAGCTTACTTTTCTCACCAATCGCTACGATGCCGGTAAGCTGCCACTCAACCATTCCCGGATTGCCGCCCGAAAAGAACTTACGCTGAATAAAGCCAAAAGTATGGTGGAATACGCCCATCAGACCCTTATTTGCCGGACTCAGTTTATCCAGGAATACTTTGGCGAAAAGACCGATGCTGCCTGCGGGATTTGCGATGTGTGTATCGAAAATCGAAAGCTTCGTGAGCCGGACACTCAGGAGGATCGGCTAAAGATGAAAATACTTGAAACTTTAGCCGAATCCGGAGAGTTATCCGAGCAGGTCTTGTTTGAGAAATTGAACAAGCCTGCTTCCGATTCCAATCTCCGTTTGCTCCGGCAGTTGATCGATCAGGGCTACGTGCTCCGATCAGTACAAGACCGGCTTTCTCTCAGTTCCCATGGGTAATTTCTTTGACGATCTATTCAAAAGTGTGTTCAAACCTTCGGAAAAATCTCCGATGAAGGTCAAAGAAAACTTTGTCCTCAAGGAATCCGAACAATTGGATTTGGACTCCTGGATGAATTCGGAAGAATTTGAGGAGCTTTCGGCTTTGGTTTATAAGAATTTTCATTTCAAACGAACCCAAATTAATGCTCAGCCACAAGTTCACGTCTATGAATCTCCTTATGCCAATGGGTTTGCGGTGACCTTTGGGAGTCCCTTTACTCCTAAATCTTTTTCCAGACTTTTCTTGGCATTTAGCCGGCGGATTCTAGCTTTGGGATATAACCAAGTCAGTTTAGACAGGAAACTGGAAGAAATCAACGATCAGGTGAAGATGACCGAGAAGTTTTATTTCAAGCCTCCGCTCCAAATTCCTGTAGAAGGCGAACTGATTTCGCAGCTTTACGGAAATGTGGCCTTGGAAAAAGTGAGTATTGACAATAAGCCCAGTTACCTCAAATTGCTGGCGACGGTGTATTCCGATCGTCTTTATCAAGATGCCAAACCCTTCGACCAGCTGATGGATCGGATATTCGAAATACGTTCAAATGGATAGATACACACTGAAAAGCCAACTCGAGAACTACCGCACTCCGTATGAGGAGGAATCTGCCTTTATTGCGGATTTTGCCGAACTGACCAAAAATGTAATTGCTTACAAGCGCGAGCGGTTGGAAGGGCATTTTACTGCCTCTGCCTGGATCGTCAACCAAGAGCGGACACATACTTTGCTCACGCTCCACCGAAAGTTGGGAAGATGGCTCCAGTTGGGGGGGCATGCCGATGGGAATGAAAACCTGGTAGAGGTGGCCATGAAAGAAGCCGAGGAAGAAAGCGGCTTGAAGTCACTTCAATTGGTGGATTCGACTATTTTTGATTTGGACAAGCACATCATTCCCGAGCGGCCTCATGTGCCGGAGCATTTTCATTTTGACGTAAGGTACCTCTTCGAGGCCGATATCAACGAGCCATTGGTTATGAGTGACGAAAGTATTTCTTTGGCCTGGATTACCTTTGATTCCGTAGTGGATATGATCGGGTACAATCCCTCCATCCTCAGAATGCTCGAAAAAACCAGCAAGTCAGAAATCCTGCTTTAATGCAAGCACAAGATCCAGCCCAACTGAAGTCCCAATTTTCCTTTTCCGTCCCCGTCCAGATTCGGTTTTCAGATATAGACGGATATCTCCATGTGAACAATGGCGTTTATTTCAGCTACTTTGAGCATTCCCGGGCAGTATTTTTGCACAAAGTCTGTGGATGGAATGTGATGAGCGTAGGAACAGTAGTCGGGCGGATCGAGATCGATTACCAGCTTCCCATTCATCTGGAAGATCAAGTGGAAGCCTTGGTCAAATGCACCCGGATCGGTAATTCCTCCTTTGATCTGGAGCAATATCTTGTCGGAACCAACAGTAAAGGAGAGGAGCGGATCTTTGCCAAATGCAAGTGCGTCATGGTCTCCGTGGACATGAGTACCATGCGGCCCGTCTCAGTACCGGAGGAATACAGATTGAAGTTGGCGTCCTCCTGACCGGCAAATTCCCTATCTTTGCCGAAAATTTACCCCGTGAATAAACTTTGGATTTTAGGCTTGCTTTGCGCGAGCCTCTTTGCCTGCAGCCCGAGTGAAGAAGAATTGCTGAAAGCAGGAATGGAGAAAATGGACGCCCAGGCTTGGTCAGAAGCCGTGGAGCTTTTTGATCGCTTGCTGGAGAAAAACCCGGCCAATGCCACTGCCCTGAATGCCAAAGGTGTCGCGCTTTTTCAGCAGGGAAAAGTAGAAGAGGCCATTCCTGTGTTCAACGCTGCCATCACGGCAGACTCCACCAGCTACAAGCCTTGGTTTAACCGGGGCAATGCCAAAATGGAACTGGAGAAGTACAAGGAAGCTTTGGCCGACTTCAACATCGCCAGTGCCTTGGATGCTTCTCAGACCGATATCCTCTTCAACCGGGGAACTGCCTTGCTCAACATGGAGGAATACGAGGATGCACTCATCGACTTTCAGGCTGTGGTGCAGGCAAATCCCAACCAAGCCGAAGCTCATTTTCGAAAAGCAAAAGCTGAATTGGGGATGAATGATCCGATGCACGGCATGGAATCACTGACCAATGCAGTAAATCTTGATCCCAAAAACGCGGAAGCCTATTACCTGTTGGGAGTCACCCGAATGAGTGCTTTGGGGCAGAAGAATGAAGGTTGTGCGGACTTGAAAATGGCTTTGTCTCTCGGATATCAGGAAGCAGACACCTGGATCAAAGACTTTTGCGAGGAATAAATATGGCTCAGATCGGCAAGGATATCGACTTGGCTAAATCCTTTTTGGAACAAGGACAACTCGTGGGAATTCCTACGGAGACGGTCTATGGCCTAGCTGGAAACGCCTTGAATCCGGAGTCTGTTGCCTTGATTTTTGAAACCAAAAACCGGCCTGCTTTCGATCCGCTGATATTGCACACGTCCTCTATAGATCGGGTGGATGATTTTGTGGCCGAATTTCCGGAAAAGCTGAAGACCCTTGCCGAAAACTTCTGGCCGGGACCCTTGACTTTGCTTTTACCCAGAAAACCCATCGTGCCAGATCTGGTCACTTCTGGATTGGAGCGGGTGGCAGTTCGTATACCCAAGCATCCCCTGACTTTGGCGCTCCTCGAAAGTCTGGAGTTTCCGCTCGCAGCACCGAGCGCCAATCCTTTCGGTTACATCAGTCCAACCCGTCCGGAGCATGTGAATGCCCAGTTGGGGGACAAGATTCCTTACATTTTGGATGGAGGGCCTTGCGAAGTCGGATTGGAAAGTACGATTGTGGGCATGGAAGGCGAGGACATTCTCATTTATCGCTTGGGTGGATTGGAAATAGCCGAAATCGAAAAACTCCTTGGTTCGGTGAAAATCAAAAGCTCGAGTTCAAGCAATCCTCAAGCTCCCGGCCTTTTGGAAAGTCACTATGCTCCAAGAAAACCATTTATTCTGGGAGATTTGAGGGAATTGATAGCCGGGCACCTGGACAAAAAGGAGGATTTCGCGGTGCTGAGTTATTCTGATTTTTTCCCCGAAATCAAAGTTGAAAACCAACTGGCCCTGAGTCGAAACCGGAATCTTCACGAAGCCGCCAAAAATCTTTTTGCAGCGATGCGCCGGCTGGATGAAGGAAGTGCCTCAGTGATTTTGGCAGAGTTGATGCCTGAAGAAGGGCTTGGAAGAGCGATCAATGACCGTTTGCGAAGAGCGGCTGTGAAATAAGTGACCACTTTTCAGTCTCACTTTGCAGAGATATGAAATCACTTATGGAATGAAGGTAAAGTAGTCCCGGAAATTGGAAAGTTTAGTGGCAATTCTCAGAATATTCTAGCCAAACATCAAAAAGTGTCCAATTTTTCAATATTTCAATCTTCCAATTTTTCCATTGAAATCGAAGAATTAGCAAATTGATCATGCCATGTGGTCGACAATTGCCCAAATCTTGGTTAAATTCAGGCTCTTTTCAAGAAAATCCAAACCACATCTATTAAACCAATCCCATGAGTTCAACTGTAAAAAACGTGGATAGCCTGAATTTTGCAGGTAAAAAAGCCCTGATCCGGGTAGATTTCAACGTTCCATTGAATGAAGATTTTTCAGTATCTGACGATACCCGAATCCAAGCTGCGGTCCCCACCATCAAGAAAATCCTGAAGGACGGCGGTTCTGCTATTTTGATGTCTCACCTCGGACGACCAAAAGGCGGGCCTGAAGATAAATATTCCCTCAGACATATCCTGACTGCGGTGGAGGCTGCACTGGGCACTCCGGTTCAGTTTGCATCGGATTGCATCGGTTCTGAGGCCGAGAGCAAAGCGGCAGCCTTGAAATCCGGCGAGGTGCTTTTGTTGGAAAACCTCCGCTTCTACAAGGAAGAAGAAAAAGGCGATAAGGATTTTGCAGGCAAGCTTGCCAAATTGGGCGATGTCTATGTCAATGATGCCTTTGGAACAGCTCACCGAGCACATGCTTCCACGGCAGTGATTGCTGAGTTTTTCAAAGACAAAGTAGCCGGCTATCTGATGGAGTCCGAACTGACCAATGCAGATAAGGTGCTTGGCAATCCGGAGCGACCCTACACCGCAATCATGGGTGGAGCCAAAATCGCTGACAAAATCCTGATTATCGAGCGACTGTTGGAGAAAGTAGACAACCTCATCATCGGGGGTGGCATGTCCTACACCTTTGCCAAAGCGCAAGGTGGAACCATTGGAACTTCTCTTTTGGAGGCCGACAAGATGGATTTCGTTCTCGAGCTCATGGAAAAAGCCAAGGCAAAAAGCGTCAATCTGATCCTGCCTGTGGATACCATCATTGCTGATGCATTTTCCAATACTGCCAACCAAGGTTTGGCTACCAGCGGGGAAATTCCTGACAACTGGATGGGTCTTGACATTGGGCCTAAGACCCGAGAATTGTTCGGAAAGACGATTTTGGAATCCAAAACCATTCTTTGGAACGGACCAATGGGCGTTTTTGAGATGGAGTCATTCGACAAAGGAACCAAAGCCATCGCGGAATACGTGTCAGAAGCCACCCGAAACGGTGCCTTCTCCTTGATCGGAGGCGGTGATTCCGCAGCTGCGGTCAATAAGTTTGGCTATACCGATCAGGTATCCTACGTATCCACAGGTGGTGGCGCATTGCTGGAGCACATGGAAGGCAAAGTGCTTCCGGGAGTAGCTGCGCTGGCGGAGTAAAAATTTCGAAATCAGAATAAAAGTAAAGGCCATCCGAAAGGGTGGCCTTTTGTTGTTATTGGTTTTCGATCGGCTTGAATTCAATTAGTTCGAAAGCAAACTCATCCTCTTTGGTTTGTGGGTTCAAGGGATGATTGGTGGAAAGGTACAATCCCCTTCTGGGTGTAGCAGAATCACAATTAGGACTAGGTGTAGTTTGTAACTACACCTTTCTATACAAACAAATTTGTAATTTGCTGATATCGAAAAACCATGATTTATGGGAGAGGCCTATCAGATAAGAGATCAAGAAATGCCCTATTTCCTTACGTTTCAGGTTGTAGGTTGGGCGGATGTATTTACCAGAAAGGTATATCGGGATCTGATTTTGGAAAACTTTTCATATTGCCGATTGGAAAAGGGATTGTACTTGTATGGTTATGTGATTATGAGCAATCATGTTCACTTGGTTGTTCAGCAAAAGGATGGAAAGCTTTCGGATTGGGTAAGGGATTTTAAAAAGTTCACGAGTAAGAAGTTGTTGAAATTGATCTTAGAGAATCCACAGGAAAGCAGGCGAGAATGGATGAAGATGATTTTTGAGTATTATGCTGAGTTTAATAAGAGATCAGGTGACTTGCAGTTTTGGACTCATGACAATCATGCGATAGAATTGTATCGGTCTGAAATGATTGAGAGTAGGATGACCTACATTCATGAGAATCCTGTAAGGGCAGGCTGGGTCGAAAATGCGGAAGAATACTTATATTCCAGTGCTAGAAATTACTCAGGACTCAAGGGCTTGATAAAAGTGGATTATTGGTGATTGTATGACCATTGCCAATTGCAAATTGGTAAGGATATGAGGGTGGAATTGCAAATTCCACCCAGTCCCAACGATGATTTGACTACACCCAGACGGGGCAAGCCAACGCGGAGGAAGAGGAGAGTACCTTTACCCAGATCAAGCCTACACGGAAGCGGGAGCCCAAGCACAACGTAACTCAGGGCGGACAGGAAGTAGCCTGGCTGAATGCAGGTCAGGGAGAGATGGTGGGACCGGGGACTACGCAGGAGATCTACGAAGGAGATAGCGTAACCCTGTCGGTCCACGGGAAGTTTCTGGACAAAAAGAAAACCCGTGTCAACACTGCCAGCTTTGCCGCGGTAGGAGGCAAGACAGCGCTACTGGATCAGCTGAACGAACTGGCGCTGAACAGCAAGATGGCCGGAGGGCCCAACCCGATCGCGGTGCTGAATCTGGTGGACATCGTGGCCAAGGACCTGCAGAAGAAGGAGACTCCGGAAGCCTACCTGATCTATGCGCTTTATGACGAAGACAGCAACCGATACGAGGTGGGCAAGAAAGTCCTGACCCGCAACGCCGCCAACCAACACGAGGAGCTGGAAGAAAAGATTGCAATCAAGAAAAATGGCTATATTGAAACCTTCGTGGTCAATGAGACCAGTCAGGACGTATGGTTCGACAACTTCAAGATCCTCAGTCAGGGATCGATCCTAGTGCAAGAAACCCACTACGATCCATGGGGCTTGGAACTGACGGGAATCGGCTACGAGTATGCCGGGGTGAAGAAGAATAAGTATCTCTACAACGGGAAGGAGCTGATCGAGGACGCAGGCCTTCAGTACTACGACTACGGGGCAAGGACGTATGATCCTACGATTGGGAGATGGGGGGTGGTGGATCCCAAAGCTGAGATAGATAGAAT
>CAYONF010000073.1:0-20853 GCA_964405255.1 uncultured Limnohabitans sp. | reverse complement strand
CCAGCAAATTCGCTTTCCCATCCGCATCCAAACGGTAGACTCCCTGAAAATCCAGCTCCTTTTCATCCCAAGGATCCATGCCATAAGGAGGATCAGTAAAAAAGAGTTGGCCGCGAGAATTAAACACCAAGTCATTGGGACTGTTAAACCGCTTTCCATCGTATCCGGTTGCCAACCCTTCAAACTCTGATTTGGGAGCATCGAGTGAAGCCAGCATTTTCCCAACCTGCCTTTCTCCGTGTTGACACAAAATCAGGTTTCCGGCAGGATCCATGGTCAATCCATTCGCTCCCGGTTCGCGCTTATCGCTGCGATCACCCAAGTAGCCTGAAGGCTTCAAATACAGGGAAAGACTGTCCGTCTCTGTCCATTTCCAGATTGTATTGGTAGGCACATCGGTAAAAATCAGTGCTTGCTGCTTCTCCAACCAAAGCGGCCCCTCGGCCCACTCAAAGCCTGATGCCAATACTTCAATTTTCGCATCTGTGGCAATCAGAGAAGTGATCGCCGAATCGAGACGCTCAACCGAACCTATGGTCTCGAAGGCTGAGGCTTCAGTTTCCTCTTGAATCTTTGGAGCAGTGCAGGCTGTAAGCAGAAAAACAGCCAAGTAAATGGATTGCTTCATGGTAGTTTGGGTTTGAAAAAGGAAGTTAATTCATTCCCCCCGAAAGACCGAATTGAAGGATCTCAGTCAGACTCAATCAGCTCAACTTCACAAATTCATTGAAATTTGTGAAGTCTACTTCATGAATTTATCCAAATTTGTGAAGTCAAGTTCATAAATTTGCCTAAATTTGTGAAGTTAAATTCATGAATTTAGATCAAACGAACGCGTGCAAGTATCCCGAACCATTATCGCCCAACTCGAAGATCAGCTTTTCAAAGGCAAAGTCCTGATCCTCTATGGTGCCAGACGAACCGGGAAAACCACCTTGGTAAAACACCTGCTTACGAAGTTTTCTGAAAAATCGGCTTACATCAACTGTGAGCTTCAGGAGTATAAAGACGCCCTTTCCACGACGAATTCAGGACTTTTGGCAGAATTTATCGGAAATCTGGAGCTGATCATTTTTGATGAGGCGCAGCATATCGCGAACATAGGATTGGTATTGAAAGTACTGGTAGACACCTTCCCTCAGGTTCAATTTATAGCGACGGGCTCATCCAGTTTTGAACTTTCGGGAATGGTCTCCGAGCCGCTGACGGGCAGATCGCGTCAGTTTCTCCTGCTTCCTTTTTCCTTGGAAGAAATCGGCCAATCCCTCAATCCCATTCAGATCAAAGCCAATCTGCCCAACTTCCTGAGATTTGGACTTTATCCTCAAGTCTTTACAAGCATTGGGGATGACAAAATCGAAGAACTCGCGGAGATTTCTTCCAATTACCTGTACAAAGACCTATTCCAGTTTGAGCAAATCAAAAAGCCTGACTTGCTGTTCAAGCTTTTGGCAGCCATTGCTTTACAGACCGGAAGCGAGTCTTCACTGAATGAGCTCGCGCAAATCACAGGTACGAACGTACACACGGTCAAGCGCTACCTGGAGCTTTTGGAGAAATCCTTCGTGATCTTCCGTCTGAACTCCTTCAGCCGAAACCTGCGAAAAGAACTGGCCAAAAGCCAAAAAATTTATTTCTACGATGTGGGAATCCGCAATGCCGTGATTCGCAACTTCAATGAAATGAATCTACGAACTGACTCGGGAGGGCTTTGGGAAAACTTCTGCATCACCGAACGGATGAAATTCAATCAGAACAACCGACGTTTTGTCAACACCTACTTTTGGAGAACCTACGACCAAAAGGAGATCGACTACATCGAAGAAAAAGACGGGCATCTGACCTGCTTCGAGTTCAAGTTTGCAGAAGGGGCCCCGGGCAAGTTTCCGGCAGAATTTTCCGAGACTTATCCCAACTCAAGCTTTAAGGTGATTACGCCGGGGAATTTCTATGAGCTGTATAAGTGAGTTATAACCCACTTGCTTGGGCATCTTTTCCGCGTTGAGCGATGAGCTTAGCGCGGATTTTTTCACTTCGGTAAAAAGCCAAAGGATCCCCTTCCCCTCCGCTTTGGATTCGGGCTTCCTTGACCAAGGATCGTACATCTGTCAAAAACGCTTCTTGTAACACTTCCTGAGCTCCGACCACATCTCCTGAGGCTTGGCATTGAGTCAATTTTTCCCGATCCACCAAGAGCGCCTTGGCATAGGCCTGAGAAATCGCCTCGAGTGCCTGAATCAAATCCTCGAGCGGATCTTTCGTGTTGTGACTCGCATCGATCATCCAAGAAATGGAATCCCAAGCCTGGGCTCCTTCTTCTGATCCTCCGATCAATTCGCAGAAAATCAAGAATAGCTGATAAGGCTTGATACTTCCGGTACTCAAGTCATCATCTCCGTATTTGCTGTCGTTGAAGTGGAAGCCTGCCAGCAAGTTTTGATGCATCAGGGTTGCCACAATCTGCTCGATATTGGTGTTGGGCAGGTGATGCCCCAGATCCACCAACACTTTGGCACGATCACCGAGTTGCCGGCAAATCATGGCGGAAGTTCCCCAATCCGGAATGATGGTATGATAAAAATTGGGTTCATAAGGCTTGTATTCCAACAACAGCTTCCAATCGGAAGGCATACCGGCATAGATTTCTTTCAATGAATCTGTCGTCCATTGAAGCGCTTTTCGGAAATGTGCCTGTCCGGGAAAATTACTCCCGTCAGCCAACCAAACGGTCAGGCCTTTGCTTCCCAAACTTTTTCCGATCTCAATCACCTGAAGGTTATGCTCTATGGCTTGAGCGCGGATGGCACCATCGGCATTACTCAGGGATCCCATTTTATATGAAAGCGACTGCCCGTAATCCTGAAAGGTATTGCTGTTCATCGCATCAAAGCCGATTCCCAAGCTTGCCGCCTTTTGCTTGACTGCTTCCGCATCCTGAGGGATGTCCCAAGGAATGTGCAGAGAGACTGCATCGGTTCGCTTGGTAAGTTTGGCCAGAAGGCCGATATCCTCCAGCTTTTCCTCCAAGTTTCGTGGCTCTCCTCCGATCGAAAACCGTCCAAAACGTGTTCCTCCTGCTCCCAATGCCCAGCTCGGCACTGCGATCTGAAAAGCGGATATCTGAGAAATCAGCTTAGACATATCGATTCCCTTTTCTGCCAGTTGCTCGGAAAGTAGGCTCAGTGATTTTTGGTGGAACTGGGTGGACATGGAAGGTGGTTGGTTATTTGGCATTTAGGTATTGGGCTTTTTTTAATGACCAATTTTCAAACTCAATGGTCAATTTTCAAGGTATTTCGGTGAATTTGCAATTGAGAATTGATCATTGAATTTGGTCATTGATAATTGATCACTGCTTCTTATTAATCCAAAACGGCGCTGTCACCATCCAAATGACCATTCCGATTCCCATCCAGAGTTTCATTTGTGCCTGGTCTGTATTTCCAAGAAAAAACAAAACCGGAGGAAGGATAGTCAGAACCAATCCAAGCCCTGAAGCGATTTTTAACAGGTTTTTCATGAGCCAAGGGGGTTAGTCAAGGGGTATTTCATACGGGAAAGAACCACGAAAATGGCTACCGCCACAAACCATCCCGGAAGGCCAAGGAAGAAGATTTCTACCCCATAAAGGAGATTCAAACCCAGACAAAACACCAGAGTAAGCACCCAACTCAACAGGGCCGGCCAGCTGAAATCCGATTTGGAATTCAATGCTCCTTCGGATCGGAAGCCCATTTTCTCCGAAAAATAAAAATCGGCAAAGATCACTGCTCCCATCGGCATCAGAAGCAGGCCATAGAGCGCCACAAAGTCCAAGAGCTTCATCACCAAAGCGGGAAAGCAAGCCGCCAAACTGGTAATCCCCCCCACAATCGCAGTGATTTTCCAGGTGGGAACCGTTGGAAAAATCCCCTGCAAAGCCAATCCTGCCCTGTAAATGGTCGGATTGGCTGTGGTCCAGCCCGCAATGATTACGCAAACCGCCCCTGCAATCCCAAGGGTTTGATAAGCAATCTGCCCTGGGGCAAATTCCTGGGAATCGGCATTGGCCTGAAGAAAGACCGCATAAAGAATTCCCGAAGCAATCCAGGCGACAAAATGACCTAAATAGACACCAACAAAAACCGTAAAACCCGACTTCCAAGACTTGGCATAACGCAAGATCGTCAGATCAGACATGCCGATGTGCATGGCCATATTGCAAAACCAGGAGAAAAAGATGATATGCCAAATGGTAAATCGGGACATTCCCTGAAGCGGAACTCCATTCCAGATGACTTCTTGAGCCACGGATAGCAGGCTTTCAGCCGAACCTACGCCCAACTGTGCCAAACCCACAATTGCGGCTGCTATAAAAATCAAAATCATCCAAGGTGACATCACATTGGCAAACTTGGAAACTTGATTGTAGCCCTGAATCGCCACCAAGGTAATCACTGCACCCATCAACAGCACCGTGACAATCCAGCCGGGAGTCTTGGGCAACCAATCGTTAAGAGTTGGCATTTCCAAGTCAAAAGGAATCCCAACAGCAGTGGCAGAAACTGCAATCATCGATCCGGCCAAAAAACAAAACATCAGGGCATTGACCAGATTGTACCAGCGGACAAGATTCTTGCCGGCGATCCGCTCCAATTGGTAATAAAGTGTCAACCGTTTATCCGTGGCAATCGGGGCAGTAATCAGCCCCCAACTGAGTACAGCTAAAAAATTACCGATCAAGAGTCCAAGAACCAAATCAAGTGCTCCCACCCCGTGAGCTACAAACAATGGCCCGATGACAAACTCTGTTCCCGCCGTGTGCTCCCCTGCATACATCCCCAGGAAACTTTTCCCATCCTTGAGGCTGGACTCAGGTACGGGAGTCCGTTCATATTCATTGGTTCCTCCAACGATTTTTTTAAATAATCTACTGCTCATCGGGTGTTAATTTGGCTATAATAAAAGAATCATTTTTTCCTGACCTATCCTGCCCTGTCCGACTGAATTTTCCAATCCTTTTTTCCAAAATTAATTTTGCAAAAAAGCGATTTCAACTTAGATTTTGATCAGGGATAGAAGAAATACCGAAATACCCACTACTTAATTCTTTTTCGCTCAAGAAAAAACTGTGCGCTCACGACAGCACAGGATACGCATTGGAAACTTTTGGTTCAAATTCACTCTATAACCAGTAGACCTGTCAAAATGAATACACCGATTATGAGTTTTAAGCATGTAAGCTACCTTTGGGACGAGGCAAAAGCGGCCACTTTGGAGGGGAATGAAGTCGACCTTTTAATTTATCGCTCCAACATACTCGGAGCAGATCTCAGAATCACCAATTACGGAGGAGGAAATACTTCCTGCAAGACCACGGAACTTGATCCGCTTACCAAAGAACCGGTGGAAGTGATGTGGATCAAAGGGTCCGGAGGAGATATCGGTACCATGACACGTTCAGGACTTGCAGGACTTTACGTGGATAAACTCCGGTCCCTGAAAGGAATCTACCGGGGAATCGAATTTGAAGATGAAATGGTAGAGCTTTTCAACCATTGCATTTATGACCTGGCTTCCAAAGCGCCGTCCATAGACACGCCGCTTCACGGTTTTTTGCCGTTTAGGCATATCGACCACCTACATCCGGATGCAGCCATTGCTATAGCTGCATCAAAGGACGGGGAACAAATCACCAAAGACTTATGGAAAGGTTCCATTGCGTGGGTTCCTTGGCAGAGACCGGGGTTTGACTTAGGCTTAAAACTCAAAGAAGCCTTGGACAATAATCCGGGCATTCGGGGTATTATGCTGGGCGGACACGGGTTATTCACTTGGGGAGATACCGCCTACGAATGTTACCTCAACAGTTTGGAGGTCATCGAAACCGCCTCAGCCTTTCTCGCTGAAAATTACGGAAAGAAAAGACCGGTTTTTGGGGGTGAAAAAGTAAGCTCGCTGGATGAGGAAACCAGAAAATCTCAAGCAGCCAAACTTGCCCCAATCCTACGCGGCTTAGCTTCTTCCGAAAGACGAATGGTCGGTACGTTTACCGATGCACCGGCTGTACTTCAGTTTATCAACTCCCATGACTTGGGAAAATTGGCCCCCATGGGAACGAGTTGTCCAGACCACTTTCTACGGACAAAGATCAGTCCGCTTGTACTCGACCTTCCGGCAAATGCGGACCTAAGTGATGTCAATGGGTTAAAGGAAAAAATCGGAGTTGCATTTCAAGCCTATCGTGAAATGTATGCCGACTATTACCAAACCCACAAGCATCCAAACAGCCCCGCCATGCGTGATCCCAATCCGGTGGTGATTTTGTGGCCAGGAGTGGGGATGTTCAGCTACGCAAAAGACAAACAAACCAGCCGGGTAGCCTCTGAATTTTACATCAATGCCATCAATGTGATGCGCGGTGCTGAAGCTGTTTCGGAATATGTTTCTCTTCCCTTGCAAGAAGCGTTTGACATTGAGTATTGGCTGCTCGAGGAGGCAAAACTACAGCGTATGCCGAAAGAAAAACCGCTTTCCCGAAAAATCGCCCTCATTACCGGAAGTGCCGGAGGAATCGGAAAAGGCATTGCCGAACGCTATGTCCAGGAAGGGGTCTGTGTAGTTTTGACTGACATTGACCAGGCAAGACTAGATGGAGCTGTGGCGGAATTTGAGAAAAAATACGGCAGAGACAATGTTCTGGGAGTCCGTCTCGATGTAACCAATACGGCGAGTTTGGAGGAAGCCATCAAGGCAACTTGCCTGAAGTTTGGAGGTCTTGACATTGTAGTCAATAATGCGGGCATCTCCATTTCAAAATCATTTGAAGACCATTCCGACCAGGATTGGGACAGACTGAACGACATCTTGGTCATGGGCCAATACCATGTATCCAAAGCCGGCGTGACTTTGATGAAGCAGCAGGGCCTAGGCGGTGATATTGTGAACGTGGTGAGTAAAAACGCTTTGGTAGCCGGACCAAAAAACGTAGCTTATGGTACGGCAAAAGCAGCGCAACTGCACATGTCCAGGTTGATGGCTGCCGAGCTTGCGGAAGATAAAATCCGCGTCAATGTGGTAAACCCGGATGCGGTGATCGAAAACTCCAACATCTGGGAAGGTGGCTGGGCTGAAAATCGGGCCAAAGCTTATGGAATTGAGGTCAAAGATTTGCCTCAATACTACGCAAACAGAACCTTACTTAAGGAAAGTGTAAAGGTAAGCGACATCGCAGATGCAGCCTTTGCCTTTGTGGGTGGACTGCTCAGCAAATCCACCGGAAATATGCTCAACGTGGACGGAGGCCTCGCGGCCGCTTTCCCTCGGTAAGTCCGATTCTACCCTTATTACCCTACCCAACTTAACCCAATAACCCAGTAACCTATGCTTCTTGACAAATCTGAAAAAATCGCCGTGGATTCACGCACGCCGAAATACCTCCAGGTGGTCAATTTGATCCTTGAGGATATCGAAAAGGGAAAGCTCAAAATCGGCGACCGCATCCCTTCTATCAACGAAACCAGTTTTGATTTTTTACTTTCCAGAGACACCGTGGAAAAAGCCTACAATGAACTTCGTGACCGTGGAATCATCTCCTCAGTCAGAGGCAAGGGCTTTTACATCTCCTCTACGAATATGGGCAGCAAGCTGAAAGTGCTTTTGCTTTTCAACAAGCTTAGCTCATACAAAAAAATCATCTATTACTCGATCCTCGAGACATTGGGATCACAGGCATCGGTCGATCTCCAGGTCCATCATTACAACCGGAACTTGCTGGAAGATTTATTGGAAACAAACTTGGGTAATTACAATTACTACGTGTTGGCTCCCCATTTCTTTGACAATGCCGGACATCCGGAAACTGCCTACGATCTGATCAAACGAATCCCAAAGGACAAACTTTTGATCATTGACCGGGCGGTCAAAGGCCATGAAAATGAGTTTCCGGGCATTTACCAGGATTTCGCGAAGGATATTTTCGAATCGCTGGAGTCTGGGATTTCCCATCTCAAAAAGTATAGCCGGTTGATCCTCGTATTCCCTAAAGGTGAACTTTACCCAGTGGAGATTATGGATGGATTCAAGCGATTCTGCTTTTTCCATGATTTCAAAAATCTGATCGTAGACGGGGTGGATGACGATGAGCCACTGGATGAAGGGGATTGCTACATTGTCCTGGCCGAGTCAGACTTGGTCAATATTGTAAAGAAATCCCGGGAGCAATTGCTGAAGCTGGGAAGAGATGTAGGAGTTATTTCTTACAATGACACCCCTCTGAAGGAAATTCTGGCCGAAGGAATCACTACCGTCTCCACCGATTTCAATCACATGGGCAAGTCAATTGCGGAGCAAATTTTGGGGATAGAGGACCGAATACCGATCAAAAATCCATTCCGACTAACCATCAGAAAATCCCTTTGAGTATCCGAAGGACTACAGAGTTATGCGTAAAATTCCGGTTACCGCCGTCTTTGACATAGGAAAAACGAATAAAAAATTCTTCCTCTTTGATGAAAACCTAAAGGAAGTACACAATACCTACACTCGCCTGGAGGCCATCCCCGATGAGGATGGCTTCCCCAGCGAGCCGGTACTTCCGCTCAGGGAATGGATGCTGGAGACTTTTCGCCAAGCCCTGAATTCCGAAAAATTCGAAATCAAAAAACTCAACTTTTCCGGACATGGAGCCTCTTTTGTCCACACGGATGAAAAGGGGGAACCAGTCACACCTCTTTACGATTACCTCAAACCTTTCCCAGATGACCTGCTGGACAGGTTTTATTCGGAGAATGGAGGAAAAATGGCCTTTTGCCAAAAAACCTCCTCTCCTCCACTGGCCATGCTCAATTCCGGATTGCAGATCTATTTCCTGAAGCACGCCAAACCGGATTTTTTCAAAAATGTCCGGCATTGCCTCCACCTTCCCCAATACCTGAGTTTGATCTTCACAGGCAAAATGGTATCGGACTACACCAGCATCGGTTGTCATACCGGGTTGTGGGATTTTGAAAAAATGGATTACCACGATTGGGTGAAAAGGGAAGGGATAGAACCGCTTCTCCCGCCAATCCTTCCCGGAAATTCGCTCCTGGAAACCAAATCCGAGTTGGGAGGAATCCCATGCGGAATCGGAGTTCATGATTCTTCCGGTGCGCTTTTGCCCTACCTGGCCCAAGAGAAAGAGCCCTTCGCTCTGCTTTCCACCGGCACTTGGGCGATCAGCATCAATCCTTTCAACAAAACTCCTTTGACCGAATCGGAATTGACCAAGGATTGCCTTCAGTTTTTGAGCATTTCCGGGCAACCGATCAAGATCTCCCGCCTTTTTATCGGAGAGGAGCACAAATACCAAGTGGATGAAATGTATGCGCATTGGAATCTCCCGCTTGGCACCTACAAAAAGCTGAAATTTGAGGAATCCTGGTACCAAAAAGTGAGTCAGTTTCCGGAGAAGCGGATCGGATTTCACTATCTAAAACCTGCAGACTATGGGTTGGAAAAGGCTGATTCAACGGATTGGAGTAGTTTTTCGGAATTCACGGAGGCTTATTATACCTTTCTTCACGAGCTGACTGATATTCAGGTGGCCTCACTTCGACTTGTCTTGGATGGTGCAGCGGTCCATCGTCTTTTTGTAGACGGGGGCTTCAATGCCAATGCCATTTTCCTGGAAATGCTCCGCAAAAAACTCCCCGGAATGGAGATTATCCCCAGTGATTTTCCCAATGGTTCCGCATTAGGCGCCGCCATGCTGGTGAATATGGATTCCCGAGTATAACTTGATCCTGATGAAGCCCAATTCCCCACATATTGCCCTATTTATTCCCTGCTACGTCGATCAATTTTACCCCAAAGTAGGAATTGCATCCTTGGAATTGTTGGAAAAACTGGGCTGCAAAGTCTCCTATCCCTTGGGCCAAACCTGCTGTGGACAACCTTTAGCAAATGCCGGATATGAGCGGGACACGGTAGGGACTACGCGACATTTTATCGAACTATTCAGAGATTTCGACTATGTGGTGGCACCATCGGGAAGCTGTGTGCTGCATGTCAAGGAGCATTCACCGAGTATTTCCGGATTGGAAAAAGAGCAAACTGAGCTTCACCATAAAGTCTTCGAACTAACCGAATTCATCACTGATGTACTGAAAATAGAAAAACTGGAAGGCAAATTTCCCCATCGGGTAGGATATCACGCTTCCTGCCACGGACAGCGTGGACTCCGATTGGCATCCAGTTCTGAACTCAACCAAACGCCTTTCAACAAAGCCCGAAAACTTTTGGAAAACCTGGAGGGTTTGGAATGGGTGGAACTAAGCAGGACCGATGAATGCTGCGGATTTGGGGGAACTTTCGCTGTCACGGAAGAGGCGCTTTCCATTCGGATGGGAAAAGACCGATTGGAGGATCACCTCAGTCACAAGACCGAAATCCTGACCGGGGGCGACATGTCCTGTATCATGCATTTGCAGGGAATTGCCACCCGAAATAATCAGAATTTGAAATTCCTCCACATCGCTGAAATCCTAAACCAGGCCATCTCATGAGTCATCCGGAAAACGCGACGGAATTTTTAAAAGATCAGGCCAAAGCAAAATGGCACGATGAAACCTTGTGGTTTGTCCGGGATAAGCGGGACCGGATCAGCAAAACCATTCCCGAATGGGAACAACTTCGGGAGTTAGCCTCACAGATCAAAGACAATGTCCTGTCCAATTTGGACACCTACCTGGAGGATTTTGAGCGGAATGCCCAAAAAAACGGAATCAAAGTCCATTGGGCAGCAGATGGAGAGGAACACAATCGGATTGTATTGGGTATTCTTCAGGAAAAAAACTGCACTGCCATTGTCAAAAGCAAATCCATCCTGACCGAGGAGTGCCACCTGAATCCCTATCTGGAAAAACATGGAATCGAGGTAGTGGACACGGATTTGGGAGAGCGGATCGTTCAGTTTTTGAACCAGCCACCCAGCCACATCGTGCTTCCGGCTATCCACCTGAAAAAGGGAGAAATCTCTGAGCTTTTTCACGAAAAACTTCATACGGAAAAAGGAAACGAAGATCCGACTTACCTCACCCAAGCTGCACGAATTCACCTGAGGGAAAAATTCCTCGGAGCCAAAGTCGCCATCACCGGTGTGAACTTCGGAATTGCAGAAACGGGCGAGTTTGTCGTCTGCACCAACGAAGGCAATGCAGACATGGGCGTACACCTCGCGGATGTACACATCGCCTGCATGGGAATTGAGAAAATTCTTCCCCGAAGAAAAGACCTTGGCGTTTTCCTGAGGCTTTTGGCACGTTCCGCGACGGGCCAACCCGTCACTAATTACAATTCGCATTTCCGAAGCCCATCGCCAGGAAAAGAAATCCATATCGTGCTGGTGGACAATGGAAGAACTGCCCAGCTGGCTCGGGAAAAATTCAAAAACTCCCTCAAGTGTATCCGCTGCGGTGCCTGCATGAATACCTGTCCGATTTACCGAAGAAGCGGCGGATTCAGCTATGGAAGCACCGTCCCCGGACCGATTGGATCCATACTTTCCCCGGGCTTGGATATGAAAAAGTACAGCACACTCCCCTTTGCCTCCACGCTTTGCGGCAGCTGCTCGGATGTCTGCCCGGTAAAAATCAATATCCACGAACAGCTTTACGAGTGGAGACAGGAAATCACCAAAACGCACGGAGAACTTGGAAAAGGGCTTTCGATGAAACTGGCAAACGGGATTTTCAAAAGTGCTCTCGCTTATAAAATCTCCGGCAGTCTGATGCGGACTGCTTTGAAAGCACTACCGGACAGTTTGATATACCACCCTTTGAATACCTGGGGAAAAAATCGCAACCTCCCGGAAACTCCAAAGGAATCTTTCCAGCAATGGTATCAGAAAAACAGATCATGAGCAGCCGGGACCAGATACTCCATGCCATCAGAAAAATTCCCAGGGAGAAAAAAATCTTGCCTGAAATCCCTGACTTTTCCATCCCCGGGGATCGGATTGAAACTTTTGCTCAATCCATCCTTGGGAACAAAGGGGAAGTCATGAGCCGCGGGGAATTCGAAAGCTGGGTGGCTTCAGTCCATTTTTCAAAAATTGTCTCGCTATCCGATACCTTTCCAAATCTATCCACCCTATCCCTACCCGAGGATCCCCATGAGTTGGAAGATTTGGGATTGGCTATTTTGGATGGACAATTTGGAGTAGCGGAAAACGGGGCGATCTGGCTGGAGGATCGAAACCTCCAACAGAGGGTTCTTCCCTTTATTACTGAGCATTTGGTGATCGTTTTGGATCGAAAAAATCTGGTGGAAACCATGCATCAAGGATACAACCGAATCGGGACAAACCATTCCGGTTTTGGAGTTTTCATTGCCGGTCCCTCCAAAACCGCAGACATCGAACAATCTTTGGTCATTGGAGCACATGGGGCAAAAAGTCTCAGGGTAGTTCTACTTGGCTAGTGGCTTCTCCAGGTAAAAAACGTTTAAGCCCTGCTCAGATCGCTCGTAACCCACCTTAAAGCCAATCTTATCCGCAATTTTTTTACATAAACCCAGGCCCAAACCGGTACCTTTTTCTTTTTGGGTTCCTACCGTGCTTTTGATGGCAAAATCAAACAGTTGGTTCTTCACTTCTTCAGAAAGTTCGTTTCCTAGATTCTTTACGCTCCATCTGAAGGATTTTTCGTCTGACCGAAATTCCAGAATAATGGTGGCACCGGGAGGAGAATACTTGATTGCATTGTCCAGGTAATTCCTCAAGATGATTTTCACCTCGTTTTTTTCAAGGCGGATAATCAAGTTCTCCGGTTCAACTATTTTTTGAATCTTCTGCTGCTTTCTGCTTGCCTGGACTTCCATTATTTCCTGGAATTCCGACGTGAACTCAGAAACATTCACCTCCACCGGTTCTATGACCATATCTCCCATTTCTGTCATCACCCAGCTTAAGGTGTTGTTCAGTACATGGCTTAGGTGAAAGCTCTGCTTTTTAAGTTTTGAAAGAATCCTACCCAAGTCATCTTTTGAGATCAATTCCAAATCCATCAACTCCAACGTACTCGCCAGGGAAGCCACAGGGTTTTTCAAATCATGGGAAAGAAGCGCTATCAATTGATTTTTCTTCTCGTCGACCGACTGAAGCTCTCGCAGGTTTTTATCGTTTTCTTCCTGAAGCTTCAGCAAGGCAAAATTCTGTTTTTGGTAATTGGTTATGACGATCCTGACACCGATGAAAATAAAGATTGAGGTAATAAGAATCGTCAACGTATTATCCAAAAAAAGATCCTCAATCCCTGAATAGTTTCCCTCAACCATTAATTCCCCAGAGGATTCGAGGTAGAAAACCAAAATATAAAGACCGATACTCGCAATGAACCAAAACAAATTCAAGGGTTGCCTAAAAAAGATGGCCACTGCCACGATAAAGACATACAGATTAAAAATTGTCGGTCCTTTGAATCCATCGTTGTAGAGGTAATTCAAAATCGTGAAGCCAAGAATCAACGTGAGCATGATATTCATGGCAAGCAAATACCTGTCGTATTTGACTATCAGGACAAAAGAAGCCACGAATAAAGCGATGTAAAGGATCCTGACTTTCATCAAAAAAGGGCTCAGCCCCATGAAATAATCAGCAATACCAAAAAAGATCATCGAGAAGAAAGTCAACCCAACGAAAATCAGCGCAATCTTTCGTTGGAGCTGCTCCAAATTGGACGGTTTCTCCGTTAACTTTTCAAAAAAACCCATAAACCAATAAAAGTGAGAAGGAAATAACAACGAAAGGTAGCAAACATGATGATGAGAAAGCGTTCCCTCGAATATTAATCGAATAATCTGCTCATTTTTGTGAATGAACTGCTATCCGGTTCCCTTCCGAATCCCAAAACACCCCCATATAGCCAATATCCGGTGCGATAAGCCTTTTGTAAAACTGGATCTTTCCACCTGCTTTTTCTACCCTTGCAAGTTCAACCTCACAGTCTTCGCAGGAAAAATAAATCAGTGTGCCGGCATGTCCGCTCGTCTCATAGAATTCTTTGTGGTAAACTAGACTCCCTTCGGCTCCTTTGCCATTTTGACTGAATGGAAACCATGCCATCTGAAAATCGCCCATCACCTGCTTGTTCAATTTGCAGTCAAAGACTGTTTCATAAAATGCGATGGCCCGATCCATGTCGTTGACCGGAATTTCAAACCAACCTACCGTAACTGATTTCATGGTTTTGGAATTTAGGGGTGATAATTCAAGGTTCGATATTCAATACTGAACACCGAATTTCAAATTTCGAATAGGGAAGATCATACTCTGGTCAGCTTAATCGGATACGTTTTCCCGGCATTCCACTGGCAGACGTAGATGTTTTCATCCTGATCAATACACACATCATGGCAATGCTTGAATACCGGTTCTTTCTGAACCATCAATTGAAGCTCTCCATTTCGATACTCAGGAGCTGTTCCGCCTGGGTTGGATACCACCTTGTTGTCCTTGTCCAAGATGGTCACAAATCCTGAGTTGTTGGTTTGTTCCAGATACCGCAATCTGGACCAGCATACCCCGGCATACAAATTTTCTTTGTGAATCACAGGCCTGCAGACAAAGGCTCCCGGCAGGAAAATTGTCTCAAGGTATTGCCCATCCATAGTAAAGCGTTTAAAGGAATTGTGTCCTCGGGAAGTACACATGAGTGTTGGCTCTTTTCCTCCCCTTTGATCTACTGCGATTCCATGGGCTGTGCTAAACTGATCATCCCCCTGACCGGATCCGCCGAATTTCCGGATGAAATTTCCGTTTTTGTCGTACTGAAGAAAAAACTGAGAACCATAGCCATCGGCGATGTACAAGTCCCCGTTTGGCGCCACGGCGGTTTCCGTCGGTACCCAAGCCATTTTCTCGGTATAAATTCCGGAAGTCAGGGGGGAAGGAATTTCTGCTACAATCTTGCCGTCTAAGGAAGTCTTGACCACTTTTCCGCCATTATCCACTACCCACAGGTATTCGGCATCACCTTCATCGACTAGAGAAAGTCCATGCGCCCGGTCCAATCCCAAGGTCCAGGTGCCCAGAAGTTTCCCGGATTGATCGTAGATGATGACGTTGTTTTTTGCTTCATCAGTAAGCATAATCATTCGGCCTTTCCGGTCCATGACCATTTCATGGCAATTGACCACGGGGACTTTGGAAGGGTCAAGATTGCCCCAGTTGGGATCAATTTTATATTTGAAATCACCGTGCCCGAGGAGGGTATCCTGGGCGGCAAACAAAGACAGGTCAGGGGTAAGACTCATAGCTAATCCTAAAAAAGAGGAGGTTTGGATAAATTTTCTTCGTGAATTCATTGGCATGTGCTGTGAAGTCAATTTAGGGATTTTGGATCTAACCCCACTTCCTAAAGCGGGAAAAAATCTCTAGATTTCAACTGACCCAAAATTTCAGATGCCATGAGACTAAAACACTTGATTCTAAGTCTAGCCTTGACTTTTCCTTTAAGCTTAAGTGCTCAGGAAATCGCCCTCCAACTCTACTCCCTTCGAAATGAAATGAAGGTGGATCCCGTAAAATATCACAAAATGATCGCCGAATGGGGAATCTCTGCTTTGGAAGGGGGAGGTACCTATGGAATGTCCGAAGCAGAATATCAAAAACTATTGAAAGACAACAAACTCCGGATTGTCGGAGTGGGTGCCGACTACAACAAACTCAAATCCGACCCGGCAGGAATCGTCTCAGAAGCCAAAAAGTACGGAGCAAAATATGCGACCTGTTACTGGATCCCCCATGCAGATGGACCGATAAGCCTGGATGAAATCAAAGCAGCCACAGAGCTTTTCAACAAAACCGGAGAAATGCTGGCCAAAGAAGGAATCACACTGACTTACCATCCGCATGGTTATGAATTTACCCAGACTGGAAGCGGAACTCCCATGGATTACATGCTTCAGAATGCTAAGAATTTCCAATTCAACATGGATGTGTATTGGGTAAAAATGGGCGGAGGTGACCCTTTGGCCATTATGAAAAAGTACCCTGGTAAGTTTCCTCAACTCCACCTCAAAGACCGAAAGATCGGCACACCCGGATCACCGGATGGGAGAGGCGATGTCGAAACCAATGTGGTACTGGGCACAGGGGACATCGATATTGCAGGATTGATTCAGGAAGCCAAAAAGCAGGGAACCAAATACCTGGTAATCGAGGATGAAAGCTCCAGATCCGTGGCTCAAATCCCACAAAGTGTAGCCTTCATCAACAGCCAGTTGAAAAAATAGCATTCTTAAACAGCCCTTTGAATCATCTCATTGGGCTGTTTTTTTTCCCAATCGGGATAAACAAGGCTTCTACAACCATGAATTCTTTGCCAATTCGGTGGGGCTGACTGAATGGAGAAGAGAGGAGATGTCGCTCAACTAAAACACTTTGCCATTGCGGAGCCTATCGAACGTATTATGCCAGACCCGATTCCAGACGGATTAACCATTGGGCCATGCTTCAATGAAAATTTCGACAGGGATTCCAGCTAACCCTACCTATTTGGGAACATCCAGTTCAATCAGTTTATCCCGATCGATGAGGACAAGGCCATTCCAGACTTCAATTCCCAGGTTCAAAACCAGTTGAAATCATGCTTAGGGGACATGCAACCAGAGCATGGTGGAACTTCTGTAGATTTACCAGTCTCTATTCCTATCTTTTGAAAAACAGGGAAAATTAGGGTAAGACCTGTTCAGTTTTGACGGGTACATTTTGAGACCTTCGGCTATTCTTTTCAATGTTATCTAATTGTTAATAAAACATTACCGAAAGGGGTGCTTAAAATGAACCACTTACCTTTGCACTTGCTTAAATAAAACCCCCAAACCAAATTTCATCTCCATGGGCTTGAATTCCTTTGTTAAACTCTTCACTCCAAAAGACCGGGTTTTCTACAGCCTGTTTGAAGAAGTGGCTGACAATCTATATGAAATGAGCAAAGTATTTCGAGATGCGATGCATGAAAAAGATGATCAGAAAAAGGATCAAATGCTCAGTACCCTGGAGGGGATGGAACACAAAAACGACGAAGTCACCCACCGGCTTTTTGTGGAATTGAGCCAAAATTTCATTACTCCATTTGACAGGGAAGACATCCACTACCTCGCGACATCACTGGATGACGTGGCAGATTACATCTGGGCTTCTGCCAAAAGCATCGTCAATTACGACATCGATGAGGTCAACGATACCATGAGGGCCTTTTCGGAGGTGATTCTAAATTCGACAGCTTCACTTCGGGTGGCACTGAAAGGATTGAGAAACATGAAAGACATCAAATCCATCACGGATGCCTGTGTTAAAGTGAACAGCTTCGAAAATGAAGCAGATGTGATTCTGGACAAAGCACTCAGGCATCTGTTCCTTCACGAGAAGGACGCGATCGAATTGATCAAAATGAAAGAGCTCTATCAGGATTTGGAAATCGTGACAGACAAGTGCGAAGACTCAGCCAATGTCATTGAGTCGATCATTGTCAAGTATTCCTAATCCTGCTTTCTCCAAAGAACTCTCTCTTCCATGACGACACTTCTGATAGTCATCATAGCGCTTGCATTGATTTTTGACTACATCAACGGATTCCATGATGCGGCCAATTCCATAGCGACGGTTGTTTCTACCAAAGTCCTCTCCCCTTTTCAGGCAGTAGTCTGGGCGGCATTTTTCAATTTTGTCGCTTACTTCATTTTCAAGGACCATGGTGTCGCCAATACCATTGCCAAAACAGTCCATGAGGCAGATATCACTCTGGAAGTCATTTTAGCCGGTCTGATTGCGGCCATTGCCTGGAATTTGCTCACCTGGTGGTTTGGAATTCCTTCCAGTTCTTCTCATACCCTCATCGGTGGCTTTGCCGGTGCGGCTATTGCCCATGCGGGCTTTGATGCGATCGAGGCTGGCACCATCGCCAAAATCGCCAGCTTCATCGTGCTCGCTCCTTTGCTGGGAATGCTGATGGCTTTCATTATTTCCCTTTGGTTTCTGAATTCTTTCCGAAAAAGCATATTTCCAAAGCTCTTTTCACTCCTGGTCATTTTGATCACGGTCTTTTTTGTAAGCCTTTCCTTTGAAACCCAAATGACCAAAATCCTAGGCTTCAATAAAATCGAGGTAACAGATCAGGGTATAACGGTCCAGGAAATCCCCAACAAAACCCCTGCAAAAGCCATGGGATTGAGTAAAGGAGATGTAATCTTGGCCGTGGATGGAGAAACTTTGGCTGACTCTAAAGTGCTGGACCAAGTCCTCTCTTCCTATCGTCATGGAGATCCGATCTCGTTTTCAGTGATTCATGACGGAGAAGCCAAAGAAATCACCACCACTTTCCAGCCGCGATTTGAGACCAATTCTTTGAATTACATTTCCTACGGGGAAAATGTAAAGTGGCTGATCATCGGATTCATCATCATTTCCATCGCAATTTTTTCGCTGTTTCTCAGCGGGATGAAGTATGCCCAAAGTGAAGTTTGGTTTAAGCGGATGCAGTTGGTTTCATCGGCCGCATTTAGTATCGGACATGGAGGAAATGATTCCCAAAAGGTAATGGGAATCATCACAGTAGCCCTGATTGCAGGAAATCAGATTTCGAGTTTCGAGGAAATGCCTAACTGGGTACCTCTGGCCTGCTATACCTTCATCGCTTTGGGAACGATGAGCGGAGGTTGGAAAATCATCAAGACCATGGGGACACGAATCACGAAAGTTACCCCATTTGAAGGAGTAGCCGCGGAAACTGCCGGAGCATTGACCTTGTTTTTGACCGAAATGCTGAAAATCCCGGTTTCAACCACACACACCATCACCGGGTCAATCATTGGAGTCGGTGCCACCAAAAGACTTTCGGCAGTTCGCTGGGGAGTTACAATCAATTTGCTGTGGGCATGGATTCTGACCATTCCGGTCAGTGCAGCGATTGCCGGGTTGATTTACCTGATCATTTCCGCTTTCTAAAAATCTCCAGGCGAGCCTAAATTGGCCTAAGATCCCTTTTCCATATTTCGGATCAACTTATCGATAAGCGAAACAAAATCTTATTTGATCGAAATAAATGGCAAAACATCCCAGCTGATTTTTTGTTAGCTTTCCAAATAAAACCCAAATCAAAACAAATCAACACATGAAAATCACCAAGTCATTTTTGCTTGCCTTCGCCTTGGTAATGGCAACTTCAATTGCGGCATTTGCCCAGCTTCAAACCCCTGCTGCCAGTCCTGCAGCTTCTGTATCTCAGGTGGTTGGCTTTACCAAAATCAGCATTGACTACTCCTCCCCTGCGGTAAAAGGCCGAAAAATCTTCGGAGAAATCGAGAAATACGGTGTGACTTGGAGAGCGGGTGCAAACGCACAAACCATCATTGAATTCAGCACTCCGGTAAGCGTAGGCGGTAAAAACCTGAGAGCCGGTAAATACTCGATCTTCATGACTCCAGCAGAAACCGGAGAATGGACTGTCCACCTCAATAGCAAAGCTGCTTCCGTATTCTCCTACATGAAGGATGGAAAAATCGACGAAGCCGCTGTAGCTGCTGATGATGCCGTATCCTTCAAAGTGGCTCCTGCAGCCGGAAACACGGAGCGTCTTCAGTACCACATCTCTGCCGAAAACAACAAGGTGGCCAAAGTGACCATGGCATGGGAAAAAGTCGTGATTTCCTTCATGGTTGATACCCTGGTGGATCAGAAAATGGAAGGCTTCAAATCTGCATTCTAAAGAAAAGTAACTCTCTCAAAACCTGCCCTGAATCAAATCGGGGCAGGTTTTTTTTATGCTCAATCTTTCCAAAAATGGGTAAATTGGACAAAAAGCAAATCCCATCGCATCATGTCCGATTACCTACCTCCTCTGATCAAACCAGCCGAACTAATCCAAATCCTTGAGCATCCCGACTTGGTGATTGTAGATGCCCGAAACAGTGCCAACCCTAGAAAAACCTATGAGACAGGGCATTTGAAAGGAGCTCGGTTTGTAGATCCCAATCTGGAATTGGCTGATATCAAAGAAAATCTGGCTGATGGCGGAAGGCATCCCCTGCCCAGAGTCGAGGATTTTTGCTTCACGCTTGGCAACTTGGGAATTGGACCCACGACTAGCGTGGTGGTCTACGATGACCAACTCGGGGCCAATGCTGCCGCACGATTTTGGTGGATGCTACGTGCACTAGGACACCAGAAGGTTCAGGTTTTGGAAGGTGGATTTCAGACTGCAATTGCTGCTGGTATTCCGGTTTCTACCCATTGGGAGAAACCAATTGCTACTTCCCCATACCCTGCCGGGCATTGGACTTTGGGAATTGCCACCCTAGATGAGGTGGAAGAAGTAGCCTGGGACAAAGACCATCTGATCATCGATGTGAGATCTCCAGAGCGGTATCGGGGAGAAACCGAACCCATTGATTTGATCGCCGGACATATTCCCGGTGCAGTCAATGTACCCTTTACAGAAAATCTGGATGAAGGCGGGAATTTTCTTTCTCCAGAAAAACTCCGGGAACGTTACGTGGGACTTTTGGGCGAACGGCCAAATGACCACATTATCGTGCACTGTGGCTCGGGGGTAACAGCATGCCACACGCTACTCGCTTTAGACCACGCCGGATTGGGAATCCCAAAACTCTACGTGGGCTCATGGAGTGAGTGGAGCAGAAATGACAAACCTATCGGAACTACCCGATGAAACCTATTGCAAAAGATACACAGATAAGGAAAATACAAACCCCAAAAGAAGAACTTGCCAATGCAGTTTCCCACGGAATCGGTTTGACTCTCGGCTTGATCGCAATTCCCTTTTTGATCCGGAAAGCCCTCGAGTCTGATGATTTGTCCAGCTTGATTGGGGC
>CAYONF010000072.1:0-20866 GCA_964405255.1 uncultured Limnohabitans sp. | reverse complement strand
AGGATGGGCGGGGTGATAGTTTAAAATGAAGAGTGAAGAATTAGAAATGAAAAAATCAATGACACAAGAGCTTCCAAAATTTCACGAGACTTTTAATCCAATTCTTGAAATACTGAGTGATGGAAAAATAATCCACCATCGAGACTTGATAAAAACTGTGATTGAAAAATACTATTCAACACTTCCTGAGGAACTTTTGAATCAACAAACTAAGAGTGGGGAGATTTTGATTCAAAATAGAATTGCTTGGGGTAAATCCTATCTTAAAAAGGGAGGCTATATTCAATATCCTGAAAGAGGCATGGTTCAGATTACCCAAAAAGGGTTAAACCAAAAAGAAAAGCTGAAGCTTCAGGATCTTGAAGAAGATTCAGGGCTTTTCGATTTCTACAGTGAAGAAAAGATTAAAGGGCTAAGTCAGGAATCTGGAATTATAAATGCGTCTCCTCAAGACCTTATTGATCGTGGTTTTCAAGAGATTGAGGCTCAGATAAAAACCGAACTATTAGAAAAGCTTAAATCAATTGACCCATTTTACTTTGAGAAAGTGATTCTCAGACTTCTGAAAAAAATGGGATATGGAGATTTCACTGAAACCTCAAAAACTGGGGATGGAGGAATTGATGGAATAATCAACGAAGACAAACTTGGTTTGGATAAGATTTACATCCAAGCCAAAAGATATGACTCCAACAAAGTCCGGGAAAAAGACATCAGAAACTTTATTGGGGCGATGAGTGGAGATACTACCAAAGGAGTATTTGTAACTACATCTGAATTTGATCCCGGCGCTATTAAAAAAGCCTATGACGCTCATCATACGATTATCCTTATTGATGGCAAAAAATTAGTTGATCTAATGCATGAATTCAATGTTGGAGTTCAAATCAAGACAACCTATGAAATAAAACAACTTGATGAAGATTTCTTTGAAGGGCAATAACCATAAGGATAAAATCTTAAAGTTGAAAAATGGCTAATCGCTGGGGTATTCCAAGAGAAGTTGAAGAATTAGTAAAAGCGCGGGATCTAAACTGTGTTTATTGTGGAGTTACCTTTTCTGATTCCAATGGAATCACTAAAACAAAATCATCCTGGGAACATATTATCAATGATATCCGAATTAATCAGGCTGAAAATATTGCTCTTTGTTGTCGCTCCTGTAATGCAAGTAAGGGTGCGAAGGACTTGGAAATTTGGCTTGAAAGTAACTTTTGTCAGAAAAAAGGAATTGGCAATTCCACTTTAGCTCCTGTAGTTTTGGATTATTTGAAAAGGAAAAAATCGAAATTATTGGCATTGGAAAATTGTCAGTCAAAGTAAAGATGCAAATCAAAAATTCCCCCCACTTACCTCCCAAGTCTTTGACAAGCGGAAAAACCGGCCGACAATTTTCCGGTTTTCTTTAAAAACACCTCCAATGAAAACTATAGCGCTAACACTCCTTTTTTCAGGCTTGCTTTTATCTGCATCTGCCCAAGACCTCATCCCTGCCAAAGGCGGTGACATCACCGTCAAGCCCATCCTACATGGAACGCTTGTTTTGGAATATCAGGATCTGACCATCTATGTAGATCCCTATGGAGGTGCCGATCAGTTTGCCGGACAAAAACCAGCCGATCTGGTTCTGATCACCGACATCCATGGTGACCATCACAATCAGGAAACTCTGGACGGTTTGGACCTCTCTCAGGCTACGATTGTCGCTCCGCAAGCTGTGGCAGAAAAACTTCCTACCGGAAAATACAAGGCCATCGAAGTCATCGGCAACGGGGAGACCAAAACCCTCATGGATGCTAAAATCCTCGCTATCCCGATGTACAACCTTCCCGAAACAGCCGACAGCCGCCACCCCAAAGGACGTGGAAACGGCTATGTGGTGAACTTGGGTGGTAAGCAGATTTACCTTTCCGGAGACACGGAGGACATCCCGGAAATGCGCAGCCTGAAAAAAATCGATGTGGCATTTGTCTGCATGAACCTGCCCTTTACCATGGATGTGGAGCAGGCGGCAAGCGCGGTTTCAGAGTTTCAGCCGGCCATCGTCTATCCTTACCATTACCGAGGTGGAGAGGGTCTCAGCGATACCGAAAAATTCAAAACTCTGGTCAATTCCTCAGCCCCAAAAGTGGAGGTGAGACTGAGAAACTGGTATCCGGGAAACTAATTTCTACCATCCAATCCCAAACTCCTGCGAACCCAGGTTTGCAGGAGTTTTTAATTTTCTTACCCCAACTCATACACACTTCCCTCAGCACACATGGCCACCTCAAAGTCAAGCTGTTGGTTTTGGATGGCATCTTTTAGGATTTGATCAATCTGGTCATCGGTTCGGGTGGGTTCGTGATGGAATACCGCCAGCCTTTTCACCTGACACATTTTGGCAAAGGCGATCGAATCCCGCACCGTGCTATGTCCCCAGCCTATTTTGGAAGGGTATTCCTTGGCTGTGTATCCCCCATCGTGCAGGAGCAAATCTGCTGATTTGGCGATTTCAAAACCCGAGGTCCATTCGGGATCATTTGGAAAATTACAAGAGCCCAGCTGCAGCTCATGATCCGGCAGATAGGCGAGGATGGCATTTCCCGCAGTCAATCGATACCCCAAGGTGGGCCCGGGATGGCAGATGTATTCGCAGTGGATTTTTACCTGATCGATGTAAAAAATCTCATTGTCTAGCTCATGGATAATCGGATGATTGGGCAGATCCCCGAGCCTTACCGGAAACAAGGGAGGAGAAAAATACCGACGGAGTCTGTTGAGCAAAGGCTCACCACTGGCTGAAGGCCCCCAAAGATGCACTTCGACATTGGGATTGTAAAGGGGTAGAAAAAACCCCAGCCCCATCGTATGATCAATATGCAAATGGGTGAGAAGAATATGGACCTTACGGATTTCAGGGCCTAGAAATCTGCCCAATCGCTGAATCCCGGAACCGGCGTCCAGGATAATGCAGGTATTGCCATGTGTGACTTGGACACAGGAAGTGTTTCCACCATAGCTGTAATTTTCTGGCCCGGCGGATGGCAAAGATCCCCTGCAGCCCCAAATTTTAACTTTCATCGTTCAGAATGCCAAAACATTGCCATTGCACCCAAGTACCGGTCGGGTCTTCCCTCGATGGGAAAAGCCGTGACCGTAATCAGCATCCGCTCCCCTCTCATGTTATCTATGTAAAACGAGCCACTGGAAGGTCTTCGGGTAGTTAGTGTCTGCACGAGCGGAAGGTCCTCCGGTGGAATCGGATTCCCATGGGAATCGGATGGTCTGAAGATCGTGGCCCATTCCTCCACCCGCATCCCGCCGGTGTCTCCGAAGCGCAATCCAAAAATGCCTTCGGCAGGTTCATTGTAAAAAAGCAGATTTCCTTCTGGATCCACCAAAAAGACCGGCATACTAAGGCTATCACCAAATTGCCTGGCCAGAATCAATTCTATTGGCTGTGCTGGCATATTATGTATCAGGGACTATGTTAAAAGTAAGGAACTGATTAAGCTGAGGTAACTCAAGGAGAATTTACTATCATTATTTCAGGAATCAATTTCATTTAATCCAAAAAATCTCAAACTCATCAACTTTGGTTACTTTTAGTAAACCAAGGTCTTATGAGTGTTGAACTTCTACTTCGCTACGTCCATTTCACGAGCATATTTGCTATCGTGGGCTGTTTGGTTGCCGAGCACTTGTTACTAAAGCCTACCCTAGCCCGAAAAGAGCTTGTCAGGATTTCCAAAATTGACGGAATTTATGGCACTGCTGTATTGGTGCTTTTGGCGGCAGGGCTGACGCTTTGGTTTGGAGGGCATGGTAAGCCTACTGTTTTCTATTCCCAAAACCCGATTTTCCACACCAAACTCGCTCTCTTTGGAGGAATTGGGCTTCTTTCGATTTATCCTTCCGTCTTTTTTATGAAGAATCGCAAAGGAAATCCAAGCAACAAAATCCCCATTCCCAAGTCTATATTTTGGCTGATCCGCCTGGAACTTTTGCTGCTGTTTCTGATTCCGATTCTGGCGGGTATGATGGCAAAAGGAATCGGGCTTTAGTTTCCGGAAGTTTAGCCCAAATCCTCAGGTTTTACTTTGAATTTCAATCTGCAAAAAGGAACTTTCCTTCAAATCGCAGCAAAAATCTGATCTTCAATTGGGGTTTAGGAAACTTGGAGTAGATTGATTCGTTCGATTTCTCATAAGCAATTTCCCAGAGACAATTCCATGACCAAAATTTTTCTAATCCTTTCCCTCATTCTGATCTTTTTGCCCAAGGCAAAAGCCCAAAATCAGGAAAACAAAATCCTGATCGAAGAATACCTCAAGCGAAGTGAAAAGCAGAAAAAAACCGGACTGATCATGTTGGGAGCCGGCGTGGGTTCAGTCGTCATCGGGACTGTACTTTTTGCAACCGGCTGGGGTGATGGAAGTGATTTTGCTGGAGGTTCGGGAGCAGTCTTGATGACCGCAGGGAGTCTTTCTACCCTGATCAGTATTCCCATTCTCGTGAGTTCGGCATCCACTGGCAGAAAAGCAGCGAAACTGGGTATAGGCACTGCCCGGCTGACTGGGCCCTTACCGGATGGATTTTTTCAAAAGACTTACCCGGCATTGCATTTTTCCATTCCCTTAAATTCTCAGAAGCCATGAAACATGTATTTCTATCCCTGATTGTTGTCCTTCTGGGTTTTCCTGTTTTCGGGCAACAACCTGAGCCCTCTCCCATGCAATTGGATCTGATCCGAAAAAGCGACAACCAATACAAAGCGGGTTGGATTCTCCTTGGAACCGGAACGGCATTATCGCTAGCCGCGATCGCCATTCCGAACAATTACGATTACAACGACGGTTCAAGCAATAACACGGCAATTTCCATCTTGAGTTGGACCGGTTTTCTGGCCATTGGAACCAGTATACCGCTCTTTCTAAGTGCCGGACAGAATGCGCGATTGGCGGCCAGGCTCAGTCTGGAATCCCAAGCTTTAATCCAACCCATACCCATTCCCGGGAAATCTAACCGAATACCTTCCCTAAGCCTGAAAATTCCCCTTTGAGGATTTTCAGGCTTAGCAAGGAATTACTTTTTCAGCTTTGAGAATAACCATTCGTCGGATTTGACTCCTTGCTCCGGAAAGGTCCAGTGCCCGGTTTCGGGAATTACAAAGACCTCTTTGGGAGCGTTGATCTGATTGTAAGCGGAATAATAGGAAGTCGGGGGACAGGTATCGTCATTAAATCCCCAAGTATAGAACCCCGGCGTTTTCAGAATCCGGGCAAAATTCACCACATCATAATACCCGACCGTCTCGATGGCTTTTGGGTTATTGAAGTATTGGAGATTATTTCCGGTGAAAACATGAGGCCATCCACCAGCCCTTCCATGCAGATATCCGGTCATGTCACTCAAAGCGGGATACATCGCTGCCAAATACTTGATTCTGGGATCCAAGGCGGCGGTGATTATGGACAAAGCTCCCCCTTGACTCCCCCCCTGAATCCCCAAATTCTGTCCGTCAAACTGTGGTAGGGAAACCAAAAAGTCCACTGCCCGCACGCAGCCCAGGTAGACCCGCTTGTAATAGTACAGGTCTTTATCGTGGATGTTGAATGTCGGATATCCGCTCAGCGCACCGGATGCCAAGCTCGAATACACTTCCGGAGCCATGTCCACGGGAATTCCGTGAATCCCAATCTGCAGGACGATAGCTCCCCGGGCGGCTTTGGAAATGTCACCGGCGTAAGGTCTGATTCCCGCGCCAGGCACCTGAAGAATCGCAGGATATTTCCCCGCTCCTTTCGGCACAGTCAACATTCCATAAATCCGGCTGTTCCCGAAATTTCTGAAATTGACATGGTAGACATCCACCACATCCGTGCTTCTTTCAGGGATATGGGTCATTTTGGCTTCCATAGGGATTTTGGCCAGCTCTGCCTTTCCTGCATTCCAAAAAGCTTCAAAATCGGCCGGCATTTTCACGGTAGGCTGGATCTTTTCCGGCTCAAATGCAGCAGATCCCAAGCCGCGGTAATGTTTCCCATCAATGGTTGCAAAGACCTCACAACGAAGAAATCCCGGAGTTTTCATCCCTTCCGCGGAGATGATCGCTTTTCCATCTTTCAGTTCCAATGGCCCTTCCTGGATGGGATCCATTTTTTCTTCTTTCACAAAGAACCGGACATTCTCAACCGGAAAAGGCCTACCGGACTGCGTGACTGAAACGATGAATTCCACTTTTTCACCGACTTGATAGACCCAGTCCGGTTTGTCCGGTGAAACCGAGATCTCAAGGTATTGCTTTTGAATCTGGGCTACGGAAAGCTGAGAGAAGCCAATTAAAATGGCTAACAAGCCAAGGAAATTGAGCTTTCGTGAAAGTTGGGAAGGAAGGTAGGCCATGTGGGTTTTAACTATTGATATGATCACTCTTTCGGTCAATTTCTACTGAAAAGGGAATGCAACTTAATCCCCAAAGGAAATCCCAAGACCTTTGGCGGCTTGGACTAATGTTCCGTTTGGATCGACAAAATTGTAAGCACTGATGGCCTCTTTGATGGGAACTGAAGTGTAGTCATTGTTTTTGAGCACCACCAAGTGTCCATACTTTCCTTCCAGGACCAATTCCATTGCTTTTACTCCGAAAACGGAGGCGATCACTCGATCAAAGGCGACTGGGGTTCCTCCTCGCTGAGTATGTCCAAGGACCGTTTCGCGGATGTCGGCTTCCACGCCTGCATCCTTGAGCTGCTGGCTGAGGGTGAAGCAAACTCCACCCAACCGGACGGCGTGTCGTCCCAGTTCTCCCTGAGTGGCCGTGATGCTGCCCTCCTTGACAAAGGCTCCCTCGGCGATGACTATGTTCACAAAACCGCGTCCCTCATGGTAACGGCCCTTTATCCGCTCCACCAATTTCGAAAGATCATATGGAATCTCCGGAATCAGGCAAATCTCCGCCCCTCCCGCTATGGCAGTGTAAAGCGCAATCCAGCCTGCATTTCGGCCCATCACCTCCATAATCATGACCCGGTGGTGGCTATCTGCTGTAGTAACCAACCGGTCAAAAGAATCCGTAGCGGTCTGCACAGCCGTCTGAAATCCAAAGGTAAAATCGGTGGAATACAAATCATTGTCGATGGTTTTTGGCACACCGACTACGGGCATTCCTGCTTCAAACATCGCCTGAGAAATCGCCTGAGACCCGTCTCCGCCGATATTGATGACGGCATCAAACCCTTTCGATTTGAGCCGGTCGACCAGCCAGGGAATTCGGTTGACTGTTTTGATCGAGCCGTCAGCCTGCTTTTCGGGAAAATTCATCGGGTTCCCTTTATTGGTCGTCCCCAAAATGGTCCCCCCTCTCACATGGATTCCGGCCACTGTCTTTTCATCCAGTTTGATCAGCCGGGTGGGCTCTTCCATCAGTCCATTCAGGGCTTCAAAACTTCCCCAGATTTCCCAATCTTTCTCTTGGGAAGCACGCTTTACTATTCCTCGAATGACGGCATTCAGACCCGGGCAATCGCCTCCTCCGGTGGCAACAAGTATCTTTTTCATGATTTTTACTTTCAATTTTTAAAAAGTAATTAAAGCTAAGCTTTTATTCATTTTAGTCCAGTTGACAAGGATTTCTATTTGCTAAATGATTAACTTATTTAGGCCAATCAGCGAAAAAAGAATCAGCATTTCAACTCGTTTTCAGATTCTGGATTCATGGCACTTGATGTTTTTGGTAGAAACCATTCTAGAATTATGTTAAAAAAAGAAGAAGAAAAAATGGCTGAGCTCAAAAAACTGAGCAAAAAAGAACTGATCAAACGGGCAAAGAAATTTGCTAAAAACTACTGCGTAGGAGATGGTAAAAAGTTTAAGCTGAAGGACTATTCCACTGCACCAAAAATGAGTTTGGGTCAAGAAGACAAGCCTTTGGTAAAAGAAGCGCTTGAACAAGGAGTGGAAGCATTAGCTGCCCTCCAGGATATTCTGTACGCTCAGGATCGTTGGTCTTTGTTGGTCATTTTTCAGGCCATGGATGCGGCCGGAAAAGACGGGGCCATCAAGCACGTGATGTCCGGAGTCAATCCCCAGGGCTGTCAGGTTTCTTCATTTAAGGCTCCGAGCGCGGAGGAACTGGATCATGACTTTCTCTGGAGATGCAAAAAACACCTTCCGGAGCGAGGCCGAATCGGGATTTTCAACCGGTCCTACTATGAGGAAGTTTTGGTAGTCCGTGTCCATGAGCAAATTCTAAAAAGTCAAAAGCTTCCGGATAGACTGGTCACCAAGGACATTTGGGAGGAGCGGTTTAAGGACATCAAAAACTTTGAAAAATACCTGCACAGAAACGGTACCGTCGTCATCAAAATTTTCCTGAATGTCTCCAAAGACGAACAAAAGCGAAGGTTTATCGAGCGCGTGGATGATCCGGATAAAAACTGGAAATTCAGTCCCGCCGATGCCAGGGAACGTGGTTTTTGGGATGATTACATGGACGCCTATGAGGATATGATCAAAAACACCTCTACCGAAGAATCTCCCTGGTACGTCATTCCCGCAGACAATAAGGCCTACGCCCGAATTGCTGTAGCCTCGGCCATCATCAGTGCTTTGGATCAAATGGAACTGGAATATCCCAAGGTCAGCAAAGAAAAACTGGCCGAACTCCAGGAAATCAAACGAGCCTTGTTGGAGGAGAAAAAATGAAGGAGCTTGGGCATAAATGAATGAAAAAAGCTCTTTGGATCACTTTCCAAAGAGCTTTTTTTATGGAGAAATTTAACCTAAGTGAACTCCCATAGTTCCTAACCGCCAGCCAAAATTAAGGATGAAGTCTGATGAAAAAAGCAATGGACTGTGGACTACTCTTAAATGTCAAACTTAATTCCCTGAGCCAAAGGCAGAGCGGTCGAGTAATTGATCGTATTGGTCTGCCGGCGCATGTAAGCTTTCCAGGCATCAGAACCTGATTCACGTCCTCCTCCTGTTTCTTTTTCCCCGCCAAAAGCCCCTCCGATTTCCGCACCGGAAGTACCGATATTCACGTTGGCAATCCCGCAATCCGAACCGGCTGCGGAGAGGAATGCTTCCGCTTCCCGCATATTGGTCGTCATTATTGCAGAAGAAAGTCCCTGAGGAACACCATTTTGCAAAGCGATGGCTTCAGGCAAGGATTTGTATTTGATCAGGTAGAGAATTGGAGCAAATGTCTCGTGTTGTACGATTTCAAAGTGGTTCTCGGCTTCATAGATCGCTGGCTTCACATAACACCCCGACTCGTACCCTTCTCCGGAAAGAACCCCTCCTTCGACCACTGCTCTTCCTCCTTCAGCTTTTACCTTTTCTATGGCAGAAAGGTAATTTCGGACCGCATCCTGATCGATAAGCGGACCCACATGATTTTTTTCATCCAATGGATTCCCGATGATGAGTTTGGAGTATGCCGAAGCCAATCTGCCTTTGACTTCTTCGTAGACATTTTCCTGAATGATCAATCTTCTGGTTGTCGTGCACCGCTGACCGGCTGTTCCCACTGCACCAAACAGTGCTCCCCGGATCGCCATGTCCAAGTCAGCGTTTTCAGTAATAATGATGGCATTGTTTCCACCCAACTCCAAAAGCGATCTTCCGAGCCGTTCTCCTACCGCTTTTCCCACAAGTTTTCCCATTCGGGTGGATCCTGTTGCCGAAACCAAGGGAACTCTGGGATCATGAGACATCAGTTCCCCGACTTTGTAATCTCCGATAATCAAATTGGAAATCCCTTCGGGCATGCCGTGTTTGGCAAAGATTTTTCCCACAATCTGCTGACAGGCAATCCCAGAAAGCGGGGCTTTCTCCGAAGGTTTCCACACACAGACATCCCCACACACCCACGCCAAAGCAGCATTCCATGACCAAACGGCCACCGGAAAATTAAAAGCAGAAATAATCCCCACAATCCCAAGCGGATGCCACTGTTCATACATCCGATGTCCCGGGCGCTCCGAATGCATGGTCAGTCCGTACAATTGACGGGAAAGTCCCACGGCAAAATCACAGATATCGATCATCTCCTGTACCTCACCGAGGCCTTCCTGGTAGGATTTGCCCATCTCATACGAGACCAGTTTACCGAGGTCAGCCTTTACTTCCCGAAGGGCATTGCCGATCTCGCGGACGATTTCTCCGCGCTGAGGAGCAGGGACAGTTCTCCATTTTTCAAATGCCAAATGAGCCTGTGAAATGATCGCTTCATAGGTTTCAGAATTGGCCAACTGAACCTTTGCAATGAGTTTCCCGTCTGCCGGTGAAAAAGAAGAAAGGTAAGATTCTCCGGAATCCAACCAGTTTAGGCCCGTGGAGGTGCCCAGATTTTCAGGATTAACACCAATTTTTTGAAGAGACTGAAGGATGCCAAAATTGTCTGTCATGGGATTTCAAAATGGATTTGGAAAGCCCAAAGCTAAAAATAAAAAACAGACAGGACTGTGGAATCACCCTTTAATCCTGTCCAAAAATCTAACAATGTTGAACTTGGAGTATCTCGCTGTAAACTTTTGTGAGGGAGTAATTTTATACACCAGATTGATTCGATAGTTACCGGTATTGGCGGACTGGGAAATATCCTCCTGCTTGTTGAGATCAAGATGTTTGTATACGTAGCTTCCGTTGATCGAAAATCGATCTCCATTGTAGCCGGCAAATCCTCTGAGGAAATATCCGGACATTACCTCCACTTTGCTGGTTTCTTTGTCTTGATTCAGCTTTGAAAAACCAAGTCCCAAATTCCCCGATGCTGCCCCTGACAGGAAAAACCCTTTACCCAAGACCAAAGTCCCAGCTAATCCGGCACTGGGGCCTACCTGATAAAAGTCCCCCCGGGAATAATTGCCCGGAATTGGGCCATTTTCCTCGGGTAAGATCAATTCTGTCCCTTTGATTCTGACGCGGTACGCTTCAAAACCTACCATCGGTGAGAAGGCTGATCTCTTCTGAATGGCTGTCTGGTGAAAAGCAGCCTCAAATGACATCTTTTCTCCATTTAAAAGATAGCTCGCACTCGCTCCAAGTTTCACAGTCCGGATATCCCTCCGCAGGTAATCTTGACCAGGCCCATAATAATCCTTAGCAATAAATCCGGTGTAAAACTGCCCAAACAAGTCGATAATCCAATTGGTCGGATAAACATGGGATTGAAGATCCAAAAATGCCGGCCACTCTTCCTGTCGGTCTGGATTTAAAAAAGATAATGGGGCTGCCAAATTGAGCGTAAACTTCTGAAATGTAAAACCCACACCTATATTCAATCCACTGTTAGGCTCATACACCCCAAATTGGTTTGGGTAGTTAAGCTCCGTGTATTTTCTTGACACATAGGCCCTTAGAATCATCTTTTCGGGGTGTTCCTCGATGTAGGTAGTGTCTATCCCTTTGGACTGAGCCATCAGGATTCCTGAGTTCAGTATGGAAAGAAAAATAAAGATTACCAATCCTGTTAATCTCATAGAAATCATTTGATCATTCAATATAAACAAAAAGAACCTCGACAATTGCCGAGGTTCCTTCAAAACTTTTTGAGCTCGAAAAATGGACTCTTTCGAATCTCATTTTTGAAAAAGGAGAGAAAAGTTGTTAATCACCGTAATAAAATTAAAACTTGCCTTTAATAAAACAAATTAATGATTGGATTTTTCAGCTATAAAATCAAAACCAATTGACCTGAAAACAGATTTTTGCAAGAATTTAATCCAATACTTCTGAGTTAAATTCTTAGTAAACTTATAGCAAAGGCAAACTTTATCCATGGTTCCAGAACTAGTATCGATCGTCATCCCTTGCTACAATCAATCCCAATACCTGGAAAATACTGTCCAGTCGGTATTGGAATCAGAATACCGCCCCTTGGAAATCCTGATCGTAAATGACGGATCTATGGACAATTCTCTTGAATTAGCCAAAAAACTCAGTGCCAACTATGAGCAGGTTCAAGTCCTGGATCAGAAAAACTCAGGCGTGGCTGCCGCAAGAAACAGGGGAATTTCGGAAGCTAAAGGGAAATACATCCTGCCACTGGATGGTGACGATTTGATCTCCAAAAATTACATTTCCGAGGCAATTGAGGTTCTTGAATGCCAGCCCGGGACGAAAGTAGTCTATTGCCAAGCGGTCAAATTCAATGATCAAGGCCAAAAACCATGGAAACTAAAACCTTTTAGCCGCTCCCAACTTGCCAGGGACAACATGATTTTTGTGGCAGCACTTTTCCGAAAAACGGATTGGGAAGCTGTCGGAGGGTTTTCTGAAGATATGAAGATGGGCAGGGAAGACTGGGAATTTTGGATTAAGATGCTGAAAAACGGAGGAGATGTGGTCCAGCTTCCTTTTGTGGGATTCTTTTATCGCCTCACACCAAGCAGTAAACGAAAAAAAACCGGTACGTCTGAAAAAAAACGGGAGCGAATCGCCTATCTCAATGCCAAACATTCCGATTTTTTTGAGCAAGAACTCAATGGTCCTTTGAGATTTCAGCGCACCTGGTCCAAGCCTTACAATACCCTGCTTAAATGGCTGGGAAAACTTTGAATCCCCAGTCTTTGAACATCATTGAAAAAGCCCCTATGTTTATTCCCAAAATCCTCCCTATTCTAGCAGATGTCTGTCAAATCCCTTTTCAAAAATTTCTATAAGAACCTCCGGATTTCTCTCAGCGCCAATGAAAATCCACTCTTCATGGCCTATTACCGGCATTGGTACAAGCCCAAGCCAGGCAGTCTTTCCGACTTTCTTTCCTCCTATTCTTTGTCTAAAAAGGGAAATTTTACTGTGATCCAAATTGGGGCAAATGACGGTATCACCAATGACCCCATTCACAAGTTTATCAAGCGTGACCGATGGAAAGGTGTGCTTTTGGAGCCTCAAAAATTCGTTTTTGAGAATTTTTTGAAAAAAATCTATGCCAAAAATCAGGAGCTTCACCCCATCTGCGCAGCAATAGGTCTGGAAGACGGACATGAAAAACTTTACAAAATCGGCTTCAGTGATATGAGATGGGCCACGGGGTTGGCTTCTTTTTCCAAAGAAAAGGTCGAAGAGCTTTTTGAAAATGGAGTGGTGGAGAAAAATTGCCGGAAATTCGGAATACCCATTCCCCCAGAACCTGAAAAGCGGATCAGTTTCGAGGAGGTTCCGGTGATCAGTCCCAAAACCCTCCTTCACCAGTTTGGCATCAAAACCATCGACTTGCTTCAGGTGGATGCGGAGGGATTTGATCTGGAAGTTATTCGCATTTTTGATGTTCCAAAAACGCTACCCAAGGCGATCATTTTTGAAAATGTAAATCATTCCATGGAAGAGCTCGCAGACTGCTACACCATGTTGGAAACAAACGGATACCGATTGAAGAAATTTGGACGAGACACCTTGGCTGTGCATCAATCAGAGCTGGACATGATGCGCTTTCTCGACTGAGAAATCAGATTTTATCCAAGCCCTTCCAGAATTTCAAAAAGTAATATTTTATGGGATTGGTGTACTTGAGTTGCTTCCAAGGTCGACTGGCATGAGGTCGGTGCCACACCGGAGCATTCATCAACACCACATTGTCAAATCCCAACTCGATGGATTTTTTGGAGATGAAAGTATCATACCAATCTTTGGCTTCATCTAATCCGGCAAAGTCATAGCTTTTCAAAAACTCCAGTGAAAACAAAGTGCAGCAAAAACTCAGACTTCTTTGGGTACGGATCACAGGCTCTTTCACTCCTTTGAATTTCAAATAGGGAAAATTCACCACTCCGGATTCATCGACCGTGACCGACCCGATCAAGCCAAGCTTGGATTTTTTTCCTGAATCGAAAAGCAACCTCGAAATGGTATCAGGACGGACAACCACATCAGACTCCACCACCAAAAGAGGCAATCCAGACTCTAGGGCCATTTTTTGGGAAATTTGCAAAACCAGTTTATAGTTTGGAGAGGGATGATCGGTGAGATCTTCGATATGGATCAACTCATAGCCGATTTTGGATTTGTTTTCCTCCAAACTCGCTTTGGTCTCTGCAGTACTGAAATCATTGAAAATTACATGGCGAACCTGCACATCGGAAGCTGCAATAGCCCTTGCTGTATCCAGCGTGGTTTCGATCGAATTTTTTACCGGTGTGATGACAAGAACCTGAGCCATGTAGTGAGATTTTGATCAAAATTAAGCCTTTCTCCCTAGGCAAAAAAATAGCCCCGGTTTTCGCCGGGGCTTTGAAACTTATTATTTGAAGAATCAGGCCAATTCGCCCAATGCCTTTTTCATCCGCTTCAGTGCCTCCACCAATTCCTCATCAGAAGCAGCATAAGACAATCGGATACAATTTGGCGCGCCAAAAGCACTTCCGGTCACCAGAGAAACATTGGCCACTGCCAGCAAATACAGGCAAAGGTCATCTGCATTGTTCACCGTATATCCGTGAGCAGACTTGCCAAAGAAAGCCGTCACATCCGGGAAGAAATAGAAAGCACCCTCAGGCACATGGGTTTTGATACCCGGAATATCCTTCAGAAGGCCCATGACCAAGTTACGTCTTCTCAGATACGCTTCGGTCATTTCTCTGGAAGAGGTCTGATCACCGGCGATCCCTGCCAATGCGGCCCGCTGAGCAATGCCTGTCCCTCCGGAAGTGAATTGACCCTGCATTTTTTCGACTGCTTTGGCGATTTCCAACGGAGCACAGATGTAGCCTACTCTCCAGCCGGTCATTGCATAGCCTTTGGAGAAGCCATTCACGGTAATGGTTCGCTCAAACATACCCGGGAAAGAAGCGATGCTGTAGTTTTTACCCACAAAATTGATCAACTCATAGATCTCATCGGCAATTACCATCATGCTTGGATGCTTTTTCACAACTTCAGCGATTGCTTCCAATTCTTCTTTGGAGAAGACAGATCCGGTCGGATTGCAGGGTGAAGAATAAATGACTGCTTTGGTTTTTGGCGTGATCGCCGCTTCGAGTTGGGCTGCAGTGGCCTTGAAGTTGTTTTCAAGATTTCCCTCGATCAATACGGGAACTCCTCCACAAAGCTTGATGATCTCGGCATAGCTCACCCAGTAAGGGGAGAAAATCACCACTTCATCGCCTTCATTGATCATACACATGAAGACATTGGCAATCGAATGCTTGGCTCCTGTCGAAACCACGATGTTTTCGGCTTTTGCCTGAGTGATGTTATTTTCCTCTCTCAGCTTTTTGGCGATAGCCTCTCTGAGATCCTGATAACCCGCCACAGGAGGGTATGCAAAATATTTTCCTTCATCGATCGCTGATTTAGCGGCCTCCTGGATGTGTTTGGGAGTTTTGAAGTCCGGTTCACCCAAGCTAAGACTGATAATGTCAATGCCCTGAGTCTTGAGCTCTCTCGCTTTTTTTGCCATCGCGAGGGTAGCTGACTCTTCCATATTCAGGATGCGATCTGATAGAATAGAATTCATTTTTTAAGTGATTTTTTTACAAATTCCTCAAAAATAGCCAGAAGATTATAAAATCTAAACAATCCCGTGGAATTGATGCCTAAATCGGACAATAAGCACCCGCCACCTGGTCGGAGGGTTGGTTATGCCGACTGCCATTTGGTGATAAAAAATCAAGTTATAATCACTTGAAATGTTATTTTTGGACAAAATAGTTGGCATCCTAGGCCGTTTTTCATTTCATGAACAGGAGAATATTCGCTTTTCTGATTGTAATACTTCTATCCGGCAAAATCACTTTTGCCCAGAAAAATGAGTCTAAAAAAAAGTCTGATCCGGATTCCACTGGCGTGGTAAATTCTGTGCTTCTCCCTTCTGTGGCACCTTTGCTATTGTTTGATGAGGAGGCTGAAAAAGAAGAGAAAAAAGAAAAAAAGAAGAAGGCCCGCAAAAACATCTGGTTTGGGATCAAAACCCAAAAAGGGTACACCCGCAGGGATATCCGAGGGCAGTATATCGTGGAATTTTTCAATTATACAGATGCCGAACGAAATCCAGATCCGTATATCCGGGATGTTTATTGGTTTGATCCCAAAGACAGAAGTATAAAAACTTCCGGCTACGCCCAAGAATCCGGCTACCTACTTCATGGTCCTTATGAGCGGAGAATCAATGAGACCATAGTTGAAAGCGGGATGTTCTACTACGGCACCAAACATAAAACCTGGATGCTCTACGATGACAAAAATGTGCTTCAGGATAAAAACCATTTTTCAGAGGGATGGCCAAGGGAATCACGCATCTCCTATTACAACCAAACTTCAAAATCCATCGAAGAGATAATCCCCATTCAATACAGTCTGGAAGAAGGGAACTACTTCTACTTCCACGAAAATCAGCAAATCGCTGTGACGGGTGAATACCAATACGGGGAAAAAGTAGGGCTTTGGACCGAATACTGGGACACCAACAATACCAAGGCTATCCGAAAGCGGGAGGTGCAATACCAGGAGGAACCCTTTACAAAAAATTTCCGCCCGTACATCCGGGCGGAATGGGATAAAGAAGGAAACCTGGTCTATCGAAGAGACAATTGATCACTTCGCTCTGTACTGGAATTTTTGCCCTCCCACAGAAGCTTCATACATCAAGCCACCCTTTGTTCGGGTGAACACAGCGACTCCGTCTACATATTTGGCATTGGCGGATGCACCTGATGCTGCTGCTACTGCCGATACCTGAGCAGACATTTCTACTTTATTGGCTTTGAATCGACCAAAGGCTTCCTCATTCTCAAAGAAAATTACCTCACTGTAGGCTTGGCCTCCAGCCTGAAATCCAATAGTTACTTGGGTCATTCTGGCAAATCCGATTAAACTCCCTCCTTGGTAAGCCGTTCCATTGCCTGAGGCACCGCCCACTCCCAAACCTCCCTTACCGACATTGGGCAAAATCACATACCCATAGGCAGATTGGAAAAGCTTACTCATGCTGGGATCATCTTTCAAAAAAGCCGCTTTCGCATCTTCGGCGTCCTTGATAATTTTGTCGTCTTTTTCTTCCTTTTGGGCAAATACTGCAGTCGACAGAAAGGCTAAAAACAGCCCGAGAAATAAATTTTTCATTTGTTTGTTAGTTTAATAAAAAGCGTCTTCAAAATGTCGGAAATTGACCGTGCCGGCTCGATCTTTATACACTCCTACAATATCAAACCGGATGTCTTTGTGCCAATCCTTTTCATAAATATACTGATCTGCAGCTTTTACCAAAAGCTTCTTTTTGGTGGAATCCACAAACTCCTCTGCATACCCGAAGCCTGTCCCTGAACGGAATTTGACCTCAACAAAAATCAAAAGCCCTCGGTGCTTCATGACCAAATCAATCTCAGCATGTCCATGCCGATAATTCGTCTCAACGAGTTCAAATCCTTTGCCCACCAGCCAGTCCGCAGCAAGCTGCTCTGCCAACCTTCCGGAATCATTGTGCTCTGCCATGCTATATTACTTAATTTTGAAAAATCGAAGAACGCTTTGGCCTTAATCGCTGTTTTAAAAATCAGTTTCCTGTGAGGAAAAAAGATGAATGAAATTATCAATAAAACCGTAGAATTCCGAGACTTGGGCAAGATGGATTACCAACAAGCCTGGGATTATCAGGAGCAGCTTTTCGCAGAAACAGTAGCCCTGAAAATCAAAAATCGGAACCTCCCTCCCACTGAACAAATCCAAACACCCAACTACCTGCTTTTTGTGGAGCATCCGCATGTCTATACGTTGGGAAAAAGCGGCAAACCTGAAAACCTGCTTTTGGATGAAACTGGACTAAATACTCACCAAGCCAGCTATTACAAAATCAACCGGGGCGGTGACATTACTTACCATGGCCCCGGGCAAATGGTCGGCTATCCGATTTTGGACTTGGATAATTTCTTCACCGATATCCACAAATACCTCCGACTGCTCGAAGAAGCGATCATTTTGACTTTGGCAGATTACGGAATCGTAGCAGGCCGGATCGAGGGATTGACCGGAGTGTGGCTGGATCATGTGGAGCAAAAAAATCCGAGGAAAATCTGTGCCATGGGAGTCAAGTCCAGCCGCTGGGTGACCATGCATGGCTTTGCGTTTAATCTGAATGCTGACCTCTCCTACTTTGGACACATCATCCCCTGCGGCATCGATGACAAAGCCGTGACTTCTCTTCATCTGGAACTCGGACATCCTGTAGATGAAGCTGAAGCCAAAAACAGGGTCAAAAAACATCTGGCTGAGCTGTTTGAAATGAATCTGATCGAATTAAAATAATTAGGTTGGATTAATCAGGCTCAAATTCCAGTATTAAGTTTTGAGGTCCAAAAAAGGGCCATTTCCCCTTCTCAAGGGGGCTAGGGGGATTTGAAGGCAAAAGAAATTAGACCATCAATCCAAACTATTCATAAAAGGAAAATACCCGGATGAAAAAAGACATCGATTTTTCTCCTGTCACGGGAGTCAGACTGGCGATTGCCAAAGAAGAAAAACCTACTGGCACCGAATGGGCCGTCTACATTATCAATCTGAATCTGATCGAACTCAGCACGGTCATGATTACTTCCAAAGGGTATGGAATACTGGACGGGGAAAAGCGCCAAACCTCCACCCTACGCCACATGATCCAAGAATTGGGTGCTGAATCTATCGCCAAAGTAGAACCGATCGATCCGGCGGTTTTTGCCCTGACTAATGAATTCTGGGTGAGCTACTACATTCTGGATCAGATTTTTGACAAAAAGTTTATCTTTACTCCTGGCAGTTTTGATGCTGTCAACCTCCGGATGATCCCGGAATTGGGATTGGAGGGAATCCTTCACAGTTAATTCCTTGAAAGCATGGCGGACTTTTTAGATCAATTGGGTGACATCCTTTTTTTAGACATTGAGACAGCTTCCCTTACCGAGAAATTTGAAGACCTAGACCCGAGGCTTCAGGAAGAATGGATCAAAAAAGAACGCCTGATCCGTCAGGAAAATCCCAATGAAGTGCCTGGTTCCCTATACTTTGACCGGGCAGGGATCCATGCCGAATTCGGGCAGGTCATCTGCGTGGGAGTCGGTTTTTTTCAAACCAAAAAGAAGGATAAAAAGCTGATTTTCCGTTCCAAGATTTTTGCTGATTCGGAAGAGCGGGAACTTCTTTTGGCATTAAAAGCCTTATTGGATAAGAAAAAGTGGATCCTCTGCGCGCACAACGGAAAGGAATTCGATTTTCCTTACCTCTGCCGCAGGATGCTGATCCAGGGAATTCAACTTCCCGAACCCCTCCAAATCGCAGGAAAAAAGCCCTGGGAAGTCCGACACCTGGACACCATGGATATGTGGAAGTTTGGCGATTACAAGCATTATACCCGACTGGAGCTTTTGGCAGCCGTTTTTGGTATTCCTACCTCCAAGGACGGCATCGACGGAAGTCAGGTAAATGCTACCTACTACGTGGAGCAAGACTTGGAGAAAATCAAGTTGTATTGCCTCCGGGATGTGGAAGTCACGGCGAGAATATTCATGGCAATGCACCCTCAGCTGGACGAACTGGAAATCGAAATTCTCCACGCCGAGGATTCAAAAAAAGATCACAAAGATTAATGTCTAGGGCATCTAAATCTTTTTACCTTAGAACACAAAGTACCCCAAATCATGGGAAGAAAATCAGACAGAAAAAACTCAAAACATAAAAGCGGAGGTCGTTCCGATGACGCAGCCAACTTGGCCAGAAGAATCCTCCAATTTTTAGATGCTCACTATGGAGAGGAATTCAACTCCAAGCAAATCATCAAGCGACTGGAAATCCGCGACTCCCTCAATAAAGGAGGAGTCGAACCCGTCTTATACAAACTGGTAGAATCCGGGGCCGTTTCCCGCAGTCCGCGCAATTACTTTTCATCCACCAAGGACCCGTCTTTCATCACAGGCACGGTAGATTATGTCAATCCCCGCTTTGCATTCATTGTCCCCGATGATCCGAATGCGGTTGATGGAGACATTTTGGTCAAAGAAGCAGATCTCAAGCAGGCACTTGACGGGGACAAAGTCCGGGTGATGGTTTTTCCGCTGAAAGGAAAAACAGGCAGAACAGAAGGCCGGGTGCTGGAAATCATGGAGAGAAACCGGGATGAATTTGTGGGCCGTGTGGAAATTTCTCCGCGGTACGCCTTCGTGGTACCCGATTTCAAAAAGATGCACAAAGACATCTTTGTCCATCGCGGCGACCTGATGGGTGCCGAGCACAACGAAAAAGTCATCGTTAAGCTGAACGAATGGCGGGAAGATGACAAAAACCCCACAGGAAAAGTCATCCGGGTACTCGGAAAAGCAGGTTTGCACGAAGTGGAAATCCACTCCATCATGGCCGAATTCGGATTGCCATTCGAATACCCCAAAGAAGCCGATGAGGAGGCCAATGCCATTCCTGAAAAAATCTCGGCCAAAGAAATCAAGGCTAGAAAAGACTTCCGCGATGTCCTCACCTTTACCATTGACCCGGTTGATGCCAAGGACTTTGACGATGCGATTTCCTATCGGGAATTGGAAAACGGCAACCTGGAAATCGGGGTACATATCGCTGATGTGACCCACTATGTAAAGCAAAAAACGGCTTTGGAAAAAGAAGCCTACAACCGTGCCACCTCAGTTTACCTCGTGGATCGCACGATCCCCATGCTTCCCGAGCGATTGAGTAACGGGCTTTGCTCCCTTCGTCCCAACGAGGACAAGTTGACTTTTGCCTGTGTCTTTGAAATGGACCGAAATGCCCGGGTGGTCAATCATTGGATTGGTCGCACGATCATCCACTCCAATAGACGCTATGCCTACGAGGAAGCGCAAGAATGCATCGATACACAATCTGGAGACTATTTCCAAGAGTTGACTTTGCTCAATGAGCTGGCCAAGAAGATCCGAAAGCAGCGATTTGA
>CAYONF010000071.1:0-21321 GCA_964405255.1 uncultured Limnohabitans sp. | reverse complement strand
CTCTAGGGGGTCAATTTCCAGCGGCGACAGGGGGTCAGTTTCATCGGCATATGCACTAATTCTTGATTCAAAGGCTTCGCCTGAAAAGACACCAAGCTCAGGGTGCTGCCTTAGATATTCAGTGGCCATTTTTCGGTAGGTTTCTTTGAGTACAAGCCCGCTGAGAGTTGAACAATTTATTCCCGTGTTTTCAAGAGATTGAATTACTCCTTCAAGATGAAAAGAAGCTGACTCCTTTTTAACCAATGTCCAAGCATGCCATTCCTTTAAATTTTCGATATTCTGCCTCCAACTAATCGCCTTATTTAATCCTGATTCCATACCAGGTGACCAGTTGAAACTAACCTTAGTCCCCAAAGCCTCTTCCAATTTTTCTTTTGCTTCCCGTTCTTTAGTGGCTTGAATTAAGAGTTGGTTTGAAAGATTAATCCATGAATTATCACCTGAAAAATTAAGCTCATAAATCTTACCCTTGAGCTTTTGAAGCTCCGTCGAAGTCTGGGTTATTTTTCGAAGCGCTCTCTCTAATTCTGGTAGAAGTGAAACACATTGAATCAGTTCGTTTAAATGAGGCTGGTTATCTAAACTTTCAAAAACACTAAGTTCTTTGAGTATGCCTTGATTCTTTTCCAGAAAATTCTTTCTCTGTTTAAATTGATCAATTTCAAAAAGAATCTTTGGAATTTCATTGGTTTTTAGTTTTCCCTTATGAATTAAGTAAGATTGTACTTCTAGCCTGACTTTCCTCAATCCAAAATACCTTGGTAAAAACCACTCCTGATCTTTGATTTTCCAGTCTCTGAGGAGTTGCTCTGCATCTATAGAAAGAATCTTAGGTTCAAATCTCTTCCGACTTTCATCCAGAAAATCCAAATTTGAAAGTGCATGTTTCAAAAGAGGAAGAACATCCTCCACCATCTTTTCTGGTTGATGATTTTCAAATAAAGGTTTAGGAATTTGCGGAATCTTTTTAAGAATAGCCAAAAGCTCCTCCAATCCTTCTTTTCCTTGATGATTTAACTCTTGGATATAGCCTAAAGAGCTAAGCACCTTTTCCATTTTTTCCAAGTAATCCGAGCGCTGATCCATGAAAGACAGCAATAGAATTTGAATGTATTCCCTGATTTCCAAACTGTATGAGTTGAGATTGACTCCAAAAAAGGGATGCTCAGGGGAAGGATTACCTGCTAGTTCGGCCGCTTTGGACAACCGAATCAACAGGTCTTCAAATAAAGGGAAATTAGCTTTTTCGAGTTTGGCTAAAAGGCTATCCGGAATCTTTATATCTCCTTTGAATACCTCGAGCTGAATGAATTTGGAAAAGAGCTCGAATAAAGAGATTCCATGAAAGGTTTCCTGATGCAACTTCCTGTAAAAACCATCCAATTCTGATTTCAAAGAATTCAACCTGTGAGATTCAGCTTCAAAATCAAAATTAGGCTGCCTTCTTCGCACCTCGGTAGCACTTTTAAGCTGGCTCAATACTTCAGCCTTTCTTGCTTTATTGGAATGAAGTTCTAAGCTAAATGGATCCAAACCAATTGCCTTGAGTCTGCTGTAAACGACCGTGAGTGCTGCCATTTTTTCAGCAACGAATAATACTCTTTTGCCTCTGTAAAGTGCATTGGCAATGATGTTGGTGATTGTTTGTGACTTTCCTGTACCGGGAGGCCCGTGTAGAATAAAACTATGTCCTTCAACTGAGGCGCAAACAGCTTCCATCTGGGAAGAGTCTGCTGGTATTGGCAATAGAATATCAGAAGGCTTATAATGGAGATCTAGATTCTCTAGGTCTAAAATCTGAAGGTTTTCAGAAAGCTTACCTTCAATCAACCCCTCTACAACTGGACTTTTCCGAAGCTTATCTGTATGGGAATGGATGTCATTCCAAAGAATAAATTTATTGAATGAGAAAGTACCCAAGAAAAACTGATCCTCAATATCCCATCTTGGGATGTTCATAATGGCTTGGCGGAGGATATTAAATACCGCCAATACATCTACCCCTGATTGGTCCATAGGCAAGGGATCCAAGCCAGTAATACTAAGGCCAAAATCCTGACGGAGCTTTTCGAGAAGGGTAATATTCAAAACCGCATCCTCTTCCCTGCCCTTGATCATGAATCCCACCTTGACAGACTTTCGAATCAGCTCCACAGGAACAAGGATTACTGGCGCAAATCGAGCCTTTTCACTTTTTGGGCTTTCATACCATCTCAGTAAACCAATGGCTAGATATAATGTGTTTGCACCATTTTCCTCCAAGGAATGCCTTGCACTTCTGAAAAGAAAAGTCAGTCTATTATTTAACTCCTCTTCGGTCAGATACGCTCTGAGTCTTTTTTGAGAAAACTCCTTTAATACAAGTTGCTTTAATGGATTATTCGAAGTGTATGCTTGGTAAATGCCCTCGTCTCTGAGCGTATTCTCCCAATCTTTGGGTTTACTTAGAATCTGAAACTCCTCTCCTTGGTAAAGTGCGTCCTCCAATTCACTGATGGGCACATCGATAAATTGTAAGGAAGAGCGAGTTAATCTTAGATTGAGCAAGGAATTTCTTAGGCTCAGGTCAAGGAGTTTTCTTTCCCAAAGCTGTTGCTTACCAAAAACCGGCGGAGTCTGAGTATGAACCAAAGGAGCTGAATGAATCAGTTTATCCGGGGCAATGGGCTCCCCTTCACTAGAAAAGAATGAGGAGTCTTCTTCCAATTCAATTTTACCTGCTTCAAATTTTCGCTGAGGCAAAGGATAAATCCCTGAAAATCTGGCGCGTTTTACATCAATGAAATAATTGAACTTTTTGAGATCAAGAAAATGAGCACGAGATCGCTCGATTGCGGTATCAAACGAAGCAGGGCTTCCCTCACAAAGGCATGTGGCTTCCAACATGATTATTTCATGAATGCCGGAAGCCATGCGTTTGGTTAAAAGTGAAGGGTCATCATTTACCGGATCAGGGAAGGTATCTTCGATGAGCCAGCAACCTACGAAGGCATGCCCTTCAATGAGAACAATGATTGGATTTAATCCTATATTTTCAAGTGCTGAAGCAAAAAGAAGGGATAGGTCCAGACAGTTTCCCAACTTTTGGTTTAACACCTGATCAGCAAGCCTAACTCTCTGTCCCAAGTTTCCAAAGCTTGCTGGGACAGACTGGTAGACAATATTCAAGGCCTTGATAGATGCATATATAGCCCCTATTTGAATTTTGACCCGGTTAGGGTTCTTTGACTGATACTCATCGAATGCAGAAGATTCACTCCAAGTCTTGAGGTATTCAGCCGCCTTTTTGACAACGGGGCTAAGTTCAGGAATATTTGGAAGAACAAAACCTGTCAATAATTCCGGGATTAGCGATGAGCCAAGCCATTGGTCAAAGGCCAATAACTCGATATCAAATTCTTTCTGGGCTAAAAGTTGGCCTGCTCGATGAATAGTTAATTCCCAAGCCCCTCTCATCTTTTCAGTAAGGGAGGCGAAAAATTTACCATGGATTTTGACTTTTAAATCTGTCAGTTCAAGGCTCTGTCCCGGAATTAATGATTCTATCTTAATTTCAATTTTCGAGGCAAACTCATCAGAAGGATTTACAGTAAGGATTAGTCCTTCCAGCAAATCATCAGATAAATTGGTGATTTGAATTTTTCTGATTGTAGGAATGTGCGAATGGAAAAGCAGGTAACTAAGGCCAGGGAGGTAATCCAGTTGAACGTCAAGTTTATAGTTTGAATCCATATCAATAAAATAATCAAGGCTAATCAAGGGGAAAAAACAAGTTCAATCTATACCCCATGTGAATGCAGTATTCTCTTATCTTAATTGAAGTTAAGGCTAGAACTTGGTGGAATTCTCGGTACCAATCATGAGAAATTTCCTGGCTTGCCTAAACAACCCAAAAACTACCGAGAATTACTTTGTATTTAAATATTCCAGACTCTTCTTCCGATCAGCTACTTTATTTGTGGTAATCATATTTCAGATGAGTGGGCTTTTTGAATACTCAATCCAGTTTTAGCCAAATGAAAGAACTTAACCTTATGAGGCAGTTCGCACATCAAAAACTTCGTTATGCTAAGAAAAGAATTTTTAAGTTTAAATAAATACTTATTACTGGGTATTTATTGGGGAAAAGTGAAAAAAGTAAGTAGGAAGGGAGAATTTTTTGGGCCAGAGCGTGTGGATTTTAAGAAATCAAAAAATGTAACACTTTATTAGGATTACAAATCCCCAGTATAATTGTATCGAATTGCAAATTCGATCCAGCGGAATATCAAAGGGGGTGATCAGATTGGTGGTCGAATTGGCATTCAGGTTTAAAACAAATCTGAAACGGCATTCAAATTTTTAGTACTACATTTCCAAAATTAAACTAAGATTAATGATTCGTTTTTCTGCATTGTTCCTGATTTCGGGACTATTTATTGCCTGCACTGAAATTGAAGAACTTCAACCTCAAAATCCCAACGAAGAGGAGAGGAGACAATCCCATGGGAAAGGGAATTTCAAATTTTCAGCAATCCCCTGTTAAAAAGCCCGATTTACTTTATTCAAAGCTGGGCGCGAGGAAACCTAGCTAAAAAATAGGATCATTCATTAGCCAGAGAACCCCAAAACTCTCAGAGTTACAGACATGCTTCCGAGAAATCAAATCGATTAAAGATCAAAAAATCCTAACAAATTCCATGGCCCTTTTTGGCAGTCACTGAAATGGATTAGAATAGGCACAAGTCCGAAGACTTGCTCCAAGATAGAGACTTACACCAATTGGGGCGGTCTTGAAGACACGAACGGCAGCGGTCTAGCCCAAACTTATAATTTATTTATGCCGCCTTAATGCTCTTTTCCACCATGGCAACTGAACCTCTTCGTGGTATCCGTAGGAATTGTTGCCGTAGCCGTATCCATAGCCGTATCCATAGCCATAGCCATAGCCTTTGTCGATGTGAAGATCATTCAGCACCCCATAGATTTTGCTTACTCCGCCTTTTTCTACCAGGTTGTTCAAAATCTGGGTATTTCCTTTTACAGAATATCCCTGACGGAAAACGAAAAAGCTAATGTCTGCAAATGGAAACAACTCTTTTGTCTCCGACACCAAGCCCACCGGAGGACAATCAAAAATGATAATGTCATAGGCTTCCCTGATTTCTTTGACAATTCTTCCAAATTTTTCCTGAAGCAATAGTTCTGCAGGATTGGGCGGAATCGGACCGGAAAGAATTACATCAAGATTTTCATATCCTGAAGGCTTGACCACGTCTTTCCAGGAAGAATTACTGCTAAGGCAAGTACTCATTCCTTTGTCGTTGACCAGCCCAAAATCTTGTGCAATTCGGGGCTTTCGAAGATCCAGACCGATCAGAATGGTCTTTTTCCCCATCAGGGCAAAGACCGAGGCCATATTCATGGACACAAAGGTCTTTCCTTCTCCGGAAATAGAAGAGGTAAACAACAGGGTGAGTTTTTCGCGCTGCAAGCTCAGGTAAGCCAAATCTGCTCTGAGAGATCGGAAGGATTCCGTAACAGAGGATCGGGGATTATTGAACACGGGCAAGGCATCATCCGAACTGTTTCGACCAATCATTCCGATAAGGGGAACTTTGATTTGTTTTTCGAGTTCTTTTGGATCTTCAATGTTGGTATTCAGGAAATCCTTCACGGTAATAAATCCGATGGGGAGGATAAATCCGATAATCAATCCGATCAGCAAATTGAGGGATCGCTTGGGTGCAACAGGAAGGTTTCCGGACTTGCCAAAATCCAATATCATATTGCTTGGCATATTGGATGCCTTGGTGATTTCGGCTTCTGCCTTCTTTTGCAAAAAGTAGATGTAGATATTCTCATTGATGGTAAACTGGCGCTGATATCCCAGCAAATTCCGCTCAGTCTCGGGAAGGGCATTGATGTCACGCTCGATCATCCGAATGCGGTTGTTGATGTCCGCCAGGAGATTTTTTGTATTGGTGATCGCGGAATTCACATTTTCCTGAAGCGCTTTTGTTGTGCTCTGGATTCGGGCATTGATATCCCGGACCTGAGGGGTCTGATCTGAGAAATTTGCCGTCAAGCGGACCCGTTCGGCCTGTAACTCGGATAAGTTTTGGACCAAGGCATTCAGGAGTGGATCAGTGGTTCCCACGATAGAAGGGGATACCAATTCCCCGGCCTGTCCGCTTCCCAGGTAGTCACTTAAGGTCTGAAGGTATTTGAGATTGATTTCATTTAAGCCCTTCTCTTTTTCAAACTCCTGAAGTCGCTCGAAAATTATAGAGCCCTCCTGAGAAAGGTTAAAGATTTTATTTTCCGACCGGTATTTCTGAAGCTTATTTTCTGAGCCTCTCAATGAATCGGTAATCCCGCTTAGCTGCTGATCAATAAACAGAATGGTATTTTCGGCTGTCCTGTTTTTTTCATCCAATTCCCGCTGCAGGTAGGTTTCCATCAGCTTGTTGAGGTAGTCCTCCCCCATTCTTCTCAATGGAGTTTCCAGACCCAAAGTAAGGATGGAACTTTGCTTGTTTGAAGGAGCCACTGAAAGGTCCTCCCGGAATTTCAGAGCCAAACTCGGCGTATCAACCAATCGGAAAAAAATCTCCTCTCCCGCGATAGCAGATACTTTTTCTACTGTAAATTCAAACGATTCACCCTTGATCGGTTGGCCAAACTGGTAAACCTCCTGACTGAGTGTCAGGTCCTCCAGATCCGTCTTGTAATACGGATCTTTGGGATTGAAAATCTGAAATTCGTTTTCCTCCACCGACAACTGGAAGCTTGAATCGTCCAGTACCTCGATCTTGAAAAGTCCGCCCACTACCTGCTCCTTGGCCCAGTCTACCTGGATAAAAATAGGGGAATTGGTATATATCTGATTAAATTTCAAAAAGTCCTCCTTTAAATACTGCACATTGAAATCCAATTGATTGAGGGTTTCCTGTGCCAGAGTAAAGGATTTCAACACTCCGATTTCATTTTCGATGTTGCTTTTTCCCTGAAGTCCAAGCAAGCCCGCAGATTCAAACAAATCCGCACCCAAGGCATTGTTTTCATCCTTTACAATGACCGTTGATTCCACCTTGTATACCGGAGTAGCATAGCGATTGAACGCAAAAGCAAGCAACAAACCGGTAAATGCAAAGGCTAAAATGATTGGCCAATATTGCAGGTAGTTGAAAAGGATGACTTTCAAATCAATCTCATCTTCCTGCTGCACCATAAAAGGTGATTGAGGATTGGAATTTACTTGAGGAGAATTCGGGTACATCAGTTATTGGAGGTAAAAAGATTAATCAGTAATAGTGATGTGGTAATGATCGAGGTAAACAATAAGAGAGACTGGGCTGCATTTTCGCCGGCTCCCACTTCCCTTACCTTCATGGGTTCCGCGTAAATCTGATCGTTTGGCTGGATAAAATAATAGGGAGAACTTACCAACTGTCGATCATTCAAATTAAGTCTGTGCAATTTGGTTCCTTCCGGATATTGTCGGATCAACAGAATTTCATCCCGCTTGGCAATTGTGCTGAGATCCCCTGCATTGGCTATGGCTTCGAAAATGGTCATTCTGTCTTGAAGGACTACAAACTTTCCCGGACGTCGAAATTCACCCAAAGCAGAATAGCGAATCCCTCCCAGTTTTACTTTCACGTAAACTTCGGTGGTGACATATTTTCTAAGCTCTGATTCAATCTGGACTCTTGCCTCATCAATGGTTTTGTCTTTGACATTGACCTCTCCTACGATAGGAAGCCGAATGTTCCCGTTTTTATCTACGGTATAGCCGGTCATGTAATAGATATCTCCACCATTTTGTCCTGCCACTTGCATTTGCTGATTATTTGCAATGACTGGCAAATTGTTGAATCCATTTTTAAGCATATCATCCACTGTCTGAATATTGACGTCGATGATATCATTATACTGAAGCTTGTACTCAGGGATTTCGTAAGTGATCAGTGCATCCTCCGAAATTGCTTCCTTTCCCTCTAAATTTTGCAGATAAATGATTTTTTCGTTTGATACGCAGGCCATTGCGGCCAAAAAAACAAACCCATAACTCAATATTCTCAGGAGTCTACACATAAACTTACCGGTGATAAAAACTGCGCAAGTATAGTAGAAATTGTCGAAAAAGCCTCAAATTTTAACGATTTGATGTTTTTTTTGGATTGGTACGAGCTGGAATTGTCGAATTAACAAAATTCCTCCACCAGTTTAGGCTGCTGACAGCCTACAGGGAAGGATTCCGGCCTTCTGAGACATCTCAATGGCTAAAGTTCACCCCTTCCCTTTGACCAACAAAAACCAATCTCCATCCAATTCCAGGTAACCAAAATCATAGCAATAATGATAAAGGTTACCTTTTTTGTTTTGGTAGACATGGGTGAAAAACCTGAAATTGAATCCGGCCCGGGTGAGTTTGTCGCGGGTGGTCTTGGCCAAATCTTCCCCGGCAGGAATCAGGGTTTCCAGGATGTTCCGGTTTTTCCGAAGGGCATGATTGATGTTTCGGATGAGGTTATTGCTCATTGCATGCTGCTGATTGTTGTAGGTGTTTCTGCAGCTGTCATCACAAAACTTTTTGTCCATTCTTCCCTGAATGGGCTTCCCACAGTGGAGACAAAGTCGTTTCTCGAATTCCATGATCAAAAAAGTAATTCCTGAATTTAGAGAATTAGTTTTATTGTTGTAAGGTAAAATTCTGATTTTTTGAATTCTGGTTGTGGATGAAGAGACGGAAGACCGAAGACGGAAGGCGTAAGACGGAAGACTGGAGACGGATGCTTCGACTTTGCTCAGCACAAGAGACTGGAGACGGAAGACCGGAGACGGAGGTTGGAAAAGCCTTTGGAATCAAGCCGATTTCCTTTGCCCAAGGTTTTTCCTTTAATCCACTTGCAATTTCATCCGATAAATTACGATCCCGGGATCCTCGGTTGGAGATAGACTTGGATTTTTCAGCCCCACCAATTGCCCTTGCTTATTGACCACCAATTGCCCATTAACTCCTTTGGGGAGCGGGATACCTGTGCTGAGCACATTCAGGTCCTTGTCCAAAACAGCAAGCAAGGGAGGATTGAGTTGATAAACTTTTTCTGAGTCCATTCCTCCCGACTCATTTTTTGTCTGGGGAAAAAGATCTTCAGCAATCCCATTTTGGTACTGAACCAAAAAATACTCTCCTACCGCATAGATGTCACGTACGGTTCCGGGCATTTTCTTCCCAAAACTTTCATAGAAAGAGGAAGCCTGATTCATGGAAACCTCGTCATATCCGACCCACTTTTCAAAAGGCAAATTCACAATGCGCTGGTAAACAAACTCATCTCCTTCGGCCCGATAGTGCAAAATCTCCGGACGAATCCAATCCAAAAGATATAAATCCCCCCCTTTCAAAAAGGGCACCAAGACCGGACTACCATGGTATTGCCCATTCAGAAACCGGGAATCTGGAGGAAGCGCCACCAGGAAACGGATGGAGTCCCCCTCCTTTTGAAAGGAAAAAAGAGGTTCAGTGTAGGTTTTGGTATAAAACTCCTCGGTAAATCCGCCCTCCATAGCACTCTCCTCCATAAAGCGGGGATAAAGAAACCCTCCATTCCAGGAGATAAGGGATAATTTTGGCAGGAAGTTGAATGAAGTATATGGATAAGGCACGCTCAACTGACCGGCAGGCTGCCCTTTTTCATAAAATCTAAAGCCCTCCCTATCGGTAGCCAATGCTACTTTTCCCTTGTAATATCCCATTCCCAAAATCATCGAAACCGCATTTGGGCCATCCCAAGGAATGCTGTCTTCATGGATAATTTTCCCGCTATCATCCACTTCCATGTAGCGGTAATAGGAATCATTGGAAAGAAGGTAATTCCCGGTACTGACATTGTAATCAACCAGATAGCGAGGCTCCAGGTAGTCAATCATCAGCGAGTCCTCCAAAATCAGTGAGAAAGAACTCGGCTTTTCTACTTCAGCGCGCTTGCAGGAAAGTAAGCAGGCAGCAATTCCCAACAAAAATATAAATTGGTTTTTCATAAAAGGATAAGTAAGAAAATGAAGCATTTAAGTTACACTAAAAAATCTTGAATCAAAACTCGGAGTTGCGCAATAACATTATCCTCAAACCAGGGATTCTTTCGCATCCAAAGTCGATTTCTGGGAGAAGGGTGAACCAAAGGGAAAAACCCCGGCAAATATTCCTCCCAATTCCTGACGGTTTCAGTTAGGGTTTTCTTTTGCCTTTTGCCCGGGTAAAAATCTTAGGCCTAAGATCCGATCAGCAAGGTCAACTGCACCTCCGGCATCATACTCCTAAGCGATAGGTGCCAGGTGGGCGCGCAATCTGGTCTGGGAGCCAAATCCCCACTTTTTCCTTTGCCGGGATAGCAAAATCCCATAGGCATAATGCCAAAAAGTTCCGGATTGTAGAAAGTGTCCCGGTCCACCTGCAACCATCGCCTTAATTCATCTCCGCTGGGGTCATTCCAAGGAATGCCGGTAGCATGTACTTTTGTGCCAGGAGCCTGCCCGACGATCAGGATTTTACTGTGGGGATGGATGGAAAAGACCTTCCTGGGCCCTAAAGGCATGTCTCTTTCGCAGATTCTACAGGCTTTTATTTCATCGACCCTCTTGACCAAAAGATCCCTATTTTCCAAGTTAGTCGGCTTTTGGACAAATTGAAAAAGAAAATTGAGGGGAGCAAAGCCCTTAATTTGACTTTTTCCCTCAAATATGGATAAATTAGGTAGCATAGAAACCTGAACAATAAGGACTTGACCGAACAAAAAACCTAAACGGCAGGTTGAGTCCCTATAACGAATCAGGCGATTCGACCAACACTCAACCTTATCTAGTCCTGCCATGAAAGTCTCCAAGTACATCCCCCTCCTGCTCTTGCTGGTCACGGCTTCTTGTTTCACCACCAAAGACTACATCACCGACTACGATTACAATTACACGGGTTCCTTCAAGAAATACAAAACCTTTGCTTTTGTCGAGCCCACAGATATCGACACCACTATTTTGACACCGGTTTTAAATGCGACCATCGGAGCACGTCTAGGTTCTCAGGGGTACCGGGAGCAGATCAGTAAACCGGATATGCTGGTCAGTTACAAGATTTTTACTGACTCCATCCGGTATCGGGGATACGTGCAGCCTGAATTTGATTATTGGTTGAATCGAACAGGCATGACCTACCGGAATGACGAGGGTGAAATTGCCCGGGAACAGGAAAAAGACGAAACTTATAATCAGGTAAAGTACACCCAAAATACTGGGATGCTGGTAATCTATGTAATTGATAGCCGTCATGGCAACACGATTTGGCAGGGATATACCGCAGCCGATTTTGACATGGAATCTCCCAATTTCCAGTCAGACATCACCCGTGCCGCCTACCGGGTGATGAACGAATTCAAAATCGTAAACAAACAGATGCAATAACCGGAGATTAAAAAAAACCGATCTGCCTGTCCGAAGGAGTTTACTTTCTTTTGCTGATCCGGTCAGAATTCATCTGTTGATCAAAACTAAAAACCCGCCGAGACTCAATCCCCGGCAGGTTTTTTCTTTTATAAAGGGCCTTATTCCAGACTAAAACTCCAAGGTTCCCAAGGCAAATTTCATCAAAACCTCCTGAAAATATAGGGTGTAGACTGCCTGAGCCTGATCAGCCTGTGCCCGTACCATGGTTTGATTGGCAGTGGCAATGTCCACAAAACTGGACAATCCCAATCGAAACCGTTCGCTCACCGCCTTGAACGCTTCCTCAGCTGCCAAAACCTGAACTTTTGAATTTTGCTCCTTTCGGATCGCCGCCAGGTAATTTTGATGAGCCAGCTTTACGTCCTGATAAACTTTCCGCTCGACAGATTCTTTGCGAAGGAGTTGATTTTGGTATTCCATTCGGCTTCGGGTCGCATCCAGTCGGCTTTGAAAATTGGAAAAAATGGGAATCGCCATCGAAAGTCCGATGGTGTTTTGGGGATAGATTTTCAGCAATTGCTCGCGCAAGGTCCGCTCATCCAGGGAGGTAAAGAAGGTGTTGTAATTGTAGAAGGCATTGATTCGCGGATAATACATGGCTTTGATTGCCTGAAAATCCTTTTTGAATGAGGTAGCCAAAAGGTTCTGCTGATCCAGATCCTGTCGGTTTTTTTGAGCCGTTTCGTAGAGTTGCATCAACTCCATGCCCTCAAAGCTGCTTCCTTCCCGGATCGGATTGACCAATTCCAAAACTGGCACTGCACCTGCCTCCAATTGTAAGTATTCGGACAAAGCCCACAGGTCATTTTCCAACTGTATCTCAGCGTCCACCTTGACAGATTCCAGTCGGGCCACTTCAGATTGCTGATTGTACAAATCCGAAATGGTCCTCAACCCGGCATCCACAAACCCTTCAATCTGGATGAGCTGTTGCTTTTGATTTTCCAGGTTTTCGGATGCAATCCGAAGCAGTTCCTGATCCAGCAACACCTGTAAATACCGACGGGATACATCAAACACCACCTGCTGCCGGGCACGCTCCACACCTCGTTCACCGGCTTCGAGCGCCAATTTTGCGGATTGTGTATCTAATAGTCTCCTACCGGAATTGAATACCGGCATGGTAAGATTGAGGTTGGAGGATACGATTTCATTGGTCACGTTAGTAACCACTATTTCTCCTTCGACCTGTTGGAATTGCTGACCGCTCTGCCGGAGAAAATTGGACGTGAGACCCACGCTTGGAAAATGGGAAAGTGTGGCAACCTGTTTTTCCTTTTTGAGGATTTCCAGGTTGTTTTCCTGAATGTTGTACTCCAGGTTTTTCTCAAGCGCCAAGTCCACAGCCTGCTGAAAAGACAGGGGAATGGTATCTTGAGCATTGGCTTTTCCAAAAAGAAAAAAACCTCCCAAGCAGGTAAAAAGAGCAATATTAGTTTGCAATCGCTTCATCGCTTTCAATTCTTCCGTCTACAAGATTGATTAATCGGGTGCCGAAATCGGCATTTTCCCGGGCATGGGTAGCCTGGATAATGGTTGTACCTTCTGCATGCAATTCTTTGAAAACCTCCATGATCTCCCGCGCCTGAGCAGAATGGAGATTGCCTGTAGGCTCATCAGCCAAAAGGACTCTCGGCCTGCCTGCAATGGCCCTGGCTATCCCTACCAATTGCTGCTGACCTCCTGAAAGCTGGGCAGGAAAAAGATCTTTTTTAGCCACCATATTGAATCGATCCAAGAGATTGGCAATAATGCTTTTCCGCTCCGAAGAAGCCACATTTCGATACAAAAGCGGGGTCTCAATGTTTTCGTAGACGGTTAGTTCATCAATCAAATGATAGGCTTGGAAAATGTACCCAAACTCACTCTTATGGAGGTTTGACCGATCCTTGTCCCGCATGTTTCGGATGCTTTTGTCACCAAAAAAATACTCCCCTGCATAGTCTTCATCCAGCAAACCCAAAATATTGAGCAAAGTGGATTTTCCGGCACCGGAGGGTCCCATCAGGGTGATAAATTCCCCCTCCTGAATGCTGAGGTTAATGCCTTTCAGGAGAAAAACCCGCTGAAATCGGGATTCGATGTATTTGTCTAAGTTCTTAAGTTCGATCATTTGAAAGTTAGGGAATATGGGGGTTGGGAAGTTGGGATGTAGTGATGTTCAGGGTTCAAGGTTTCAAAGTGTGAAGGTTGGAATGTTGGTTTCAGAAGACATCGGTCATCAAACATCCAGCATCTCGCAATCAGTCATTTTTGAGTGTTTTGGTTGGGTTGAGCATATAGACTTTCCAGCTCCTGTAGGCAATGGTAATCAATGCCAAAATGAGCACAATCCCTACTGCCGTCACGTAAGGCCAAAGGCCAACTGAAGCCCGAGTCGCAAAGCCGGAAAGCCAAGAATCGGAAAACCAGATTCCAAAGCCGATGGCCAAAACAGCAGAGATCGCCAAAAGCCGGAAGAAATCGGCCGAAAGCACAGCGATCACATCCTGCTGGGTGGCACCTAAAACCTTGCGAATGCTGATTTCACGAGTCCGTCTTAGGGCCACATAGGAAACCAAACCGAAAAGTCCCATACAGGCAATAAATATGGCAATCGCCGAAAACAGCCCAAAAATCAATCCTGCCTTTTGCTCTGAGCGATACAGCTGGGCATATTCCTGATCGACAAATTTGTAGGTAAAGGGCCGGTCAGGGACCATAGTTTCCCATGTGGACTCCAACACAGCGAGGTGTTCAGATGGATTTCCTGCAGGTAGTTTCAGCAGCATCACATTCGCATCTTCGGGTTGGATAAAAATGGCCAAAGGACCGATCTGATGATGGAGAGAATTGAAATGAAAATTTTTCACCACTCCTTTGACTACAGACATCCCCCCTCCGAAATCTACCCTTTTGCCGATCGCTTCCTCTGGTGTCCAACCCAGTTGACGTAGCGCTGATTCATTTAGTAAGATCGAAACATCCTTCGCTGAATCGTAAGCTACCGGCCTCGAAAGATCCATGTCTGAAAAATTCTCTCCGGCAAGAATCTCCAAACCGATGGTTTGGACCAAATCATGATCTACGGAATAGCCTGTGATCATCATCTCTCGCTGATTGTCTCCACCTGAGAAAATGTTGTACTCAGCCTTGATATGAATCGGCATGTCCCCAGCCAAAGCGATGGATTCCGCTGCACCGCTGCGAAGCATTTCTTGTTTGATGGATTCTATCGAGTTGCGCATGTTGTAGTGGTAAGGCAAGGCGAGCACCCGTTCTTTATCATATCCCAGGTTGACGTCATGCATGAAGTCCAGTTGCTTTTTGACTACAAATGTGGAAATCAGCAATCCCATGGAAACAAAGAACTGAAAAATCACGAGGGACTTTCTCACCCACGCTCCCCCACCGATTTGCAAGGAATTGCCCATTGCTTTGATCGGTTGCAATCCAGACAAAATCACCGAAGGATACAGGCCAGACAATAGTCCAACAGTCAAAATGATCCCAGCTAAAATCAAAAGTCCGGGCACTGAAAAAAGAAGATTCAAATCCAATGGAACACCACTCATTTGGAGGAATTGGGGAGCTACCAGATAAATGATCAGCAAACTCAAAGAAGCTGCTCCTATCGTCAAAATCATGGATTCGGAGATAAATTGCCCGAAAAGCTGAAAACGACCAGCACCCATCACTTTCCTGAGACCCACTTCCTTGGTACGTTCTGTAGCCTCGGCAGTAGCCAAATTGACGTAATTGATGATACCTATCGCAATCAGGAGGATAGCCACCACACCGAAAATGTACAAATACTTGATGTCAGTACCGGGTTTGACTGTGCTCAGGGTCTGATCTCCCAAGTGAATATCAGTCACGGCTTGGGTGAAAAATGCGGTTTGGAATCCGTATTCCTCTTGGTCTGCACCCAGATACTTCTCTACCATCGCTGGAAGCTTGGCCTCAAACTGGCTCAATGCTGCACCTTCCTTGAGCTTTACGTACGTGTAGTAATTGCTTGGAGACCATTCGGGATTTTTTCCATGTCTATGCGTCTTGAAGGAGGCCAAAAAGTCAAAATCGAGGTGGCTGTTGCTGGGGAAGTCTTGCATCACTCCCGTGATCAGGTAGTCTTCCCCGTCCACTTTGAGTGACTTTCCCTCCGCATTTTGGGCAGAGCCAAAATAGCGGTTAGCAGTGCTTTCGGTCAATACGAGTTGATTGGGCGCATTAAGGAGACGGCTTTTTTCTCCGGCCAAGATTTCAAAATCAAAGACTCGGTAAAAATTCTCATCTACAAAGGCAAAGCGAGACTCTTCAAGATTTCCCTCGCCGGCATCGACCATCACGGAACTAAAAATACTCAGATCAAATACCAAGGTTCCGGTTTCGACTTCGGGAAATTCCTCGATCACCGTCGGGATCAGACTTGCCGGTGTGGTGCCCACAAGTTGGGTTTCCCCTCCAGAGGTGAATTCCTGATTGAATTTATAGATTCGATCGGCACCGGAATACATCCGGTCATAGCTCCACTCGTGATAGATGTAAAGCGATATCATAAAAAAACTAACCAAAGCAATGGTCAATCCAAGCAAATTGATCCCTGTATAAAGCTTCCGTTTTTGAAGGTTTCTAAAGGATATTTTAAGATAGTTTCTCCACATGACAGTTGAATTGGAAAATTGAAAGATTGGAAGATTTTGAATTTCCCTCCAATTGAATCTTTTCCACTTTGATGCCATAAAAAAAGCCCCTGAATTACTTCAGAGGCCATTTTTAAAATTTTCACCTGATACTACTCGAACATTTTTGTTCGCCAGCGAACAAAACAGTGGGCAGTTGACAGTGATCAGTCTCAGTGGTCAGTTTGCAAAAGAAGTATTCTGGCCACATTCATCATGATTAGAAGATTGTGTTTTTTTTAACCAGAGGTTTTCAGAAAGAAAGCATCGGTCAACCTGCATCCGACATCCTGCCTCCCTCAAAACTTCCTGTACTTCGCATTCAGAAACTTATTGGCTTCCTTTTCCGCAAATTTGGCCTTTCTGCTGTCCCAGTGAAGCATTTGATTTGGGAATCTCCCCGCGATCACGCCCAAGAGGATGGTTTCGGTCAAGCGGGCTGAATATTCAAAGGGTGCGCTGCACTCTGCTTTGCCCAGGCAAGCATCCACAAATTGGTGGTAATGCTTTTTGCTTTCCCCATCATAATCCTTCACCGGCGCTCCGAGATTGAATGGGGTCACATCAAATTCCTGGTACTTTCCATCCACAATCAACCTTGGCAATTGCTGGAAGTGAGGAAGCAGCAAGCGGCCTTTTTCTCCCATAAACATTGCACCCTGATCAGGCAATTTATCTCCGTTTGGCAATTTCAAATCCTCGTGATCGTCCGGAGCTCCTGTACCGTCGTACCATACCCATTTGAGTGATTCGGCGGTATAGGGAGTAGCCGGGAATTCGTAAGTCACAATGTTATGCTCCGGAAAACCAAATCCTGTCGGTTGCCGACATTCATTGATTATCGTCCTTGGAACATCCAATTGAAGTGCATTGTAAGGTGTATCAAAAATATGAACTCCCATATCGCCGAGTGTTCCGCAGCCGAAATCCATGATTTTCCTCCAGTTGCCGGGATGGTAAGCCCCTTCTTTATATGGTCTTTCCGGCGCAGTACCCAGCCAGAGATTCCAGTCGAGATTTGCGGGTACCGGGTCGCTTCCGGTAGGTTCTGGACCATCAAAGCCCCAGTTTTTAGGTGACCAAGCTCGGACGGTATTTACCTTTCCGATGATTCCGGATTGGATAAGCAAAGTGGCAAGTTTGTAATCGTAAAAAGAATGAACCTGAATTCCCATCTGGGTGACCAGGTTTTTCTTTTTGGCCAAGGCCTTCATCTTTCGGGCCTCGGTCACATGGTGGGTCAAAGGCTTTTGGCAATAGACGGGTTTGTCCATATTCATGGCCATCAGGGAAGCCGGTGCATGGGTATGATCTGGAGTAGAGACGATCACCGCATCGATTTGATCTTCCATTTCTTTGAGCAAAACCCGGTAATCTGAATAGGCTTTGGCATTGGGATGAAGGGCTTTTGCGCCTGCAAGTGCCGTACTGTCCACATCACAAAGTGCTACCACATCGACCAATTCATGGGAAGAAATCGCCTCCAAATCAGCCATGCCCATGCCTCCCAAACCGATATGAGCGGTCCGGAGTCGACCAGCGGCTTGAGCTTTTGCCAATAGAGAGGGGGCCAATGTCAAGCCAAGGATTCCCAGACCGCTTTTTTTGATGAAGTCTCTCCGGTCTATAAACTGGATTTTCTTATTCATTTGCTCAGATTTTTTATGATTGTTTATAATTCTTTGATTCGGATGTTTTTAAACTGAACCACATCGCCATGGCCTAAAAAGCCAATGTGTCCGCTGCTTCGCTGAAGCCCGGGATGGTCTTTTTTGTCCAATGTCCCATTCTTGCTCGCTTCCAAATAGTCACCTTCCAAAATGGTCACACCATTGAGGATGACTTTGATTTTGGGATGCTGTACGATGACTTCCTGCTGATTCCATTCTCCTGTTGGCTTCAAATATCCCCGCTTGGCTGCCATGACTCCATATACCGACCCGTGGTATTGGTATTCTTGCAGGGTGGCATATTTGGGATGCTCGCTGTCCAGAATCTGAATCTCTTTGCCCACATAGGCCGCATCTCCCTCAAGTGGGGCGTGGATTCCCAGTCCGTTGTTGGCTCCGGGGGTAAGTTGGAATTCGAATCGAAGGATGAAATCGCCGTATTCCTTTTCGGTAAACAGATTTCCTCCACCCTCTCCTTTGGGATCGATGACGATCACCCCATTTTGGACTTGGTAGGAGGTTTTGTTTCCTACCCAGCCATCGAGGTTTTTACCGTTGAAAAGAGGCGTAAAATCAGCTTCCTGAGCGAGTATTGGGCTAGGTGCTATCCAAGATAGTAGGCCTATGAGCAGTCCAAAGCCAAGTAATTTAGGATTAGGCAACATGATTTTGCAGGATAAAAAGGATGGTTTTTACAAAACTAACCGAGAATTCGGCTTTTCCAGAAAATTATTCCTGAAATACCTTTTATAAAAAAATTATTTACTCCAGTGGGAGTTTCTTTATTTTTTTGGGAAAGGAATTTTACCCAAAAACAAAAATTCAGGCCTTCAAAATTCGTTGAAGGCCTGAATTTGGTTGTGGCTCGTTGCGTTATACGCATCATTCGTCTTTCAACACCTTGGCTGGGTTGGTCTGAGCTGCTGAATAGGAATGAATCCCCACAATCAACAGACAGAGCAGCATCACTGCCAATCCTGCCAATCCAAAGAGCCCAAAAGGCATGTCCACCCGGTAGGTGAAGGTTTCGAGCCATTGTTGTAGGAAAAAATAGGCCGGATAAACTGCCAAGGCAAAGGACACCAACACCAAGACTACGTATTCCCTGGAGATCAAACCCAAAATCTGGTAAATGGTGGCGCCGAGTACTTTTCGGATGCTGATTTCCTTGGTACGCTGGGCAATGGTATGTGAAGAAAGTCCAAATAAGCCCATTGCCGAAATCAATACTGCCAGTAGCATAGCGGCACTCAAGACATTTCGGATTCGGAGATCTTCCTCGTAAAACTTAGTGATTTCTTCATCCAGGTAGTGGAATTCCTCAGATTCATGGGGATAAATGGACTTGTACACTTGCTCGAGTGCCAATTTGGCTTCCGCAAGATTCTGTCCGGGCTGGAGTTTGACTGAGACGGTCTGGAAAAAATCCGCATTGTAGGTAAACAAGAGTGGCTTGATCTCCTCACGCAAGGTCCTGGAGTGAAAGTTGTCCACCACACCTACGATGGTCCGCTCCTCTCCCCCAAAGCGGATTCGTTGATTAAGTGCAGCATTTGCCTCCGAAAAGCCTGCTTCTTTCAGGAAGTTTTGATTGACGACGATCTCATCGGGCCGGTTGGCTACCGCTCGCCCAGCCAGCATCGGGATGCCATTGACCCGGATAAATGCAGAATCCACATTCATCACCTGAACCCAAATTTGCTTTTCGGTCGTATCCACCGGCACATAGGCATCAGAGGTCCACAGGCTCGAGGAGGACACCAAGCTTCCACTCAGACTCGCAGCCAAGACACCATCCTCTTGACCCAATGCCTGTTGGAGGCGTTGCATGTTGACAGGTTCAGACATCCAAGGAAGTTCGGCATAAAGCACGGCCTCTTTTTCAAATCCCAAGGGCTGACTCGACACATACCTCAGTTGGCTCTGAAGAACCAAAACCAAAATGATAAATGCGATCGAAGCAGAAAACTGCAGGACAGTGAGATTTTTCCTCAGGAAAACCCCAATCGAAAACCCCCGTGATGAAATCTTCTCTCCCTTGATCGCCCGTACAGGCTCGTAGCCTGAAAGAACCAAAGCCGGATAGATCCCTGTCAGAACTGTCAGCAAGACAGGAAACAGCAGGTAAAAGGCATAATTGTAAGGCAGGAGAAAGGACAACTCAAACCCGCCGGGCAGGTAGGAGGAAAAAAGCAGGCGAATCAATTCCGCAAGTACAAGGCCGGCTCCTGTGGCCACGATCACCAGCAGATAAGTTTCAGTCAAAAACTGCCCAATCAAGGCACCCCGGCGTCCACCTAAGGTCTTGCGGATGCCTACTTCTTTGCTTCTGCCGATGGCCATGGCCGTTTCCAGATTGACAAAGTTGAGCGTAGCAAGCACGAGGATGATCAGACCGATGTAGATCAACCCGTTTAGGAAGACCTTGGAAACAGAAGTATCGGAATAGGTCTCTCCAAAGTGCATGTCCGCCAGAGGTTCGGCCGAAAAGGTGGTCTTGGATTCCTCCTGTTCTCCATAGTTTTTGGCAGCGATGGTGGCCAGGGAGGTCTCCAGCTGTTCGCGTTGGCTGCCTTCTTTTAGCTTGACAAAAAGCTGGGAGCTGGAATTGACATTGCCCCAAGAGTGAAGGCCATACCATTCCTTTTGCTCCTCAGTCTGAATACTCGCAAAGGAGATGAAATCCTTGAAAATAAAGTCGGTGTTTTCGGTGTAATCTTCCACCACTCCCGTCACCTGCGCGCTGATCGTATCGGCATCGATCCAGACGATTTCCTTTCCCAAGGCATCCATCGGCTGCACTCCGGGAAAGTACTTTTCCAGGTGGCTCAGGGTAATGACCGCCGAGTTGGGTTTTTCCAGAGCAGTTTTGGGATTGCCAGCGAGCCAGGTACGGGGAAAAATGCTGAAAAATCCAGGATCGGCAAAGGTCACTTCGTTGCTTCTGCCCAGGATGCGATTGCCTTCGGGCACCGTCACGAGTGTTTCGTAAAGGGTGTAAATCCGACCTTTAGCTTCAATGGCCGCTATTTCCGAATCAATCGTTTCTCCCAGTGGACCATTGGTTCCCGGTGTGGGATAGCTCTCTCCCATATCCCATTCGGTCAGGGTATTGATTCGATAGATCCGCTCCCGATCCGGATGGAATCGGTCGAAGCTGTACGAATGAAAAACCAAATTAAAAATCAAAAAGCAGATCGAAATTCCCAGGGACAGGCCCAGGATGTGGATAGCAGTGCGGAGTCTATTTCGAGTCAAATTCCTCCAGGCGATTTTGAAGTAGTTTTTGAGCATGGGAGTTGGGAGGTTTGGATGTTGGGAAGAAAGGAGGTTAGGGTGTTTTGAGGTAAGGAAGTTTGGGGTTGTTTGGTGTTAAAGGTTGTCAAGTTGGAAAGTGGTAAGGTTATGAAGTTTCCATGAGTCAGAGAGCTAAACTCAGGTCAAGACCTCGTATTTCGTAAATCGTATTTCGTAAATCACAATTCTAGCCTCATCTTATGCCT
>CAYONF010000070.1:0-21693 GCA_964405255.1 uncultured Limnohabitans sp. | reverse complement strand
GCCCTCGGTCTGCACGCGCACCGCGCCGCGTTCGGCGTCGGTCTCCAGCGACAGCCAAAATCTAAGTTGACAGCCCTCCGCGCTTCGATTATTGTTGGACCGGGAGGTTCGAGTTTCGACATGATCAAAAATCTCGTTCGCAAGCTTCCGGTGCTCATGTGTCCTCAATGGACCGAATCCCTGACCCAGCCGATTTCGCTTAAAAATACCCTGGAAATATTGGATTCCTGCATCGGTAATTCCAATGTTTACAGCAATGTGATCGAGATAGGAAGTCCCGAGGTAATGTCCTATCGAAGGATGTTGGAAAGGACGGCCCAGGTGATGGGAAAGAAAAGGTTGGTCTTTTCGGTTCCGGTTTTTTCACTGGGACTGTCCAAGTTTTGGGTGGGACTTTTTGGAGAAAGCCGTCCCTAGTTGGTATCTCCTTTGGTAGAAAGTCTGCGTCATACACTAACGGTGAACCCAGAATTTACATTCAGGGAGAGAGTCATCGAATACCAGACGTTTGAGGAATCGGTAAAGCTTGCGCTCAATTCTAAAGAAAGGCCGCAGTTGCCCACTTTTTTCAAGAAAAAGGGAGTGAAGAATACAGTCCGATCCATCCAGCGCATGGAGAATTATGGGAAAAATTCTGCGCTTTGGGTGGCCAATCGGTACAATGTCTGGCTGCCCAGTTATTTCCGTTTTTTAATCAACGGGAAAGTGACAAACAAAGGAGAAATGGGATTTCACCTGCTGTGGGGGAAAAAACCCATGCTGCAACTCACCTTAATTCCGGATCGAAGCGATGAGGAGAGGCAGCTTTTTTACATCACAGGAGGTTGGTTGGTCAAGCGTTTTGATTACGGATGGTTGGAGTTTAGAGAAGTGCTGGGCGGACGGTATATTATTTCCGCCATTCATGAATTTGTACCTAGGTTACCCTGGTTTATCTATGTAAATACGCAAGCTAAATTGCATCTTTGGGTTATGAATCGATTCAAGAATTACCTATCAAAAAAGCAAGTGGTTTAATTCGAATCGATTTTAATCTACCTGAAGCAAAACCCAAATAAAACGGAGAACAAAACCACAAACACCATGAAAAATCTGAAATTCAGAAACGGAGATAGCCTACCCATACTTGGGTTAGGTACTTGGAAAAGTAAACCCGGAGAAGTAAGAAAAGCGGTTTACTGGGCTATTGAGGCTGGCTATAGACACATCGATTGTGCTGCTATTTACCAAAATGAGAAAGAAGTCGGTCAGGGTATTGCTGATGCGATGGCCGAGGGTTTGATCAAGCGCAAAGAGCTTTTTATTACTTCCAAACTGTGGAATGACAGTCACAGACACGAGGACGTTCATGGGGCTTTGGAAAGATCCCTCAATGACCTGAGGCTGGATTACCTGGACCTGTACCTCATTCATTGGCCGATTGCCTTTAAGCCCGGAGTTGGATTTGCCACGCATCGGGAGGAATTTTATACCTATCAGGATGTGCCTTTGACTCAGACCTGGGAAGCGATGCAGGAGCAAAAAGCAGCAGGCCGAGCAAAGCATATCGGAGTTTCCAATTTTAATCAGGCCAAGTTGGGCGAATTATTGGCTGCCGATGGGGAAAAGCCAGAGATGAATCAAATCGAACTTCATCCGTTTTTGCCACAGGAAAGTCTAGTCAAATTTTGTTCGGATCATGGAATCCTGGTGACGGCATATTCTCCGCTTGGATCGCCTGATTCCAGGGCTGAACGCCACAAGAATGATCCAAAACTACTCAATAATCCGGTGGTTGAATCCATAGCACAAAAGCACAGGGCCAAAGTGGGTCAGGTGTTGATTGCCTGGTCCATCGCCCGAAAAATTGCAGTAATTCCTAAGTCTGTAAACCAGGAGCGGATCGTCGAAAACCTGAAGGCGGCTGATTTGAATTTGGATGCCGAGGATTTGCAAAAGCTAGCCAATATCGGAACCCATCATCGATTTGTAGACGGAAGTTTCTTTACAGGACCTCAGAGTCCTTACAAACTCACGGATCTTTGGGATAGTTGAAAAAAAGAACCCTGGCCAAATCGGTCAGGGTTTATTTTTTACTCTTCAATTTCCAGTTTCTCAAGGATTTCGGCCATTTGGTCAAAATCGCGAAGTCCGGGTTTTATTTCATCTCCGCCAGAAAGTGAAATTCCGTTCAGTCCGCATTCTTCGATCAGGTGAAGGATATTTTCAGCTGTGATCCCGGTCCCCAATATCACCTTGCAGCTTGCAGCCAGCTTTTTTACCACTTCCAGATCATCTGCCGAAAGCTCATTGTCTTTTGAAAGAACATGAAAAAGAATTCCGGATTCGCTAAGTTCATGAGCTACTTCAGGCTCGATGTGCTTGACTTCCTCTAGGTTCATTTTATAAATGAGCGAATAACCTTTCCCTACCAATTCCTTCAATTCTTCGATTCGGTCATATTCTATCCAAGTTATCGCAGGATATTCCTTCAGAATTTCCAAAATTTCAGGATGGCTTTCATGTGAAAACTCTCCGACAAACTGTACACCCGATAGCCATCCGGTAATCTCAGAGAATTGATCTGGCTGAATGTATTTTTCAGAAGTTTTATCGAGGCAAAAACCCAAAAGGTTGACATACATTCCTGAGCAATACCTTGCATCGCTTAAATTGTTGATGCCATTAATTTTTACAAAAGTTCGAAGTGCCATAGCTGATTTTTATTCGGGAACTAAGGTAAGCAGCCCTTTTATCCCAGAAAAGTAAATGAGCTGCTTCTTAAAAATCTTCTTTGCTGAGCATTAGCAAAAAAATGAATGTATTTTTAAGCATTGATTTTAGGTATGACCAAACGTTTACCCTTGATTTTCATGCTCTTCATCCTGGTTTTCGCAGGATGTGAAGAAGAAATCGCCCTTTCAGGTTTAGATCTTGAGCAAGATTACCAGCCTTTGGGAATCGGACATTATTGGATTTATGAAGTCGATCAAACCATTTATTTTGGGGAAAATGATTCTGAAACGTCCCGTTTTTATTACAGGGACCGAATTCGAGGTTCCTATTTAAACGAAGAAAAAGAAATCGTTTACATCGTAGAACGATCCAAGTCCGCAACTACAAGCAATTGGGTTAAGGAGCTGGAGTACACGCTTCTCAATCGAGAAAACACACTCATCCGCACGGTGAACAATGAGTCGGTAACTGCTTTGGTTTTTCCACCTCAGGAAGGGAAAATCTGGAATGGAAAAAACTACCAGGCTGAGGGGGATGACGAATTTGAGATTGAGCTTGTTGGGCCTTCGACCGTTCCCGGGTATGAATCCCTCAGTTCGGTCAAAGTCAATCAGGAAAATCTCGATGATAAGATAACTATTCGCGATATCAGATATGAATTATTTGGCAAAGGAGTAGGACTGCTGGAAAAATACGACGAAGTGGTTACTTATTGTTCCAGAAACGATTGTTTGGGGAACCAGTTAATAAATGGTGGGAGCAAAACGAAGTTCATTTTGGTAGATCATGGAAAAAATTAAGGGATTAATCGGTGGGGTTATTTTTTTGTGCCTTGTGTTCAGCGCCAAGGCCCAAGATCGGTATGCGGTGTATTTCAAATACAAGCCACAAACCACTTTATCATTGAGTAAGCCCGGGGAATTTTTGACCCAAAAAGCACTGAACCGAAGAAATCGGGAGGGAATCCAGGCAGATAGTCTGGATCTACCCGTAGCTTCCAAGTACATTACGGAGGTGGAAGCTTTATCCAATTACATTCTATATTCCAGTAAATGGATGAATGCCGCCGTTTTGGTCACAGACAAATCAAAGGCTGATCAAATAGCCCAGTTGCCCTTTGTGAGTAAGGTGGAATTGGTGGCCAAAAGCTTTCTTCCCAAGCCCAATGCCAGAGTCAGATACAAAGTATTGGCCTCCACCACCCTGGAAACCAATTGCGAATCACCCAAACTGAACACCCGAGAACTTGCCATTGAATCCAATTCCTACGATTTTCAAAATCAGCTGATCGGTATCGATGAAATGCATGCAGCCGGTTTCACCGGAAAAGGGGTAAGTGTTGCGGTCTTTGATGCCGGATTCCCCGGAGTCAATTCAGGATCTACCTTCACTCATCTATTTACCAACAACAGAATAGTAGGGCAAAGAGATTTTGTGAGGCCTTGGAACTCCAACGTGTTTATCGACAATCAGCACGGCACCAATGTCCTCTCCCTGATCGCCTCAAATGAGGCAAGCAAATTGGTTTCCGGTGCGATAGATTCGGATTACATCTTGGTCATCACCGAAGAGGTGGCTACAGAATACCGAGTAGAGGAGTTTAACTGGGTGAGGGGAGCCGAGTACGCCGATAGCTTGGGTGTGGATATCATCAACAGTTCCTTGGGCTATTGGGATTTTGATGATCCGGCGATGAATTATACGCTGGCCAATCTGGACGGAAAGACCACCGTGATCACCAAGGGAGCTACAATTGCTGCAAAGAAGGGGATTTTGGTCGTAAACAGCGTTGGGAATTATGGGACCCGGGGAGTTTCTAGCCTGGTGGCACCAGCCGATGCCAATGGTATCCTCACAGTGGGATCTGTAAAGACAAGCGGGGAGGTTTCTTCCTTCAGTTCACGCGGCCCTACAGGAGACGGGCGATTCAAGCCTGAGCTGGTTGCCTTTGGCGATAGTCCCGTGCTCATTCGATCCAACGGTGCTGTAGGTTCCTCCAATGGGACTTCATTTTCAGCTCCCCAGATTGCGGCACTTGCTGCAGGACTGTGGGAAGCAAAACCGGAGTGGACCAAAGATCAACTGATTCTGAATTTGATTCGAAGCGCTACTCAATACGAAAATCCGGATAACCTTTTGGGATATGGAATTCCCAATTTTACAGAGGCTTATTTCGGCGAAATCTTATCTGTTGAAGAAGAAGAAACCATCGAATGGAAAGTTTACCCCAATCCTTTGGCAGGAGACGAGATCAATATTCAGTTTGGAACTGGATTGAGCAGCAGGTTTGAGTTGATAGACATGATGGGAAAATCCATGATCCAATCGGACCTGAGCAGAACGAATTCAAAAGAGCCTTATCGGGTACAGCTGGGAGGAATCAAGCCTGGTTTGTACCTGATTCGAATGGCTGAGGGGACTTTGCTCCGACAGACCAAACTCCTGAAACAGTAGGGTGTTTGGCTCTGAGGATATTTTGATTTGTTTTGTATATCAAAAATCCCACCTATGAACACCCTGATAGCCCCTTCTATTCTTGCCGCAGATTTTGCCAATCTCCAAAAAGAAGTAGAGCTGCTCAACTCCTCTCAGGCCGACTACATCCACGTGGACATCATGGACGGGGTATTTGTTCCCAATATTTCGTTTGGGATTCCGGTGACTGAAGCCATTCAAAAGCACGCTGAAAAACCGCTCGATGTCCATCTGATGATTGTCCATCCGGATCAGTATTTGGAGGCTTTTCGCAAGGCAGGAGCAGAGATTATTTCCGTTCATTACGAAGCCTGTACCCATCTTCACCGGACCGTTCAGGCCATTCATAAGTTGGGAGCTAAAGCTGGAGTTGCCATTAATCCCCATACCCCGGTTGAATTATTGGGTGAGATGATCTGCGACATCGATCTGGTTTGTGTGATGTCAGTAAACCCCGGATTTGGAGGACAGAAGTTTATCCCAAACACCTTTTCGAAAGTATCCAGGCTGAAAGAGCTGATCCTTCGGAAAGGATCTTCTGCAAAAATTGAAATTGACGGTGGGGTCAATTTGGAAAATGCCCCGAAGTTGATTGAAGCAGGTGCAGACGTCTTGGTGGCAGGAAGTTTTGTTTTTAATTCCTCTGATCCCAAAGCCACAATAGCTGCTTTGAAGACTTTTTGATCTGCTGCTGAACCGCTTATCATAAAATACCTTAATTGGGCCTTTTTTTCTTGATTTTAGAAATGGTCTGGGTTTTATTGATCATTTAACCATTAAAACCATTACAATCATGAAGAAAATTTGGATGTCACTAGCCCTTTTTGGCGGGCTGAGTTTAGGGGTATTTGCCCAAGAAACTACTGTGGAAGAAGGGGTTACGGATGAGGATCTGAAGAAGTATGCCACAGTTGAGGTGATGACTTCGGAATTTGTCCAGAAAAAAACCGCTGAACTGAAAAGTATGATTCTCGAGAATGAGGTCATCAAAGGAGGGGCTCGTTACAATGAAATCAAAGCAGCTTGGGGTGATGAGGCCAAATTGACCGCGGCAAATGTGACACCGGAGGAAAAAGCGGCTTATCAGGTGATTTTGGATTTCCAAAGTGGACTGCAACAATCCGTGGTAGACTACAAGACTGAATTAATCAAAAATGACAGTATTTTGGGTGTGTCTACGTACAATAAAGTAAACGGAGCCATCAAAGAAGATCCAGCGCTCAAAGAAAAAATGGATCAGCTGGTCACAGAATTGAAAGCCAAAGAAGAAGGCGGAAATAATCCAACCTGGTGATTGGATCTGGCAAAGGATTTGAAGAAGTCTCTTGAGAAAGAGGCTTCTTTTTTTTACACCAATCTCTATAGTTTGCCGTTATTACATCATGACAAAGAATTTTATTCCCGCAATCGCGATTTTGATTTTTTCTTTTCAAATCCCATCTATGGCTCAGGATGAGGATATTTTTGGAATAAGTGAAAAGGCAAAGAATCCCAAGAGCGAATCAGGAGTAGGTAACGCATTCAGAAATGTGTTGGAAATGTTTGCACTGGAGATTTCAACCGGGGCCGCTTACCATCAGATGGCGATGGATTTTTATTCTCCCAATCCATCACTCTATCCGATCAGGCAATACCAGAACTTTGAAAACTCCTCCTTTAGCCTTCAGGATACCCTTTCACTCAAAAGCAACGAATGGGTTTTTCCCTTGGTAAACGGAGGAGTCAGAATCAATCTGTTTAACATCCTGACCATAGGTGGGGGATTTGGACAGGAGTGGGGCAATCTGGCTCCCATGAGAGGAAATGATCATGAATTTCCTTTTGAAGGCGCCACCTATCAGCTGAGTAAAACTTACGGAACTGTGGGATTGGTGCTGTATGATGCCAAGAGAAGACAAAAATTTCTGGCTTGGCAGTACCGAAAATACAGTACCAACAACCTTTACATGCAATCTGAGCTTCGACAGCGAGTCCGACAGAATTATCCCTGGAGATTTATTTTTGAAGGAGAATTTGGAAACATGAAATTAAAAAAAGCCTATGATCCTTCTTTGGCGACTGGTGCAAGTCCTTATGTCCCAAAATTAGCCGTATCTCCCGACCCGTATTATGGTCTCTTTTTGAGGATGGAGTATGATTTTTCAGAATACACCAAGGTATTTGTAAAAGGGGGTGCGGAGTTTCGAAAGTTTACCTATGCAGCGACTGATTTTTCTGAAATTCAGAATATTGACCAAACCGTCTACGGATTGCAAGTCGGAGCCGCCATCAAAATCCCGGGCACCAAGCGTTGCAAAATCGGGGGTTGTGGGGTGGTCATGAAGCACCTGCATGACGGGATTGAATACCGGGGAAGCTCTATCTTCAGAATGCAAAACCGCAAAATTGGCCAGTGGTATTGATCCACATGCCGCCCAACAAGGTTTGATGCAGCCATTTCAAAACCTTGCGGTTTTTACTATCTTGCAGCCTAATTTGACGCGCGAAAAAGCACTTTATGGCCCAAGGAGAGAACGAGCACATCATACCGATTAATATTGAAGAGGAAATGCGTGGCGCCTACATCGATTATTCGATGTCGGTTATTGTTTCCAGAGCACTTCCAGATGTCCGAGACGGACTTAAGCCAGTTCACAGGAGAATCCTTTTTGGAATGCAGGAACTTGGCGTATTGCACAATAAGCCTTTTAAAAAGTCTGCAAGAATCGTAGGAGAAGTGTTGGGTAAGTATCACCCACACGGAGATTCCGCTGTGTATGAAACCATGGTTCGTATGGCCCAGGAGTGGTCCTTGCGATATCCTTTGGTGGACGGGCAGGGAAACTTTGGATCCATCGATGGTGACAATGCGGCTGCCATGCGATATACCGAAGCAAGGCTGAAGCGGATTGCCGAAGAATTGCTCGTGGACATCAATAAAGACACAGTTGATTTTCAGTTCAACTTTGACGATTCACTGAAGGAGCCAACCGTTCTTCCTGCAAAAGTTCCAGCACTGTTGTTGAACGGAGCTTCAGGTATTGCAGTAGGTATGGCTACCAATATGGCTCCCCATAATTTGGGAGAAGTCATCGACGGAATCATCGCCTACATTGAAAACAGAGATATCACAGTTTCTGAATTGATGAAGCACATCATTGCACCGGATTTCCCAACTGGTGGGATTATCTATGGATACAATGGTGTAAAGGCTGCTTTTGAAACAGGTCGTGGAAGAATCGTGGTGCGTGGCAAGGCCAATGTGGAGATCAAAGAAGGCGGAAACAAGGAAATGATCGTCATTACCGAGATTCCTTATTTGGTTAATAAAGCCAGCATGGTGGAGAAAACCGCCCAGCTGATCAACGAGAAAAAAATAGACGGAATCTCTGCCATCCGCGATGAATCGGACCGGTCCGGTATGCGCATCGTGTACGAACTGAAGCGTGATGCGACAGCCAGTGTGGTTTTGAACAATCTGTACAAGCAGACTGCGCTTCAGACTTCCTTCTCTGTCAATAACGTGGCCTTGGTAAAAGGTCGGCCTCAGACGCTAAACCTGAAGGACCTCATAGTTCATTATGTCAGCCACAGACATGAAGTGGTAGTTCGCAGAACTGAATATGAACTGAAGGAAGCAGAAAAGAGAGCGCATATTTTGCAAGGCTATCTGATTGCTTTGGATCATTTGGATGAAGTCATCGCTTTAATCCGAAATTCAGCAGATCCCGAAACGGCCCGAAACGGCTTGATGGAGCGATTTGAGTTGAGCGAAATTCAGGCAAGAGCTATCCTCGACATGCGACTTCAGCGATTGACTGGCATGGAGCGTGACAAAATTGTACAGGAGTACAAGGAAATCATGGCTCTGATCGAAGAGCTGAAAGAAATCCTTGCCAATGAGGACAAGCGAATGGAAATCATCAAAACCGAACTTCTGGAAATGAAGGAAAGGTATTCAGATGACCGTCGCACTGAAATCGAACATAACGCCGAAGACTTCAGCTACGAAGACATGATTCCAAATGAAGAGGTGGTAATTACCGTTTCTCATCAGGGCTATGTCAAGCGTACCGCACTCACGGAATACAGAACACAAGGCAGAGGAGGAGTAGGCTCCAAAGGAGTATCTACCAAGGAGGACGATTGGACGGAATACATCTTTACCGCTTCTACGCACAACTACCTGTTGATCTTCACGGACAAAGGCAAGCTGTTTTGGCTGAAAACCTATGCCATTCCTGAAGGATCCAAAACATCCAAAGGCCGGCCGATCCAGAATCTGATCAATATCGAAACAGACGACAAGATCAGATCCATCATTCAGGTAGAAAGTCTGGATGATCAGGATTACCTCAACAATCACTTCTTGGTCATGATCACCAAGCAGGGAATTATCAAGAAAACCACGCTGGAGCAATATAGCCGTCCACGTTCCAATGGTATTATAGCCTTGAATATCAGAGAAGACGATCAGCTGGTCAATGTCAACATGACCAATGGTAATCAGCACATTGTAATTGCTGCCAAATCCGGAAGGGCCATTCACTTCCATGAATCGGCTGTTCGTCCGATGGGAAGGACCGCCACAGGGGTTAAAGCGATCACGTTAAATGATGATAAGGATTATGTCATTGGCATGGTTTGTGCCTCGGAGGAAAACGCGACACTGTTGGTGGTTTCCGAAAAAGGATACGGAAAACGTTCCGACTTAGAGGAATACCGAATCACCAACCGTGGTGGCAAAGGAGTAAAAGCAATGAATGTAACCGACAAAACCGGTGCATTGGTTGCGATCAAAGAGGTGGTGGATACTGATGATCTGATGATTATCAACAAGTCAGGAATCACCATACGGATCTCAATGGAACAACTGAGAGTAATGGGTCGGGCAACGCAAGGGGTTCGATTGATTAGGGTAGGGGAAGGAGATGAGATCTCATCTGTTGAAAAAATATCAAGAGAAGAAGACGAAAATTCAGAATCTTCCGATCTTGCGAGCGAATCTTCTGAACCGACTGAAGAAACAACTGAATAACCAAACAATAAGAAAAAACGCTAATGAAAAAGCTAATTCTCTCAATGGTCCTGGTTGGTGCAACGACCCTGGCCTTTGGACAAAAAAAAGTGGTAAAAGAAGCTGAGAAAGGATTCAAATCCGGTGATCTTCAGGCGGCTTTGACTGCTATTGATGCTGCTATTACCAACCCTGAGACCAGCGGCGACCCTGCTACATTCCTTCTGAAAGCTCAGATTCAGACTAAAATGTTTGGTTCTGATTCTTCTAACACGATGGAGACCGTGACTGTAGGTACTGCTGCATTGGAGACGTTCAAAAAAACCTTTGAAATGGCCGGAAGCAACAAAGCTGACGGTGTTGGAAAAGAGATATATGAAGAGGAAGTGCCTGGAGTTCCAGACAACTTGAGACCTTACTCCATCTTTACTTTGAAAAACACCTCCTTTGACAAAGGGATCGAGCGCTACAACGAAAACGATCTTGAAATGGCTTACGAGTTTTTCAACTTGGCAGGAGAGATCGATTACAAAGACACTACCATTCATTACAATGCCGGTTTCTTGGCAAATGATCTGGGCAAGTTCGAAGATGCTAAAAGACACTTCGGCTATTTGTTGGAAATCCCTGAGTACAACAAGCTGAATGCCTACTACTTCATGGTTCAGATTCTTAGCACAGAGGAGAAAAATCCACAGGCAGCCTATGACTTGGTAGCAAAAGCAAAAACTGATTATCCAAATGACAAAGTTCTGGCTGAATACGAAATCCAGTTGCTTCTTCAGCTGAACAAAATGGACGAAGCGATGGCTCAAATCAAGGATGCCTTGTCCAATGATCCAAACAACACAGGTCTTTTGTTGAGATCAGGTTACCTGAAAGAGCAGGCCGGTGACTTGGAAGGCGGTCTTGTTGACTACAAAAAAGCCGTTGAAATCGATCCGAATTTCTTCGAAGGAAATTATTACACCGGAGCCTTGTTGTTGGAAATGTCCCGCAAGGTTTTGAATGACTTGAATGGTCTTTCAGATGCAGAGTGGGAAAAGCAATCTCAGACTCTTGGCAAGCAAGCTGATGATTACTACAGACAATCTGTTCCCTATTTCACTAAGGCCCTTGAGATCAAGCCAGACAATACAGACATCATGATTGTTCTCTATCAAGTTCATACCCGACTGAAAAATACTGCAGAAGTGGAAGCTTTGGATAAGAAGCTGACTGCGCTTCTAGGAGCGAACTGGCAGGAGAAATAATCCTCGAAATTCTTAGAAGGCCGGCTGAAAAGTCGGCCTTCTTTGTTTTTAGGCGGTTTTGAGTAAAATATGGACTTTAAAGACCTATCAAGCTTCACATTTTTGGATACTTTTGCATAATCATTTCCTCGTCGGAGTTTCTATGTTCAAACTCTATAAAGTTGAATTTTTCATAGTACTATTTTTTCTCATGGGCCAGTCTTGGGCTCAGGAAAGGAAATTTCAAAAGACCGTCCATCTTTCGTACGAAACCGGGCCAATGCTCAGTAATGGTACGGATTGGGGAGATGAGGTAAAGAATGCCGTCGATTACAAAGCCTTGGATTTTCAATTGGGCTGGAGAAAAACTTCCAACACAAAATTCAATTACCTCTATCGTTACCCAACGCTTGGAGTTGGATTTAATTCGACCATTCCTTACTACTCAGAAATCGGCAGGCCCCAGGCCATTTATGGGTTTATGAAGGTGCCGTTTTCCATTTCCGGGCAGCGAAATAGGTTCAGCTTTGGGTATTTCATGCAATTGGGAGTGGGGTTCAATTTGAAACCTTACGATCCGGATGCCAACCCCATAAATCAATACATTGGATCAAAAGTCAATTGCTACATCCATATGGGATTGAATTCAACTGTTCGGATAACGGATAGATTGGATTTTCAGGCAAGTTTGGGCTTAAAACATTACTCCAACGGCGCCACAAAAAGGCCAAATGCTGGGATCAATCTTTTTCCAGTCAACCTAGGCATGAATGTGAAACTTGGAGAACTTAAGCCCCTTCCCACTGAAATTCCCGAAATCGGAGAAAAACAACTCAAGTCATTTTGGAACATTGCACTGTACACCGGAATGAAAAATTATGAGGTCGGAGATCCGGCTTATTTCCGGGGAGGCCTTGGACTTAATTTTCTTTTGGAACCGACCTATAAATATCGCTTGGGTCTAGGACTGGATTTGTTTTGGGCTCAGGGAATGGAAAAAAGATATCCGGAGGGGAACTTCTCATTTCAGGATCAGACCTCCCTTGCTATTGTCGGTTCTTGGGAGTGGCAGCTTACCGAACGGCTTTACGTTCCTATCGGGTTGGGGGCCTATTTGTACCGAAACGAATTGAATCAAGAAATTACTTGGTTTTACGAGCGGATCGGTGCCCGATATAGATTTGACAATAGCATGTTTGCCGGAATGCAGATCAAAGCGCATAAGGCAAAAGCTGATTTTTTTGAATTTACCGTGGGGTATACAATTCCAGGGAAAAAGTGACATCGATCATTCGAAAATCCTCCACTAATCACAAAATATTTTTATTTCCCTGAGGATTCCGATAGCTTTCTGTGTCAATTAAAACCATCTATGCTAAGACCCAAAGCAGTTCAGGCGTTTCTAATCGTTTTACTTGGATTTTTCAATTTTTACGCTCAGGCCCAGTCTCTTCCTTCTTCCCAGATTTACCACCAGATTCTCCAGATCAAAGAGACCAAACGGGTGCTATATGTTGCCGCCCACCCGGATGATGAAAACACCCGGTTGATAGCCTACCTGGCTAATGGGGAACATGCCGAGGTGGCTTACCTCAGTTTGACGCGGGGTGATGGGGGACAAAATCTGATCGGAAAAGAATTAGGTATCGAGTTGGGACAAATCCGTACCCAAGAACTGATTAAAGCCCGGGAAACCGATGGGGGAAGGCAATACTTCACACGGGCCATGGATTTTGGCTTTAGCAAAAATCCCACTGAAACCCTCCAAAACTGGGAAAAAGAGAAGGTCCTTGCTGACGTGGTCTGGGCTATCCGAAAGTTTCAGCCGGATATCATCATCACGCGTTTCAACACGATTCCTGGGGTGACCCACGGCCACCATACCACTTCAGCGATCTTAGCTGGAGAGGCATTTGAATTGGCAGGAAAACCGGATGCTTTCCCCAAACAGCTTCAATGGGTAAAGCCCTGGCAGCCCAAACGAATTTTTTTCAATGCTTACAATTTCAGAGGGGAGTTTGAGCCGGAGGCTGGTAAAAAATATTATGCTTTTGAAGTAGGTGGGTATGATCCATTGCTGGGAAAAACTTATCACCAAATAGCGGCAGACAGTCGTACGATGCACAAATCACAGGGATTTGGAGCTACTGCAGGGGAGGGAAATGCCAAGGATTACATCGAGCAAGTAGGAGGGGAGGATTATACCAATACGCCATTTGATGGGGTGGCCAATCGTTGGGGAAAACTGAATGGGGGAAATGCAATCCTCACCCAGCTTGATCAAATTCTGAACAGTTTCAATTTTGTCCAGCCGGATAGAAATGTACCTGCTTTGCTTTCCTTGAGAAAGTCCATGATTGGACTAAACTCTCAAGAGACTTGGGTTAAAGAGAAGCTTGAAAAATTGGACCAGACGATTTTCAATTCCTTGGGTTTCGAATATGAGTTTATTGCCCGAAAAGAAATCGGTTTTCCCGGTGATCAAATCCGAACCGATTTGATTCTGACCAATCCTTCACAAACTGAAATCAACAATGTATCTATTCAGATTTTAGACAACTATTACACGGGAAGATCTGCCAAAGAAAATGCGACTGTTACTATTCCAATTGAATTTGAAATTCCGGAAAGCACTCCAAATTCTCAGCCCTATTGGCTTGAAAATCCATTGGACGGTTCCCTATTTTCAGTTCCAAGTCAACAAAAAATCGGAGTTCCTTTTTCTTCTCAAACCGTGGGAGGAGATCTTACTTTCTCCATCGGAGATCAGCAGTTTAGGCTGCCTGTCCAGTTGTTTTACAAATACAATGATCAAGTCGATGGGGAAATCAAGCAACCTTTCACCATTGTGCCGGAGGTGGATTTGACGATTTCCAAAAACAATGTTTTCCTGGTTTCCGGTGCAGATTCCATAGTAACGGTATCAGTGAATTTCAAAAAACAGTTTTTAGATGGTGAACTTGACTTTGAGGGAATTGACAAAAACCGGTTTAAAATACTGAGTGTTGAAGATGAAGTTTACCAAAAAAGAAGAATCTATAAAGTAGCTTTTCTTCCAGTTGGTAATGAGAAAACGGTGATTACCGCAAGATTTACGACTTCTTCGGGCAAAGCTTACGATCAGGTCATCAAGCAGATTTCCTATAAGCACATTCCAAATCTGACTTATTTTATTCCGGCCAGTATTAATCTGATTCAGGCAGACTGGAAGGTGTCAGGAGACAAGATTGGCTACATTCCCGGTGCAGGCGATGATGTGCCAGGCGTTTTGACCGCCTTGGGTTACAAAGTGACCATGATCGGACCCAATGATTATTCGGCTGAATACCTAAACCAATTTAAGGCTATCGTGGTAGGAATTCGTGCTTACAATACCAATATGGACTTGGCATCTAATCAACAAGCGCTCTTGGGATATGTCAATTCTGGAGGAAACCTCATCGTGCAGTACAATACCAGCTCACCGCTTTTGACCAATCAGCTTGGTCCCTATTCATATACAATCGGAAGAGACCGTGTCGCAGTGCAAAATTCTCCGGTGACAGCGGATTGGAACAGTTCGGTTTTGGCTGGACCAAACAAAGTTCTGGCTGAGGATTTAGAGGGTTGGGTCCAGGAGAGAGGGTTATACTTCGCGACAGCAATCGACTCTGCGTATCAGACTCCGTTTATTATGCAGGATCCAGACGAAAAGCCAAACAACGGTTCGCTTATTGTAGCTAAATATGGTCAAGGTACCTACGTGTATACGGGGATATCCTTTTTCAGGCAGTTACCGGCAGGTGTTCCCGGAGCTATTAAATTATTTATCAACTTGATTGAGCAGTAAAGCACTATGGAGGAAAAGCCGATTCGCTGGAAGGCCATTTATCTCGGTCTCATGACTAGCTTGGTAATCATGATCGCGTTGTTTTACTGGTTAACCGTGGCTTTTGCATGAGTTCACTCGACTGGATCGTACTCTACGGAACCTTGATTTTGATAGCCGCCTATGGGATTTATAAAACCCGTGGGCGCAAAAACCTCGACTCCTATCTCCGGGGCCAAAATGCAATGAACTGGTGGACCATTGGGCTTTCCATCATGGCGACTCAAGCTTCTGCGATTACTTTTCTGAGTACTCCAGGGCAGGCTTATGAAGATGGAATGCGTTTCATTCAATTTTACTTTGGCTTGCCTCTGGCCATGATTATCATTTCGGTGAGCTTCATTCCGATTTATTACAAGCTGAAAGTATACACAGCTTACGAGTATCTGGAAAATCGCTTTGATCTCAAGACCAGGACTTTGACGGCTCTGCTTTTCATCATTCAGCGGGGATTGGCAGCGGGGATTACCATTTATGCTCCAGCGATTATCCTTTCTACCTTGTTGGGTTGGAACCTGACCTGGACCAATATTTTCATCGGAGTCTTGGTCATTATCTACACGGTTTCAGGAGGAACGGAGGCCGTTTCGATTACGCAAAAACAGCAAATGGCCGTCATGATGGGCGGGATGATTTTGGCAGGAATCATTGTCATCCAGATGCTGCCGATTTCATTTCAGGAAGCCCTTCATGTGGCCGGGAAAATGGAAAAACTCAACGTGGTGAGTTTTGAATTTGACCTGGCTGACCGGTACAATGTCTGGTCTGGGATGACCGCAGCCGTCTTTCTTTTTCTGAGTTATTTCGGTACGGACCAAAGTCAGGTTGGGCGCTATCTTTCAGGTCAGACTTTGACCCAAAGCCGCGTTGGATTGATTATGAATGGCTTTTTGAAAATTCCGATGCAGTTCATCATTCTTTTTATCGGGGTAATGGTCTTTGTGTTTTATCAGTTTATCCAGCCTCCGGTAATTTTCAACCAAGTACAGACAGAAAAGCTGCGCCAAAGTGACTATGCTCCGCAGCTTGAGCAATTGGAACAAAAATATCAGACAAGTTTTGAGAGTGGAAAAGTCGCGTATCAAGACCTGCTTTCTGCCATTGATGCAGAGAATGAAGGAAAAGCCGAGGAAATCAAAGGAAAGATTAAGGAGATAAAATCCGAACAATCGGAAATCCGGGAAGAAGTCAAATCATTGATCAAATTGAATGATCCACAGGCGGAGACCCGAGACACGGATTATGTCTTTATGCGATTTGTGATGGATTATTTGCCAGAAGGAATCGTGGGTTTGCTCTTTGCGGTGATTTTTTCAGCAGCCATGTCTTCCTCTTCTTCCGAATTAAACGCCTTGGGCTCCACGAGTACTGTTGACCTGTACAAAAGATCGATCAAGAAAGATGCAACGGACCGTCACTATGTGATGTCTTCCAAACTTTTTACCGCATTTTGGGGACTCGGAGCAATTCTTTTTGCCACCTATGCTTCCTTGTTCGAGAATTTGATCCAAGCGGTAAATCTCTTGGGCTCTCTCTTTTACGGTTCCATTTTGGGCATTTTCATCGTGGGATTTTTTATGAAATGGGTAAAAGGAAGGGCGGTTTTTATTGCCGCTTTGCTTTCTCAGGCTTTGATTCTTTTGGTTCATTTCCGAAATGGAACCGGAATTCTGGGCTTTCATTGGGACATCGGCTTCTTGTGGTACAATGCCATTGGATGCATCGCGGTCATGCTTTTTGCCTGGATATTGCAGCCGCTAGTTGGAAGGAGTGCTGACCAATCCTAAAAATAGGACATAAAAAAACCTCCGAAGCTGTTCTCCGGAGGTTTTTTGTTGTGAATTGGAATTACTTGATTGACTTGATCAGTCGGTCATTCAGCGCGACGTAATCCGGGTTTTTAGCCTCCTCAGCCAATTTCCTGGATTTGGTAGCAGAGTCCAATGCCTCAGTTTTCATTCCCAAAGCCAGTTCGATTTTGGCTCTCAGGTGCATGGTGTAATATTTTGGATCGCTGTCAGTGGATTGCTTGATCCAAGCTAATGCCTGATTCAAGTCCTTTGAATTGGTGAAATAATAACTGGCGGCCTGATAGAGGAGGGAAGGATTCGTGGTGTTGGCATCGATCACCTGCTTCTGGATATCCGCCATTACAGTTTGATCTACTTCGGTGATGATTTTGAAATCCACCCGGGTGTACTCCCACTTCATGGACAAATCGGCACCGTTGTCAGTCAGGTTGTTGAAGCTGATTTCAAAGGTTTCGTATTTTTTGCTGGTCTTGGAAGGCTCTACCTTAAACCTTACCTGATCCTCAGCCTGATTATATCCTATAGCGCCCCATAATTTGGTGTTTTTGCTCAGGATGATGGTCCATTCTGTCTTTCCGGGAATGGAATAAAGTGCATAAGATCCGGCAGGAATTGTTTTGCCACTGATGACCACCTCGGTGGAGAAAGTCAATACTGTGGCGCCGTTAGCTCCGGTTCTCCAAATCTCTCCGTAAGGAACCAGTTCCCCGAAAATTTTTCGGCCTTTGGTGCTTGGTCGGCTATAGTCCAAGGTCACGGCAGTTAAGCCTACTTGCTGGGAAATTTTAGCCGTTGGGCTGGCCTGAGGCATCTGGATTTGCTGGGCAACACTGACCGCAGTTGCCAAAAGCAAGGTCAGAAAGGTAAAAGTGAGTTTGTTGATCATGGTGTTTTACTTGTTTGGTTTCTGTTTTAACGCTCAAAACTTTTTCCAAAGATTTGATTGGAGTCGCAATTTCCGGCTTTTATTTACCTTTTTGCAAAACCCTCCCGGAAATTTGATTATCGGGTTTCAAAGGTTGAAGTATCTCTCTAATTTTATTCTTTAACCCAACGTTTTTTTCAATGAGTCTAGCCATTATCAGCCCCGGCCGAAATCCCAAAATCTGGATAGATGCCCTTCATTTTCACCAACCGGACATCGATATCCAGGTTTATCCTGATATCGACCGGCCAGAAGAGGTGGAAATGGCCTTGCTGTGGCAGCATCCCCCCGGTTACCTGAGTACCCTGCCGAATCTGAAACTGATCAGTTCCCTCGGGGCTGGTGTAGACCACATACTGAGTGATCCTGCTGTTCCCGAATCCATGCCGATTGTGCGAATCGTGGATGAAAAGCTCACTTGGTCGATGACCAATTATGTCATCATGGGGGTCCTAAATTTTCACAGACAAATCACCCGATATCAAGCCGACCAGAAGCGAAAGGTCTGGGACATGTCCAATCCGGAAATTCCCGTGAAAGTAGGGGTAATGGGAGTGGGAGCTTTGGGTGGCGATGTGCTGGACAAGCTGAATTACCTGGGATTCCCTGTTTTTGGCTTTGGTTTTTCAGAAAAAAGAGATTTTCCCTTCCCATATTTTTCCAAAAATGAGCTTCAGGAATTTCTCTCGGAAATCAATGTACTGGTGTGCCTGTTGCCTTTGACTCCGGATACGGAAAGCATTTTGAACTTGGATCTGTTTCAAAAATGTAATCCCGGCACGTATCTGATCAATGTGGCAAGAGGAAAGCATTTGGTAGAGGAAGATTTGATTCCCGCCTTGGATAAGGGATATCTTTCTGGTGCCCTTCTCGATGTCTATCGCAAAGAACCCTTGACTTCGGATCATCCTTTTTGGGAAGAAAGCAGGATTCAACTGACTCCCCATATAGCGAGTGTTACCAATCCACAGGCTGCGGCACCCCAAATCATTGAAAACTTCAGGAGATTGAAGGCCAACCAGCCACTTCAAAATCTCGTAAACCGCCAAAGAGGTTATTGATTTTTACTATGGAAAAGACTTTTAAAATCCTTTGCCCGACAGATTTTTCAGAGTGTTCACTCAACGCCATTGAATACGCAGCCAGACTGGGTGAAAAATTCCATGCTCACTTGATCCTTTTCCATGTGCTCAACCGGGAAGATTACCTGAAGCTGGCTCCAAGCGATTTGGACGGAAAATATCAAGTGGAGTTTGTTCAGGGAAAACTCAAAAACCTGCAAAAAGCAGTGTTGGATGAAAGTCTTTTGAATGGATTGAAAGGCTGCGAAATTGCCATCCGTGAAGGCAAAATAGTACAGGGTGTCTTGGATTATTCAAAAGAGATTGCTGCGGATCTGGTAGTGGCCGGGACTGAAGGAATGAACGAACTCCGTTCTACTATCATTGGTAGCCGTGCAAGCAGATTGGTGGAGCAGTCAGACCGGGATGTCTTGATTGTACCCCGCAAGGTATTTTTCAAACGACCCCGCAAGTTTGTTTATGCTTCAGATTACATCGAAGAAGATAAGTTGGCTATTCAAAAAGTAGTCGAAATGGCTCAGATGTTTGATTCGGAGATAGATTTGGTTCACGTGTCTTCCAGTCAAAAAGCCATTGAAAAATCCCTCCACATGGTGATGGTAGATGAGATCAAGCCGTTTGTGCGGTACGAAAAAATCAACTATGTCCTCAAATCGTATCGGGATGATTTAGCCTTGGGATTGGAAAATTACCTTCAGGTGGCAAAAGGGGATATCCTGGTTACCCTGAGCAAAAAGAAATCATTTTTTGATCAGATTTTCTCTAAAAACCTATCCAAGAAAATGTCCTATTTTCTCAATAAGCCCCTCTGGGTGATTAAGAGTTTTTAGGCTTTTTTCCGGAAAATATACGCTTTACAAATTCCCCAAATTCCTTCCTGCTGGTGGAATCACTCAAAATCGATCTCAAAGTAGCCCAAAAGTGTCCTGTACTCATTTTCTTGGGTTCCTCGGCTTGGATAAAAGTAGGTTTTGGGACTTCCGGAGATTTATTGTTTCCGATGGGAGGAAGGCTGTCCTTGGCAGCATTGGGCTGATAGCCTACCAATTCGTCTGCTTTTTCAAAACTCTTTTTTGATCGTTCTCTAAATCCCAATTTCTCCTCAACCAATCCTTTGTTGTTGTAGGCCACAGCATCTTCGGGATCGAGCTCGATTGCTTTTTCATAATCTTCAATAGCGCCCTTCAGATCTCCGATTCGATCTTTGAAAAAAGCTCGGCTGCTATATCGATAGGGGTTTTTGGGATCCAAGTTGGCGGCTCGGTCCAATTCCAAGAGAGCTTCTTCATTTCTTCCCAATAGATGAAGTACCACGCCCCGGTCGCTGATGTAGTCGGTATTGTAGGGCTCGAGGGCCACGAGCAAGTCGAAATCTTCCAAAGCAGCATCGCCTTTTCCAAGTCTGGTTAATATCCGACCCCGGTACAGGTGCAATTCTGCCTGACCGGATTGAACAGAGATCAGTTCATCAAAGCACGCCAGGGCTTCTTCAAATTTACCATCCTTGTACAGACCTATTCCTTTTTCGAAACTCATTTCCCTTTTTTTAAAAGCAATACAAAGTTAAGCTCCGAATAGTTTACCAAAGATTATTTTCTTCCTTTTTGCTCCCAAATCGGTTCGGCTGTTATCTTTAAACCGTCTAGTTTTTCCAATCCATGGCTCATTCTCCCGAAGCAGTTCTTAAAGACCTGAAAGCGAAAAAGTTTGCTCCGATTTACTTTTTGGAAGGTGATGAACCCTACTTCATTGATGTCATCACGGACTATATTGAGAAAAATGCCATCGCCGAGCACGAAAAAGGATTCAATCAATTGGTACTGTATGGCAAGGATTCTCCGGTCAATTTGATTTTGAGCAATGCCCGGAAATTTCCCATGATGGCGGAGCGGCAAGTGGTGATCGTAAAGGAGGCTCAAAGCATCCCGGATCTGGGTAAGGAAGATGCCCAGAAGCTATTAATCAGCTATTTGAATAATCCGCTTCCGAGTACGATTCTGGTTTTTGCCCATAAGCATAAAAAACTGGATGGCAGAAGTTCCATCAAAAAGGAACTGGACAAGAAGACGGTGTATGTCAATTCCGAAAAGGTAAAAGACTGGTTGCTTATCGGTTGGGTGGAGTCCTATTTCAAGGAATTGGGTCATCAGATCGATGCGAAAGCTGCTCAATTGCTGGCCGACTCGATTGGAAACAACCTGGAGGTGATTACCAATGAGGTCGGGAAAATGCTCATCAACTTTCCCGAACCGACCAAATTCACCGTTGAGCATATTTCCAAGTACATTGGGATCAATAAGGAGTACAATAATTTTGAGTTGACCAAAGCCATTGGCTATCGGGATGTTTTGAAGGCGAATCAAATCATCACCTATTTTATCCAAAATCCGAAAGCACATCCGGTTATCCCTATTTTTTCGCTGCTGTACAATTACTTCAGCAAAATCGCACTGGTACACCGGGCTGGCCCAATGCCCGACAACCAACTGGCCGGTGTGATCGGCATCAATCCGTATGGGGTAAAAGAATATCTGTCAACACGCCTGAAATTTCCCTTGAAAAGTTCTCTTACAGGGGCGATTCAAAAGG
>CAYONF010000069.1:8952-21921 GCA_964405255.1 uncultured Limnohabitans sp. | reverse complement strand
TGAGCCCCTTGCCGGGATCGAACCAGCGACCTACTGATTACAAGTCAGTTGCTCTACCAGCTGAGCTAAAGAGGCTTTCCTTTAAAGTGATGCAAATATAGACCTTCCGGCTATTTGCTCCAAACTCTCCTTCTGAGATTTTGCTATGTCCCAGATTTTGAGCCAGATTAATTTTAGAATTCTTTCAGAATCGAAAGCTTCTTTTTCAGCTTGTCGATTTCTTCTTCTGCCTTCTGGATTTTGATGTCAAACTGATCCTTGAGTTTATCCGCAGTTTTGGAAGCCGCAAAGAACTCCAAGTTGTTTCTCCACAACGTAATGCTGTTTTCCAGGTCCGCGATCTGCTTGCGGATGCCGTGCTCCTTCTTGTTCAGGGTCTTCACCGAGTTCGGATCGGACTGAATTCGGTTCAGGTTAAGGCGGAATAGGAAATCTTCCCGGTCTGATCCGGCCGGATCAAGTTTTTCCAGGTACTTGTCCACTGCCTCCTTAAACTGGGCCTGGATCTCCTTCATATTCTTGCGCGGCACAAACCCGATTTCGTTGAATTCGGCAACCCACCCGGTCAGCGTCTCCTCACTCAGGCCCTCCCCTTTGGCAGCATCGATGATTTGCTTGATCAGATCCTGCTTTTTCTTCAGGTTTTGATCAAATTCCGTATTGGCTGCCTTGTTGGAATTTCTGCGGTTTTCAAAGAAGGCATCGCAGGCCGCTTTGAACTTCTTATAGAGCGCATCGCGGTTTTTCTCCGGCGTAGGTCCAAGCTTTTTCCACTCTTGCTGAAGTTTGACCAGCTGGTTGGCTGTGTTTTGCCAATCCGTATTCTGCATCAATTCCTCCGCTTGGGTGATAAGTCCCTCTGCTTTTTTCTGATTGGTGGCACGGATCTCGTCCAGTTCTTTGAAGAACACGTTTTTGTGGTGAAAGAACTGCTTGAACGCCGCCCAAAACGCCTTGTTGATCTCTTTTCCTGCCTCTTTGGGCACAGGACCGATCTTTTCCCAAGCCTTCTGGATTTCCAGAATTTCCTTGGTTTTGGTATTCCAATCCTTGATGCGATCTGCCTTGAACTCCCCGTAAGGGAGAAGTTGTGCGATCAGGGCTTCTTTCTCAGTCTGATTGGTTTTGTAGACTTCTTTCTGACCTTCGAAAAAGTCCTTTCTTCGGTCATACACGGCATCGGAAGCTGCTTTGAAGCGCTGCCAGAGGTTTTCCTGATCTTCTCTGGGTACCGGTCCGATGTGCTTGAATTCTTCATGAAGTTCATTCAGCTGTCGGATGGCCTCTTTGAGGTCGGCTACGTCTTTGAGTTGTTCGGCCTTTTCGCAGAGCTCGAGTTTGCTCTCCAGATTCTTCTTGCGGTCCAGTTCCTTCAGCTCAAAATAGATGCTTCGATTGTCATAGAATCGGTCCATGAGGGCATTGAAGCTCGCCCAGAGGTTTCTGCTTTGGGCAGCCGGCACGGGTCCGATGGCTTTCCACTGCTCCTGAATTGCCTTGATGGCATTCATGCTCAGGGTAGTTTCCTCCCCATCCACCAGGTCACGAAGCTTGTTCAGCAGTTCGTTTTTGGCGGTAAGATTTTTCTCTTTTTGCTTCTCCGCTTCTTTTCGAAGGGAATTCAGCTGATACCTGAAGTCGTTGAATATCTTGGAAAACTCCCGCTCCTCTTCCTGTTGACGATAGGAAAAGTCATCTTCCGATCCTCCATCCGCTTTGAATTTGGCCAAGGCTTCTTCTTTTACCTTAGACACCAATTCATCAAATGCGGACTTGATCTCGTGGGCGAGTTTGTCAAGTTTCAGAATCTGTCCATGCTGGACTTTATCTTTGAGTAACTTTACTAGCTGTATTTTGGAGAGTCCGGCAAGCTCCACGTGCTCATCTCCATGGTCTTCCTCTTCTTCACTACCCTCTTCCTGGGATTCAGAGACTGCTGTATTTACTTCAGGAGCATCAACTACAGCTGACTCTTCTACTGATTCGGCTGCTGCGCTAACTTCCTCTATGGCAGGGCTTGAGCTTGGAGCTTCCTCTGAAGTTTCTTGGGTGGAAACTTCATCCACTACAGGAGATTCCGCTGCAATTTCCTCGGGAATTTCGGCGACTGCTGCCGCGGATTCTGCCTCTGCTGTTTCCTCAGTTGGGGTTTCAGAAAGGACTTCCGGGGTTTCAGTTTCACCTGAGGGATTTTCTTTTTCGATACCTTTCGCCTTCTCGGAAGAAGCTTGGGTCACCTTGTCCTCATCGGACAATTCGTTACTTTTCTCGGTCATAAAAACGATACTATTTCAAGGCAATATGGGCAAAAGTAGGGATTTTGCCTAATTTAATCTTGGGTCCAGGGGATAATTTGCAATAACCTTATACTCCCCTCCCATGTTTTTGAGCAGCACCCGCCAGAGCTCGTCCGGGGTATTTTGGAGCACTTCCGAGTCGATTTTGGAATCGCAAATGATCCAGGTATTCTCACCCAATTCATCGGAAAGCTGTCCTGCAGCCCAGCCACTGTAACCTATAAAAAACCGGACCGCATCCGGACTCAGGGTTCCGAGTTTCAGCTTCTCCACCAAGCTTTCAAAATCCCCTCCCCACCACAGGTTTTCGCCGATCGGCAGGCTGCCTTCCAGTTTCTTTTCTCCGAAATAGATAAAATGAAGGGTATTCTGCTCCACCGGTCCTCCGACAAACACCTCGGAATCAAGAAATGAAAGTTCTTCGACCAACTCACTCAGATGCAAAATGGAAGGTTTGTTTAAGACCAAACCAAAGCTTCCTTCCGAGTTGTGTTCACAGAGCAGCACGACCGAACGCACAAAGTTTTCGTCCTGCAAAAAGGGCTCTGAAATCAGTAAATTACCGGCCTGAGGTATTTTGGTGTGGTCCTGGATCATGAATTTTGATTTCCTTTTGTGTGAAAAATATAGGCTTAAATTTTAAAAAACCAATGCCTATGGTACTTTTAACAATTAATTTTCAACTCCTCTCCTCAGGCTATGAAGCTTTCAGAAATACGAAAAGATTATTCGCTTAAATCCTTGGATATCAAAGATGTGACCCATGGACCTTTCCACCAATTCAGGATTTGGTTTGATGAGGCAATAGACGCTGAAGTTCCGGAAGTGAATGCCATGTGCCTCTCCACCCAAGGCCTAAATGGCTATCCCAACGGTCGGATCGTCCTGCTGAAAGGAGTGGACCATGGGTTTGTCTTTTTCACCAATTACGAAAGCGAAAAAGGCCAGGAAATCGCCGCAAATCCCAAAGCATCGCTTACTTTTTTTTGGCCGGAGTTGGAAAGACAAGTCCGGGTCATGGGTGATTTGGAGAAAGTAAATGCCGAGGAATCAGATCATTACTTCTTTTCAAGACCGTACGGATCTCAGATCGGGGCATGGACTTCTCCTCAAAGCCGGGAAATCGAAAACCGGGAAGAACTGGAATCCAGTCAAAAACGGATTGAGGAGCGATTTTCAAAAGAGCCGATCACACGACCTGCGCACTGGGGGGGATATCGGTTGATTCCTTTTCGGGTGGAATTTTGGCAAGGGCGTCCAAGCCGTCTGCATGACCGAATCGCTTACCAAAAGCAAGCTGCCGGCGACTGGAAAATCGCGCGCCTGGCTCCCTGAGGATTCCCCTTATTTCAAATCAAAAAGATCAGCAACTCCGATGTACCGCTCGACGGTGAATCCTTCTCCGTACTTGGTCATAATCCGGTGTCCCAATTCCCTGGACCTTGATTCTATGAAAGGAAGGAATTCAGGTGAGGAAATAAAACTCAGCGGTTCTTTGCTGTTGGGATCGTAAAACTGGGATTTAAACGCCATAATGCTGGCGATTTTGGTGTCCCAATGCGCGCTCACGTCCACGATGAAATCAGGCTCGATGTAATTGTTTTGAATGTAGTGGTAGACGAATTTGGGTCTCCAAGCCTCCTGTTCCACTCCGTCAAGCTGAGTCTCAATCCTTCTTAATCCACTCATAAAGCAGGCATGGGTAGCTAAGGAGGCACCTTTTCCGTGGTCAGGGTGACGATCGGAGACTGCATTTGCCAACACGATTTCCGGACGGTATTTTCGGATCACTTTGATCAGTTCCAACTGATGAGATTCATCGTCTTTGAAGAATATATCTTTGAAACCTAAGTTTTCACGGGCAGAAAGACCGAGAACTTTTGCGGCTGCGGCTGATTCTTCCATCCGGATCTCGGGAGTCCCGCGGGTTCCCATTTCTCCCTGAGTCAAATCTACTATTCCCACTTTATAGCCTTTTGCCACATGAGCAGCAATGGTCCCCGAGCAGCCTAATTCGGCATCATCAGGATGGGCTGCAATTACCAAAATATCCAATTTCATATCTTCTCAGAAGGATTATTTAACTCTCAGATTTTGACCGATTCTCAGAATGGTACGCGTCGATATTCCATTCAGGCGGGTTAACTGACTGATCGAAACGCCGTACCTTCTGGCAATGGAGCCCAGATTATCGCCTCGTTTGACCCGGTGGTAGGCTGCTGCCCTGGCTTGGGACACCTGGCTAAACAGGGACTTGGAAATCGTAAACATGGGACCTGCTATCGTTCCGTTTGGAAAGTCATATACTTTTTGCGGATCAAAGGGAAGTCCTCTATATCTCAATTCATAATGAAGATGAGGACCAGTGCTTCTACCGGTGCTTCCCCCCTTGCCTACCACATCTCCAGCCTTCAATTCTGCACCAACTTCCACTAATTGTTTGGAAAGGTGCCCATACAGCGATTCCAAGCCATTCTTATGTCTAACCAAAACGTAGTATCCCCATCCATACCGGTCATAGGACTTTACCCTGACTATGCCGTCAAAGGCTGAATACACCGGATCCCCGGTATCCAGATCCAAATCAGTCCCGTAATGGCCTCTTCCCCATCTTGGTCCATAGACTGAATTCACCTTGATCTGATCCAATGGCATTCTCCAGTGTTCTCCGGCCCCAGTATCGTACAGTTTGAGCGTGATGCTGTCTTGTAGGTCTTTAATTTGAAAATTGTAAATGTCTACTTTTTTGCTGTCCCAATTGGCAAAATATTCATAGGCTGTCACCCAGATGCTGTCTATCTGAATTTGTTCAGAAATTTGGATCAACTGATTGGTCGGGGTCCAAGCCAGATCATCCTGATCCTCCGAAATAATAGACCGGATTCGGGCCAGGTTTACATCATATTGAAAAATCAGGGAATCGGTTTGCGAGGCAAGCGTTCGCAGATAGGATTCTTGGTCAAATTGTCTCAGTTCAATGTTTCTTCTTTCCTGAGTATTTGACGGACTGGTACTGGTGTTTTTCTTGATAATCTTAGGAAAAACTTGAGCATTGGCTTCCGAAAAACCAATGCTCAACGTGATTCCCAATAGTACTTTAAGAATGAAATTCCTCATCAATAAGCTTTAATGATTCTCTTGTGCTGCCAGGAAGCGTTCAGCATCCAAAGCAGCCATGCAACCTGTCCCGGCTGCAGTCACCGCTTGTCTGTAAACATTGTCCTGTGCATCACCGCAGGCAAAGACTCCTTCCACATTGGTTTTGGTGCTTCCCGGGATGGTTTTGATGTACCCGGAAGAATCCATCTGAATGAAATCTTTGAAGATTTCGGTGTTTGGTTGGTGTCCAATAGCAACAAAGAAGCCAGAAATTGCAATCTCGCGTTTTTCTCCGGTTTTATTGTTAAAAATTCTCACTCCCTTAACTTCGTCCTCACCTAGGATTTCCTCAGTTTCCGTATTCCAAAGGATTTCAATTTTCGGATTGTTGATCACCCGGTTTTGCATGATCTGGGAGGCACGCATTTCTTCCCTTCGGACGATCATGTATACTTTGGAACAGATATTGGCTAAGTAGGAGGCTTCTTCACAGGCGGTATCCCCTGCCCCTACGATGGCTACTTCCTGACCACGGAAAAAGAATCCGTCGCATACAGCGCAGGCAGAAACCCCTTTTCCATTCAATCTGGCTTCACTTTCAATTCCAAGCCACTTTGCCGAAGCACCGGTCGAAATAATCACGGTATCAGCATAGATGGTCTTCTGATCATCGACTAGAACGGTGTGTGGGCGGGCGGAAAAATCTACCTTGGTCACCAATCCATAGCGAACGTCAGTTCCAAACCGTTCTGCCTGTTTTTTGAAATCTTCCATCATCTCAGGCCCCATGATTCCATCCGGATATCCGGGGTAATTTTCAACATCGTTGGTGATGGTAAGCTGTCCTCCGGGTTGCCCTCCTGTATAAAGTACGGGAGATAGACCTGCTCTTGAGGCATAAATGGCTGCAGTGTAGCCAGCAGGGCCAGATCCGATGATCAATACTTTGACCCGTTCAATTTCTTGGTTCATTAATAGCGTGTATTAAATCGGTTAAATTTTGTGATTTTTGAAAAGGTAACAAAACTAAGGAAAGTTAAAATTCCCAAATGTGAGGATTGTTACTAATTCCCAGTGGAATAAAATTTGGTCGGAAAGCCAAAAAAAAGGGGGCTCAAGCCCCCTTTTTTGTTTATCCCAAGTATGGTTTGAGCGTCTTGCTTCTGGAAGTATGACGCAATCTCCGGATCGCTTTTTCCTTGATCTGTCTTACCCGTTCTCGGGTCAGATTAAATTTCTCCCCGATCTCCTCCAAGGTCATGGCATGCTCACCATTCAGGCCGAAGTAAAGGGTGATGACATCCGCTTCCCGCTGGGTCAAGGTGGACAAAGCCCGCTGAACCTCTTTACGAAGTGAATCATTCATCAAACCGTCATCCGGCTTTTCATCTCCGTCGTTTTCCAAAACGTCCAACAGGCTGTTTTCTTCTCCTTGTACGAACGGAGCATCCATCGACACGTGACGACCTGAAATCTTCATGGTATCTACCACTTCTGAAGCAGTCACCTCAAGGACCTCAGCCAATTCTTCAGGAGATGGCTCGCGTTCAAACTTCTGCTCCAACTCGCTGAAGGTTTTGGAGATTTTGTTCAACGAACCCACTCTGTTCAATGGCAGGCGGACAATTCTTGACTGCTCTGCCAAAGCCTGGAGGATGGATTGTCTGATCCACCAAACGGCGTAAGAAATAAATTTGAATCCACGGGTCTCATCAAATCGCTGAGCAGCCTTGATCAAACCAAGATTACCCTCGTTGATCAAATCACCCAGAGAAAGTCCCTGATTTTGGTATTGTTTGGCTACAGACACCACAAATCGAAGGTTTGCTTTGGTCAGTTTTTCGAGGGCAAGTTGATCGCCTTCACGAATTCGCTTTGCCAAAACTACTTCTTCATCCGCTGTCAACAGGTCTACTTTTCCAATTTCCTGCAAGTACTTATCCAGGGATTGGGATTCTCTGTTGGTAATCTGTTTGCTAATTTTTAGCTGCCTCATTCAGAATAGAATTTGAGAAATTATTTTTTTAATGCGATAAGATAGTCAATTGTATGATCAGGCTTAACCTTTAGATTCAGGTTTTTCCGGCTTAGGCAAAAGAACCTTTCGTGAAAGCTTGAATTTACCGGTCTTTTTGTCCACATCAATCAGTTTAACCATAATCTCCTCGCCGGGTTCAAGGACACCGTCCATGCTTTCCAGACGCTCCCACTTGATTTCAGAGATATGTAGTAAACCATCTTTGCCTGGCATAAATTCCACAAAAGCACCAAATGGCTGAATGTTTTTCACTTTACCGGTGTAAACCTCACCAATTTCAGGCTGAGCCACAATTGCTTTGATTCGCTTGATCGCAGCATCCATATTAACTTGGTTTGCTGAGAATACATTGATCTTACCCTGATTGTCCACTTCCTCGATGACAATCGTGGTAGCAGTGTCCTTTTGGATTTCCTGAATCACTTTTCCTCCCGGTCCGATTACCGCACCGATGAGCTCTTTAGGAATCCACATCATGAATGAACGTGGAGTATGAGGTTTCAAGTCAGGCTTAGGAGCTGCCAGCGTTTTGGAGATTTCTCTGAGGATATGCAGACGACCTTCTTTCGCCTGATACAATGCTTCTTTCAAAACAGAGTAATCCAGGCCTTCCACCTTAAGGTCCATCTGACAGGCAGTGATCCCTTTTTCAGTTCCGGTTACCTTGAAGTCCATGTCTCCCAAGTGATCTTCATCGCCAAGGATATCTGAAAGAATCGCGTATTTCTTGGTCTTGGCATCCGAAATCATCCCCATTGCAATCCCTGTTACAGGTGCTTTGATCTGAACACCGGCATCCATCAATGCCAAAGAACCTGCACAAACCGTTGCCATGGAGGAGGAACCGTTGGATTCCAGGATGTCAGAAACAACCCGGATGGTGTATGGGTTTTCGTTTTCAGGAGGAAGGACTTTCTTCAAAGCTCTCATAGCCAAGTTTCCGTGACCTACTTCTCTTCTTCCCGGACCTCTGTTGGGCTTCACTTCACCGGTGGAAAATCCAGGGAAGTTGTAATGCAAAAAGAACTTATTGTATCCTGAGATTACCGCCCCGTCTACCATCTGCTCATCCATCTTGGTACCCAGTGTACAAGTGGTCACAGACTGAGTTTCTCCTCTGGTGAATACCGCAGAACCATGGGCGGAAGGCAGATAATCTACCACAGACCAGATCGGTCTGATCTCATCCAGATTTCTTCCATCCAGTCTTTTCTTTGTTTCCAAAGTCAGATTTCTAGCAGCTTCTTTATGGATTTTGTGGAAATAAGGACCGATCAAACTTGCTTCGAAACCATGATTTTCACCGAGGTTTGCAACGAATTCGTCCTTAATTTCTTTCACCAAAGCAGCTCTTTCTGACTTGTTGGCGATTTGTTTGGTTACTGCAGCAAAAAGTTTGTCATAAAGCTCAGACTTCATTTTGTCATACAAAGCAGAATCTGACTTTTCGTGAGAATATTCTCGTTTCTTTTCCTTGCCTACCATCTTGGTCAGTTCGACCTGTGCTTGGCAATGACGCTTAATCTCCTCATGGGCAAACTGAAGCGCCTCTACCATCTCATCCTCCTGGATTTCGGAAGCTTCACCTTCTACCATCAGAATGTATTCCAATGATCCAGCCACGATGAATTCCAAAGTTGCTTTTGACAATTGGGCTGGGCTTGGATTCAAGACCAATGCCCCGTCGATTTTTGCAACTCTCACTTCGGAGATCGGTCCATTGAATGGAATATCCGAAACAGCCAAAGCTGCCGATGCAGCAAGGCCTGCTAAGCAATCCGGCAATACTTCATCGTCAGAAGACATCAGGGTGATTGCAACCTGAGTATCTGCATGGTAATCGTCCGGGAAAATCGGACGGATAGCACGGTCAACCAATCGGCTGATCAAAACTTCGTAATCGGAAAGCTTTCCTTCTCTTTTCAAAAATCCACCGGGAATTTTTCCGGAGGCGGCAAATTTTTCCTGATAGTCAACAGACAAAGGCAAAAAATCCACTCCTTCTAAAGCGTCTTTTTTGGCAACAACGGTAGCCAAAAGCATGGCTTTTCCCATTCTCACTACTACTGCACCGTCGGCCTGTTTGGCAAGTGCCCCTGTTTCGATAATGATTTCTCTGCCATCCTGTAGGTAGATGGACTTGGTGATTAAATTTGGTAACATAAATGGTTATTAGTATTATTTCTTCTTTCTGAAAAATTTACGCATCTAGCTTAAAAAGAAAAAAGTAAGGTTCTCAACTTAGAGAACCTTACTGAACGGATTATTTTCTGATTCCGAGCTCAGCAATAATTGCTCTGTAGCGCTCGATGTTATTCTTATGGAGGTAATCTAGCAAGCTTCTTCTTTTACCTACCAGCTTCATCAAACCAAGTCTTGATGAGTGATCCTTTTTGTTTGACTTCAAATGCTCAGTCAAATGCTGGATTCTGTGGGTGAAGAGGGCAATCTGAGATTCAGGAGATCCTGTATCAGTAGCAGATTTTAACCGTCCATGATTCTTAAACAACTCTTGTTTTTTCTCTGATGTTAAATACATGTTTAGCTAAATTTTATAAAACAGTTACAAAGGTAAGACTATTATTTCTAAAAGTAAAAGCTCAATTGGATTTTGCTGAGGTTTTTGGAAAAATCCCAGCCGCTTTTTTCCAGATTTCCTGATAAAAATCCGCCTCAAAAATCCGGGCATCTTTTCTTGCTTGTTTCAAGAAAAACAATCCAAATGGTAGCAGGCAAAGATTGGAGAATAGGGTGCCAAAAAAAGGATCCGTGACTCCCTCCTTGGCCCATTTCTCACCTGTAATGGTGAGCATGTAAAACAAAATGAAGAAAATAATCGATATCAAAACGGGCAAACCCAGCCCCCCTTTTTTTATAATTGAACCTAATGGAGCCCCAATCAAGAACATCACAAAACAGGCGATCGCCTGAGTATATTTTTGGTACCAGGCTATTTCATAGCGTCGATATTCTCGCTCATGTCCTTCTACCTGGGACATTTTCCCGTTGAATGTATTTTTGAGATTTCTTGAATTATTCAAAGCCATGGTCATCGCATTGGAAAGATATCCCCTTTGATAAATTATAGAATCGATCAGCGCTTTTTCCTTTTCAGTCAGAGGAGTAGTTCTTCTGGCTTTCTTTACCTCATTGGTTCCCATTGTGTCTACAGAGGTAATTACCTTTGGCATTGCAAATGAGGAATCCCGTTTTTCTCCACGGTTTTTTAGTTTTTTTTGAAAAAGCGAATCAGACTTAGGAGTCTCCGAGCTTGAGGCCACGGTTACTTCCATATCTTTTGCTTTCAAAGAATCTAGATTTCCCAGGGCAAGGGAATCAGATTTCATTTTTAATCGTTCAAGAGAGTCTTTAGCTTGAGTTTCTTTTTTGATTTTATTTCTTCTGATTTCATCATCCCGTTGTTTTCGACGCTTAATTTCTTCGGGAGGTGTCAGTTTTCTGTCCTTTGTAAAGAAGGGATAGATGCTTTCTGCAGTCTGAAAATTTTGGAATTTCAGATCATTGACAATGGTAGCGATTGAATCCAAGCCCACCTTGATTTCTGCAATGTTTTTGATGGCACGATTGGTTGACCACAGATCCTCCGGAGTTCTGCTGAGCTGAAAAGCATCCAAGTCGAATACAATGACGTTTTCATCAAATTTTGTCCTTGAAAACTCAACGGGAGGCTCAGAAATCCCTCGGGTAGATCTAGCCTCTTTATAATTCTGACCGTTGTACAGCGTGAGTTTCAGGTAGCTGTCATTGAAAAAAGTCTCCATCCTTCCCGAATCGGCCAGTGTGACATTCAGATTTCCCTGTTCCTCGGCATGGTTGTAAATGATGATGTCCTGCAATCGAATATCGTCCAACTTTCGATTGACCTTGATGCTGTAGTTAGGTATCCCGGCATAAAATACCCCTTCTTTGATGTCTAAAGCTGGAGACTTCATCCGGATATCATACAGCAGACTGAAGGTTTTGAGATTGACTTTCGGAACGAGGTAATTATTAGACCAATAGGCGAAAATGGTCAAGAAGATGGCAAAAATGCCTATAGGCCGCATGGCCCGGATCAGAGAAATCCCACTACTCTTGATCGCGGTCAGCTCAAAGTGCTCCCCGAGATTACCGAACGTCATCAAACTGGAAAGCAGTACTGCCAATGGAAGAGCCATCGGGGAAATACTGATCACGAAGTACCCGATCAACTCGGCATAAATCCAAAAGCCCAAACCTTTCCCGAAAATTTCATCGAAGTATTTGAGCATGTTGACGATCAGTAAGATAAAGTCAACCACCAAAAAAGTCAGCAAGAACGGGCCCAGAAAGGACCCCAAAATTAGCTTATCGAGTTTTTTCATTCTTCCAAACTTCCCCCGGCAAAGAAACGGTTAATTCTTGCAGGAGTTCAAAGTTGGTGATTTGGACGGAATTTATCCACCTATAATCTCTTTTAACTTGCCAATCATTCCTTCCCAAATCGCTTCCAACTCCTGTTCTTCATAATCATTGGAATAGTCGATCACTTTAAGAAAAAGCGATTGAGTCAATTCGTTTTCTTCCAGTTTAAATTCAATGAATGAATGGTCCGTTTCATTGGGGTTTTTGGGATCAAAGAAATCAAACTTCACATGGAGGTTTGACCTCAGAGATGAAAGCCTGGCGTAATGATCCTCATTGTCAAAGTTGAAAATGTAATTCTTGTCTTCATCGATGCGCACTTGATCAGCAAACCACTCTTCCAAGCCACTGGCTGTACTCAAATAATGAAAAACGATTTTCTTGGAAGCATTTATTTGATAATCAGCAACAAACTTATTTTTGACCATGATGCGATAATTTAAAGGTGATTTTTTCACACTTTTTCTCAAAACTGAACTTGCATTTCAAAGTACAAGACCTCATATTTGCATTCCCTTTCAGAAAGGGGTTTAAGAGGCTTATTTCACAAGGAAAACGCCTGATTTTGGGAATCTGATGCTGCTTTAAGTTAGCCATTAATTTCAAAAATCAATGCCTGAATAATTTTATTTCAAAATATCTGGCGAGGTAGCTCAGTTGGTTAGAGCGCAGGATTCATAACCCTGAGGTCACGGGTTCAACTCCCGTCCTCGCTACAAAGGCTTCCGGAAACGGAAGCCTTTTTCTTTTTTGCGTCAATGGAAGAATTTGTTGTTTACATTCTTTATTCTCCTTCTTCAGGAAAAACTTACACTGGAATGACCTCTGACCTGATCACCAGGTTTTATTTTCACAATTTCAAATCAACCAAAGGATTTACCTTGAGATACCGGCCTTGGAAAGTGGTATATGTCGAATTTTTCAGATCCAAAAATGAAGCCTTAGCGCGTGAAAAAGAACTCAAAACCGGAAAGGGAAGAGATTGGGTTCGAAATCATGTCCTTCCGGATTACTTGAAATAATATCTCCAATTCTAATCAGGAAAGACCTACAGGATTCATATCCGCCGCGGCGGACACGGGTTCAACTCCCGTCCTCGCTACAAAGGCTTCCGGAAACGGAAGCCTTTTT
>CAYONF010000069.1:0-8852 GCA_964405255.1 uncultured Limnohabitans sp. | reverse complement strand
TTTGCGTCAATGGAAGAATTTGTTGTTTACATTCTTTATTCTCCTTCTTCAGGAAGAACATAGATGGGAATTTGCTCACTTTTCAATTTTTTCCTCTCGATTTATTTGCGATTCATTTTTGGGTATATTCCACCTAAATGGAAACCCAAACTATCCGAAATCCGCCTACTTCTTTTTTCAAAAAGCTTGGTTTTTTGGGTCCTGGGTTTATTCTATCTGCTTCCATAGTGGGTTCCGGTGAATTAATTGCAACGACAGTTTTGGGAGCCAAGGGAGGATTTGTCACCTTTTGGGTAATCTTGGTCAGCTGTCTGATCAAGGTTGCCATCCAACTTGAATTCGGCAAAAATGCAATTATCACAGGGAAGCCTGTGATGCAGGCATTCAACCAACTTTCCGGTCCCTCATTTAGAAAAGGAAACTGGGCAGTTTGGTCCACTTTTCTTCTGACACTGATAAAAATCCTCCAGCTTGGTGGGATGCTTGGAGGTTCAGCAATTGTTCTGAGTCTAATTTTCCCCTCCACCGCTGTCCCTTTTTGGGTTGTGTTACTCGGCATTAGCCTTAGCCTTTTGATTTTTAAAAACTATTACAGCCTGATTGAGAAAACTGCGACGCTGATGGTTTTCGGGTTTACAATTTTTACCATTACTTCTCTAGTTGGATTGTATTTTACTCCATTTCGCTTTTCTCTGGATGATGTGTTGTCCGGTTTGACATTCGATTTGCCACAAAAGGTAATTTTTGTGGCAATCGGAGCTTTTGGAATTACGGGAGTGGCCAGTGATGAAATCATAGCCTATACCTATTGGTGTCAGGAAAAAGGATATGCTGCCTACGCAGGTCCAAACGACGGCACAGAAGATTGGAAAAACCGGGCAAGGGGTTGGATCAAAATCATGTACCTCGATGCTTTTTTGGCAATGATCATCTATACCTTGGTGACGGCTGCGTTTTACCTTTTAGGAGCAGCTGTGTTGTATGGCCAACAAGAAATTCCGGATGGAAACGAGTTAATCAGCGCCTTGGCAACTATTTACACCGAATCTCTGGGACAAGAAGCTCGTCTGGGGTATTTAACCGGGGCCTTTTTTGCGCTTTATTCCAGTGTTTTTGCCACACTTGCTTACTGGTCCAGGCTATTCCCGGATATCTTTTCTCAGGTTGGCTGGATCCAATCCGGAAATGAAACCGATCGTAAAAAATGGGTCAGTATTTTGGCCTGGGTCTTTCCCATCCTTTGGATCATCACCTACCTCTTTGTGGAATTACCGGGTTTTATGGTGCTCTCAGGAGGAGTGGTTGGATCGGTCTTGCTGTTGATTGTTGTTGTCGGAGCGATTCAGTTTAGAGCTAAGAACCGGGAATTAAGGTTGGTTTCTGGTCCTTGGTCAGAGATCATGTTTTGGCTCAGTGTGATTTCCATCGGGATGGTTTCAGCCTATGGAATTTTCAAATTGTTTTAAATGAAAAAAGCCTTCCCGAAGGAAGGCTTCTGCAAAATAAGGAAGTGCAACCCTTATTTTACTCTTTCAACTACAGCTTTGAATGCCTCTGGATGGTTCATTGCCAAGTCAGCCAAAACCTTTCTGTTCAGTTCGATTTCAGCTTTCTTCAACATACCCATCAATTGAGAATAGGAAACACCGTGCTCTCTGGCACCGGCATTGATACGCTGAATCCACAAAGCTCTGAATTCTCTTTTCTTCGCTTTACGGTCTCTGTAAGCGTACTGAAGACCTTTCTCGTACTTGTTTTTGGCTACTGTCCACACATTTTTACCTCTTCCGAAGTATCCTCTTGTGGCCTTAAGCACCTTTTTTCTTCTTGCTCGTGACGCTACCGCGTTTACTGATCTAGGCATAGTTTTTTGTTTTTTGACACTTGGTGTTCCGTTTGACTGGAAACTTTTTTACCAAAGCATCTGGTGAATTAATAAACCTTAATTTTTAAAGAGTTCTGGAGAAGATCAGATCTTCAACATGTCTCTTACTCTACCTTCGTCGGAAGTGTGTACCAAACCAGCTTTGGTCAGGTTGTGCTTACGCTTGGTAGATTTTTTCGTCAGGATGTGGCTTTTGAAAGCGTGTTTCCTTTTGATTTTGCCGGTCCCTGTTAAAGAGAACCGCTTCTTTGCACTCGATTTGGTTTTTACTTTAGGCATTTTGCTGTATTTAGTTGGTTGAAATTTATTTTTTGCCTGGTTTCGGTGCAATAAAGATGTTCATACGCTTTCCTTCCAATTTTGGCATTTGCTCCACGACTCCCTGATCTTCAAGAGCCTGGGCAAATTTCAAGAGAAGCATTTCTCCTCTTTCTTTGAAGACAATCGTACGGCCTACGAAATGTACATAAGCCTTTACTTTTGCTCCTTCTTTCAGGAAGTTGATGGCATGCTTCACTTTGAAGTTAAAGTCATGATCATCAGTATTAGGTCCGAAACGGATTTCCTTTAAAACAACCTTGGCGGCATTCGCCTTAATCTCCTTTTGCTTTTTCTTTTGCTCGTATTTAAACTTCGCGTAATCGATGATTTTACAAACAGGAGGAACTGCATTCGGAGAAATTTCGACAAGGTCCAACTCATTGTCCTGAGCAAGTTTGATGGCTTTTTCGATCGGTAAAACAGCGTTTCCGCCGTCTACGAAATCTCCGACCAGTCTAACTTCCCGAACTCTGATTTTATGGTTAATTCGATAAGGTTCTTCTTGTCTTCCTCTTGGTTGCTGTTGTGGTTTTTGGCTCAAGTTTGCTTTGATTGTTTTTAGTGAAATTGCCTGCAAATATCGGAATTATTTCCAATTCTAAAAAACAGAATAAAATAATACGTTTTACTCTTTGCTTAGTGATTCTGAAATAATCCCCTGAAAATACGAAATAAACTCCTCAGGTGAGAAGCTGCCTAAGTCACCTTGACCATGCTTACGTACGGAAACTTTTCTTTCTTCCTGTTCCTTTTCCCCGACAACCAGCATGAAAGGAACCTTTTTTACTTCCGAATCACGGATTTTTCGACCGATTTTTTCGTCTCGATTGTCGATATTTCCCGTAATACCTGCTTCATCCAAAATAGCTTTTACCTCCTCGGCGTAAGCCGTATATTTTTCGGAAATCGGAAGGATATTGATTTGCTCCGGGGCGAGCCATAATGGAAAGTCACCCGCACAGTGCTCAATCAGCACGGCTACAAATCGCTCCAGGGAACCAAATGGCGCACGGTGAATCATCACTGGTCTATGCTTTTGGTTATCTGATCCGATGTATTCCAATTGGAATCGCTCCGGTAGCTGATAATCCACCTGAATCGTACCCAATTGCCACTTTCTTCCCAAGGCATCTTTGACCATAAAGTCGAGTTTTGGACCGTAGAAGGCAGCTTCTCCCAATTCAGTTACGGTTTCCAATCCCTTTTCAGCTGCGGCCTCGATGATCGCAGATTCCGCTTTTTGCCAAGCCTCATCGGTACCAATGTATTTCTCTTTTTTCTCCGGATCTCTCAACGAAATCTGAGCCGTGTAATCCTGGAAACCCAAGGCTTTGAATACATAAAGCACCAAATCAATCACTTTGATAAATTCTTCCTTGACTTGATCTGGACGGCAGAAAATGTGCGCATCGTCTTGAGTAAATCCTCGAACGCGAGTCAAACCATGCAATTCCCCACTCTGCTCATATCGGTAGACTGTACCAAACTCCGCATAACGAATAGGAAGGTCTTTATAGGATCTTGGCTTATGCTTGTAAATCTCGCAGTGGTGAGGACAGTTCATCGGCTTCAACAAGAATGTCTCGCCCTCATGAGGAGTTGTGATTGGCTGAAAGGAATCTTTGCCGTACTTCTCATAGTGTCCGGAAGTTTCATACAAGACCTTACTTCCAATATGAGGAGTTGTTACTTGCTGATAGCCCGATTTGTCCTGCGCTTTTTTCATAAAGCTGATTAAGCGCTCACGCAGCAAAGTGCCTTTTGGAAGCCATAGAGGAAGGCCCATTCCTACTTTCTCGGAGAAAGTGAAAAGCTCTAATTCACGACCGATCTTGCGGTGATCACGCTTTTTAGCTTCTTCGAGCAAAGTCAAATAATCCTTTAGCTCCTGTGCTTTGGGGAAAGTGACTCCGTAAATACGGGTAAGCATCTTCCGCTTCTCATCCCCTCTCCAGTAGGCTCCGGCGATATTGGTCAGCTTCACGGCCTTCACAAAGCCGGTGTTCGGAATATGTGGCCCTCTACAAAGATCTGTGAAATTACCCTGCTCATAGAAGGTAATCGTACCGTCTTCCAAGCCTTCCAAAAGATCAAGTTTGTACTCGTCCCCTTTTTCCAGGAAGTAGGCAACTGCATCTTTTTTGGAGACCTCTTTTCGGACAAAGTCACTTTTTTGTTTGGCCAGCTCGATCATTTTGGACTCGATTTTCTCCAGCTCCTCCCCTTCCAACTTATGATCTCCGAAGTCTACATCGTAGTAAAAACCGGTTTCGATGGGAGGACCGATTCCAAATTTGATCCCTGGATAGAGAGCTTCCAAAGCTTCCGCCATCAAGTGTGCAGAGGAATGCCAAAAGGTATTTTTGCCTTCTCCGTCATTCCAAGTGAGCAGTTGGAGCGTGGAATCCTCGTTTATTGCCCGAGTTGCATCCCATACTTGCCCGTTGACTTTGGCTGCAAGAACGTTTCGAGCCAAACCCTCGCTGATACTGGCAGCAATCTGTAGCCCGGATGTTCCTTGTTCGTACTCCCTCACGGAGCCATCCGGAAGGGTAATTTTGATTTGTTTTGACATGTGTTTTTATTTTTCTGCCCATACAAACAGGCAGGTTGATTTAAATGCAAATATGCAAAAGCAGGCTTCAATCGAAAAATATTTCACATGGGGAATCCTGAAAACATTCTTTCAAAGAATAATCTGTGCACTGACTTTTACGTGAAATGGCTTTGCTCCCGGATTATCCAAATAGGTCATCCTATGGAAGAAATCAACCCGGAAAAACTTGAAAATATTCTCGATCCCATAGCCCAGCTCCAAGTAAGGCACTCCAAAATCCAGTCGGCCAAAAGTTTCAATCGGATTGCCCTCAGGATCAAGGCTTGGTGCATTGGCTATATTTTGATCCTGTACAGATCCAAAAAGTATGTTAGCATTGGCCACTGCCCGCCAGTTGAGTCGCTTGATCAGGGGAATCGAATTGAGCAAAAAGCCCTCAAAAAAATGCCGGTACCGCAAACTCACGTAGCGGTCAGAGGCAAATTCATTGAAGTTCATCGTGTTGAAAGCCGCCGTGGTGTAGAAAAAGGTTTCATTTCCCAGGTGATTTTTCAAAATAGGATACGGCACTTCACCGAAGACTTTTCCTGCATCAACTTCGTAGCGTGCTACTCCAAAGAGCCCCATATTCACCCGCTGATAAAGGTAAAAGCTTAGCTTGGTGTAGCGAATGTCTCCGATCAAAAAGTCAATCCCCCGGGTATAATTAACCTCAAAAATCGGCCATCGGGATGGTCCAAAGGATGCCCGTTCGTTGTCATTGATGATGATGATCTCATCTCGCCCATACCGAAGTCCTGCGCGGATCTCGGTCGTCTGAAATTCTGATTTGTATTCCCGAGTGTCCTTTTCGAGGTAATAAAAATCATACAAGGGATTAAAGTCAAACAGATTCAGCCCTGCTGTAAACAAGAATCCTTTGAAAAACTCCCGCTGGAAGGTCAGTTTTTGGGTAGTGGCAATGAATGGCCTCCTCAAGGTACCAAACCGGCTGGCCGCCAAGAATACACTGTTGCCCTGAAGGCTTTCCATCTCCAAACCCACCTGATCGATTTCCTTGGAAGCACTCAGCTTGAGTGTAGTCCACCTCGCCCGATCCAAGATCCGTGTGGCTGAGGCAGAATACTTGAATCGCTCATCCTTGAACCCGTACGCCAAATAGCCTTGAAATGCCCATTTGTTGGAAAATTTGTAATTGGTTCGGAGTCCCATTCCCAGGCGAACCCCTTCTACATTGTTGTAATTTCCAAACTCAGTCCAAGGTCCTAAGTCGATTTTACCTACAGGAAGAAAACCAGTCGCAAAAAACTTCAACCCCTCAGAATAGAATCGGATGATCGGAATCGTCTTTAGCGTATCCACCATCTGAAGCACCGCTAATTCCTCTTTATCGAGGGAATCGGTTCGGTTTTTCCTCCAAAAGTCTGCCGTGCCCGTCCCAAAATCCGGTCTGAGCTCCACCGCTTGATTGAAAAACTTGGTTGGCTGGGGTTCCTGGAGGATTACACTGTCTGTGGCGGTATAAAACTTCGCGAGCAATCCCGCTGTCTGAGGAGTCACCTGCCCGATTTTGACCTGAACCCTGGTTTTGGAAGGGATCAAAGGTCCCGCAGTGGTTGGTTCCAATTCCTGCTGGATTTTGATTCGCTCAATAAAATTGAGGTTGGCGGCCTTGGGAATCGTCAAGTCCACCTGCTTGAGCGCATAGGTCTTGGAATTGATCCAAATGGTACCCGAAAAGGCCAAATCCTGCTCACGCCGGGGATACACCTGTAGCTTGTAGCAGGAGTCCTGCCCTACCAAAACTGAATCCAACAGGTCGTAATCGTAAAACGTCTTCCAACCATCGGCAATGGGTGAGACAAACTCTTTCTCCAGAATATTCAGCCAGTTTTTGTAAAAGTTATATTCCTGAAAGGCCGATCCGGTAATCTGGGAAGTAGTCGAACCGTCTGTAATCCCCACTCCGGTCACTTTTGATTTTTCGATGACTTCTTTTCTCAGCTCGGGATTGTTACGGTAGTAAAACTTGGATAGAGTCTCTGAGAAGAAAACGGGAAGGATTTTTTCCCCCTCGTCATTGGTCAGTTCCTGTATGCTGTCGAGTACGGAAGTCACTTTCTGTACGGTTCGCCGCTGTCGGAATTCTTCCGAGAGATTGTCGATGTCAATTTCGATTTTAGTATAATTCTTGGTCTCGTAGGCTTCGAGTGATCGCTTGTCAAAGTCTTTGCGTCGGTCGACTGCTCTGCGGATGATTTCGAACGCGGGATTTTCTCCAGATTCAAATACAAAGGCCTCTAGCTCAAATGAAGTAGGTCTCAGCTGAAAATTAATAACCTGATCCGGTTGATTAGCCAAAGGTTTGGCTTGGGAAACATAACCCAAATAGCTCACCACCAAACTATCGCTCAAGGCTTTTGCCTGAATCAAATAATTTCCTTCAAAATCTGTGGTGATCCCGGTCGTAGTGCCTTTTAAAATCACATTTGCAAAAGCAATCGGATCTCCTGTTTCAGCATCGGTGACTTTTCCCCGGATGGAAAATTGTGCCCAAAGGGAACTTGAAAAAAGGAAGAAAAACGCAAAAAGAAGGATTCGAAGCATTGAATGCGCTGTCACTGAAAATCTAAAACCGCCGCAAGTTAAATTCAAAGTTGAGTTTCTTGGTTCATTCGAGTTGTGAAAATTTGCAAACACGGGGCTTTTTCTTGCCGGTGAAAAGTTCTTTAAATGAGGTTTCGACCTGTATATTTGGCCCCAAATTGATGCAGAAATGATATACGATGTAGTGATAGTCGGAGGTGGAATCGTCGGATTGGCGACTGGATTGAAAATTCAAAAGGCCCGTCCTAACCTCAAAATTGCTGTTTTGGAAAAGGAAGATCAGCTCGCCAAGCACCAAACTGCCAATAATTCAGGGGTTATCCATTCCGGACTGTACTACAAACCCGGATCGCTGAAAGCCACTAACTGCATCAACGGTTACCATGAATTGATCCGCTTTTGCGAGGAGGAAAAAATCCCCTTTGAAATTACCGGGAAGGTGGTTGTAGCCACTCGGGAAGAGCAAAAGCCTCTGCTCAAAACCCTGCTGGAAAGAGGGCTTCAAAATGGTCTGACAGGGACCCGGAGTATCTCTCTCGAAGAGCTAAAGGAATACGAACCCTACTGTGCCGGTGTGGCTGCGATTCATGTGCCTCAGACTGGAATCGTGGATTATTTCCAAGTCGCTCTAGCCTATGGAAGAAAGATCATTCAAAACGGCGGGGAAATTTTTCTAAATCATAAGGTATTGAAAATAAGTCAGAAAGACGGAATCAATTACATCGAAACATCCAATAAAACACTGGAAGCCAAGCTCGTGATCAATTGTGCCGGACTGTATTCTGACAAAGTCGCCCAAATGAACGATCCGGCCATCGATGATGTGAAAATCATTCCTTTCCGGGGGGAATATTACAAGTTGGAAAAAGAAAAAGAGTACCTGGTCAAAAACCTGATTTACCCTGTTCCGGATCCCAACTTTCCGTTTTTGGGAGTCCATTTCACCCGGATGAAAAAAGGAGGAGTCGAGGCAGGACCCAATGCAGTTTTGGCTTTCCGAAGAGAAGGATATAAGAAATCTCAAATCAACTTGGGGGAATTGGCAGAAACACTTGCCTGGCCTGGGTTCCAGAAAGTGGCCGGAAAGTACTGGAAAACAGGATTTGGCGAATTGTATCGATCTTTCTCCAAATCAGCTTTTACCAAAGCACTTCAGGAATTGATCCCTGAAATCCAGGAATCGGACTTGGTCGATGGAGGCGCAGGAGTCCGTGCACAGGCCTGCGACAGAACAGGCGGTTTGCTGGATGATTTTGCAATCCGTGAGTCTCCTTTTGCCATCAATGTACTCAACGCCCCATCTCCGGCGGCCACAAGTTCGCTTTCAATCGGAGGAACAGTGGCGCAAATGGCACTTAAAAGATTTTAAAATGAAAAAGGAGGTCAAAAGCCTCCTTTAGCTTTTTCCGGTAAGAAATTCCAAAAACCGATATTCTGCCCAGGTAAATTCCTGATTGGCAATCACAAACCCGGTATGTCCTC
>CAYONF010000068.1:0-22292 GCA_964405255.1 uncultured Limnohabitans sp. | reverse complement strand
AAAATCCCGAAATAGACAAACAAAACCGGGTTGTTGATCTCGAAGGTCACGATCAGGATCGCGCACACAAAGCAAATCGCAATCAAAAAAATCACCTGCTTGGTCTTGCGAAATCCGATCACTATGGGAAGGGTCCTGCAGCCATGTCTTCGGTCACCGGGACGATCCTCGATGTCTTTGATGATCTCCCGGATCAGATTGAGGAAAAAGGCGAAAATCGCATAAGTCAGCACCAAAAGTTCGGACTTTTGATAAAAGAAAGCGACGAGGTATACCGATAAGCCAGTCAAAAATGCCACACTGAGATTCCCGATAAAGGGTTCTCTTTTTAATCGGTTGCTGTAAAGCCAAAGCAAAAAAGCTGCAAAAAAGTTGATCAGGCCTATTCGTGGGGAAATGAAATACCCCAAGCCTATCGCTGTGAAGTTGAAGAGGGAATGCAGGAAAATCACCATCCGGCGTTTGATGCCCTTTCCTACCACTACTTCTTGCGGTCGGTTTACATAGTCGATTTTGACATCGTAGTAGTCATTGATCATGTAGCCCGCCGCAGTAATCAGTACCGTGGAAAAAATCAGAATGTACAACTGAATATCCTGAAGCACAGGGAGTCCCTGATGGGTGGTTTCCACCAAAAAATACGCAGTCATCAGCTGGGTAAATGCCACCAAAAGCAAGTTGACTGGTCTACTGATACGGAAAAGTCCCCGAACTGAAATGCTGCGCTCCACGGTCATCGTATTCATGGGTCAAAAATAGGTATTCAGGCCGGATTCAAAGGCGATTTACCTTCTGTCAGACAGAAAAATCGATTCCGTAATTTTCGGATTACCTTCTGTAAGTTTTGTATAACTTCCTTTTTCCAAAATAGAAACAACCCGAATAACCATGGATAAAGAACAGAAACAGTCAAGGAGAGACTTTATCGCCCTTACCGGCGGGGCTTTGGCAGGCTCACTTTTTCTCCATCCCGTCGCCCAGGCGCTTTCGATTTTTGACAAGCCAGGACAAAAAATGAAACTTGCCCTTGTCGGGACAGGTGTGAGAGGACTTGCCATGTGGGGGAGAGATGTGATCCGGGCTTACAAGGATCAGGTCGAATTTGTGGGGCTTTCGGACAAAAACGAAGGCAGGATGAATTATGGTAAAACCTACATGGGAGTGGACTGCCCGCTTTATCTGGATGCCGACCAAATGCTCAAAGAGGCAAAGCCCGATGTGCTGATCGTCACCACCATGGACAGTACCCACCATGAATTTATCGTGAAAGGACTGATGGCAGGGATGAATGTGATCTCCGAAAAGCCCATGACTACGGACGAGGTTAAGATGCAGGCCATCCTCGACGCGGAGCGCAAGTCGGGCAAAAAACTCATCGTGACCTTCAACTACCGGTATTCTCCGCACCGTCAGAAACTTTATGAATTGCTGAGAGCTGGAGAAATCGGCACCATCACTTCAGTGGATTTTCACTGGTACCTGGACACCTCTCATGGGGCAGACTATTTCCGTCGATGGCATGGAAAAAGGGAATTTGGAGGGACGCTGCTTGTGCATAAGTCTACCCATCACTTTGATTTGCTCAACTGGTGGCTGGATTCCGATCCAGAGGAAGTCTATGCCTACGGGGCGCTGGAATTTTATGGCAAAAACGGTCCTTTCCGTCACACCACCTGCCGCGGATGTCCCCATGCTTCCAAATGCGATTTCCACTGGGATATCACCAAAAATGAACATTTGACCAAGCTTTATGTAGAAAACGAAAAGTATGACGGCTACCATCGGGATGGCTGCGTATTTCGGGAGGAAATCGACATCTATGACAAGATGGCCGTTCAGATCCGCTACAAAAACAAGGTTCAGGTCAGCTATTCACTCACGACTTACTCCCCTTATGAAGGCTATCGAATCGCCTTCAACGGCACCAAGGGTAGGCTTGAAACCTGGATCAAAGAGAGTCAGCCTTGGGATGAAAAGAATGAGGACGAGTTGGTGCTGGTGAAAAACTTCGGAGAGCGGCATATCATTACGGTACCTCAGGGCGGGGGAGGCCACGGTGGCGGAGATACCCGATTGAAAGACAAACTCTTCCTGGATACCAATGCGCCTGACCCTTGGCGACAATCCGCCGGCAGCCGTGACGGAGCCATGTCCTGTCTGATCGGAATTGCGGCCAGGAATTCCATCGAGCAGGGCAAGCCGATCAAAATCCAGGATCTGACGGATATTCCCCTGCAAGCGAGTGGGAGAGGAGCTTAGGAGGTACGAAGTTCGAAATACGAGGTCTTCGAATAATTGCAAAAAAAAATCCCGGGGAGTGAAGACTTCGCGGGATTTTTGGTTTTTGGAATTTGATGAATTCAATCTTTACTTCTTAATCAGCTCCAGTTGCTCGGGATTTTCGATGATTTGCTCCTCGTACTTCAGCGTCCAGCCCAGCGAATTGGTCAAAATATAAAAGTTGGTCAGTTCAGCCATCAGCCGGTCTCGTGAGTTGGCCATCAGATCCGATTTCTCGATCTGAGCCCGCATTTGCGCAGTGACGGAATTTTTCACTTTGTTGTAATCATTGGCTTCGAATGAATTGAAGTAATCTTGGGTCACATCGTAGTATTCAATCTCCGGGTAGATATTGAGGACTGGGTCAGGAATTTTTTTCAGGATCAGGGTTTTATTATCGATATCGATCTCGGTTTGAAGCTGGCGGAGGTCATACTCCACGGTTGCCTTGGCATTGACTACGACGAGGGCTTTTTTATCCGAAGTCCAAAGATTTAGAAAGAGATTTTGGGAGTTTTTGAAGGTGAAAACTTTGGAATAATATCCTTCCGTGACGATGAGTTTGCCGACCTGATTGACCTGCTTTTGGATCAGTTCGGAGGAAGCGCGAAGTTCCTCTCGTTCTGATTTGGAATCGAAAAAAAACCAGAAGGCTCCAACAATCAGCAAGGCTAATACAAACCCGAGGGCAATTCTTTTCATACGATATCTACTAGTATAAGGGGATTGTCAGTCCTTTTTTCCTTGATTTTCCACTGGTCATTCATACATTTTATCCAACTGGATTCGTGGGAGTTTTTGGAAAAGTCCCTGATTTTGGGGCAAAGTAAGAAATGAAAATAATCCTTTCATGGATAAGACTTTGATTTATTTATCTTGGAAGGACTTGGTCAATTACCCAACCTGTTTTAAATGACTTCGACGTACAAAAAACCCTTTGCTAAAATCCTAGGTAGGTTTATTTCCGAATTCTTTCGATTTTTCAGGTCCCATCAAGTCCCCTGGCAGGCGCTTTCGGAGTTCCCGGTTTATTTCCGCTACAATCAATCGATCAAGCAACCTGCCGAAGTAGGTCTTCCTTGGATTGCTCATGGGGCTTTGGTACACCTTCAAAACTTCATCAAGCCGGAAATGAAGGTTCTTGAGTTTGGTTGTGGAGGCAGCACGTTGTTTTTTGCCAAACACGCTAGTCAGGTGATCAGTGTGGAAGATGACCCCGGTTGGTTTGAAATCATGACGGAAAAGACCAAGTCATTTCCCGGTGTGGTGATCAGGCATTTTCCGGTGGATCCGGTGTATGTGGGAGGGGAATTTGCAAGTAACATGGCCGAGATAGCCAGTACACATTCGTATCAATTCTATGTTTTTGGAGCTTCGGATATAGAGGAAGGCAGTATGGATATTCTAGTCATCGATGGAAGGGCTAGAGTGGGTTGCTTGAGACATAACCTCTCCAAACTTAAAAGAGATGGAATCGTTCTGTTTGACAATACCGATCGGATAGCCTATAAAAAAGGCATCGAGGAGCTCTTAAGTGATTGGCAGCGCTTTGATTACTCCGGGGTAGCGGTTCATGATCCGTATTTCACCAAAACCAGCATTTTTTCTCGAAAGAAATAAATTTCAAAGCTTAAATTTTCCCTGAATGACTTTACTCGTTTAGAAGGTTGATGAGCTTCACTAGTTCTACCTCAATCTTGGAAAAAGATCCCTTGCCGCTCTCGATTCACCCTTAGCTGAAGCACGTCCGGCCGGCTGTAGTGACCCACGGGGTCAAAATTTTGCCGCTCTTCCAGTACCCGGTTGAAGTCCAGGGTAGCAAAAAGAAGTCCTTCCTGATTGGCTACAGGCTCCAAAATCCATCGGCCGTCAGGTCCGGCAATGCAGCTGCCTCCGTCGGCCAGGACTTCGGGACAGTTTTCCAGAATTACATCCAAATGTGGAGTGTCTGCCGGAAAGTCAGTTTTTCGCATCAAACTGGAAACCGAAATGACAAAGGACCGGCTTTCCTGAGCGATCATTCGGGTGATGTTTTCCGTATTTCGAACCGCCCCAGGCCAGACCGCGATGTGAAGATTTTCACCCTGTCCATACAGTGCGGTGCGGGCAAGCGGCATCCAGTTTTCCCAGCAGTTCAATCCACCGAGGGTAAAGGCTTTGAGTGAATGTACCTGCAACCCATGACCGTCCCCGGGTGACCAGGTCAGACGCTCATCGTAGGTAGGTTGGAGCTTCCGATGTACGGATAGTATTTCTCCCTGTGGATCGATGTATACCAAGGTGCAATACAAGCTGTGTCCACCCCGGTCAAGTGGCCGCTCGATGATTCCCAAATAAACTGCGATGCGATGCCTTTTGGCCAAGGTTTGGACTTCCTCCAAATCTCCGGCTTCGATTTGGACTGCATTTCGGGCATAGTGGGCATGGATTTCCTTTTGGATTTTGTGGTCCCAGGCGGCGGAGTGGGTGATGGACAGCCACCAGGGATAGCCGGGCAGGAGCCCTTCCCCGAAGATGATTAACTCGGCTCGGTGTTGAGAGGCTTCCTCAATCGAGGAAAGAACTTTTTGGAGTGTGGCCTTTTGGTCTAACCAGACAGGGGCAATTTGTGCCAAGGCAACAGTCAGGGTGGAACTGGACATGTTCATCGGGTTTATGGGTCTGGAAAGTTCAGCTTTCTCTGCAAGGGGAACAAGGCCAATACCGGGAAAAATGAACCTGACCTGTTTTAGTTCAGACTGTTTTCCCTTGTTACAATGGGTGGTTTCGGAGGAAATCGGAAGAGATGCGTCTGGCTTAGGGTAAAACTTTTATTTTCGGGAAAAGGAAATCCGTGGATTGCTAAAATGGCTTTCCATCCTTTTTCCAAGGATTTCAACCCCGTCGTTTCTATGCTCCGCCGAATCCTCCTGCTTTTTTCGATTGGTTTGCTCTCCGGTTTTCAGCTTGGGGAGGAAAAGAGTCTCAAAAATCGGTTTGAAAAGGATTTTCTGGTTGGAGCGGCGGTTAATTTAGCGCAGGTTACAGGAAAGGAAGCCGGGGCTGATTCACTTTTGGCTTACCATTTCAATTCCATCACCTCGGAAAATGGACTCAAATGGGCCTTGGTGCATCCGGAATCAGGGCGATATGATTTTACTTTTGGAGACGCTTTCGTCAAACTGGGCGAAAAGATGGGGGCAAATCTTGTCGGTCATACCTTGGTTTGGCATCAGCAGACTCCCGCCTGGGTTTTTCAAGACGAAACAGGAGCTTCTTTGGATTCTGCTGCTTTGGCGGCCCGGATGTTGGAGCATATTGGGGAAGTGATGGGTAGATATAAAGGTCAAATCCACGCCTGGGATGTAGTCAATGAGGCATTTGAAGATGACGGTTCCTGGAGAAAAACATCCTGGTACTCCATTATCGGGAAGGGATTTGTGGAATTGGCCTTTCGAAAAGCTCAGGAAACAGATCCCTCAGCCCTGCTGATTTACAACGATTACAACGTCTGGAAACCGGAAAAACGGGCGGCGATTTTGTCTAAGGCCAAAGAACTCCGGGCCAAAGGGATTCGGATCGATGCGATCGGAATGCAGGGACATTATCGATTGGGAATTCCTTCTTTGCAGCAAATCGAGCAGGCGATTCTAGAGATTCATGAGGCAGGATTTGAGGTGCATGTCACCGAGCTGGATGTGGATGTACTGCCCAGGCCTAGTGATTCGGACGGGGCGGATTTGACAGTCAATTTTGCGGCTTCCCCGGAGTGGAATCCTTATGCCCAAGGCATTCCGGCTGAGACCGAGCAAGCCTTGCTCAAGCGCTATGGGGAGTTGATGAAGCTTTTCCAAAAGCACGGAGACAAAGTGAGCCGGGTGACTTTTTGGGGGCTTCATGACGGTAGAAGCTGGCTCAACAATTGGCCGGTCAGAGGAAGGACCAATTACCCCTTGCTTTTTGATCGGGAGAAACGGCTGAAACCCGGATTTTGGGAATATTTTGATTCAGCGATTTTGAATTGATTCTTTGTAAAAGTTCTTTATAACAAAAAAAGCGGCTTCTAAGAACCCGCCATTTTTAACTAAAAAACCAACTTTTACTATTTTTCAAGCAGTCACCATGTCCGGTTCCACATCTACCAGTGCCACCGCACCATGGATGGCAGTTTCGTCCATTTCAGAAATCAGGATTTTGGTATTTGCCAGGACCGTCTTGTAGGCAAATGTATCCAATGTTTGAAACAGGGATTTTTTGAACAGGGGGAAAGTTTTCCGGATCGATCCGCCCAGAACAATGGCCTCAGGAGCCAGGGAATACATGATTACTTTGAACAATTCTCCCAGGTGATGGCCAAATTCTTCGAAAGCGCGGATAGCCACTTCATCGCCGGTGAGGGCTTGTTTGGCCAAAGCTTTTGGCTTGCTGTGGTAGAAGTTTTGGAAGAACTTTCCCGAGCAGTAGTATTCATAATTGTGGTCGAGGTAGGGGGCGCTGCACCATTCACCTGCAGCGGAAAACAGTCCCGAATACAGGTGTCCGTTGATGACAATTCCTCCTCCTGTTCCGGTACCCAAGGTGATGCCTACCAGGTTTTTATAGGGTTTTCCTACCCCGTATTTGTGAACGCCGATGGCGAAGCAGTTGGCGTCGTTGTTAACGAAAACAGGTTTTCCAAAGCGGTCAGAGAGAAATTTTTTCAATTCCACATGCTGAAAGGAAGGGATGTTTGCCAAGCCGAGGACTATTCCTTCGCGGGTGTCTACGAGTCCGGGAATTCCGATCCCGATGCCCACAAAATCGTAGGACGCATAGGTCTCAATAAAGGTAGCTATGGTCTCCAGGATGAATTCCTGGCTTTCCAAGGCCGGGGTAGGAATGGAACGAATATCCTTCAGATGCCCATTGACCAGCACTCCGCCTTTGATGCCGGTGCCTCCGATATCTAATCCTAAAATGGCTTTTTCCATTCGCTTTGGTCTATTGTTAGGTAAAATCGATCGGTTAAAAACAGAAAGCCGCCAGAAGTTTCTGACCGCTTTCTGCAAAGGTTGAGAGCTTTTCGAAGGGATTATAGCATGCCTTCGATGGACTTTTCTAGTTCTCTGGCGGTGGCCAAAAACTCTTCCACATTCATGTCACGGAAGAAAATCAACCCGTGGCTGGCACGCACTTTAGCGCGCTCGTGGAGGTAGAAATAATTTTTTCCCAGCAAAAGCTGGATGTCGTTGAGCTGACCTACCCAAGTACGCTTGGCGACGGTGCTGAATTTACCGTTGTGTGAGTAACTTGGGAAAGAGGCGTTCACCTGGCTGAGGTAGCAGTTGGCAAAGGAATCTTCCATCACCGACATATCGCCCAAGGATACCGGTACGATCACATTGGCTTCATGCGGCTCGAATTTGAACCACACGTTGCGGTAACCGATAATTCTCAAGTTGCTGGTGTCGTGTTCTTCGCTCCATTGTCTCACTGCTTCCGCGGTAGCCTGCAGCACCTTGTAGTGGGTGTCAGGACCTGAACCTTCCGGATCGAGGGTCAAACTAATCTTTGTAGGTTTGATTTTCCGGAACATTTCCACGATCGGTTCCACGTCCCGTTTTTTGTCCGGCTGCTCGGTGAAGATATCTCCGGTGTAAAAGCCCAATCTGAGGTGATGTACATTTTTCACCTGCACGCCAAAGTGTGCCCAAACCAATTCTTCTTCAAACTCCCGGATCATTCCCTTCAGTTTCTGGATTTTTGAAGGATTTTTCTCTCCGTCGTAGGAGTTTTTCAACACACTGATAACCTCGTTGATCGTTTCTCGAAGTTGGGTTTTGTTTTTTACCCCATAGACAATCACCAAGGCTCTCACCACCCGGTGACAAAGTCCACGCTTGCGGGCGTCTGGATTTTCGGAGGCTACATTGGTTAGGAAGTGGTAGACGTCCTTGTCTGTTTTCAGGCTATACCCCACATCGAAGAAGTCTTCGAAATTGACCATTTGGATTTTGCCTTCATCGAGTAGCTTTTTGGTGTGCTGGAGGGTGTCAATCACGAAGCTGTTGGTCACGGCGGTAAATCCGGATGTCAACACGGAGAAATGCGCTTCGTTGGTTGGTTCGTGGAGTTGATTGGTGATATGCGGCAGTATACCGAGGGAAATGTCATCGTGATGGGGTCCGGTATGGAGGACCACTTCATTTCGTTCCTGTTCGAGGCCTTTGGCAAGTTTGGCTTCGATGCTTTTCATCACCTGATTGACGGTGTCCTCGGAAAGACCAGGGATCAAACGGGTGTATTTGTCAGCCTTGAGGTCTTCGATTTTGATTCGATGACCGTATTTGTGGAGTTTTTTGCAAAGGTCGATGACCGCTCGTTCGGTCTTTTCCCAAGTCCACTCGCCTTTCTGGTAGTAGGCATCCATGGAGTCGGTCAACTTAACCGCGGCGCCTTTGGTCAGGTAGAAGCGTCCGTTTTTCAGCTTTTGGAGGACAGTTGCCGGATAGACATTATTCATTTTGGTCTCCAGCGAATCCTTCACGATTCCCGCTTTGGCTTCTCCTGCGGCGATGATGATTCCGACAGCCTCCGGATTGTACACGATGGTATCCAGGCCGATGGTGATGACCAGACGGTTGGCTGAGACCTCGATTCCTCCCAGATCTCCAGCAGCCACAGCTTGGGTTTCAAAGTTGGTTTCGGTCAACCGGGTCACCGAGAACAGATGCGATCCACGGGTATTGAACGCGATATGGCCGTCAGGACCGATCCCTCCCAGGAAGAAGCCGATGCCGCCTTTGTCCCGGATTTTTTGCTCATATTCCCCGCACCACTGATCGATCATGTAGATGGACTGTTGCTGAAGTTTTTCCAGTTCATTGACCGGATCGCGGAATCTCAGGGAAAGATCTACTTTCAAATCCGGAAACACCTGACTGAAATGAAGTCCGTTGGCCAGCGGTATTTCGTCCGAATTGATCAGGATTGCTTTTTCCTTGGAAAGCCCAAATCCGTTGATGTAGAACTTGTTGACGTAATCGTAAAAACTGTTGTGCTGCTTGGATGATATCGGGTAAAACTCGTCGATCTGTACAAAAGTAAGGTCCTTTAATACGGGTTTTTTGGTGGAGCCAAGGCCGTATTTTTCACGGATTTCCTTCCCCTTTTTGCTGTCCCAGTTTTCCAGCAGGTATTGGGTCCACTTGATGAAAAACTCAGGGGTTTTGCCTGTCGGCAAGCTGATTACTCCCTCGGGATTTGCGGCAGCCCACTCCAAAAAGCGGCAGGCGGTGAGCAAACCCATTTTTGGGAAATTGTCCACCGTGAGGTAAGGGATCAGGGTCGAGATTTTTTCAACTCCAGATTCGGCAAGAAATGCTTTTTCTACTTCGGAGAGGGGATACTTACTGAGCATACTGATGAGACAGTTTAGGGTGTGTAAGATTTATTTGTTTGTTTACTTCTGATTTCCAAATATTATTTAGCATTCAATCGAATTCTATCCGAATTAAAAACAGACTAACTTAATTTTACCAAATTAACATTGGCTTTCGGATTGATGCAATTTAATTTATTTGCTTAAACAAAATTAAAAACTTTTGATTAATAAAAAACAACTTTTATAAAAAATTTAAAAAAGTATTTCCTTTACAAGGAATTTATAAGCTTCGGGTGAAGGATATTTTGATCCGTGCCTGGAATTCTTCGATAACTTTGAAAATCTCAATTAGGGTCACTTGCTGGACTTTTGTTAGGTCTTGGATTTTCAGGTAGTTTTTGGGTTTTTGATGCAGTTCAAGTATTGAAAGGGACTGATTTTCAAGTCTGAGTCCCATCAGGTAATCAAATGCATGAACCAGTTCAAGGCAATCCGCAGCGGTAAAGGCGCCTTTGTCCCGAAGGGCCTCCAGGCGGGAGATCGTGTTGGTTTCAAAAATCTTGTATTTCAAAGCATAGACCCTGGCCAGGTCTACGATGGGTCTCATCGTTTTTTTGAGGTTCAGTTGCTTTTCGCCGTCGATTTCTTCGGTTTTTATTTTTCGGAAAAAAGTCAAGGGCGGCACATATTGGAGTGCATTGTGGCCCAGGTTGATGAAAAACCGTTCTGGGGCCATTTCCAGCAAAGTTCCCATATACGACTTGAGCTCTTCGAGTAGAGACGCTTCCCCAAAAATCGCCCGGCAATCAAAGAAAGTCGCATAGTTCATAGCGGTCTCTTGGGAGGCATCCGAAATCCAGGCATCGTAGTTTCGCTTCCAATGCGAAAGCGAATGTGTCCATTTGGGATTCATTGCCATCAGTTCGCCTTCGCAAAAGACGATTCCAATTTGGTCCAAAGCAGTGGAGACCCGGGTGGCAAAATCCAAAAAGTAAGCCCTTACTTCCTCCCGATGTTCATTGGCTTTGTCTTCGTAAATGATGGCATTGTCCTGATCCGTTTTCAGAGTCAGTTCTCCCCGCCCTTCACTGCCCAAGACAAAGAAGACAAACTTAGCCGGAGCGGGACCGATCTCCTTGATTACTCGCTCGATCACCCGCTGGGTAATCGTATCGGCCACCGTGGTGATGATCTGGTTGACGATGCCGGCTTTCATGCCCCGACTGATGAGCAGGTGGATGATTTCGGGCATACGAGCCCATTTCTCCCGTAGTTCTGTGATTTGGCGGGCTTCTTTTACGGATTGAATAAACATGAAAGGCCCCTGACTTTGCTCGGTTAGAACTTTGGTACGGCTGATCCATCCTAAAAAACCTTCCTGATTTTTCACCAAAAGGTACCTGGACTTGGTCTGAAACATCAAAATCAACGCCTCTACCAAGGTTGCTTCAGGTGAAATCGAGACGGTGTCAAATTCCATGATTTGGGATACAGGGATTTCCGGAGAAAGGCGAAGGGCCAAAAGTCGGTCTCTCAGCGTGATGTCGGTGATGTATCCGGCTATTTCATGGGATGAATTGCCGATAAACAGACAACTCACCTGTTCCTTTGCCATCAGAGCAGCACATTCATGGACAGAGGTATTATGTCTGACCATTCGAAGTCTCCGAATATGGAGGTCTTTTACCTTTTTGGAATAAAACTGATCGGAAACATAAGAGTTGGTAACCTGCATGGATTCAAAATACAAAAAGTGAAAGATTAAGCTGGGCTTTTTTTTCCTCTAAAAGTAAGAAGCCGCTCGAAGTATCCTCCGAGCGGCTCATGTTCCTCTGATTATTCTAGGATTAGGCGGTTACACCGAGAGCTTTGGCCATGGTGGCTCCGATTTCAGCCGGAGATTCTACTACATGGATGCCGTTTTCTCTCATGATTCGCATTTTTGCGGCAGCCGTGTCGTCCGCTCCACCGATGATGGCGCCGGCATGGCCCATTCTCCGTCCTGCAGGGGCAGTCTGTCCAGCGATGAAACCTACCACTGGCTTTTTGTTGCCGGTTTCTTTGATCCAGCGTGCAGCTTCTGCTTCGTAGTTTCCGCCGATTTCCCCGATCATGACTATCGCGTCAGTTTCCGGATCGTTCATGAGCATTTCCACTGCCTGTTTGGTGGAGGTTCCGATGATCGGGTCCCCGCCGATACCTATAGCTGTAGATACTCCCAAACCCGCTTTGGCTACCTGATCTGCTGCTTCGTAAGTCAAAGTTCCTGATTTGGACACGATGCCGATTCTGCCGGACTTGAATACGAATCCAGGCATGATTCCGACTTTCGCTTCTCCCGGAGTGATGACTCCCGGACAGTTTGGTCCGATCAAAATGCAGCCTCGCTCTTTGATGTAAGGCTTGGCTCTCATCATATCAGCCACTGGAATTCCCTCCGTGATGGTGATGATCACCTTGATTCCGGCGTCAGCAGCTTCCATGATCGCATCAGCGGCAAATGCCGGTGGCACAAAGATGATCGAAACATCTGCACCAGTCTTCTGAACAGCTTCTTCTACGGAGTTAAAAACAGGTTTTTCCAAATGAGTTGTTCCGCCTTTACTCGGAGTGACGCCACCCACCACGTTGGTGCCGTATTCGATCATTTGCTGTGCGTGAAAAGAGCCCTCAGATCCGGTGAATCCCTGTACGATCACCTTGGAATTTTTATTGACTAGTACACTCATGCTTCGATTTTTAAAGTTTGGCACAAAAATAAAAGAAACCACCCGCTGACAAAAGAAAAGCTGAACATTCTCCCCGGAATTTGGTGAGCGGAATCTTTTCCTAATTTCGCCTCATGCTGAGGCGGGTTTTTCAGACGTTAATTTTGGTTTTCGGTCTTTTGGGATCAGAGTCTTTGCTTTTTGCTCAGAGCTTCAAGTTTAATAATCAGCCAAAGGGAGTGAAACTCCCTGTTCAAAACATCCTGGAAATCGAACAGGATACCCTGGGAAGGATGTGGTTTTCTACTACCCGGGGAGTTGTTTTTTCTGACGGAATCCAGACATTCCAATTGCCTGATACGCTGATCCGGCGATTCACTTACCGTATTTCCTTCCTGAAGGATGATGACGGAGTCATGTGGCTCTACAATGCCAATGGGTTTCCTGCTGTTTTCAAGGTTTTGAAAAATGGATGGGAAGAGGTGTCTTTTCCAGATGAATCCAAAAACCAATATTCCGGCAGGATCCATCTTTTTTCGGTAGGAAAGGGTGCTGAAAAACTCCTGTTTATGGATACAGGTAATGAGCTGTATTATTGGAAAGCAGGAGAGGTAGAAAAGAAACAAATCATCCGGGAGTATGCAGTTTCAGGTCCTTTGCAGTCGGTGCTCAAAGAAGGGAATCAGATTATTTTGAATTTTAAATTCAAGTCCTTCTCCTTTGAAAACGAGGCCCTCTCCCCATTCGAATATCGAGGGATTCCACTGCCCTCTTCCCCTTTATTAGTGAAAAAATCACCGGTGACGGGTGAGTATTTTTTCCTGGGAAAAAACTATTTGGCAAAAGGGCCCCGGGCGGAATTTCCCGCTGAGATTGTCAGTGAGGGTTTTTCGACCACATCCTATGTTGAAGCAGATTACTTTTCGCTTTCTTTTTCTGGGTCTACGGTTTTTTATCATTTCAATTCCCATTTGTTGAAATACAATCCGGCCCGAAGTCGGCCAATCAGCATTGATCTCAGGGATTTTTTCAATACCATCTACCTTCAAACAGCCTTTATTGACCGGGAGGGAATTCTTTGGGTGGGAAGCAGTAGAGGATTGGCCAACAACAACAGCCAAGTCTTCCAAAACTATGGATTGGAAGTAACAGAGTTTTTGGGAGAGGAGCTGACCGCTATTGCAGATATCGGCGACGGGTCATTTCTGTTTGGATTCAATAATGGGGTTCAGAAGTTTAGACGGATGGAGATCCAGACCCTCTACCGGGATCCCAACTCCAAAGGACTCCCTAACCAACGGATAATCAATTTTTCAAAAGACAGTCAGGGCGGAGTTTGGTTTTCAGCCAACTTTGCCGGGGTTGGTTTTTACAATCCAAAAAACGATAAAATCACCCTGCATTCCGCTCCGAAAGGGGTCAACATTTCTTCGGTTCAGGTAGTGGGGGACAGTATTTTGATTACTTCACCCCGGCAGATCTTTATTGCTCCGATTCAGGCAAAGGGCAGTAAGTATTATGAAAGAGATTTAGTTCCGGAATTTGACAAGCACCTGAAAGGTATCCCCTTTTTTTTCAGAAAAGCCGGGAAATTAGAAAACGGGAAGATTGTGGTTCTGCGCTCCAGTCGTCTGGAAAATCAATACCCAATTGTGGAAACTCCCAGATACTTGCTGGCTGAGGGGTATGATTTTCTGGAGCTGCCCGACGGAAGTGTGCTTTTGGGGACAGAGTACGGCCTGAAAATCTTCCGAGAAGGGCATTTGGGATATTACATCTATGCGGAGCGTTCCATCACCAATGCAGTCTTTGCCTTGCTGAAAGATAAGGATGGAAACATCTGGGCCGGGACGGACAATGGTGTTTTTGTCCTGGGCAACAATCAGATTCGTCAATTTAATGAGACCAATGGGCTGATAGGGGATGAAATCAACCGGGGAGCGTTGATTCAGGCGGCTTCAGGCAGAATTATGATCGGTACCCAAAAAGGGCTCTCTATTTATTTTCAGGAGGAAGATTTTTTTGCTGATGGAGCGCCAAAGGTATTTCTCAATTCAGTGACCCTTGGTGATGAAGAAATTCTCAACAAAGAAAACCCGGTCATCAGCTACGATAAGAACTCGATGGAAGTGGACTTCCTGGCTACCGGATTCAATGAATCCAAGGATTTATGGATCCATTACCGGATTAAGAAATCTGAGGATACGGAATGGATCCTGTTGAAAAACCCGGGCTCAAACCAGTTGTTTTTCAGTAATCTTCCGGCGGGGGAATACCAGTTTGAGATGAAAGCCTCCTATCAGGGAGAGAATTTCTCGGAGACAGTGACCTCTCCGGTCTTTGAGGTTTTGGCTCCTTTCTACCTTCAGCCCTGGTTTCTGATTATCAGTGTCCTGTTTTTGGTGGGATTGGGAATCCTGATCAATGTGTTTTTCAGACAGTTGCAGAATTTGGGAATTCTTCAGTCTGCTGTGGATAAAGAAATCAAACGCAAGGCCATTGCAGAAAAGCAGTTTAAGAATGTCTGGGACAGGTCTCAGGATGGGATGCTGTTGACCTTGGAAGGGGAGAAGATCCTGACAGCTAATCCTGCTTTTGCCAGCATGATGCATTGTCCGGTGGAAACCCTCGAAAACCAGCCTCTTTCCATTCTTTTCAAAGAAGAAAATCTTCAGGAGTTTTACCTGGACGTGCTGCTGAAGCGGGTAAGGAATTCTCCCGGTCAGGGTGTTTCGATACAGACTCCCATCCAATGGAAAACCGGACTTTTGGAGATGGAAGTGTACTCGGTCATGGTGGATCCAGAATACGAAGGAAAAGGATTGGTGCTTTCAGTATTTAAGGACATTTCTTCCCAAAAATCCGTCGAAAACAAACTCAAAGAAGCCAAAGAAAAAGCAGAACAAGCCAGCCGATTCAAAACCAGCCTGCTGTCCAATCTCAGCCATGAGATCCGGACTCCCCTCAACGGGATCATCGGCGGAGCGGAACATATCATGATGAACCGCATGGAAGATCAAGAACTGATCTCCCAGCTGGATATTATTCTTCAAAGCGGGGAGAGGCTGTTGAGTACGATCGCCTCCTTATTGGATTTGGCGAAAATCGAGGCCAATAAAATGCCTGTAATCTACACGGACACAGATATAAGTGACTTTCTGGAGACTGTCATCCGGCCCTTGAATGCAGCAGCCAAGCGAAAAGGGCTTGAACTCAGCTTTAATTTTCAGAGTCCCCGATTACGGGCCAAGGTCGACCGTAGATTTTTGGAGATGATTTTGAACAACCTGATAAGCAACTCGATCAAGTATACTGATTCGGGGGTGGTCAATATCACAGCATCCAGTGATAATGCGCTGTTGTGTTTGGAAGTGACTGATTCAGGAATCGGGATGTCTCCTGATTTTCAAAGCAAAATGTTTGATCCTTTTGAACAGGAAAGCAAGGGAAACGACCGATTGTATGAGGGAACTGGGCTCGGATTGAGCATTACCCGCAACCTCATCCAGCTGTTGGGAGGAAAAATCCAAGTCTGGAGTACCAAACACTCCGGCACTCGAGTCATGGTAGAAATTCCCTTGCCAGAAGCGTAATTTTTGTATTTTCAAGCCTAGATGATCACCCTTTCCTCTACCGACCCATGTTTACGTTGAAAATCCTCATTGTCGAGGATGATTCTGTTTCCGCACTGTTGCTGCAGCGTGCCTTAGAAAAAAACGCCCATCATATCATCGGAATAGCAGATACCGGTGAAAAGGCCCTCGATATTCTCGCTGCAAATCTTGTCGATATCGTCATGATGGATATCAACCTGGCCGGGGAGCTCGACGGAATCAAAACCACCGAAATCATCAATGAAAAGTATGATATCCCGGTAGTTTATCTCAGTGCAAGTTCGGATGCAGAGACACTGAATAAGGTGGTAGGAACCAACCCAAGCGCCTACGTCATCAAACCCTTCAATATCCGCGAACTCAACATGGTGATTGAGTTGGCCATCTTTAAGGACCGGAAGGAAAAAGAACTTCAAAAACTAAACAACGAACTGGAAGAGAAGGTAAGACTTCGGACAGCCGAACTCTATGAGGCCAACAAAGAATTGGTAAAAGCCCTCGAAAAAGAACGGGAAATCAATGAATTGAAATCCAGAATCGTCCTCAATGTGTCTCACGGCTTCAAGACCCCGCTGACTTCCATTCTCAGTTCTGCCCAACTCCTGCAGCTGTATGCCGAGAAGGATCATCCATTCAAGCAAAAAATTGCCAAACATGCCTCCAAGATCGAGCACTCGGTACGAGCATTGAACAACCTGCTGACTAGTGTGCTCTTCTTTGGTAAGGCCGATGAGAACAAGCTGGAATTCAAGCCCAAAAAGATTTTTACGGGAGCATTTATCAAAGAACTTCTAGACACTGTCAATGCCGGAATTGAAAATGAGGTGACGATCAAATCCGAAATCGGAGAATTGCCAAAAACCATTACCTCTGATCCTGAGTTGGTTTATCAGGTTTTTGAAAACCTCCTTTCTAATGCTGTCAAGTACTCCAAGGAAGGAAAGCAGGTGGACTTCAAACTCGATCTGGAAAAAGACAGACTCAAAGGCGTCATTTCGGATAAGGGAATCGGCATCCCCAAAGCTGAGCAAGGCAAACTCTTTGACCGGTTTTTCCGTGCAGGGAATGTCGGTATCATCGAAGGTTCCGGTCTTGGACTTTCCATTGTCAAAAAATGTCTGGAAGTGCTCCATGGCGAGATTACCTTTGAAAGTGAGGCCGGAAAAGGAACCACCTTCTACGTCTCCATTCCTGTGAAAAAATAACATGTTGCTGGACGCTAAATCATTACAATATGCCCATCCCGGGCAGGCTGTGATCACTTTTCCGAATGTGAGGGTGGACGCAGGAGAATCGCTCTTGATTTTGGGAAAATCAGGAAGCGGGAAAACCACCCTGCTTAATCTCCTGGCAGGCCTCCTGAGTCCAAATCGGGGGGAAGTGGTGCTGGATGGGGTCAAGCTTTCTTCGCTTTCCGGGCAGAAGTTGGATTTGTTTCGTGGGAAAAACATCGGAATTGTCTTCCAAAAGCCACATTTGATTGCTGCCTTGTCCGTTCGCCAGAACTTGGAGCTGGCTCATTTTTTCAGCAAAAAAAAAGGTCAGGAAATCAACCGGCTACTTTCTGATCTCGGAATAGCGGAAAAAGGAAATTCTTCTGTACTGACTCTGAGTGAAGGAGAGGCGCAGCGGGTTTCCATTGCACGGGCACTGGCCACCAGTCCCAAGCTGATTTTGGCCGATGAGCCTACCTCCAGTTTGGATGATGAAAACACCGAAAAGGTGATCCAGTTGCTCAAAGCCCAGTCCGCTCGGATCGGTGCCGCTCTGGTCATCGTGACCCATGACCAGCGGGTGAAAAATCAAATCTCCCACTTTATCGAAGTGAGCTCCTCATGAATCTGCTTAAGATCAGCTGGAAATACCTAAGCTTTCGCCCCTTATCCACCGGGCTCAATGTGTTGTTGCTCGCCATGGGACTGGCAATTATTACAGTTTTGCTTCTGATACAGGATCAGTTTGAGAAAAAAATGAATCAGGACGCCGCCGGAATTGATCTGGTGGTGGGTGCCAAAGGCAGCCCGCTTCAGCTGATTCTTTCTTCGGTGTATCACATCGATTTTCCGACCGGAAATATCAAAATGGAAGAGGCTCAGCGCCTTTCCAGAAACCGACTCGTAAAAAAGACAATTCCTCTAGCCCTCGGAGACAATTACCAGGGTTTCCGGATTGTGGGTACAAACCACGATTATTTGGAGCTCCATGACGTGAGTTTTTCCCAAGGAAAAGCCTGGGAGCTGCCCTTCGAAGTCGTAATTGGTTCGGAGATCGCGACAAAATCAGGCCTGAAATTGGGCGATGAATTCACCTCCAGTCACGGAATCAGCGCCGGGAGTCACGATCATGACCTGCATCGTTTTGTGGTAGCAGGGATCCTTTCACCCCGAGGCAATGTGGTGGACCGGCTTATTTTGACCAGTATCGAATCGGTCTGGTATACGCATGATGAGGAGTCATCAGAACCTGAGGATTCGGACGTTGCTTCGGATTCCCTTGCGCACGAAGAAAATGAGGATCATTCCGGCCGTGGTGCCGAAGAAGGTCATGGAGAACATGATCACGATGAAAAATTTCATCTGCAAGTTGCCAAAACCGGATTCCCGGTTTCGGATCAGGATCGGGAAGTGACGACCTTACTGCTGCAGTTCCGCAACCCCATGGCTGCCATCCAGCTGCCCCGCATGATCAATTCGGGCACTTCCATGCAAGCCGCTTCGCCGTCTTTCGAAATGTCCCGACTCTTTGAATTGCTCGGGGTGGGGATCAGTTTGCTCCAGGGACTGGCCATTGTTCTCATCGGAATTGCCGGTTTGGGGATCTTTATCGCGCTATACAATTCCCTGAAAGAACGAAAATACGACCTGGCCATTCTCCGGGCTTTGGGCGCTTCGAGGCTACAGTTGGTGACGCTGATTTTCCTGGAAGGATTGATGCTTACATTTTTGGGGGCGGTAATCGGAATCGGGCTCGGTCATTCCTTCCTTGGATTGCTGGTCAGTCAAAGTGATCAAAATATCGTAGCGGCGATCCAGCCGTGGATTTTCCTGAAAAAAGAACTTTGGATTATCGCTTATGCGTTAGGAGTGGGAGTAATTGCCTCACTTATCCCAGCCTGGTCAGCTTATCAAACAAGTATTGCAAAGCAATTGACAAAGGCTTAACTAGCGGGCCTAAATCGAAAATTGAACATGAACAAATGGAGTAAAATTCTGGTCGTCGGGGTGGTTGTGAGCCTTTTCACACCAACAGTCAATGCGCAGGCAGTTTGGAAAACGCTGACCGAAGTGTCTTATAAAATCAGCGAAGACCAGTTTGGGGAATTGTATGTTCCTGTTTTTTCAGAAAACATCAAAAAGCTGGAAGGCAAAGTGGTTGAAGCGGATGGTTACATCATCCCATTTGAAGGGATGTTCAAACCCAACCACATCATCCTGTCCAGTCTACCCTTGGCCGAATGTTTTTTTTGCGGTTCCGGAGGTCCTGAGACGGTAATGGAGGTCATGCTGACCAACCCGATCAAGTATACTTCCAAGCGGGTGAAAGTCCGGGGCAAGCTCACGCTCAATGCAAAAGATCCGGAGAAACTGATGTATATCCTCAAGGAAGCCCAACTGATCGTCGAATAAAAAAAGCTCCCTCGGGAGCTTTTTTTAGCTTTAAGCGACCGTTTCTTTTTCCAGTTCTCGGAACTTCTCGAGGATATTCATGGTGACCGGTCCGGGTTTTCCGTTTCCGATTTTCCGCTCGTCCAATTGGGTGACGGGGAGTAACACCTTGGTGGTGCTGCTGATAAATGTCTCGTCTGCCTCCCAAACTTCCTCCAGTGAAATAGGACGGATGACTACCTCTCCGGCTACTTTCAGAATGTGCTTTCGGGTGATTCCCAGCAGGATATGTTGGTCAGGAGTATGAAGGACGCCGTCTTTCACCATGAAAAAATTACTTCGGGAGCTTTCGCTTACCCAACCGTTCCAATGGTAGAGCACGTCCTCGGCCCCAAGCCGTTTCCAATTGACGCTGTGCCATACCGGAAGGGTGTAATTGGTGGTTTTGATATCAGCAATTGGACGTACGTATTCCAGCGTGAGGAGCTTGATTCCTTGCTGGTATTTTTCTTCAGAAGGAAAAACCAAGGGCTCTGCAAAAATAAAAAGCTTGCCTTCTGCTGGGGAAAAGTGATTTTCTGAGACTCCACCGCTCAAAACCATTCGCAGACCACCGTTTTCCAGGTCATTTTTTTCAATCAGTTCGACAATGATATCTCTGAGCTCCTGTCTGCTGTAAGGCAGTGGGAGGTATGTTTTTTCGGCAGAGGTAATAAACCGATCCAGGTAATGCTCCAGAAAAAGTGGCTGATAATTCACCGTACGGAAGAAGTCGAAAATGCCATATCCCCGGATCAAACCCAGGTCCATGGGATGGATCGTGGCAGATTCTGTTGGGATGATTTTTCCGTCGGCAAAACAAAATGGTTTCATGGCTGGAGCGATTTTACTTCAAAATTAAGAATCAAAAATTATAAATTTATCGTAGTTGAATATAGATTTAAAACTTTAATTTAAAGAAGAAATAATTGTACCTTTGGATAGCAAACTTTAGAATAAATGAAACTAGCTCATATAAGTTTAATTTTTGGATTGCTTTTGATTTTTCAATCTTGTGGATCCGGTCAGGTAGAGGAGAACACCAAGAAAAGAGCAGAAGTCATCGCCATTCATGATGAAGTGATGCCCAAAATGGGCCAACTCAAGTCGATGGAAAAAAGTGCCTTGGAAAAGGTTGATGAATTGGCGGCAATGGAACCTGTCGATTCGGTGCGAATTGCGCAGCTGAGGGACTTGGCAGCAGAACTTGACCAAGCTTACGAGGGGATGTTTGTCTGGATGAGGCAATACGAAACCGAAGACGGAGAGCGCACTCCTGAAGAAGTCAAACGTTACCTCGACGAACAGATGGTTTTGGTGACTGAAGTGAACAAAAACATGAAGGCAGCCTTGGCAAAGGCGGATTCCCTCCTGAAAGCTCAGTAATGTTCAGGTTTGGTTTTGAGGTAGGCTTCGACCTCTGAAGCTGTGATCACCCCCTCGTTCATACCCCAGATATTGTACAAATACGTACTGATCTGCGCAATGTCCAGCGGCTTCAGGTTTGGGTTGGCGGGCATTTTCTGATTGTACTTTTCGCCGTTTACTGTGATTTCGCCCTGTTGTCCATGTCGGATGATCCAGATCGTGCGAGGGACACTTGCCTTGAAATAATCCGAATCCCGAAGCGGAGGGATCAATTTTCCCAAGCCTTTCCCATCCGCTTGATGGCAGTTACTGCAATAATTCTCATAAAGAGTTTTCCCTGAGACCGCATATTTCATCACCTCCGGATCAGTGATTTGAGCTAGGGTGTTTTCGTCCGTACTGGCTTTTGGTGCACAGGAAAATGCGAAAATCAGACCCGCAAGGAAAGCAGTTATTCTCATGGGTTCAGCAGCTTGGGGATGTCTGCAATCAGCCGGTCGACTTGATCGGACTTGGTTCCATCATAGACCCCACGAATCCTTCCGTCCTGATCGATCAAAAGAAAGGCCCCACTGTGAAGGAACCCTCCCGGCTCAGCCTGATCAGACATAGCCGTGGTCAGGTAGCTGGTTTGGCCAATTTCAAAGATTTTCTCCTGATCTCCAGTCAGAAAATTCCAGGTGGAGGCATCTTCAATCCCCAGCTTTTCGGCGTAGTCCTTCAGCACCGCCTGGGTATCGTGCGTAGGGTCAATGGAGTGACTCAGGATTTTGAAATTGGGTTGGCCTTTGTAAGCCTCGTACACCCGCAGCATTTCCTTTTTCATGATCGGGCAGATGGTAGGGCAGGAGGTGAAAAAGAAATCAGCGACATAGATTTTTCCAGCCATATCGGCATTCGTGATCGTATCTCCAAGTTGATTGACGAAGGCAAAATCAGCAATCTTGTGGTAAACCGTATCCTGATTGTCATCCACGTATCGCTCTCCCAAAATGGGAAGTTCTGTAGGGGCTGAAGCATTTTCACCGGCAGGTTTGCAGGCAAAACTGATCAGTACAAGCAATCCAAGAAGAAATGGGTTAGTTTTCATTGTCCTTTGTTGAGTCTGTATTTTTTGTAAAGTCGGATTCCGAGCATCAGTACTACTGCCAGCCCGATCAATCCCACTATCCCCCAGACCATACTGAGCGGATTTTTCAGCACGATGAGGAATACTATGGCAAAAAGCAAAATTGTCGAAGCTTCGTTCCAAATCCGCAGTTGGGTGGAGGACCAGCGGGCTTTTCCCGATTGCAGTTCCTTGAACAGCACATGGCAAAATCCATGGTAAGCATAA
>CAYONF010000067.1:2971-22481 GCA_964405255.1 uncultured Limnohabitans sp. | reverse complement strand
CGTTTGATCCGGCGTCAGGGGAGATCAAGTTTCGCAGGATTGCGGTGGAGATTCCTGAGGGATTGGGCTTTCCGGACGGGATGTGCATCGATCGGGAAGGAATGCTTTGGGTGGCGCATTATGCAGGTTCGGGAGTGTACCGTTGGAATCCTAAATCGGGCGAACTTATCGACAAAATCGAATTGCCCGTTCCCCATGTTACTTCCTGCTGCTTTGGCGGGGATGATCTGGATGTAATGTTAATTACCACGGCTCAAGAAAATCTGACAGCAGATGATCTCAAAAAATATCCTCAAAGCGGGGATGTCTTTTTGGTGAATGTGGAAATGGGGGGATTAGAATCTTATCAGGCAGAGGTTTAATTTCCCGCTGATCTGCGCAGAAAAAGTCGGAGATGAGCGCTGATTTTTCCCACAGATGACCACAGATAAAAATCACAGATTCCCACTGATTTTAATTCAGTCTCTGTGTAAATCTGTGTATTTAATCGGTGAAAATCTGTGGGATTTCAACTTTTCAAAAATCAGCGCTCAACAGCGAAATTAATGCGCGTTTATCTGCGGGAAACTCTAAAAATCAAAAAAGGCCGATCTCCCGATCAGCCTTTCCATTTTTCTATAACAAGGGCCTAAACTGCCTCAGGAACCGCACATCGTTTTCGGTGAACAATCGTAGATCTTTGATCTGATACTTCAGCATCGCGATTCGCTCGATACCCATTCCGAAGGCAAATCCGGTGTATTTCTTGGAATCAATCCCACAGTTTTCCAGCACGTTTGGATCGACCATTCCCGATCCTCCGATCTCCACCCAACCGCTTTGCTTGCAGACATTGCAGCCTTTTCCTCCGCATATCAGGCAGGAAATATCGATCTCGGCACTTGGCTCGGTGAAGGGGAAGAAGGAAGGTCTGAACCTCACTTTAGTCTCCTTGCCAAACATCTCCTTGGCAAAGTGGTAGAGCGTATTTTTCAAATCGGCAAAACCCACATTTTCATCCACATAGAGTCCTTCGACCTGATGGAAGATGCAATGCGCACGGGCAGAGATGGCTTCATTGCGGTACACTCGACCCGGAGAAAGGGTACGGATCGGTGGTTTTTGGTTTTCCATCACGCGCACCTGTACGGAGGAAGTGTGCGTTCGAAGGGCGATGTCGGGATTTTTTTCGATGAAAAACGTGTCCTGCATTTCGCGAGCCGGATGGTTTTCCGGGAAGTTCAATGCCGTAAAGTTGTGCCAGTCATCTTCGATCTCAGGGCCTTCAGACAGGTTGAAACCGATTCGCTCGAAGATCTCGATGATCCGCTGACGGGTAGCCGTAAGCGGGTGAATTCCGCCCAAAGGATAGTTAGACGGAGGTAAAGTCAAATCGATATCCGCGGATTTTGACTTTTTATTGGCTGCATTGACTTTTTCGATCAGTTCCTGGAATTTCTCCTCAGCCAACTGCTTTACGGCATTTACCACTTGCCCATAGGCACGTTTTTCTTCGTTTGGAATTTGTCCCAAAGCAGCAAACAGCTCACCCACGACGCTTTTCTTGGAGATGAACTTCATCCGGTACGCCTCGAGTTGCTCCGGAGTATGTGCAATGGCATCTGCAATGGCAGCCTTGATGGCTTCTATTTTTTCCTGGTACATGACTGAAAATTGATCGAGGCACAAAGCTACATTTTTTAGGCTTTTTTGGGCAAAAGTCCCGAGGGATTAACCCGCACAGGCGAGAATCTTGATTTTTTTTTGTCGCTGCTCAATCCAAGCGTCAATCCGCACTCGTAAGTGCATCCAAATCTGAAAACTCAAAACAAAAAACATCATGAACAAACTATTCAAAATGGCTATCGCAGCCTTCGTATTCCTTTCAGCAAACGTTGCTTTTGCCCAGATGGAAAAAACCGTGGAAGTGGGTGGGGCCCCGATGTATCCATCCAAAAACATCGTGGAAAATGCCGTGAACTCAGCAGACCATACCACTCTGGTGGCAGCAGTAAAAGCAGCCGGTTTGGTAGAGACCCTTCAGGGAAAAGGACCCTTCACCGTTTTTGCTCCTGAGAATTCTGCCTTCGCCAAACTACCTGCCGGAACAGTAGAAACGCTTTTGAAGCCCGAGAATAAAGGCCAATTGACCGCCGTTCTGACCTACCATGTGGTAGCCGGTAAAATGGGATCCAAAGAAATCGCCGATGCGATCAAAAAAGGAAACGGAAAAGCTGTATTGACAACTGTGCAAGGAGGAAAATTGACTGCTTGGATGCAAGGCAAGGACCTCTACATCACGGATGAAAACGGCGGAAAATCCAAAGTAACCATCGCTGACGTATGGCAGTCCAATGGGGTAATTCACTCGGTGGATACCGTGGTGCTGCCGAAGATGTAATTGAGATTTAGCTTAACACAAAAAACCCTGCTTGGATTTGGATCAAGCAGGGTTTTTTCTATTGATAGCCAATTTTCAACTATCTGAAGTGAATCATTTCTCAGCTGAATCCCGAAGTACCCAAAAGGTTACTCCACTGGCGATGGCAATTCCCAGAAATTGATATATCACATTTTTACTGGATGATATCAGGCCAATAATGGGAAATAAAAATCCAAACACATAGGTATAAGCTATGGCTAGAGTCATATATCCCAAGGCATATATGGGCTTTCTATCCCACTCAGGCTTTAGTAAATGAACCAAATAATGAATGCAATAATAACCAAACGTTGTGGGGCTTATCATAAGGAAAATATAAAAAGCTCCATAATGCCCCCCTAGACTTAGTCTATTGAAGGAAATCAAATTGGCTAAGAAGCTTGTTGTTAAACTGAATACTATTTGGCAAAGAATAAAACCAGCGAAAAATTTAAGCACTTCAAGTAGAATGAAAATGATTTTTTGAACGAATTTTTTGATAGTCTTTCAGTTTTAAGATTGCAGTAATCAAGGTAGTGGAATAAACCTTTATGAAAAAGCCCAAATCTCTCGACTTGGGCCTTATTTCATCTTTCTGACTTCAAACTTTTACCATGTCCTTCCCCCTGGAGGTCTGCCCATTTGCCAAGGCTGCTGTGGCTGAGCTTCCGGCTGCTTGAAGTTACCAATAATGTAGGTGAAGGTCAGCATGCCATAGCGGGTGAGTACATTGGTGAAAACGTCCGTCACGGCTACGTCGGAAATGGTTCGGCTGATGCTGTTGTTTTGATTCAGCAAGTCAAAGACAACGACCTTGAGCTCGGCTTTGTTGTTTTTGGCAAACCTCACGCCGCCTTCGATATTCCACAACCAGAAGTTCTGGTCAAATCCTTCCGAAAGTCCAGTATACAGCGTGTGGGCCACGTTGTTTCCGATGAACAATTTTCCGTTCTGAGAAGCAAGGAACAGGCGGATGTTGGATTCCTGTTGGTAATAGTTGTTGTCCAGATTCTGCTGGAGACTGGAATTGACAATGTTGTAGGTACCGGTAGTCTGGAAAGAGAAATCCACGTTCTTGCTGATGTTGGAACTGAAGGTAAACCCTTGGCTCAGTCCAAGATTGTCGTTGATGTTGGTCTCCCCATTGATAATACCCGGGATCCGGTTGAAGCTTACCCGGGTGTTCGTATTAAACTGCGTCTTGATCTTTTTGATCGGTGCACCATAAGTCAAGAAAAATGTACTTCTCCAGTTTCCATCCAAATTGACCGGCTGGGTGATTTGACCTCCCGGACGAAGTAAGATTTCTCCATTGATCAGGGTGTCGGTAGCAGTAATGAAGGTGTTGCTGCCGATGTAATTGTTTGTTGCGGAATAGTTCAGGAACATGAACAGGGTCCGGGATTTTTCCAGATTGACCTTGCTGATATTTCCGAAGAAGTTGTGGTTGTAGCTCTGGGCCAAATTTGGATTTCCCACGCTGAGGTTGAGCGGGTTTTGGTTATTGACAACATTTTGCAATTCAGTCACGCTGGGCTCATCCGTATCCGTGCGGTACCGGAATCTCCAGGAAAAGCCCGTTTCCCGGTTTCTGAAGTTGACGTTGGCACTTGGCAGGACGTTGTTAAAATCCCGCTGAAAAACTCCGGGTTCAGGGAAAAAGGCCTCATTGTCCAGCTTGGCATACTGATAGTCCAAATTCAGGTTGACGTTCCAGTTGCCGCTGTTGTAGGCATACCCGGAGCGCAGTCGTTGCGTGATAAATTTGTTGTCAAATTCATTGGACAAGGCAGTATCCAGTACCGGTCTTCGCTCGTCATCGAGGACTGAAGTTTTTTGATCAGCTCTTGTCCTGTTGTTACCGATTTGGTATCCGAAGGTTCCGATGGACTTTTCTCCGAGAGGCTCGGTCAGGGTAGCATTGATTCGATAATTGAAGCCGTCGTTTAAGGCTTCTGTTTCCTGCAGCGTGGTATCAATCAAATTGCGCTGAAAATCCCGGCTTGCTGCCAATAGGTCAGAAACCTGATCCCGATTGGTCCAAGCAGTGAAGATTTCAGTGGAAATTGTCCTTCCCGGTTTATCGAACTTGTATCGATAGGTCAGGTTATTCGAGATGTTGAAGGCCTGAGTCTCCGCATTGGTAATGGATCGAAGGGCCGACAGGGAATCTCCCGTGCTTGCTAAAGTCAAAGCGTCCCGGTCACTGAAGGTTTTATTGGTCTGAAACGAAAGATTTGGCGTGAGGATGATCGAGTTTTTATCGTTCAAGTCAGCCTCAATTCTGGCATTAGCGCGGTGGTTGTAATTGTCCACCGTATTGATCAGATTTTCCTGATAGAATTGACGGATATCTTCATTGACTACTGTTTCCCGGTTGGTAACCTGCTGAAGCGTATTGGTGGTATTGTTGAAGAAATAGCTTCCGGTGAAATTGACCTTTTTACCCCATTTGTCGGAGTAATTCAAACCCAAGGCATTGGTGGTCACAATTCCCCCGGTATTGCCCACGAAGAAATTGTTGTTTCCGCCTCCACCCCATTGGCCGCCGCCTCCGCCGCCTCCGGGACGTGGTCCACCCATACCTCTCATTCCGCCTCCACCTCCTGATGAGTTAGCCGTCACACCTGCCAAATCCTGACTGGAGAAGTTTTGCTGGTTGATGTTATTGAACAGTCCCAACACGGAAAAACGCTGATCGCCTTTGAAAAAATTAACGCTTCCTCCTGCAGAATATCGATCATCAGTACCATAGCCCGCATAAGCTCTTCCGAAGGAACCGTTTTTCCGATCTTCCCGAAGGATGATGTTGATGGTTTTGGTGTAGTTGCCATCGTCGAATCCGGTCAGTCTGCTTTGATCTGAACGCTGATCGAGGACTTCCACCCGCTCCACCGCATCGGCCGGAAGATTTCTCAGGGCGATGCTTGGATCACTGCCAAAGAATTCTCTTCCATCGACCAAAATCCGCTGAACCTGCTCACCCTGAGCCTGCACCTGTCCATTCTGCATGGTGATTCCGGGCATTTTTCGGATCAGATCTTCAGCCTGTGCATTTGCCTGGGTTTTGAAAGCATTGGCATTGAAGGAAGTGGTATCGCCCTTTTGCTCACCGACCACATTTTGTCCTTCGATGACCACCTCTCCCAAGACCTTGGTGTCTTCCAGCAAGATCAAATCGCCCAACTCCACAGGATCACGAAAGCTGTGAATTTTGGTAATAGTCTTATATCCAAGGAAAGTAATCTCCAGCTTGACTTCTGGGATAGCGGGACGGGCCAATTCAAACTCACCGTTTGACCCAGTAACAGTTCCCCGGAGAAGAGAATCGGTTACCGTTTTGATCAGGACGTTAGCCCCGATCATGGGCGTATTGGTGACCCCGTCAATCACTTTTCCGGTGAATTTTCGCTCGGGCCTAGCTTGCTCAGTCGGCCGCTGTCCATAGGCTGACACTCCCAGCAAAAGGCTAAAAATCAGGATAATAAAAACGTAGCTCTTTTTCATAATAGTGCAAAGTTCATCACTTTGACTGAATGTAAAAGACAATGGTTTAAGCCCGATTCCGTTAAAAATTAGAATGGGTATTAGTTGGGATGGATGGTCAAAAAATCTTTTAAAAAGTTAAAAGACTTTAGACTTGGGACATTATTTCGGGATAGGAAATGCCATAGTGACTGTTGTCGTAGACCGCTTGACCGTTACGGATGAGAATAACCTGTGGCGACTCATGAGGCACTCCAAAAATTTCCTCAATCTGATTCGATAAGGATCGGAATGCTATCAAATCCAACAAGTATGGCACCACCTTCTCTCCGTCTTCGGTCTTCCAATTGCGAAGCAGCCGATCGAGGGACATGCTACTGACAGCGCAGCGCGTGCTGTGCTTGAAAATCAAAACAGGCTTGGTTTTGCTCAACTCTTTGATCTCTTCGATTTGAGCGGATTCAGTCAGTTTTTTCCAGTTCATGATCTTGAATGCTTACTTTTGGGGCAATTCTTGCAAAGGAAAAATAGTTCATTTTTCCTTCTGAAATTACCGCTATGCAAATTCCTTTTGAAGTCCGACGTTCCTTTTTTTCTTACCTGATTCTGGTATTCCTATTGCTTTCAGGTGCCTGCAAAAGCCTGGATCCGACCCTGAATCCTCCTCTGACTCAGATTCCCTCCGCTTATTCCCGAGTGAATGTACCGGTTCAGATTCCGATGGAAACGTTGGGCAATCTACTCAATCAGCGGATCCCTCCGGCACTTTTTGAGGACCAGGGAATTGATATGGGGAATGGAATCATCGGTGATCTGAATTTTTCCAGAAACGGAATGGCAAAGATCGAAGCACTGGACTCACAACGGATCCAAGTGACTTTTCCCATTCGTGTCCGAGGTGAAGTAGGACTTAAGCCAGGCGGACTTCGCAATCTTTTTCAGTCAAAAATCCCGCTTGACCAAACTTTTGCGCCTGTAGTCGTAGTCAATCCCCAACTCAATCCAAATTGGTCTTTAGGCATTTCCGAATTTGAGTTGATGGATCTGGGAGGAAAAATGAGCTTCAATGTGTTGGGATTGGAACTGGATCTCAGCCAACTCATCCGGAAGGAAATCAGGGATTTTGCAGCAACTAACCTTACTTCAAACCCTGACCTGGTAAAACTGAAGCCTTTGGTAGATCAGGCTTGGAATCAGGTAGGGAAGCCTGTTTTTGTAGATTTTCAGGGAAAGAAGATGGCTTTTTCGATCCAGCCTGATTCAGTGAAGATTTCGGAAAATTTCATTCCTGGCAAAGGATATAACCTCAACTTGGGTCTAAGCGGAAAAGTCAATTCCCATCCTGCGGACGCGGCGCCCAGCAGACCCTTTCCATTGCCCAACCTGACGGAAAACAGGACCACAGAAAACCAGCTGGAAATCCTCATTCCACTTCGCCTGACTTATGCCGAAATCGATCAATTGCTTCAGGAAAATTTTGGCAATCAGGCAATCCGAGCCAATAAAAAGACCGTGTTCAAACCGGAAAACTTCAAGTCCCGCCCCTACGGAGAAAAACTCGGCATCCAGATGGATTTTATTGCCACTCAGGAAACCGGCAAAGAAATCAAGGGGGAATTGTTTTTGGTTGGCCTGCCCGCCTATGATCCTGAGCAACAGGTTTTGATTTTTGACCAGGTCAACTTTCATCTGGAAAGTGACAGCCCCAAGGCGAAAACAGCTGCTGCTTTGAAAAAAGGAAAAATCATCCGACAACTCAACCAAAAACTCCGATTTCCCATGGCAGAGGTTATGGAGGGAAGCCTTGGGGGAATTCAGGAGCGCCTTGCCTTCCAAACTCCCTATGCTGATCTGAAAATCACCGAACTCGAAATCTATCCGGATGGGTTTTATCCTACCGCCACCGGATTGGAAATCCAGCTAAAAGCAGCAGGAACGGTTGCCATAGACTGGAAATAAAAAGAGCGGTCCTTTTGGACCGCCCGATGAGATTTGTTTTGATGATTACTTGATTTTCTTGAGCATCTCACCCGCCACTGACTTGATGCTGTCATCCAAAAAACTCTTGGAGATTTTGTCAATCTTGGATTTGAGTATTTTATCCAGCTTAGTGGCTTTGGCCGATTGCAAAGCAAACTTCACCACGGAAGGGTCATTGTCATCCAAAGATCTTTGAAGAATAGCCTCTGCCACTGCGGATTTGCGCTTTTGGGCCCCAAAGGCCGCCGCAACCCGGATCGGAGCAGAGCCTCTGACTGCGGCATCTTCCAAAATTTTGTCTGCCTCTTCATCCTCAATGAATCCAACCAGATAGGCTGCTTTAGTCGCGAGATTTTCATCACTGCTCCCTACCAATTCTTTCAGAAATGGAAGCGAATCCTTTCCAAATCTCAATGCAGCAGCAGGATAATCCAACTCGTCCTGTCTGAGAAAGGCCAGTAGATCATCTGATGAACTGCCGGCAAGTGTTCGTTTTTGTGCCATGATTGAAAGAATTAAAGTGGAGTACTTAGTGCAGAATTGCGCATGGTGGTAGACTCGGAAGCTGTCAGGTCGGGTGGAGGATTGGTAATATTAAATGTCCCCAAACCTGTCATCAGGCGATCGTTGTTGCTGACATGGCTCAATCCCAAAACGTGACCAAACTCATGGCCCAAGGTCCATCGACTGGCTGAACGGACGACTACACAGCCCGGCCTTCCGGCAGGATGAGCAGCACAACCGTTGTAGCCCGGCACGGTACTTCGGACATAATAGACCACCAGGTCATTTCCACTCATGAAGTTTCGGTTGCTGAAAAGTGAAGCTTGCTCTGCAGTAGTTTCACCCATGAAACACCCTCCGACATCCACATCCATCAGGGAAGGAAGATTCAGATTTTCCGTGGTAACCCAGTCTACACGGATTCCCGCTATGGCAAAAACCTCCTGCATAGCAGCGAATTGTTGGTTTAAGGTAAAAGACGTAGGATTATCCAGGATTTTCACATGAACTCTGACCCGCTCCCGAAGGACCCTAGCCCCAGCAGTCGAAGACCAATAAATACTTCCTCTCTGGAAATGCGAAATTCTACCCGTTCCGCCATATACCGCCAATTCATCGGAAGTGGGGTACCCCAAGGCACTTCTTTCCCAACCTAGGTTTTTCCATTGCTCACGAATCAGGCCATGCACCTCCCAGGCACCAGTACTGGGCGACCAATAGATACTTCCTCCCTGGAAATGATTGTACTTCCCGACTCCGTCGGGACAAGTCATTTCATTGGTTAAAGGATAGCCCAAAAAACTTCTTTCCCATCCCAAACTTGCATACTTAGCCCGGATGGCACCATGAACTTCCCAAGCTCCTGTAGAAGGGCTCCAATAAATACTTCCGCCCTGAAAGTGATTGTACCTACCAATCCCATCGGGAGTGGCGGTCTCATCAGTCAGGGGATAACCCAAAAAGCTTCGCTCCCAACCCAAAGATTGCCAGCGGGCCCGAATCAACCCATGCACTTCATGGGCACCTGTGGATGGATGATAATAAATCGATCCATTAGCATAATGCTGGTAAAAACCCACTCCATCCGGACATCGGGTAATCGGAGTTGTACTTGGGCCTAGCCAGCCACCGGGACCACCCAGAGATTGATACTTCAGGGTGATGGGATGCTGGACTTTGAGCAATTCTTTGATTGCTTCCAAGTCCAGGTCCTTCCTAACAATTGTGGGGTCAATTTTGAATTTTGACATAGGACTGATTTAAAAATGTGAAACAAAAAGCAGGATGAATTTATCATAAAAAGTTGAAATTCAATCTCTTTTAAATGAAATTTCTAACCTAAAAATCTATTCTAACTAGTAATTTTTCATCAAATCTTTAAAATTTACTATTCCTTTTTGGGAACATTTTTTCAACAACTTCAAAAATAGCTGGGCAGTCAAAAACGCATCCCCTGAGGCGGTGTGCCGGTCATCTGTCTCGATTTTATACCTCGAGCAAAGCTCATCCAGGCTGTAGGATTCCAACTTGATCCGGCTAAAATCCGCATGAGGTCCATGGTCCAGGCGGATAGCCAGACTCATCGTATCCAGGACCGGATTTGGAAGTTTGCTGATTCCAAAAGGGGAAAGGATTCTTCCCAGCATTTCAAGGTCAAAACCCACATGATGGCCCACCAAAACTGATCCGCCCAGATACTCCAGGAGGCTTTTGGCAAATTGCTCCCGAGAAATGGGATGAGAAATTTCAACCAAACCATGAATGGCGGCCGCTTTTCGATCTGAATTTTCTGTTTGAGGATACCATTCCACAGCAGTTTGAATTTGGATTTTCAAACCGGAAATCTTGACTGCCCCAAAGGACAACACCGCGTCCTTGCTGGAATCCAGTCCGGTGGTTTCGGTGTCCAAGACGGTAAAATTCAGTTGATCAAGCGCCCGAATTCTGGGAATGGGCTGGGAATTCAATTCCAAAAACTCCCGGACAAAATCCTGCCTTTCAGTTTTTGGCTTCCAAAATTCCCACCAACTCATCTGCTGAAGTAGTCTAGTTGAAATCGTACCCTGACAATCTCCTGAAGTTCCGAGATCGGTGAAAAGGTGTTTTTCAACAATTGGCGCTGTAGTTTTCCCAGCGATTTGGGCTGAATGTATCTGCCGCTATTCCGGTTCTGCAATCCTTCCAAAGCCCTGATCCGCATGAGGATTTCATAAGCCTTTCCTGCCTGGGCAAAAAGCTCTGCATAATTCGGCTCCAACCCGGCAAGTTTTTCAAAGCGTCTAAACGTATTATTGATGCCAACGACCTGATGACTCAGCACGAGTAAGCGGGCAAGGTCCGTCAGGGGCAACATCGCCCTGGCTTTGATGTCAAACTGGTCCCGGTGTTCGCCGGATTTTTCTACCATAAAATCCTTGAAGAAGCCAAGCGGAGGAGGATTGGTCAGCGCATTTTGGGCCAGGAAATTCAGAAAAATCTGCCTGTTCCCGATTTCTTGGTAGATGTGTTGCGTCAATTCCTCGGCTAGGGACTTTGATCCGGCAACTGCCCGGTAGTCAAAAAATATCGAAACTTTTACCAAGGCTTCAGGAGAAGGATGCAGAATCCACTCCGAAAAATAGGTTTTCCATTTCGAAAGAGGCTGAACCCATCCTGGATTACTCGCCATGATTTTCCCGGGACAAGGGTCAAATCCACAAGCCAACAGCACCTCAACCACTCCTTGGCCAAGTTTTAGGAAATACTCCGCTACTTTTTCACCCCGATCTCCGGGAAAGTCTTCATAGAGAATGGCATTGTCCAGATCCGTCCGGAGCAATTGCTCTTCCCGGCCTTCGCTTCCCATGGACAAAAAGCAAAAGCGGATTTCGCCCATTTCAGGAAAATCAGGCTTGAGTTGCTGCTTCACCAGCTCAAGCGCCTGTCGGATGATCACATCATTAATCTCGGTCATCACCGAAGAAACAAACTCCATCGAAACTTCATTCTCCAGGTAATACCTCAGCATTTGCTCGGCTCGATCCCGAATCTTCCGCATTTCGCTCACCTCCAAGGTATTGATCAGACCATGGATGAGTACGGCGGGGCTATTTCCCATGGAAAGAAAAACATCATGATCGGAAATAATCCCGCAGACGGGACTTTGGTCAGATCCGTCTTCGGTCAAAACCAGATGGTGAAGTCTGTTTCGAATCATGGTCAGGTAGAGATTCGAAAACCCATCCTGCTTTTTGCGGGTAATGACCGGACTGGTCATGACGGTGGAAACCGGCTTTTCAGGAGAAATTCCAGTAGCCAAAACTCGATTCCGTAGGTCCTTGTCTGTCAAAATTCCCATGGGAAAACCGCCTTCATCACAGATGATGATGCTGCTGACTTGGGCATCGGACATGAGTTTGGCCGCGTGTATTATTAAAGTTTCCGGCAAACAACTCAGTACCGTTTCGGAAACTCTGACTTCTGACTGATCAGAGAAAATCATCAGGGAGTGATCTCCGGAAGTATTTTTGAACTCTCCCCGTGCCTTTTGACTCTGAGAAAGATCCTGCCGGACTACTACCTGTCCAGCCGCAAATCCGGCAGCAAAAAAGAGCGCCACCCGGCTATTGCCTTCCAGTATTTTCTCAAAAATATCAACTGGAACCGCGTAAATGAGACTGTTTTCGACAACCTTGGAAGTAAGCAGATAGGGTCTTTTCCCCAGCAAAGCCAATACTCCAAAAACATCTCCTTCGTCACAGACTTCCCGGATTTCTTCACCCGCCGTGGTGTTTTGGACGAGGTGGATGATGCCTTCTTTTAGGATAAAAAACTGGGGTTGGGCAGCATCGCCCTGATGAAACAGGATTTCCCCCTTTTCCAAATAACGCACTTCCACCTTTTGTGACACACGGAGGAGCTCTTCTCTTTCCAAAAAAGAAAAAGGAGGGAATCTGTGGAGAAATTCAGCTACCCGATTGACGATGACATTCATGAAAATTCAGAATTATGAAGTCAGAAAGCTGAAATTTTCAGCTTTCTGACTTCAGCTTTCATAGGCTACTTTCTGCCTTCAATAATCTTATCGACCACCTCCGGATCGAGCAGCGTCGAGGTATCTCCCATTGAATCCAAGCTTCCTTCCGCTACTTTTCGCAGGATTCGGCGCATGATTTTTCCGGAACGCGTCTTGGGAAGTCCCGGAACGATCTGGATTTTGTCCGGTTTGGCGATCGGCCCGATGATTTTTGAAACCATCTCTTTGATTTCGTTGATCAGGTTTTCCTCGGTTCGGTTGGTCAGGTCGCAGATCACGTAGGCGTAGATGCCCTGACCTTTGACCTCGTGTGGATAACCGACCACGGCAGATTCGATCACTTTCGGGTGTTCGTTGATTGCGTTTTCCACTTCCGCGGTACCCATTCGATGACCGGATACATTGATCACGTCGTCCACACGGCCCAGGATGCGGTAGTAGCCGTCATGATCCCGCTTCACTCCGTCACCGGTGAAGTACATGTTTTTGTAAGTGGAAAAGTACGTCTGCTTGCAGCGCTCGTGATCTCCATAAGTAGTCCGGATCATGGAAGGCCAAGGAAATTTGATGCACAGGTTGCCTTCCACCGAATTCCCTGTCAACTCATTGCCTTCGGCATCGACGATGCAAAGCTGAATCCCCGGTAAAGGCAAAGTTGCGTAGGCCGGCTTGGTCGGCGTGATTCCCGCCAAAGGCGAAACCAGAATGCCACCCGTCTCGGTCTGCCACCAGGTATCGACAATCGGACATTTTCCCTTTCCGATGTGGGTATGGTACCAATGCCAAGCCTCCTCATTGATCGGTTCGCCAACGGAACCAAGGACTTTCAGAGAGCTTAGATCCTTTCCCTGAATCGGATCCGTGCCAAAAGCCTGAAGCGCGCGTATGGCTGTCGGCGCAGTGTAGAAAATATTGACTTTATGCTTTTCGATCACTTCCCAAAAACGTCCAGGTCCCGGATAAGTCGGAACTCCCTCGAACATCAAGGTAGTAGCCCCTGCCAATAGCGGCCCGTAAACGATGTACGAGTGGCCGGTGATCCAGCCGATATCAGCCGTACACCAATACACATCCCCTGCCGAATATTGGAACACATTGTCAAAGGAATACTTGGTGTAAACCATGTAGCCTCCCGTGGTATGGACCACCCCTTTTGGCTTACCGGTGGATCCGGAGGTATATAGAATAAACAGCATGTCCTCACTGTCCATTTCCTCTGCCGGGCAATGATCCGACTGCCCTTCCAAGACTTGATGCCACCAAAAATCTCTTCCGGGTTTCATTTCTGTTTCCTGACCGGTTCGTCGGTACACGATTACGGTTTCTACTGAGGATTTTTCCAAGGCCTCATCCACTACCGATTTGACCCCGATTTTCTTGTTGCCCCGATAATTTCCATCGGAAGTTAAAATGGCTTTTGACTCGGAGTCATTGATACGATCTGCCAAAGAGGAACTCGAAAACCCTGCGAAAACCACGGAATGAATCGCTCCGATACGCGCACAGGCCAGCATGGCAATAGCGGCCTCAGGAACCATGGGCATGTAGATAATTACCCGGTCTCCTTTTTGGATTCCTTTACTTTTGAGGGCATTGGCAAAGCGGCAAACTTCCCGAAAAAGCTCCTGATAAGTCAGCGTTCGGGTAGCCTCACCCGGCTCATTCGGTTCCCAGACGATGGCGGGTCTGTCTCCGATGGTGTATAGGTTTTTCTCAAAAATATTCTCAGTGATATTCAGCTTTGCATTGACAAACCATCGGACATCCGGACCCTCAAAATTCCACTTCAGGACTTTGTCCCAGCGCTTCCGCCAATGAAAGGAATCCGCGATTCTAGCCCAGAATTCTTCAGGCTGGGCCACACTTTTCTGGTATTCGTAGAGGTAGCCACTTAGGGTATGTAATCGGTCACTCATGATTAAGTAAGGTTAATTGCTGGATTGTCTAATGGTCTTGGGCTGCTCCGGCTCCTTTGGGAATCCGGATTTCCTGAATCAGGTCCTGAACATGCTGGGGTGGAGCTGGGGTAAATTTCGAGACAAGGTAACATACCGCGAAATTTAAAAGCATCCCGATGGAACCTATTCCTTCGGGAGAAATTCCAAACCACCAATAGTCCGCGGAATTCATCTCCGGGCTGATAAATTTAAAATAGGTGATGTAAGAAATCGTCAACACCAAACCCGAAATCATCCCGGCAATTGCTCCTTCTTTATTGATCCGGGTAGAAAAAATGCCCAAAATTATAACCGGAAAGAACGATGCAGCTGCCAATCCAAAGGCAAAAGCCACTACTTCCGCCACAAATCCGGGAGGATTTACCCCGAAATATCCGGCAAAGATCACCGCTCCTGCAGCAGCAATCCGCGCGATACGAAGTTCCTTTTTTTCCGAAATTCCCGGATTGAAGGTTTTGACTAAATCCCGCGAGACGGAAGTGGAAATCACCAACAGAAGTCCCGCAGCGGTAGAAAGTGCCGCTGCCATCGCTCCGGCAGCTACCAAGCCCACCACCCAATTGGGGAGATTGGCAATCTCAGGGGTAGCCAGTACCATGATGTCTTTGTCAATCGTGAGTTCATTGGCTACAGGGTCTGCCAAGTATTGGACTTTGCCATCCCCGTTTTTGTCATCCACTTTGATGAGGTTGGTCTTTTGCCAGTTTTGAACCCAGGACGGGAGTTCGGATATGTTTTTTTCCGAAGTGGAATTGATTGCATTGTAAATCCCGAAAGCCGCCATCGCCGGAGCAGTGGTGTAAAGTATGGCTATAAAAACCAAGGCATACCCTGCCGAAAGACGGGCATCTTTTACTTTCGGAACGGTGAAAAACCGGACTATCACGTGTGGCAAACCGGCTGTGCCAACCATCAGGGCCAGTGTGATCATGAGCATGTCTGCCATTCCCTTTCTCCCTGAGGTATATTCATGAAATCCCAAATCAGCCAAAACCCCATCCAGCTTTTCAAGTAATGGCGTCCCGTCGGCCACCGAACCTCCAAGGCCCAATTGGGGAATAGGATTGCCGGTTAGCTGCATGGAAATGAAAATGGCTGGCACCATGTAGGCAAAAATCAGCACGCAAAATTGAGCCACTTGGGTATAAGTGATTCCCTTCATTCCCCCCATCACGGCATAAAAGAAAACGATTGCCATCCCGATCACCACGCCCCACTCAATGGGAATCTCGAGGTAGCGGGAGAATACAATTCCTACGCCTCTCATTTGACCCGCTACATAAATGAACGAGACAAACAGAGCGCAGATGACAGCCACAACACGGGCTTTGTTGGAGTAATACCGATCTCCCACAAAATCCGGAACGGTGAATTTCCCAAACTTTCGCAGGTAGGGAGCGAGCAATAAAGCAAGCAATACGTATCCTCCCGTCCATCCCATCAGGTAGACCGAACCGTCATACCCTGCAAACGAAATGAGACCCGCCATGGAAATAAACGAAGCCGCCGACATCCAGTCTGCAGCTGTAGCCATACCGTTGGCCAAGGGAGAAACTCCGCCTCCCGCCACATAAAATTCCTTGGTAGATCCTGCGCGAGTCCAAATCGCAATCCCGATGTATAGCGCAAATGAAAGCCCGACAAGCAAATAGGTCCAGGTAAGAATATCCATAGTCAAAATCAGTCCTCGTGTACGTCAAATTCCCGATCCAGCCTGTTCATCCGCACCACATAAATAAAAATCAGGACGATAAAAGAATAAATCGCGCCTTGCTGAGCAAACCAAAACCCCAGAGGATAGCCTCCGACTTTGATCTGATTGAGCGGCTCGACCAAAATGATCCCGAATCCGAAGGAAACCACAAACCAAATCAGTAGAAGAATCAGCAGGGTTCGTAAATTTTTCTTCCAATAGGAGGACATTCTATCGGTTTTCGGAGGCATAGCATTTTGGGTTTTCCGGTAAAAATCAGATGAATTGAATCTCAAAATAGACTCCTATCCAATGAATCTTTTGATCTCAAAATCAAAAATGAAATAGTTGAATCTGAAGACAGAATCCAAGCTATTTTCCGGGAAAAACAATATTTTTTTGATAGGCCTAGAGACTAAGCCAAAATTTTGAAGAAACTCGCTCTTATTTTGAGAAATCCGGGCTAATGCCTGAAGATTGAAAAATCAAACCAAATATTCAGAGGCCATTGCCAAAGCTGCCGCAAGGAAAGTAACCAACAGCTTATTGAGCTGGAATTTATGGTGGGGACTACTTTCGAAAAATATGGTGGTAGAGATATGCAAAAAGCCTCCCGTCACCAATCCATACAGCAATCCGATCCCTTCCTTCGAAAGAAGCCCGTTTGAAATAAATAGCGAACTGGAAAGCATCCCCAAGGGTGAAGCCAAAGCAAAAATGGTCAACAACACAATTGTCCATTTCTTGCTCAAAGAAGCCGAAAGTACTGCCGCAAGTGCAAATGCTGCAGGTCCCTTGTGCATGATAATCCCCAGCAGGACCGTTTTGTCACTGTGCGCATGGCCATTGACCAAGTCTTCACCTGATACCAAGGAACTGTGGGACAAGAGCGTGCCCTCCAAAAACGCGTGGATAAACAATCCCAACATCAAGGTGATCACGCCTCTTGAGGTCTCCGAGCTATGTTTATGAATATGACCGTGCTCGATTCCTGAGGACCAAAACTCCAAAAGTTGCTGCAAAAGGAAGCCCAGAAGGATGTAAAGTCCCATCCGGCCAGAATCATACCCCGAACTAAACAGCTCAGGAATGATGTGTAAAATGGTGATGGAAAAAAGATAAGAACCTGCAAAAACCAAGACCAGCTTAAAATAACGGGCTCGGAATGCAGGGGCAAAAAACACCAACAAGCCCGCAATCATAGCGGTAAAGAAAAGAAGCAGAAAGTTTATACCCATTTTGAATTAAGCCACCCTGCGTGCAATAAAGTGGCTTGTCGGTGATAACCACCGCAAAGGTAATAAAATTCAATTATGTTGCATTTGGCCTGCTACTTTACCGGAAAGGAAACGTAGCGAACTAGCTCCGGACTGAGGTATTGTTTGATTTTCCCTCCTTTTTCATTGTAAATCAACAGCAATTCTAAATCAGACCGGGAGGAGTCCAGCCGAATGGCTTCCCTCCACCCCATGACCATCAGTGCATCGGCCAGCCCATCGACAGTTTTGGAATCCGGTCCGATGACCGTTGCTCCAAGCAGTCCGTGCGTCACCGGATAGCCTGTTCTTGGGTCAAGCGTATAGGACACACGGACCGAATCTTTGATGTAAAACTGTTCAAAATTACCTGCTGTAGAGATCGCTTTATCTTGAAGCGCCACGATTCCTTCCGCTTTTTTGCCCAAACTATCTCCCAAATAGAAAAGCCCGATTTTCCAGAGTTCTCCATTTTCATTGAGTCCTTTGGCCAAATTTTCACCCCCAATTTGAATGAGGAAGTTTTTTATTCCCTTGGCTTCCAAAAATGCCCCGATCAAATCCACCGCATAGCCTTTCCCTGATTTGGAAAAATCCAAAGTCACTCCGGAATTCGTCTTTCGGATCAGGGTATCGGTCAAAACTATTTTTTTCAATCCCACTGAAGAAAGTATCAACCTGACATCGGTGCTGTCCTGCAATAGGGCGCCTGATGGAGAAAAGGTCCAAATTTTTTCAAGGGCTTGTTGTGTAGGGTCCAATGCTCCTCCGGTAAGATCATACAGGCGGTTAGCTTCCTCCAAGACCCCCATCAGTGTTATTGATGGGGAAAGCAGGGTGTCTCTCAGGTTCAGACGATTGACTTCAGAATTGGGTTCATACCCTGAAACACTTTGATTAAAGACCTTGAGCAAGGAATCCACCGAACTTTGGAAGTTTCGGCCACCTTCATCCAAATAGGTGATTTGATAATCTGTTCCCATGGTTTTACCGGAGAAAACCACTTTTCCGGATTCGGACTTTGGCGCCTCTTCGGCTTCGGGTTTACCCTGACGGCTTCGATAGGCATACACAGCCAGGACAAGTGCCAGCAGCACCAAAGAATAGATGATGTTTTTCCGAGCGTTGGAATTCATTTCAACTCAATTTTGGAGCGAATTTAGGTCATTTTTTATCAGGGAAGGCAAAATGGAAAAGATCTCCGCATGGGGTTTTGTTTATATTTGTACGTACCCCAAAAGCCATGAGAGAAGATTACCTGAGAGGAGACGAAGAGCAATTAAGCCCAAAGGATCGGGAATTTGAGCGGGCACTGAGGCCGTTGAGCTTTGAAGATTTTACGGGGCAGGCCAAAATTGTCGAAAACCTTCGGGTCTTTGTCCATGCCGCCAAAAAGCGAAAAGAGCCTCTGGACCACGTTTTACTCCACGGCCCTCCGGGATTGGGGAAAACCACCCTCAGCCATATCATTGCCAACGAACTCCAGGCAGGAATCAAAATTACTTCAGGTCCTGTCTTAGACAAACCGTCGGATCTGGCCGGTTTGCTGACCAATTTGGAGGAAGGTGACGTGCTTTTTATCGACGAGATCCACCGGCTCAATCCTATCGTGGAGGAGTATCTCTACTCAGCGATGGAGGATTTTCGTATCGATATCATGCTGGATTCCGGTCCCAATGCCCGTTCGGTTCAGATTTCGCTCAGTCCTTTTACCCTCATCGGAGCCACAACCCGATCCGGATTGCTTACCTCGCCGCTTCGGGCCCGCTTCGGGATTAATTCCCGTCTGGAATACTACGATGCCAAATTATTGACCGATATCGTGACCCGTTCCGCTGGAATTCTTCAAACTCCGATCGACGAGGTCGCGGCCTTTGAAATCGCCCGCCGAAGCCGGGGCACACCCCGGATTGCCAATATGCTGCTTCGACGAACACGGGATTTTGCCGAAGTAAAAGGCAACGGAACCATCACGCTGGAAATCGCCAAAATCGCCCTGAATGCCTTGGATGTAGATGAAAATGGCCTGGACGAGATGGATAATCGGATTCTGCTCACGATAATCGAGAAGTTCAAAGGAGGTCCGGTGGGTTTGGGTACCATTGCCACTGCCTGCGGGGAAGAAGCGGAGACCATCGAAGAAGTCTACGAACCCTTTTTGATTCAGGAGGGCTACATGAAGCGAACCTCACGAGGCCGAATGGCGACCGAGTTGGC
>CAYONF010000067.1:0-2871 GCA_964405255.1 uncultured Limnohabitans sp. | reverse complement strand
ACCGCTTTTGCTGTTTCCATCTGATTGATGATATCCTCGTAGTCGAGCTTGTTCCAGTTTTCGGTGATCAGGGGATCGGCCATCACTTTGTTCATAATGGCCTCCTGAAGTTTGCCTTGAGCATAGGCTTCTGCATAGCCCATATCGGAGAAAGTCACCATGGTATAAAGCGGAATCCACTCTTTGGGATACAATTCATGCAGCTTGGCTTCGATTTTTTTGCGGAGCAAAAACTTCGGATCGGCTACTGAATCCCGCATTTCAATGAAGTTTTCCATGGCAAGCTGGCAAATGGCATCCGTATCCGGCTTGCGTTTTCTCTGGAATTTTTCAAATACCAGATCCCAGGCGTTGGTACCTAGCTTTTCGATCAGGCCATTCAAAATGTAGCAATCCTCGAATCCACAATTCATGCCTTGACCGTAAAATGGTACCATTGCATGGGAAGCATCTCCCAAGAGGAGCGCATTTCCCTGCACCCAAGGATAGCATTCGATATTGATCAGTGCAGCGGTAGGATTCTTGAAAAACTCCGTTTTCAAGTCTGGCATCAGCTGGTAGGCATCATCGAAGTAGGCCCTAAATACGGTCTCCAGGTCTTTTTCATCTTTGATTTTGTCAAAGCAGATCTTTGAACCTTCAAAAGGAAGAAAGAGCGTACAGGTAAAGGACTTGTCTGGATTAGGTAGCGCAATGAGCATGAATTTGCCACGCGGCCAAATATGAAGCGCATTTGGATCCATGGCAAATTCCCCAGAAGCCGTGGGAGGAATGGTCAATTCCTTGTAGCCATGCGAAATGTATTCTTGCTTGTAATTGAACCGGATCTGCTTTTGCATCGCCATTCGCAGGGAAGAATAAGCTCCATCTGCACCAATGACCACTTTGGGCGTCAGTCTTTTCTCTCCCTTAGGAGTATCAAAGGTCACCTCATGGCTTCTGAAATCCACATCCGAACACTTGTGTTCAAAATGAATCTCAGCTCCCAAGCGCTCGGCTTCTTCCACCAGCAGTTGATTGAATTTTCCTCTGGAAATGGAGTAAATCGCCTGGTTGGATTTGCCATAAGGAATAAAGGTGGTACCACCATGCTCGTCATGGACTTTGCGGCCAAACATCGGAATAGCCAAAGGCATCACCTTGTCTTTCAGACCGACTTGCTCGAGACTTTTCCAACCCCGATGGCTTAGGGCCATGTTGATGGATCTGCCACCTTCGAAATAGGGATTTCTGCGCTGATCAGGTCTTTTGTCGTACACCGACACTTGGAGACCTTGGCGCTTGAGGTATATGGCCATCAGGCTCCCGATCAGGCCGGCGCCCAGGATGGTGATTTCGTTTTTTTTCATCGGATAAGTTTATCCACGCTTCTTTTAAGCGAATTTCTCCAGGGATTGTTCCAAAATTTTTGCAAACCGGAACACATCCAAGAAGCTGTTGTACAGCGGTGTAGGTGCCAGTCGGATGACGTTAGGATTTCTCCAATCGCCGACCACACCCTGTTTGTAAAATTCATCGAAGACGGCTTTGCCCCCCCGATGAATCAGCAAAGATAACTGGCAACCTCTTTCGGCAGGGTTTTTTGGGGTAATAATTTCCAAAACCCCTGATTGTCCGCTGATTTCACGGATGAGAAACTCGAGAAAGCCGGTGAGCTTTTCGCTTTTTGCACGCAGATTTTCTATCCCTGCCTCCTGAAAAATATCCAAAGATGCCTGATGCGCTGCCAAAGCCAAAACATTGGTATTAGCCAATTGCCAACCGTCGGCCCCGTACATGGGAACAAAGCCTTTCTCCATTTTGAAGCGCTCGCCCTCGTCATGTCCCCACCAACCTGCAAAACGTGGCAAATCAGGCCGTTCGGCATAGCGTTCATGGACAAAAATCCCTGAAATATTTCCAGGACCGGAGTTCAGGTACTTGTAGCTGCACCAAGTGGCAAAATCCACGTCCCAATCGTGAAGCTTCAAAACTGCATTGCCGGCGGCATGAGCCAAATCAAATCCTGCCAAAGCGCCCACGGAATGGGCAGCTTGGGTGATTGCTTTCAGGTCAAACAGCTGTCCGGTGTAGTATTGGAGTCCGGCCATATTGACCATCGCCAGTGCATCTCCTTGCCGGTAAATTTCCTCCAAAATATCCTCGGTTCTCAGCGTAAACTCCCCGGGTCGAGGCGACAACTCCACCAGCACGTCCATGGGATCCAAGCCGTGAAATTTGATTTGGGTCTCGAGCATGTATTGATCCGATGGAAAAGCTCCCGCTTCCACTATAATTTTATACCGTTCCTCGGTCGGTTGATAAAAAGAAACCATCAACAAATGAAGATTGACCGAAAGGTTGTTCATCGCTACGACCTCATGTTCCTGCGATCCGAGGATTTCTGCAAGGACCGGCTTGGATTTTTTCCGAATATGATACCAGGCATCTTCCCCGTGAAAATGTCCATCAACGGCAAGATTTGCCCAGTTGTTCAGCTCTTTTTCGAGGTAAGTTTTTACTGACTTCGGCTGAAGGCCGAGTGAATTTCCACAGAAATAAATAGCCTCTTTTCCGTTTACTTTCGGAAAATGAAAGCGGGAACGGAAGTGAGCAAGTTTGTCAGTTGAATCTTGTTCGCGAGCAAAGGATTCGGAGAATTGGTAGTTCATATTTCTTTCTTGTCAAGGGTCGACGGACCACAGTCCACCGCCAGATAAAATAAGGGTTGAAGTCTGGTTTTTCCCGCTGTCGACTGTCGACAGTGGACTAACTCTTATTTTTCCATCACCGTCCCACACTTTTTACATGTCCTCAAGTCTTTGCTGGACCAAAACCGCTCCATGATCGGAGGCAGTTGCGTGACGATGTCGGTGAGTTCGACATACTCCT
>CAYONF010000066.1:0-23067 GCA_964405255.1 uncultured Limnohabitans sp. | reverse complement strand
ATGGGCAAACAAGCCCAAAACATGGCCTCGGCCACCGCTTTGGGCCAGCCTTCACTTTCCGATGCAAAAACAAGAAAATGGGCAGTCTGATAGGCTTGCTTTAACCTGTCGGAGGAAACATTGCCATGAAGAGTTACGCAATCTTGCAGTCCATGACTGAGCGCAAACTGCTCCAAAACCGCTCGTTCTGGTCCTTCTCCGAATAGGTCAAGCCGCGCATTGATTCCTTGTTGCCGAAGTTCAACCAGTGTCTGACAGCTGATTAGGGGATTTTTTCCTGAATGTAGGCTTCCAACGAAGATGAGACGTATTTCCCCTTCCTTTTCCAACTTACGGGGAAGGCATGGAACTCTGTCTTTCGCTCCATAAGATGCCGTGAAGAAACTCAGCAAGTTGGGGTTAGCAGGATCCCAATCCCCATAAACCAGGACTTTTAACCTCTTGGATAACGTAGGATTTGAAAGAATTTTCTGTTGCAGTCGATAGCTAAATGGCTGGGAACTCTGAGGATCCCAATTACCCGCATATTTTGCTGTTTTTATTTTTTTTGGAAAAAAAAACTGAGCCACAGAACCCACCAGCCCCATATTACCCGGGCAGCGCAGGTGAATGTGGTCTGCTTTTTCCATGGCTTGTATGGTTTTGAAAAAAATGATCGGAAGGTTTAGGATTGTTTTGATTTTTGCGCCCCAGGTAAGGACATCAAATGCCGGAACCTCCCGCCATGTGATAAAGGGATGCTCATAAGGGAGATCGATGGGATCCGGCAAGTTTTTTTCACTTTTCGGAGCCAAAATGAGTACTTCACTGACGTGTTTCAACCAAAGGTTCATCTCCCGGACATACGGTCCATACCCAAAAAGCTTCCCATCTGATGCCGTGTGCAAGACATGGGTTACGATCAAAAACTTCATCAAGAGGTAAGTCCTTGAATTACTGATCGGTAAAAATCGAGATTTTGGTCAAGAATGGTTGAAATATTAAACTTCTTTCTGACCTGAATTGAAGCAGCATAGGCTCGATTTTTCATTTCTTGCTCATCGGCAAAAACCGCCAAAATTTGACCTGCAATATCCTCCGGTTGATGAGGGTCACACAGCCATCCTGTTTCACCATGAGTGACTACCTCAGGTCCCGGGCCTATCGTGGTATACACCACTGCCCGCTGCATGGCCATAGCCTCAGGGGCCACCAGTCCAAGTGTCTCGATGTGGGAAGGAAACACACAGACATGTGCCTGAGCGTAGATCCCAGGTAAATCTTTGTGATCCACCGGTCCGTGAAAAACAATTCTGTCCTGGATGTTTGCCGGAATCCTGCCTTTGAGCCACTCCAGGTAAGACTCGCCTTTGACATTCTTCCAATCGCGACCATAGGCATGAAGTACTGCATCGGGATAAGCCTTAATCACAGTAGGCAAAGCTTCAATGAGTTGCCTGATTCCTTTTTTCTCAATTAAAGTACCCGCAAAAACAATCCTATGGCTCGCGATCTGCTCAAAGGGAGCAGGAGTAAACTGCTCTAAATGAATGGGATACATGATGACCTTAACTGGTCGGTCAGCAATTTTCAGGAATTTGGAAGTATGAGCCACGACATATTCAGAAACACCAATGAAAGCATCTGCCTTTCGGAAGGATCGCTTTTCCTGAAGACCTTTCCATGGATTTACTTTTCTTTTTTCGCCTTCTGCAAAAAAGTGATGTCCTCCATGCAAGCGGATGACGTAGGCTATTCCTGGGATTTTATTCAAAAACGCAAAGGAAAGCTCTGAACCTTCGACGACGTCAATCGGATTTTGTAAGTGCAAGTCAGCTAGTTCACGGTTAACAGCGCTGTAATTATGCCACCAAGCCAAACCCCTTACTTTAGAAAAAGGCGTGTAGATGATCTTCACGCCATCACGATGCACCACTTCCCGCTCTCCAGAGGTGCCATTGATTACAGAAACTTGATGCCCAGCAGCTGCCAAAGCCGGGCAAAACACTTTCAAAAAAGTTCCAATACCTCCATGGGCTTGCCCAGGTTTAGGATATTCATTGGTTAAAAAACAAAGGTGCATAGACTCAATTGGAAGAAGGAATAAGATCAAGCAAGGCAGCGACTACCCGTCGGGCAGAGGAAATCTCCGGGTTTGGTTCCACAATTTTTTTAAACCACTTTTTGCGATCAGGAGCGATTTCATCCGGAGAGTTGTAGGCCTGTTCAATCATAGGAAGGATAGCTTCAGGCGTCTCTATGTATCCCACGGCTTTCCAGTCCTCCATGGATCGGAAATGTTGAAATTGGTAAATGGTTTTGACACTGGAGTGGGGAGCGACTCCTTCATGATCATAGCGCAAATACAATCCCACATTACCATAAGTGGAAAAATCTAAGGCCATGGTGGAGCCCATGTTGACCACCACAGGGCAGTGATAGGCCAGATTGACCAAAAGCTGGATATCTTCTACTAGGGGAAAAAAATTACCCCAGTGATTGCCTCTCACCCATAGAGGCTCGATTAGCTTAATTTCAGAATAGCGGTCGAGTATATGTTGGAACCTGGTCGAAGGTTCTACCGGAACTGGACGAAACAATAACTGATAATCAGAATTTGCGCGGATGGCTTCCGCTACATCACGGAGAAAAAGCGGGTCATTAGGCGAGGTAAGCGAATCACACCCGGAGAAGCAAACCCATTTTTTTGACGAGTCTAGACCGTGTTTTTCGGCAAATTTCTCCCGGGAAAGCAATAATCCCTTTTGAAAATAAAAATCAAACTGAGGTGATCCAGTAACTCTGATCTGTTCCGGTGAGATCTCTGGATAGTAGGTCAATAACTCACTTCGCATGTAATTACTCCAGACAAGGTATTGATCCACCCGGAAAGGAAGGCGACCCTTCGGAAGGTTGTCCCAAGAAAATATGGCTGTCGAAGTAGGGATACCCATCGATTTGGCTGCTTCGATGGAGGCTGTCACTGAAAATACGCGCTGATGGGTACAAAACAACAAGTCCGGTTTGACTTGTTCCAAAAAACGACAGGCTGACTGGAATTCTGTGGATGATCGCAGGATGCGATGTCCCAAAGCTTCTGTTCTTGCTATACTGGAATAAGTTCCAAGAAGTCCTCCCAAGGTACTTGCTGCAAGATTGAGCAATTTCCCTTTGGCGGAGGAGGAAGCACCTGACCAATTGGTCAGGATGGTGGGATTTTGTCGGGTTTTGGCATTCAGTCGAATCCTGGCATATCGGCCAGCTTCCCGGAGAAGTTGAACTGCTATACCATCAGCCTGGTGGCGAAACGGATACTGCTCAAACTTAATACCCAACCGCTCCTCTGTCAAGGAGATCAACTTGGCATCCAAACTGTGCCAGAGGATCACCTCATGGCCTTGAGCATACAATTCGGCTAGCACATCCGAGTGGAGGTAGTTTCGGATTCCTACCCCATCAGGAATTAAAAAGCAGAGCTTCATGGATTTTCTTAACCTAAGCTGTCTAGCTCAAGAGGTTGAGAGAGGTGAAAAACTCTCAACCAGATCTCGAGAACCAAAACAGAAAATAAAATACGAGCTTCGATTTGTCTGGGAGACGATCGAAAGCGCTCCAACAACTGAACAATACCTGCGGAATTCAAACCAAGGTACTGCTCAGAAAGCCCTTCCTTGAGAAATCTCTCCAAGATTCGCCCCCATGATTCCTTTAGAAAATTCATATAGGGAATGGAAAATCCTTTTTTGGATCCCTGATGCTCCTCTCCTGCAAAATCCCTGTAAATGGATCGGGTTACTTCTTTGTCCATTCCATTTGGCGAAAGCGTCCCCATTGGTGCAAAAAGGGAATAATTGACGAGGTCATGATCGAGGAACGGCACCCTCACCTCCAGCGAACTATACATGGCGGCAGCATCAACTTTCAGAAGAAAATCCCCCGGGAGGCGAGTCAATAGATCGACGCCAAAGGATAGTTTCTCTTCATTAGTGCGGTAGGACTGCTGCAGGTCCACAGCGGTCTTCATCACCCAATTGATCGGCTTGGCGTCTATAAATACCTGATGAAAGTATTGACTCAGATTGGTCTTCTGATAATAGCCGATCCAACCTCCGAGTTTAAAGCGATTTTTATCATGGAGAAGCAATTCACCACGATCACCGGCAATGCCGGAAATTAATCGGATCAAGTGATTTCCGAATGGGTACGGGCTCCTGCCGTATTTTAAAAACAAGTTTGGCTTATTGTAAGAGCCAAAAACCTCATCACCTGCATCTCCTGACAGCATCACCTTGGTATGAGAGGAAACAGAACGAGTGACTAAATGGGTAGGTATAAGAGAGGCATCCGCGAGAGGTTGCATCGTTCGCATCAAATCAGCCAACACGCCTAAGTCCCTCGGATTGACGGTAATCACCTCCTGTCGGATTCCAAGTCGCTTGGCAAACCTCGCCGCCTCGGGGGACTCATCCGAAATATCTTCCCCCGTTGACATCGTGATAGCCGAAATATCAGGCTTCAATTCTTTACTGATAGCAGTAATTACTGAGGAGTCGATACCTGAGGACAAGAATGTGGCCACCGGCACATCCGCATGGAGCTGACGCTCTACGATTTGGTATAGTTTTTCCTTTACCGAAGATTTAAACTCTCCAAAAGTACAAGTGAGTTTAGTCTGTACCGGAAATTCATAGTAACGACTCCAAGAATATGACTTTCCTGAAAGGACGAGCTGATGGGCCGGCGGAAAGACCTCCACTTCCCGATAGATCGTGTGATGGAGATTGATGTACATGTTTTCCATCAAGTCCACTACCGCATTCGGATTGATTGTCAACTGAGAAGGAAAAAGCGCTCTTAAAGCTCCCAATTCAGAAGCAAAATAGAAGGTGTCGTCTGTCTGAATGAAAAAGAAAGGCTTTTCTCCAAACCGATCTCTTGCAGCAAAAATGCGATCCGATACCGAGTCGTAAATAACGAAAGCAAACATCCCGGTAAGGTGCTCTGTTACTTTTTCTCCAAATTCACGAAAAGCCACCAGCAGTACTTCTGTGTCTGAAGAGGTGAAAAATTGGTAACCTTTGGTCTCCAATTTGGACTTGATCGATTGATAGTTATAGATTTCACCGTTGAAAATAATGGTTAATCCAAGGTCCTGACGGTGAAAAGGCTGATTGGCCGCTGTGGATAGATCAATGATTGAAAGGCGATTATGGCCGAAAGCCATCCGGTGATTGAACCACGTCGAACTCGCATCCGGTCCTCGGTGCTTTTGTGCCAGAAGAGCACGATTGAGTCTTTGAAGATCTCCTTCCTCCAGATTGTTATGGTAATGAATAATCCCGGCTATTCCACACATATTCAAGAACTAAGCGCCGCCATGAATCGGGTCTCCCAATCACGAAGCTCATGGAAACGAGCCAAAACAGTAGGGTTGGGAAGAAAGCTGTCTTTTTCCCGGTAAGCTTTGTCAAAAGTATTTTGCCAGTCTTCGATGCTATTGGGATTCTCCACTAAATATGCCCCCTCCAAACCGGAAACAACCTCAGGAATACCTCCCCGGCATGAGGCAATCACTTGATTGCCACATTTGGCAGCCTCAATCAAAGAGAGCCCAAAGCCTTCTCGCCAAAGGGATGTAAAGCAGTAGAAATCGCCAATCTGCAGGTAAAATGGTAACTCCGCATTGGGTATTCTGCCTAAAGATCTCCAAGACTGCGATGGAAGATCCATTTCCTGTGAATTGCCGATGATGAGAATGTGGAGATCAGGGTACCGGTCGATGAGTTTTTTTCCTAACTCCAAAAACAACTTTAGCCCTTTCTGAGGTCGAGGATTGGATACCCACAGAACAATTTTGCTTTTTTCAGTATACCCCAACTGCAGCTTACGACTGAGTTTTTCTTCCCTTGAAAGTGGAAAAAAAACCTGACTGTCTGTGCCGTTGCCTATGATGTGGACTTGTGGAGTAAAAATGTCATTTTTCCGAAGGGTATCTCTATACCCGGAATGGGTCAAAAAAAACACCCGATCGACAGCAACCCCCCAAGTGGGCGGCAGAGCCAGATCATGACCATGGTAGGAGAAATCAAGTCTGATTTTTTTGGTAGTTTGATGCCCCCCTTTCCAATGAGAAAGGGCTTCGAGAAGTACCAAATCATCTATGACTACCAAATGAATTTCGCTCTGTCCTTGGGTGAGCCGGTCAAGGGTCTTAAGAAAGTAGTCTGCAGCAAATCGTGCAGTTGAAATCCTCAACCAGGTCAAAAGCAGACTTGAAAAGGGCTTTTTCTTTTTGCAATAGACAAACCGTTGCCCGGGAAGTTCCGTGGGAGAAAGCACCCAATCGAAAAAATCCGGGTGTTCATTCAGGAAAAATGAAAGCCGGTTGGTCCAGCTGCCTATTTTTTTACTGGGAAGTCCCTGACTTGAGAGAAGAATTCGAACCAAAGTACTCGATTAAAATTCCTGGAGTTCTACCATACGCTTAAATTGGGCACTTTGGGACACGAGCTCCTCAAAAGACCCTGATTGGATGATTCTGCCCTTGTCCATCAGGCTGATTACGTCTGACTTTCTGATTGTACTTAATCGGTGGGCGATGATCACGAGGGTAAATTTACCCATCAACATATCGATGTTATCTTGGATGAGACGCTCTGTTTCGGAATCAAGGGCAGAAGTGGCCTCATCAAAAATCAAGATGTCCACATCTTTGTAGAGCTCGCGCGCAATAGAAATACGTTGCTTTTGTCCACCGCTTACGAGAAGACCATTGTCACCCAGCCGGGTGTCCATTCCTTCGGGAAGAGAATCTACATAGGCCTGAATATTAGCCATTTCAATAGCCTGTTGAAATCGATCCAGATTTTCTTTGGATTTTGGAGCCCATAGCGTCACATTGTTGTAGATCGAATCGTTGAATATCACCGGTTCCTGGGTGATGTAGCCAAATCTCTTCCGATATTGATTGAGGTCGATTTGAAGCCGGTCAGTTCCATTGACAAGAATTTTGCCTTGGGAAGGGTGGATTAAGCCGATAATTAAATTGACCAAGGAGGTTTTTCCCGAGCCACTTTCACCAACAAACGCATAGGTCTTCAGAGGATGCAACCCAAATTGGATATTCTTCAATACCTGAAATCCATTGGGATAGGTAAATGAAACTTCCTGAAGCTCCAGCGAGCGGATCGCCATCGGTTGATCGGAGTAATTAATTTGCTCCTTATTTTTCTGAAACTCCTCGATAAGATTGACTGAGGCCACGACACCACCAATGTTGGAAATGAATCCCTGCCAGCTTCCCTGCAATGTCACGATGTAATTGAGTGCCCTGTACAGAAAAACTAGGCTCAATACGATAGATGAAAGACTTCCTCCCAAAAACTGGACTTGAATCAAAATTATTGCAGCGACAACCATAAGGATGATTGGTTCTCGGGCACTGTTCATGATCGAGCCGTATACTCCAATTTTTCGCTGATTCCGCTCGATTTGGTCAATGACCGCTTTGAGCTTCATTTTATATTCGCTGAAGTAATTGGTCGCTTTTAGGTATTTAAAATTATGTACAGCCTGGATCAAATAGGACTGAAACGAATTTCCCATTTCGGAGAGTCCTATCGAAGCTTTTTCAGTATTCTTAAATAAATATCTGAAGACAAAATTGGAGAGATACCCTCCCAGAGAGACCAAAATGGCAAATTGATAGTTTGAAAGGAATGCCAAACCAATGTAAACCAAAAGCAAGATTGCGTGCTGGATGCTGTTGAAGTACGCCAAAAAACCATACGTCAGCTTAATAGCCTCTGCAGAAAGGGTGTTTTGAATACGGCCTGAATCCAGGTTAAGAAACTGCTTGTAATCCAATTCGCTCAAGCCATCCACCATCTGATAGCGAATTCCTCTTACAAATTCATTCTGCAGTTTGACTTTGTAATATCCGTCTATAAATCTCAGACCTGACTTGACAACAAACAGTGTTACCATGAATATCATCACAGAAGTGACTGAAAGGGAAAATCCCAATGTCTCAATGAACGAGAGCAAAAACTGAAGCTCTCCCATGGATTCTGAGGATTGGAAATTTTGACCCTCCGCGGCAATTTCAAAAATGGGAATAAACAGAGCCAAGCCAAAGCCATCCAGCAATCCTACCACTAATGAAAAAAGGATAATGACCCAAAGTCTTGGTCCTAGGTAGCGGTAGAAAAATCCGAAATGCCTAAAGTATTTATCTACAATATTTTGGAAAAATCTCATTTTGATCAGGCGCGATGCCCAAAAGCAAAGGTTTTAAACTTATAGTAAAGGTTGTATTTCAACGTTTTTAGAAAGCTAAATCTAACAGGCTCATCATGAGTGCCATCCATACCTTTATAGGCCGGATAGGCTGGCCACAACCTCATCTGACCTCCGTCAAGCAAATAGAGAAACAGACTTTTCATCAGCGTATTTTCCATAAATACTCCTCTTGATTCATCCAGGTAGGTTTCTACTGCTTTCAGAAAATAGTGGGTGTAGAAGGTTTGCTTCATCAGCATTAGTCTCGAATCAGCCCATCTTAAGTTCCGGGTGGGATTGATATAAAGCTCATGTTCCATTCCCTTGGTGCCGTCCACAATCGTGCGGATGTTTTTGATGATGTATCTTCCTGTGATTTTGATGAGATAATCCACTGACCTGAGGTAGTCGGAGTGTTCCAGGGCGAAGTTGATAATTTCCACTTCACCTTGGGATTTGCCGAGATGGCTCCGTTTTGTTGGAAAGGTGTGATATTCAAGAAAAGGATACTTATCCTTCAGACCCAGAATCTTTTCTGATCTGGTATTGGAGTTATCTACAAAAACTACCCGGAACCCTTCTTTGAGATAAAACTGTATCGCTTCGAAATAGTCATTCTCTCGAAGTTTGGCATCCAATCTACCCCCCTTAGCCGACTCAGGATGAGGGACAATGGATCCAGTCAGAAGAAGCACTGTGCTTTTTTCCATAGTTAGCCGCAAGCTATCATGAAAGAATATTGGAGGACTCCATATTCAATCCTTTATAAACAAAGATTAAATTATGATAAAAATGAATGGAGGTAATATGCTGGTCATAATAGCTGGGGATATAATTGCCTTTCAGATATTCACTGTGATTGAGTCCATCAGTGAGCGATTTGAAAAATCCCATAATGGTATCCTGGCGATTTAGCTCAACACTGCTTCCGTTAAAATCAGGCCAATAGGAAGTTTGGACATCTTCGATCACATAGATTCCACCCATTTTGAGCTTAGGAAAAAGATACTTAAAGGTAGTGAGCACGTGATCATTGATGTGGCTCCCATCATCTATGATAATATCCAATTCTCCGGTCTGGCTCAGCACTTGATCCAAAAACCTGTCGTCTACCTGACTTCCTTTAAAAATCCTGATTCTTGACTCTTCCAGCTCACTTTTGTCAAAAATATCGATGGCATAAATTTTTCCCCTGGTAAAGAAACGTTTCCACATCCGAAGCGAGCCGGCTCCTTCACGAGGGCGGTCATACCCTCCTACCCCAATTTCCAAAAGCCGCACCGGAGCATTCTTAAACTTCAAAAAATGATTTTTGTAATGGGGAGTATAGAAATGCTTCCCCCATTTATCCGTTTTGTAGACTTGAGCTAAATAATTGAGGTCACTTGTCTTACCTATTGTTTTCAAAAAGTTGGTTAATGAAATCAACTTTCTCCTTTGACGGTAAGAGATTTTATCCAAAAAAGATCTAAGAAATTTATCCAATTGGATCAACTTTTAGTTTTGAAGAAAGAGCGGCCTATTTTCTTTTTATCGTCGTCGTAATAGCCATATCCATAGCCATAGGTGTATCCATATCCATAAGTCACTTTACTTCCGTCCACCCCGTTGAAAACAGCATAGAGGTTTTTGAGTCCTTTGTTAGATTTGAGCCCATTGAGCGCATCGACAAAACTTCGCTGGGAATAATTTTGGCGAAATACAAACAAAGTAAGGTCTACATAAGGAAGTAAATCGAGTGTCTCACTCACCAAACCCACAGGAGGAGTATCCAGAATGACTACGTCGTATTCTTTTTTCATCTCCTCGATCATGGTTTCAAATTGTTTGGTGAACAGAAGTTCAGCCGGATTTGGAGGAATGGGACCTGATAGTAAAACATCCAGATTGGTGTAAGCCGTATTGTTGACTACAGTTCTCCAATCCGGAATTTGTCCACTGAGATAAGTTGAGAGCCCTTTGTCATTGGTAATACCGAAATCCTGAAAAATTCGAGGTTTTCTCATGTCACAGCCTACCAAAATTGTCCGCTTGCCAGTCAAGGAGTAGACTGATGCCAGGTTCATTGCACAAAAGGTCTTTCCTTCTCCGGATATAGTAGAAGTGACCATCAAAGTCAATTGCTTGTCATTGGGATTGATGAAGCGGATGTTGGCTCTAAGCGAACGAAATCCCTCTGCAATGCCTGATTTACCTTGCTCGAGGACAACGAGGTTACTTTTTCTTTTATTATATAAGATAGTTGAAAGCAACGGCAGCTTAAGTTTTCGTTCCAGAAAAGAAACATCCTCTACCTTGGTTCGAGTCAGTTCTCTCCCAAAAATGAAAAGGATAGGCAGAAATACTCCCATAAAAAGACCGGTAGTATAATTTCTGAACGGAATCGGACTTACTAAATATCCCCCTTCAGCAGGTTCAATCACTTTGTTTTCCGGCTTATTGGATGCTTTCGTAATCGCGGCCTCAGCCCGCTTTTCCATCAGGAAATTGTAGATGTTTTCATTCAAAGCAAATTGCCGTTCGATTCGTATAAGGTTTTGCTCTGTTTCGGGAAGGCTTCTGAATGAACTGTCAATTTCCCGGATTCTTTTCTGAAGATCCTGAATGACCAACGAAGAATTGGCATCGAGATTTTTCAGGTTTTCCTGAATTGATTTATTTAAGTTCCGTATTTTATTGTTGGTGGCCTGTACTTGTGGAGCCTCCTCTGTTAGCGTGGCAAGCTGCCGGGATTTGTCTACCTGAAGCTCCATCAGGTTGCTGATCAGGGAATTTAAAATCGGATCATCAATACCAATACCGGAAGGAACTACGAGATCGTTGTATTGCTCTCTGATCAGGTATTGACCTAGATTTCGATAGTAGGTACGTTTGAATTCTTCCTGTCTCAACTGGCCTTCCAGATCGGTCATCTGGGTGAAAACGGATGAACTTTCCGCGTCGAGATTGTAGATTTTTTTGGAGGACCGGAAGCTTTGAAGTTGATTTTCAAACTGCTTAAGACTGTCTGAAACACCTGCCACCTGACTGTCGATAAATTTGACAGTATTGGTTGCGATGGCGTTTTTTTCTTCAAGCTCGAGGGCAATGTAAGTTTCCATCAGTTTGTTGATGTAATCTTCTCCCTTTCTGACACTTGGAGTATTAAGACTAAGCTCCAGGATGGATCCGTCTTTTTGGAGGGTCTCCACATTGAGTGCTCTGGAATACTGTTCAACCAAAGAACTTAAATCTCTAAGCTTGACCAGTACCTCTCCCTGTTCATCCGAACTTGTTCTTGTGACTTTTATGGTGAAATTGTTATTTGATACCCACTCACCAAATGGGAAATCCTGTGGTTCTGGGATAATTTCCAGTTTTGTCTTCGTCCCATCAGGTAAGTATTTGCTATACGCTTCGTCTTCAAACAATACGGTGTAAGTATCTGGACCGGTCCAACGGATCGTCAATAACCCTTGCATTACCTGTGGTTCCTTCCAGTTTACTTCTACCAGAATAGGAGTATTCTGATAGAGCTCCGAGTTAATGAATGTGCCTTTGGCATAGTATTCAACCGTGAAGTCCAATTTGGAAAGAGTAGCCAACGCAATGGGTTTGGATTGAAGGATGGTCACCTCGTTAACCAAACCTGTGCTCGCGGTACCCTCGATGGTGGGTGCATCAAACAAAGAAAATCCAGAATCCGAATCTTTGATAAAAAACAGCCCGCTCACCTTAAACTGCGGCACAGTCATCCTGGTCAAAATGTAAGCACCAGCCAAACAAACAAAAGCTGAGACCAATATTACTGGCCAAATCCTTAAGATTTTGGGGATGATTGATTTAATGTCAAACGAACTTTCTTCGCTTGAAAAAAACTCTTTTTCCTCTTGATCAAAATTCATAAGTAAATGGCATTAATTGTTTTGCACGAGTGTCAATATCAGAGCGATAGCCGTGATAGAGGTCGTCAATAAAGTAAGGGTTTCCACCAAAGTACTACCGGCTCCGATGGCACGCACATTCATCGGCTCCGCATAGATTAAGTCATTGGGTTTGAGCCAATAAAATTCGGAATTGAGTAGGCTTCTGTCTAAAAGATTGATTTTGTGGATCTGCGATCCGTCAGGGTATTGTCTGATCAAAAGCACCTGATCACGCTTGGCCACACGGTTGAGATCTCCGGCAAAAGCTATCGCCTCATAGATAGTTACACGATTTTGTAAAATGGTAAACTTTCCCGATTGATTAAACTCACCCAAGGCACTAAAGCGTATCCCTCCCAATCTTACCCGAACAAAAAACTCATCTGCGTTGACATATCGTTTCACTTTCTCTTCAATGACAGATTTAGCCTGGTCAGTATTCAATCCGACAAGTTTCAGTTTACCGATAAGAGGAATCTCTATTTCACCTTGCTCATTAAGTGTGTATCCATTCATGAAAAACACATCTCCTGCTCCCTGTCCGCCTCCTGCCATCACTCCTTGATTTGCAGGATCATTTGTCACTGCGGAAAACAAGGTATTCATTTCAGGATTTGTGGTCTTAATGTTTACCTCAACAATGTCATTGATCTGAAGCAGGTAATCTTCACTTTGGTAAGGATATTTTACACTTGATTCGACGAGCGGACTTTGTGACCCTTCAATTTCCTGCATGTAGATGAGCTTTTTGTTAGAAACACAGGATACCAACACTAAAGAAGCTACCAAGGCTAGGATACCGAACTTTGTCAGTTTATTCATAGAAGGATGTTTTTTCAAGGATAAAAGATATTGATTTTAAAACTACCAAATCAAAAATAGAAATTTATCAGATTCTAATACTGTTTGATAACTAGAATTGGAATTCCACATTAAAGCCGGGCGTCAACCCGTGATTTGTCCAAAAACCCTTTCACATCAAATACCACCTGATTTGAAGATTTTTGGATTTTCAATGATTTGAACTCTTTATGGGAAACAGCCAAAATCACAGCGGAATAGGACGTCAATTCGGGTGCGGTATCCCCTGAAATGATTTCAATGTCATACTCATGCTTGACCTCGGCAGGATTGGCCCATGGATCATATACATCCACCTCCATATCAAATGATCTCAATTCATTGTAAATATCTATCACCCGGGTATTTCGTACATCCGGACAGTCTTCCTTAAAGGTAAATCCAAGAATCAAAACTTTGGAATCAATGACCTTGAGGTCTTTCCGCATCATCAGTTTGATCACTTCGGTAGCCACATACTTACCCATGCTGTCATTGAGGCGGCGTCCGGCCAAAATGATCTCCGGGTGGTAGCCCACTTCCTGGGCTTTTTGAGCTAGGTAAAACGGGTCCACTCCGATGCAATGCCCCCCCACTAATCCAGGTTTGAATTTTAGGAAATTCCACTTGGTGCCGGCAGCCTCCAGTACCTCATGGGTATCAATCCCCAACAAATTGAAGATTTTGGAAAGCTCATTGACGAAAGCAATGTTGATGTCCCGCTGTGAATTTTCAATCACTTTGGCTGCTTCAGCTACTTTGATGGAGGTGGCCTTATGCGTACCGGCCACAATCACAGTACGGTAGAGTTGATCCACATAATCTGCCACTTCCGGAGTACTTCCCGAGGTAACTTTTAGGATTTTGGAAACGGTATGCTCCTTATCTCCGGGGTTGATTCGCTCAGGAGAATACCCGGCAAAAAAATCCGTATTGAACTTCAACCCTGAAATTTTCTCCAGAACCGGCACACATTCATCCTCAGTCACACCTGGGTAAACCGTCGATTCATAAATGACCACATCGCCTTTTTTCAGGTACTTCCCGATATTTTCGGAAGCCTTGAGCATCGGAGTTAAAACCGGCCGGTTGAATTTATCAGTCGGTGTAGGTACTGTTACAATGTAAATGGTACAATCTGCCAATAAATCAGAATCAAAGGTTGGAAGAAGACCCTTCTGACCTTTTTCCGGGGAGTGAGTTACCAATACGGATTGCAACATGGCATCCTCCACTTCCAGTGTTTTATCCACTCCGGATTTGAGGTCCGCCACCCTGCTCTGATCGATATCAAAGCCGATGACTGGAAATTTTTTGGCAAATTCTACTGCCAATGGCAGTCCTACATACCCAAGTCCGATAATGGCAATTTTTGAATCTTGAATAGGTGTCAACATAACTGATTTTTAAGAATTTAAGTAAAAGCTGTTTAGGCTCTGAGAGCTTCGCCCGGTCGGTCACAAAAATGACTTAGCTTTTATTGGAGCTAAGAAAATTCCAGACCAAAAGCCGAACTATACAGGCTTTCATCAAAATGATTGATTTTTCGGTTTTGTTATCCAGAAAAAAAGACTAAAAACGAGTACTTTATTTGCTCACTTTTACCAAGTGCCAAAAGTAACAGAATTAGAGTTAAAAAAAATCAACGATTAACAGATTGGGAAAGAGTTTTTCCTTTATAAATACCTCTGGTTTTTCAATTTCCCAATTCTTTCCTTTTGAAAGTTCTTTAACTGAAATCTCGTTTTTGGGAATTCTTATACCCCGTTAATTCTTGCTTTTATTGGAAAGGTGGTAAATGAGATTTAATTGAGCCATACCGGTAAAACTTACCGAAGAGGTCTTCAGTGCAGGCTCAGGTTTGGTGTAAGATTCCCATTGGGAATTTTGGGAACTTATCAAGTCAACCCTTGAACTAAGCGTAAAAGCTGGCCACTTTCGGTCATAAATAAACCCCAATCCAAAATCGACCCAGGGTCTTTTATTGTCCAATTGACCAAATGCCCGGTAGAAAAAGTCCTGATTATTTTCCAGTCTCGAAAATAAAACACCGGCTTTCGAATTGGTATCGACAATTGAAATTTCCAAGATTTGATTATTGGATCCGACACCCACACCAACCCCAAGTGCCTGACCAAAATTAGTGAAACCGCGTGCCGTACCATGGGTATGCCAGGTCAGATTTCCTCCAAAGCCCAAATACCGGATGTATCGATTTACAGATTCTTGCTGGTGGACAATCTCTCCCCTAAACTGAAGGTACTTGGACTTGGAATCCAGTCTGATAAGTTTTTGGAATCCCAGCAAATAAGCCCTCGCATGCTCGGGATTAAGGATAAACTCGCGCCAATTAAAGGAATGGTCTCTACGACCGAATTCAAAGTAAATCTCTGCTTTCGCTTTTCTTGAAACAATTCTTGAAAAAACACTTACCTGTTGATCTGTTCCTCTTTGATCATAGAGGAGACTGTTTCCATTTTCAAAAAAATTCTCCTTTTGAAATATTTCAAAAATCGGAAAATAGTCTCTGAATGAATCCCCCATCAGGTTGTTATTCACCTGAAAAGTACGATTCAGTCCAAGGTAGAATCCATTTATCCACTTTGGCTGAAAAGTAAGAGTAAAGCCGTTCACGTACCTCCAATCCGATTCAAAAGGAATAAAGTAGGCATCGTTTAGGCGCTGATTTTGAGATGGATCTTCAAAGGAATTCATCAATTTTCCAGCGATGACCTGAGCTTCAAAAGATCCGACAAAGGTTTTTACCGGGTTTACCGTATTTAAACTCAGGTGTGGAAAACCCGGAGCATTGTTACTGAAAATCAACCCATTGAACTGACCAGGTCCCCAAGCAATATTCTGCGTACCTGCATAGAATTCGACGTACTTTCCGCTGAGACCAATTTTGGACTGTCCCCACCAAAATTTGGTATAGGCCCCTTCTCCAAACCGCTCCGGATAGTCTCCGTAATTCCAATAAATAAATCGGGCATAGGTAACAGCAGGACTAAATTGATCTGAAAACCCCTCGTAGGACTTATTCTCTGCCGCTACGAATTCAGGTTGAAACTGGATGTTCAATAAGCCTATTTTAGCATAAAATCCTGTGGAAAGATAGACTTGGTGACCTGCTGCAGGTACCATAAGACGGTCCCCAAAGACGTTTTTATTGTCAGGATTAAACCGGTAGGAAAGCTGTACGGGGAGAACTTGGAATTGATTCTTTGCTTCGAGTCTTGAAAAGAAAGAAAATTCCCCGGACAAAGAGTCTTTTTCCATCAATTCAATCTTTCGAAAATCAAGTGGTCTGATTAAAAATGACAAGTCCTTTGCCAGTTGACCTGCCAGATCCAGCCGACGCAACTGTTCCTCATAGTAGGGCGTGCCGGAATTCAATACCTGCGCACAAAGGAAAAAAGGAAACCCAAAAAGGCCAGCAATAACCAAACAACCTCTCACCCAACTCATCCAAAAAAATCGACCGACAATCAAGGATTATTTGCGCAGGACAACTTCATAAAACTTCTTCAGCATCCCCAATGGCATCAGTCTGATCGGAAATCTTGCGGTAAATCGGCACAACTGTAACCATGAAATCAGTCCTTCTGAGTAGCATGATTCAAAGAATGCCAACTCATGTTTTGCATATTTCAGGCCATGTCTTCTACTGATCATATTGTTGCCAATGCGGTAATTCAGCAGGACTTCATCGGTATTCTGAAAATGGCAACCGGCGTTAGCCATTCTTATCCATAGGTAGTAATCTTCAAAAAATGGCATCTTTTTGTAAGAACCGGCTTTTAACACGGCCGATTTTTTAAACATAACAGTCGGGTGGTTGAAGGGGCATCTGTAAAAGGTGTAGGTAAAAATCTCCTCATGCTTCAGAGGGACTCTTCTGATCACTTCCAAGTCCCCAACCTCATAAACAAACTCTTTGAGGTATGACCCAAGGATATCCAAGTCGGGGTTTTTCAAGAATATCTTTGCCTGCTTTTCAAATCTTTCCCTGACGCAAATATCATCGGAGTCCATTCTGGCTACATACTCGTAGGTGCAGTGGTCAAGACCAAAATGAAGGGCTTCTCCAAGTCCGATGTTTTTTTCTAATGCTATGATCTTGAGCGGGAGCAAATCTGCATAGCCACAAATTACGTGATCCAAATCGGGAGTAAGTGGTCCGTCTTTGACCAGGACTATTTCGGTGGGAGGAAGCGACTGGTTGAGAAGGCTATCCAAAGCAAGTCTGAGATACTCAGGTTTTTCTCGATAGTAGACAGGCAGAAGGACTGAAAATTGAAAATCAAGCATTGATAATTTGAAATCTTTTGAAAACACCATCCTTCAATCCTTTCCAGATAAAACTAAACCGCTCTTTGCCTTGAGGAAGTGAAATCGGGTAAATGGTCAATTTGAATAATACTTTTACTGAATTGGAAGCTTTCCAAAAGAAAGGCGCTTTACCAAACAGGATTAGATATACGGTATTTCGTATTGAATAATAATGTCTAAAGGGTTTTGGTAATCCTACCTTGAGAAATCCGAGAATTTTCACTTGTCCATCGCCAAGCCTGTGAAAAATCAGAGAATCGGGATTTTTAACGACTAGCATTCCATTGTCCGAAATTCTCCAACAGTACTCAAAATCGACCAAATCTATAAATAATTTCGCATCTGGGCCACCCACCTGATCAAAGGTTGATTTTGGAATCAGGCTTCCGGAACTCAAAACTTCGCTTACGTGCAACAGATCGGTTCCTGATATTTTTTTGCCCTTGTTAAATCTTGCGTTGGAGACCACATTGGTATCCCGGTCAATGTCCTGGGATCCGATCAAGCCTACGTTTAATCCCAATTTTTTCAATTCGTCCCAAGCCAAAACCAAGGATTCCACCAAATCATCTGCAGGAATCGAATCCTGGTCCATTTGCAAGACAAATTCACTGGAATTCTCCCTGAAGGCCCATTCCATGCCTGCATTTTGGGCAAATGCAATTCCTTTGTTTTCAAAAAAGTTGATAACGTAAATGTCTTGAATCTGGATATCCAGCGCTTGTCTGGAATTATTCACCACACAGATAGAACATCCTTGGAATTGGAGCTTATCCAGGATTTCTTTTAAGCAATCCACATCAGGATTATACGTGACAATTACTGCGGTGATTTTTCGCCTCATTTGGCTTGAATTTGTTGAAGCTTCCTTCTTTCAAGTTCTTGATTCAATGAAATCAAGGTAATGATCACCACGATATGAGAGGTGTCTAAAAAGTACGGATTAAAGAACGCATAGATAATGTAAGCGACATAGATGACCTTAACCAAAGTCACCCGAAAAAACAAAACCACACATAATACATTGGAAATCAAGAATATAAAAAAATTCAAGAACCCCATCTGATTCAGAAAATAAAGAGACTGCAATTCAAAGTAGATGTTATCCGTGTAGTCTCTCCATTTGGTTTTTACTTTGAGGGTATTGCCAAGACCTTTTCCAAAAATCAGACTCACAGGGTTTTCGGAGAGATCATTCCACAGGACCACAGATTGGTCGATTCGGGTGGGGTTAGAATCTTCCGACTTTTTACTGATCGTATTTTGGAGGTAGTTCATGGCCGGCTTTGCGACAAGAGCTCCCATAAAAATCCCTAACATGGCAAACACCAAGAACTTCCGGGTATTGAAAGATTTTGTAACGAAAAACAAAATGGCTACAAATGCCAGAACTCCCAATACAAAAGCAAAATTGCCTGCCACAAGCATCCCGACAAACAGGACCAGAGTAAGCAAGATCCGCTTGATCCCGGAATAGAAAACCACAGAAACAAATACTCCAAAAGGCAAAAGTGCATTGCCGAGAATTTGAATGTTGTAAAAAAGCCCATTGTAGGTATATAGATCTCCCCAGCCTTGTGCCTGAAAAAACAAACGCACAAACAAATAGGAAGACATGTTGAAAAACAGGTTTAATACCAAATGCATCGAAATCAGAAAAAGAGATTGGAGCACCAAGAAACCGATGAGGATATGGATGTATCGGGGATTGGGTTTGACAAAAAATGCAGCCTGAATCAAAATCAGAATGATCAAAAAGCGCATTGAATTACCGACTGTATTCCCTGCCACGGAAGAATATCCCAGCATAACAAACCCCCATCCCACAAAAAGCAAAAGAAAAAAGAGCCGGTTGCGGTCGGTATTTTGGAGAATAAACTTTGCCTGCAAGCCAAAAAACCCAAGCAAGGCAAGATTCATCAAGGAGGAAATGCCTTTGAAAGGAACCTGTCGGGTCAGAATGAAGACCACGAAAAAAAACATTCCAGTCAGGAGAAAGGAATGAATTTTATCCTTGGAAAAGGTGGCGGAAATCAAGGTTCAGCTAATATTGAATGATTTCAAATGGATTGGCTATAAGGTTATTAGCCCAATTCACGAAGACAATCCTGAAGCGAATGTCTCCAATGTGCAATCTGTATTCCAAAATCCGTTTTGATTTTGGTTTTATCCAAAACTGAATAAAAGGGCCTTTTGGCAGGAGTGGGATACTGACTGGAAGGAATCGGATGAACTTTACAATCATATCCGCTCATTTCCATTACCGCCAAGGCAAAATCATACCAAGAACAAACGCCTTCGTTGCTGAAATGGTAGATTTCCGTTTTGGGTTTGTCCAATTGGGGAAGGATTTCAAGAATACACCTTGCCAGATCACGGGCATTGGTGGGAGTTCCTACCTGATCAGCTACCACGTTCAGAGCGGATCTTTCTCCGGCCAGTCTTCTCATGGTTTTTACAAAATTGTTTCCATAGGTGCTGTACACCCAAGAGGTCCTGATAATTATGGAGCCAGGAATCGCCAAATCCAACAGCGCTTGCTCACCGGCAAGTTTACTTTTTCCATAGACACTGGTGGGGTTTGGCAGGGAAGATTCAGAATAAGGCCGATTAGCTTCCCCGTCAAAAACATAGTCTGTAGAAACATGGATAAATTTCATTTTGTATTCCAAAGCACCTTCAGCCAGGTACTTCACCGCCAGATGATTTACTTTATCTGCTATTTCCAGCTCAGTTTCTGCCCGATCAACAGCGGTATAAGCAGCACAATTAATGATGGCGTCAATTTTTGAGCTTTTCAAAAAGTCGAAAACCGAAGTTCGTTCTGTGATATCCAGTTCGTCAATATCAGTGTAGACAAACTGGTAAGGATAACGAGTGGAGATATGCCGGATTTCAGACCCCAATTGTCCTTTTGCTCCGGTCACCAATATTTTATTCATACAATTTAACTTTATCGCTAAACAAGTCAGCGGCCATTAAGAGGGGCTGAATTCTATTTTATCTGAAAATTTGGGGTGACTTTGGTTCCCAATCAAATCGACGCCTCGGGCAGAATCTGAAACATACAATACCCTTATGAAAAATCACTTAAAATAACTGACCAGCTTTCTAATCAAGAATGGCTTTTTTCTTAAGCTGATGAATTTTTCAACCAATTTTTGATGCTCATCTGACAAAATTTCTCCGAATTTTTGATCAAACAGGATCATTTGGTTGATTTCTTTTTCAAGAAAGGTCCGATTTTCTTTTAAAATCTGACCCACTTGGGTTTGAAGTTTCCAAAGTGCGCTTGCCTGCATTTTTTCGGTCACGGAGTCTCCATGCGTACGGTACTTGACCAGTTGCTCGTCCATAACCAAAGTCTCGCCAAATCCATAGGCGATGAGGCCGATCCAGTGGTCATGCATCAATACTCCCCGAGGAATGGAAGTCAGGTATTCTTTCATTTTGGCATTGATCAGCGATGCGCAGCCTGTCACTACGTTACCAAACATCAATCGTTGAAACGTCGCCTCATGCGGCTTAATTCCAGCCATGTTCCAAAATGAGGAAAAACGAGGATTTCCTCTTTCATCCATTACTTCAAGATCAGAATAGACCAACAGGGGTTTTTCTAAGGCAAATCGGGAAGCGGCGGAAAGCATTAATTCTATCTTATTGGCTTTCCAGGTATCATCTTGGTCCGCCAAAAAGATGTAGGATTGGCTGGTCAATTGGATGGCAGTTTGGAAGGCACCTATGGGACCTAAATTTGACTTTTGAATACAAAGCTTGATCTGGGAATTGCTTCCTGCATATTTTTCAAGGAGTGAAACAGTCCCATCCGTGGAGCAATCATCGACAATGATAATTTCCTTGGCCAATACAGTCTGTGAAAGCAGGGAGTCCAACAGTTGTGGCAAATACTTTTCCCCGTTGTAGGTACAAAGTGCGATCGAACAGGCTGCTGATTTAGGAGTCATTGGCTGGAGTTCCAAACTCGAAGGGTTATCCTATGCTGAATTTCAGCTGATAAAGAAACCTGATCAGTCTCGGTTTTTTCACTGCCAGAAATTCGTTTGCATAGTACTTTCCATAGGAAAAATGAAAAAAACTGTCCACGTATTCTTCCAAGATTTTGATCATCCTCAGCTGCTTGCTATGGAATTCAGCATCGGTAGTAAAATCTGAAAGGCTTGCCCGGAGGTTGTCCAGCTGCCTTTTGGTAGATTTTATGGCAGCGAATTCCTGATTGTTAAGCCTCTTGAGACAATTTCTCAGGATGCTGCTTTTTTCATCCGTTCCTGATCCGGTATCCTGCCACTGATGCTGTCGGTAAGCAGTGAGGGATTTTGGGGTATAGGTCAACTTATTTTGGTAGGCAGCATGGATGGCCAAGTACCAATCATGGTACCTAATTCCCTCCGGAAAAGGAAGAGTGGCCTTCAAAAGATTCCGGTGGATCATTACCGTACATCCCGTCACCACATTTGCAAAAAGGAAATCCTCCGGCTTTTGGTGGGTTTTAATCTCCCCTTTGAAGTTTTTGAGAATTATTCCATCCTGTTCATCGATCAAATCACAATCCGAATGAACCAAGAGATTATCCCCTATCGAATCGAGTAATACCTGGACTTTTTCCGGATACCAAATATCATCCTGATCTGCCAGAACAATGTATTCTCCGGTACAAAGCGAGAGGGACTTCTCAAAATTTTTTACAAAACCCAAGTTTCGTTCATTTGAAAAAATCTTCAGGTTAATTCGTTGAGAATAATCCTCCAAAATCCGGAGTGTATTATCCCGGGAGCCATCATCACAGACAACGATCTCCGAGACTTTCACTGTCTGATTGAGAATAGAGTCCAGTTGGGACTTCAAAAACTTCCCCCCATTGAATGTGGTCATTGCAACGGACACTTGCATTTTTTCCGGAAGGTCTTTAGTTGATATAATGTGGGCTTCCAATCAAGTGAGGGCGACTTCTATAAACCAACAAGAGAGAGCAAGCCAAAAATCCTCCTACCTAAAACCGGATAACGGAATGAGAAGGCATGAACAGCGGAAAGGAAATCATACCCCATTTCTCGCAAATACGCTGATCTCAATTCCGGGGAGATATCTCCAAAAGTAAGGGCCTTGTACCAAGCTCGCCGAGAAGGGGACACATACGAAGCATCCCGATCAAAAAGGCCAAGGTTCTTGCTTTTTCGATGGTAATCCAGAGTCATTTTCACCCATTCCGAATTGTAATTGCCCATCGAAAAATGGGTAAGAAGGATTTCGTAGGAAACCAAACCCAAGTACTTTTGAGTGATTCTCAAGGAGAAGTCAATGTCGTAAATATGGTAGCCGGAAAGTGATTCATCAAATCTGATTTCCTCCCAAATCTTCCTAGTAGTGGCAAGAAAGACACCATCTATCACTTTGACCGATTCCGAGGATTCATCTTTAATTTTTGTAGAATGAAGCGAACTTTTCAGGCCATCGGACTGAATCATGTGAATTCGATCAAACAAAGCAGTACCTGTCCCCCAGCCCGTCGGAAGAGCGCTTTTTTTCAAAGCTCCAGCCACTCCCACTAATCCAAGCTTCGGATTTTTGGCAAATAAACCGTGTAAAACTCCCCCCCAATCCTGTGAATCAAAGGTCACATCCTCATGGACAAACAAAAGGAGGTCGAACCTGGAGTTTTGGGCTCCTCTGTTATAAGCTTCCGAAAGACTGAATTGATTATGATTCTCAATCT
>CAYONF010000065.1:8566-23591 GCA_964405255.1 uncultured Limnohabitans sp. | reverse complement strand
ATTGTTTTCAAATTATGATACAAAGATATAATGGATCAGATTGGCTTATTGGTGACGATAATCACTTAAGCTGAGGCCTAAAAGATGATTCACACCGTTTTTTCTTGAATGTATCCTTTGCAGAGAGTAAACTTGAAAAATCAAAAATCAATTCCCTTGGTTCTGAAAAACCATCAATTCCGAATTTTCATTTTTCTCATTCTTTCATCAGCTCTTTTAATTCAGGGATGTAAATCCAAGAAAAAGATTGCAGCAGAGTCTCCAGCTTTCACCGTGATCCAAACAGCCAAATCCTACCGCGGCACACCATACAAGTATGGAGGAACGACCCGGGCTGGAATTGACTGCTCCGCTCTGGTCTATCATTCGTTTTATTCGATTGGGCTTTCTCTTCCCCGGAGGTCTGAGGACCAAAGCAAATTGGGTGAAAAAGTGCCATTGGCACAAGTCAAGCCGGGGGATGTGTTGTTTTTTGCCACAGGAAGAAAAAAGAATGAAGTCACTCATTCGGGAATTGTCACCGAGGTGGAAAAAGGAGATGTCCGATTCATTCACTCTTCCACGTCGTTGGGGGTGACAGAGGATTACTTAAGTCAATCCTATTGGAACAAGGCCTTTCTTTTTGCGAAGCGGATTTTGGAATAAAAAAAGAAGCGCCAGTCCACAAAGCCTGGCGCTCTCATTTTTTAGAAAACGAAATGGTATTAAAACTTTTGTGTTCCGTTGGGCTGCAGGATGTATCGGAACGTGTAATGTGCGCTTGGCGTAGTCATTGGATTGATTTGAGCGACAGGTGGATTTCCTTTGTAATAGCTCAAAATTTCCATTTTGACATAGTTTCCCCCAGAAGTTCTAAACAAGAGAATTCTTCCCGGAATCGGAGTCACTGTGAATGAAGCCGAATTGTAATTGTACCAGCCTGCTCCGCTGCCTGTTGGGATGGCGAAGGTGTTGGCCGTGTCGGTACTAAATTGAGCCGAAGCAGGCACTTCTTTTACTTCTTCAAAAATACCATTGATCAAGGCAGCAGAGACATTTTTTGCACTGTTCACGCGAATGGTGGTTCCTTTGAATGCAATGTCCCAATCCTGGCTTTCTGAGACGACAGATTGTGTTTCCAGACTGAAAAATACAAACGGTCGAGTCTCGGTGACCTGACCCGTAGTCCGGTCAATGATGTCATTTGGAGCTGCCAAATCCGAAACTACTATGGCTTCCAAGGGAATGAGTGGCTCGGGGGTATCGTCTTCCCCACAGGAAATCAAGGAGAAAGAAAAGGCAAAAAGAATAAGCGAATAAACGGTAGTTTTCATGTTAAATTAATTGATGTTTGATTAGTTGATAAGATTTGCAAAAGGAATTCGTGTACCGAGAAAGACTACTCTTCCAGGATTGTTTGGCTGTGCCGGGGTCAGGACATTGAGGAGATTGGTGGCACCTGCTTCAAAGAAGAGGCCGTTGGAAAGGGTTTTGGTCACAGTCAGATTGATACTTACCCAGCCCTGTGCATATTCTGAAGGGTCATCCAGGATCAGATTGCCATTGTAGTCAGCAAAACCAAACTTTCCTCTGAAAATCCCCCTAAGTGCCCACTCGGTGTTGGTGAAGGATTCCAGATAGTTGATTTTGATATTTCCGCTGTGGCGGCTTCTGTTAAACAAGCCTCCATAATCTGCCCTGGTCACGCGAGAGGTAATGTTTTGGGAATTTCGTTTGAAGAGTTCACCTGCATCGATCTGATCGAGCACTTGCAAGTCTCGGGTATCCAAAAAAGCATACCCAGCACTGATTCGCAGCGCTTTGGTTAAAGTCATGGAAAAATCAGCCTCAAGACCTTGCGTAACCACACTTCTCACATTAAAGTAGGAGAAAGCATTTTGGCCAGTGACCAATTGAGCAATTGGCGCTGTTTCGATCAGATTCTCGATTTGGTTTCGGTATGCATTGGCCACTAAGAGTGACCCTTCCGTGGGTTTCCATCGGAATCCGGTATTAATCGCCCAAGAGTTTTCTGCCTTCAGGTCTCCAAGGGTTTCGGGTTGGATTAATACCCTTGCTACCAAGCCCTCTTGCTGCAAGCGGGCTATTCCCTCTTCTGCTAGGTTGGAGCCAAAGACATAATACCCTGAGGCAGCATTGTTGAAATTGAGCAAGAGCTGTCGGAAATCCGGAGCTTTGAATCCGGAACCCAAGGAGGCCTGCCAACTAAATTTATCCGAAAACTTGAATTGACCGGCAACCTTTGGGCTCAGACGCCCTCCAAATTGGCTATGAAGGTCCCCTCGCAATCCGGTGACGATATTTACTTTTTCATTAGGATCCCATTGGTATTGGAGGAAATAGTATCCTGCGGCAAACCGGTTTTCATCCTCATAACGAGTGGCCTCTACGGTCTCCAATAAATGACCGATACCCAGTGTGATCAGGTTTCTCCTGTCTAATTGGAAATCAGTCTGCTGTTCCGTGCGGTGATAGAACTGACGAAAGTCCTGAAAGTCAAAACTTTCACCATCTGCCACAAAGCGAGTATCAGAAACCGTCGAAAAAACCGAACTCATTCCCCGAAGGGTAAATAGCCACTTTTCTGAAGGCTTGAACCGAAGGGTTGGGTTTAAATTAAAATCCCTGCGAGTGTTTTCCATCGCCAGTAGCTCCTCAGAAGTTCCTGTCACCATCTCCCCTTGGGAGGATTCACCGTAGGCTCTTGAAAATACACTGACTTCCCACTTTGGAGAGAAAAACCGGGTGATCTTTAGTTGGCCGGTTTGTGCCGAGAAGGGATTCTGGGTCTGCCCCACTGTTTGGGGAGTCAGGTCATACCCGTCGCTTTTCATGTAATCGTAAAATGCGCTCAAACTCCATTTTTCGGAATTGAATCCCAGCTCAGCGTAGGGATTCCAAGTATTGAAGGAGCGATACCGAAGGCCCAGATCGGCTTTCTTTCCGCTTTTGGCAGACTTGGTAATGATATTGACCACTCCTGCCATGGCTTCACTTCCGTAAATTGCACTGGATGGTCCTCGCAGGATTTCTATTCGATCAATATTGGAAACAGCTATCCGATCCAGGTCAAAGGTTCCCGCAGTTCTACCTATGAGCGGTTCGCCATCCAACAGGATCAAGATGTAATCCGAATCCAAGCCCTGCATTTGCAAGCCTGCCCCATGGTCTGAGCTGATTTGCAGTCCTGTTTGCTCACGAAGAACTTCTGAAAGTCTGGCTCCACCGGTTTCCTGAACTTGCTTGGAAGTCAAAACTGTCACGGGTAGAGGAAGGTCCTCCACTGTGCGGTCTGTACGGGTGGCGGCAACTACTACTTCCTGAAGTGCACCGGATTTCTCCTTAAGAATAATTTCCTCAGCAGAAAGCCACTCTTGCCAAGTGAGTCGATACGAATCAAATCCCAGGGCGAATACCAAGACGGTTTTCCCTGATGGCAATTCCTCTTCCAATTCTCCATTGGAATTGACCTGTATTGGCTTTAATCCATCTACCTGAATCACGGCATGTGCAATTGGACTTCCCGAAGCGTCAAGAATCCGTTTTTTACCATCCTCAGCCCAAACTGCGCCAGTGGGGAGAAGTAGGTAAATGAAAATGAGTTTAATTAGATTAATTCTAAACATTGGTTTAAAATTTTTGCGGAGGTCTCCCCCCGCAAATGGGATTAAGACAAACTATCCAATAGGGCTTTCCATTCGGGTTTTTGAGGAATTCCTGGTTTGCGGAGGCCGAAGAACTGAGCGACCATTTCACCTTCCTTGTCAAAAAGCTCAAGTGCAGAAACTAAGCCCTCGGTGGTGTTTTTATGCACGACATAGGCACAGGCTACTTCTGCTTCATTCAGGTGCATGTTAAATTCCGGGTCCATTACATTCAGCCAATCGCCCATCTGACGGATCGTTTTTACTTTTCCCTGATGGATTTGAATGTTCCCTTTGTTGCCGGCAAAAATCATAATGGGTAGTTGAGTAGAAGAGGCCACTTCCAAGACCTTTCTGGCAGAAAGGCGATCCACTTCATAAGCCCATTTGTCATCGATCCATTTGACAGCATCGAGTCTGTTGAGTTTGTATTTGCGCAGCATTCCAAAGAAATCATGTGTGTCTTTCATGTTTTCCCAATCCTGTGAAAAAGACTGAAAGTCGAGTTCTTCTTTGGTACAATAAACAGGCGAATCAAATTTGCCCAGTTCCAACTGTGAGGTTTGGGTTTCTTCGGCAAATACTTGAACAAATTGATTTGCTGTCTCATAATCCGAAGACTCCTGCAAAAACACTTTCAAAACCGCATTTCCTTCCTTATCAAAATACTGCAAGCTAGACTGCGGGCCTGCCGCAGTTTCGTTGTAAACGGCAAAACCAAACTTCCAGGCACTGAAAAAGACCCGTTGCTCTATCGGGCCGATCACAGTGGCAATTTGATTGGGTGCGGTACCCATCAGATCGATTTTTTGAAAAGTCCCCTTATGCTCCAATACACACCCTTCGTTTCTCGTCAGGGCCATCACTTTACCAAGTTTGGGGAATTCAAGAACTTGATTGGCAAAATCAGGGTTTAATTTGACCACATTATCTCCGATTCCAGTAGCCAACAATTCAGCTTCCGAAACGCCTAATTTCTTTGCTGCATCTCGGATCCGGAGTTGAGGCAGACTTGCTTTGAGTTCATTCCATGCCGCCTTCAATGCCGAGGCGCTTTCAAAAAGAGTTTCCATGTTATGCTTGTTTAGATGGTGAGAAGGATTGAAGTGAAGGCTGACTGGTAGATACAATCAGGCCTCCGTTTATGGGATGTTGAAGGATTTGGATGGGATAATCAAAAACCCGGTGAAGTGATTCTTCTTGCAGTACCTCCCTTACCGGGCCGCATTGGGTGATCATTCCTCCCTTAAGCAGGGCAATTCGATCTGCATATTGGGCGGCGAGATTGAGTTCATGAAGGATGATCAACACACCTATATTTCTGTGGGTCAAACTTCGTAGGATACTCAGTACACCATGCTGCTGAGCGATGTCCAAGCTGGAAGTAGGTTCGTCTAAAAGCAAGTATCGGGGAAAAGGCTTTTGCTCCCAGATTTGCACCAAGACTCTGGCCAATTGCACCCGCTGTTTTTCTCCACCGGACAGGTGTTGAAAATTGACATCTTTTAAATGGAGGGTTTTTGTCGCCCCCATCACTTCTTTGACTAAGTCAGCTGGGTTTTTGGATTGCGCACTGAATAGCCCCAATTCTACCACTTCCTGAGCCGTAAAAGGGAAATTGACTGTGGTATGCTGGGGCATGACTGCCCTCACTTGTGCCAATTGCCTTGAGTTTAGTTTTTCAAGGGGATTGCCATTATAGCCTACCTGGCCATGTTTGCAGGGAATTTCACCGGAAAGGATCTTGAAGAGTGTGGACTTCCCTGCGCCATTGGGGCCTAGGATTGCAAGGATTTCTCCAGCCTCCAAAGTCAAACTGATCTGATCTACTACGGGACGCTTTTGAATGCAAAAGTGAACCTGATGTGCCTGAAGCATTAGCGTTTGGATGGGTTTAGGTTGAAAATGAGCCAAATAAAGAATGGAGCACCAATCAAAGCCGTCACTACACCAATGGGCATTTCAGCAGGCATGACGATCGTTCGCGCAATGAGATCTGCCACATTCATTAAAATACTGCCAAGCAAAAACGCTCCTGGCAGAACCATGCGATGATCTGCCCCTAGACAGATCCGGATCAAGTGGGGGACGATCAGACCGATAAATCCGATCATTCCTACCAAAGAGACTGCCACGCCTACGATCAATGCTGTGATGATCAGGAGTTTGAGCTTGATTTGTTTTACATTGACTCCCATGTGAAAGGCTTCAAATTCACCCAAAGACAGGGCATTGAGCGCTTTGTAATCCTTAAAAAGGAGCGCACTGGGCAAAAGTATCAGGAGTAAGGCCACCGGGATTTTATTCCAAGATGCACTACCCAAGTCACCCAGATTCCAAAAAGTAAAACTTCTCAAGGCCGCATCATCGGCATAGAATAGGGTCAGGCCAATCAATGCTCCGGCTAGGGCATTGATGGCCACTCCGGCCAAAATGAGTGTTGAGGTTTCAGTTCTTCCCTGAGATCTGCTCAATCTATACACAGCCAGCACATGAAGTAATCCACCGATGAAAGCAAAAAGAGGTAAACCCAACGTGCTAAGTGTCTTCAGAAAACCAGAAGCACCGCCAAGAACCACCAAATAAAAAACCGCAAATAGAGCGCTTCCGCTACTTACTCCAATCAAACCGGGCTCTACGAGAGGATTTCGAAACAGGCCTTGTAAAGCTGCACCTGCAACACCCAAGCCTCCCCCGATCAAGGTGGCTAGAATGATTCTGGGAAACCTGATTTGGAACAATACATTCCACTGCTGGCTGTCTATAGCTAGTCCCCTAAATCCTATTCCATGGAGCACTAGCTCAAAGGCATTCGACAAGGGAATGGAAAAAGCCCCCAAGCTCAGGGAAACCAGGACCAAAAGACCTAATAATACCAGCATGCCGGCAAGAATTAGGTTTTGAATATGGGATTTGGAATAGCTTGGTGAGGCCAACATAAGCTTAAGGTCTTACTGCTTTTGCTAGTTCAAGTGCGGCTTTGCCCACCCGAGGACCAAACCCTGAAAGGTAGTGACCATCAAAACTGATGATTTTGCCTTCTTTAAATGCCTTAGTAGAAGAAAGTCCATTTACCTGATCTAGTCCTTCTTTACCACCAAGGCTTTCTATACCAGAGTCAAAAAAAATCAGGAAATCGGGATCCATAGTAATCAGGGATTCCGGTGTAACGGGTATAAAGTCCTTGAACCCCTGTGCTGCAGGCTGTATACCTGCCAAATTAAAAATGGATTGGGCAAACGTCTCTTCACCAGCCATAAATACAGTCTGAGGTCCCCTAGCCATAATGAAGGCTGCCTTTGGTCTGGTTTCGTTTTGAAGCAAGTAAGACTGCAAAGAGTCCAGGTCTACCTGTAATTGATCCAAGATTTTTTTCCCTTCTACTTGCGCATCAAAAAAGTCTGCGAGATCTGTGATCAACTTTTTGGTTTCTTCGATCTGAACAGGCTTTTTGAAAAAATGAATCTCAATCTGCGCTGATTTCAGTTGATTGACGACATCGTCTGATAGGTAGTCTTCTTCTGCCAAAATCAAGTCGGGCCCCAAGGCTAAAATACCTTCAGCTTTGATTTGATTCCGATACCCGATAGAGGGTAGCTGCTGCATGGAACCGGGATAGGTAGAGGTGATATCGGTGGCTATGATTTGACTTCCGAATCCTAGTGCGTCTACTATTTCTGTGATTGTACCTCCAGCGGTAATGATTTTCCTAGTCTCAACAATGCCGGATTCTTGGGATTGTGGTGCCTTGCAGGCTCCCAGCAAAAGGATGAAAATGAATACCGATATTCTTATCATTATTTAGATTAATTTTAAATTGATACAAATCTAGATTTATTTAGATTAATTACAAATTAATTTTTTGAATGAACCGGATAAATTCTTTAAAAATGAATGTGTCCTAGCTGGGGAATAAAAATTTCTTTGTGAGACCTGATTAGGTCTTAATTCTAAAAAAGGGTGATACTGAGGATTAATTTTCCAAATATCCTTTGGGATTAGGCTTTCTTGCTTAATTTTGCGCTCGAATTAAAAAAGCGTATCCTTTTTACATTTCAATCGACAAATGGCAAATATTGGAAAGATAACACAGGTAATCGGCCCGGTTGTGGACGTTTCCTTTGAAGGCGGAAAACTGCCGAACATCCTAGACGCGCTGGAAGTAACCAAAGAAAACGGCCAAGTGGTCGTAATGGAGGTTCAGCAGCACTTGGGTGAAGATCGCGTACGGACCATTGCAATGGACTCTTCCGAAGGGATGGTACGAGGCATGGAAGTAAGAGATATGGGTCAGCCTATCTCAGTTCCTACTGGCGAAGCCATCAAAGGCCGTCTTTTCAATGTGGTGGGTGAAGCGATCGACGGTCTTCCACAGGTTCCTGCCGGAAAAAGACTTCCAATTCACAGACCTGCGCCCAAGTTTGAAGATTTATCTACCTCTACTGAGGTTCTTTACACAGGTATCAAAGTAATTGACTTGATTGAGCCTTATGCAAAAGGGGGTAAAATCGGTCTTTTCGGTGGTGCCGGTGTTGGTAAGACTGTTTTGATCCAGGAGTTGATTAACAACATCGCAAAGGCTTATTCTGGTTTGTCTGTATTTGCCGGTGTGGGTGAACGGACTCGTGAAGGAAATGATCTGTTAAGAGAAATGATCGAATCTGGCATCGTAACCTACGGTGAAGAATTCGTGCATTCGTTGGAAGAACAAGGCGGTTGGGACCTGTCGAAAGTAGACCTTAAGAAACTGGAAGATTCCAAAGCGACCTTCGTGTTTGGTCAGATGAATGAGCCTCCCGGAGCACGTGCCCGAGTAGCATTGACAGGTCTTACCTTGGCAGAATACTATAGAGATGGTGACGGTACTGGTCAGGGTCGCGATATCCTTTTCTTTATCGACAACATCTTCCGATTCACTCAGGCAGGTTCCGAAGTATCCGCATTGTTGGGTCGTATGCCATCAGCGGTAGGTTATCAGCCTACGTTGGCTACCGAAATGGGTGCTATGCAAGAGCGAATCACTTCTACCAAGAATGGTTCCATTACTTCCGTACAGGCCGTTTACGTACCTGCGGATGACTTGACCGACCCGGCTCCGGCGACGACTTTCGCTCACTTGGATGCCACTACCGTATTGTCCAGAAAGATCGCCGAATTGGGTATTTATCCAGCTGTGGATCCTTTGGATTCTACATCACGAATTCTTTCCCCAGACATTTTGGGTGATGATCACTACAACTGTGCTCAGCGAGTAAAGGAAATTCTTCAGCGCTACAAAGAACTTCAGGACATCATCGCCATCTTGGGTATGGAAGAACTTTCTGAAGAGGATAAGATGGTAGTGCACAGAGCTCGCCGAGTGCAGCGTTTCTTGTCTCAGCCTTTTCACGTAGCAGAGCAGTTTACAGGCTTGAAGGGGGTATTGGTAGACATCAAGGATACCATCAAAGGCTTCAACATGATCATGGACGGTCAGTTGGATCACCTTCCTGAAGGCGCCTTCAACTTGGTGGGCAGCATCGAAGATGCCATCGCCAAAGGTGAGAAGATGCTCGCTGAAGTGAAATAAGAAAATTAGTTACTGGTTATTAGTTATTGGTTTCGCTAAACGACTAATAACTATTGACCCAATGACTCAATAACTGATCAAAACATGCAATTAGAAATCGTTACACCGGACAAGAAGGTATTTCAGGGAGAGGTCTCCGAGGCCAGTTTTCCCGGAGCAAGTGGCTCTTTCCAGGTGTTGAATAATCACGCTCCGATTGTGTCCGCCTTGGCAAAAGGAACTGTCTCCTTCACTGCAAAAGAGGGTGGAAAACAATCCTTGATCGTGGAAGGCGGAGTAGTTGAAGTTAAAGATAATGTGATTGTGGTTTTGGCTGAGAAAGTAATCGGCTGATCCAAAATTGGTTTGATATAAAAAGTCCAATCCGAAAGGGTTGGACTTTTTGATTTAAATAGATTAGGGAATATTTTAAAATGAAGGGTTTGGGATTTAAATTATTCCCTTACCTTTGCACCCACGAAAGGGGGTGTATACTATGATCATTGTAAACGTAAAAGAGAACGAATCCATCGAAAAGGCGCTGAAGCGCTTCAAAAAGAAGTTTGACAAAACCGGTGCGGTTCGCGAACTCAGAGCCCGTCAGGCTTTCACCAAACCTTCCGTAAAAAGAAGAGACGAGATCATCAAGGCTGCTTACAGACAAAAACTTCGCAACGAAGAAATGAAGTAATCGGATTTGATTCCAAATAATCAGCGCACTTGCCCCAAAGCAAGTGCGCTTTTTTGTTAATGTATCTTTGACTTTTATCACCTTGACTTCTCTTTTTTTCTCCTAACTTATTCCCATGGTTGATTCCTTTATCAATTACATGGAATTCGAAAAGCGGAGCAGCTCCCACACGGTGTTGGCCTATCGCCACGATTTGGAGCAGCTACAGGAATTTGTAAGACTTTCTTTTGAGATGGAAGATCTTTCGCAGTGTACCCATGCCGAACTCAGAGCCTGGGTGATTGACTTGGTGGAGCAGGGGCTAAGCACGACCACCGTCAACCGTAAAATTGCCACGCTTCGATCCTTTTATAAGTTTTTGCTTCGGTCGCGCATGATCAGCAAGGACCCCACTTACAAGTTAAAATCCCTTAAAAACCCGAAAAAACTTCCGGAATTTGTGCAGGAAGAGACCATCAATTCCGTTTTAGATCAAGAGGTGTACGAGTCCACGTTTGAGGGGCAACGAGATCGGATGGTGATGGAGTTTTTGTACCTGACTGGTGTCCGACTTTCCGAATTGATTGGACTGAAGTGGGCTGACCTCAACCTGGTAGAAGATCAGGTGAAAGTTTTGGGGAAACGGAAAAAGGAGCGGATAATTCCCATCACAAAAACGCTGAAGCAGAATATCCTTTTGTACCAAAAAGTATTTGAGGAAAGATTTCCAAAAATTGGAATGAATGATTACTTTATTGTGAGTAATAAAGGCGAGCAGAGCTATTCCATGATGATTTATCGGATTGTCAGACACTATTTGGATCTTTTTGCGCAGAATTCGCGAAGAAGCCCTCATTTGCTCCGACATACCTTTGCCACCCATCTACTCAACAAAGGAGCGGATCTCAATGCTGTGAAAGATCTGCTTGGGCATGCAAACCTGGCTGCCACTCAAGTATATACCCACAATACCATGGAAAAACTGAAGGCTGTGTTTGAACAGGCACATCCTAAAGCGTAAATAAATGATTGTTCAACCACTTAAATGCAAATCGTTATGAAACTGCAGATGCACTCCATCCACTTCGATGCGGACCGTAAATTGATCGACTTCATCCAGAAAAAAGCCGACAAACTGGATACTTTCTATGATCGGATCATTGATGGAGAGGTTTTTATGAGACTCGATAAAAATGAGAAAAATGAAAATAAAATAGTCGAAATCAAGCTCAATGTCCCCGGAAAGCAGTTTTTCGCCAAACACCAGGATGATACCTTTGAAGCTGCTGCTGATGAGGCAGTCGAAGGGCTGAGGAGACAGATCAAAAAATTCAAAGAAAAAGTGGTATTGGCTAAACAATAAACCTACCGGCAATTTTCATCGAAACCCTCAGGAAACTGGGGGTTTTTCTTTTCATCTTTGCCCCATGAAGGCTCAAAACAACTACTCCCTGATTTTTTGGCTGATCAATCTTGGAATGGTCGGATTCAAGTTTCTATTTGCTCACAGGCCCGACTTGGATTTGTTTACCGAAGAGGCCCAGTACTGGCTTTGGTCAAGAAATTTGGACTGGCAATACTACTCAAAACCTCCCATGGTGGCGGTTTTGAACTTTTTGAGTACTTCTGTCTTAGGTCATACCGAATGGGCTATTCGATTGATTCCGGCTTTTCTCGGGTTTTTATCCGCAAGTTTGATTTTCACTTTTGCTAAAAGAATCTATCAATCGGAGGAAATAGGCTTCTGGGCAGGAGTTATTTTCCTTGCCATGCCGATTTCATTTCTTGGATTTACATTTCATACCACAGACACCTCCATGTCCTTTTTTTGGATTTTGGCCTGGATGGAATTTTATAAAGCGATTCATTCCGCGGGAAAGAAGCATTGGATTTGGACGGGTGTTTTCACTGGATTGGGAATTCTTTCCAAAAGCACCATGCTTCTGATCTTCCCGGCAGGATTTCTTTATTTAGTACTCACCAAGTCTTTAAAAAAGCATTTTGCAAATTTTGCCTTATTTTCAGGTGTTTCGCTGTTGGGGTTTATTCCGGGAATAATCTGGAATTTTCAGCATGATTTTTACACCTTCCGACACATTTCCACTTTGGGCGGTGCCAATTCGAATGGAGGTTCCAGTTTTGACTTTAGCCTTCTGATAGCTAGGACAACGGAGTACCTCGGAGGGCAATTGGCAATGCTATCCTTATTTTTTATTCCATTGTTTGTCATCGCCTGTATGCGTCTGGCAAAAAGCAAAAATGAAACATCCCTTTTTCTGGTCTTGCCTGGACTTTTGACTTTTGCAGGTTTTGGAGTACTGAGCCTAAAAACGTGGGTAGAGGTGAATTGGCCTGGATTTGCCTTCGGAACTCTGGCGATTTTCCTTGCTCCCACGATGGTGTCGCTTTCCACTAACTGGAAAGTGTACCGAAACTTAGCAACCATCCTAAGTTTGGCTCTTATGCTTCTTCTTTACTTGCCTAATCTTTGGAATTGGAAATCCTCCGGACTCATTCACCAGGGAGAAAAAGCCTTGGTTAAACGAGTCTTGGGCTACGAAGAACTGGGAAAACGGGTTCAAACCCTGTCAGATAGTCTTGGTGGCACAAGTCCGGTGATTTTCAGTGAAAGCTATCATACGGCCTCCGAACTGGCCTTTTATATGCCCTCTCATCCACAGACTCTGGTCATCAACATGGGTAGCCGAAAAAACCAATGGGATCTTTGGCCCGGTATGGATTTGCAAGTAGGGAACACCGGTAGATTTATTTTTGTAAGCAGGGCAAAAGAAAATCCGGGAGAAGTGGCAAAATTTTCGAAACTGATTTATGAAGAACAACTTCCTTATTTCTTTGGATCGGACAGTTTGGGAAAGTCAACCATTCAGATTTGGGAGCATTTGCTGGAATATAAACCCTTGGAAACAGGCACATTTTAGTCTTCTTCCTTTTCGCTTTGGAATCAGCCTAGATTAATCGGTATTTTTGAATTCAATAATTGTCCTCATGAACAAGCCTTTACTATCCGTTGTGATCACCGTTTACAACGAAGAAGACAACATCAAACCCTTATTGGAGGCCACCTATTCGGCATTGTCCGAGATTGATTATGAGGTCATCCTCATCGAGGACGGGTCCACTGACAAGACAGTTTCAGAAGTAAAAAAATACGCCAACAGCCGGACTAAGCTGATCATTTTCAACAAAAACTACGGTCAAACCACTGCACTCGCTGCAGGAATCGACATGGCGACTGGAGAGTATATCGCCACGATGGACGGGGATTTGCAGAATGATCCGACTGATATTCCCGGTATGTTGCAAAAGGCAATCGGAGAAGAATGGGATGTGGTCGCAGGCAGAAGGGCAAATCGGAAGGACGGCTTTGTGTTGCGCAAAATCCCCAGCAAAATCGCCAACTGGGTCATCCGAAATACTACCAAAGTTTATCTGAAGGATTACGGATGCACACTCCGGGTTTACAAGGCCGAAATCGCCCAAAACATGGGGCTTTATGGCGAACTGCACCGCTTTATCCCTGTTTTGGCCAAGCAGCAGGGAGCAAAAATGACCGAAGTGGATGTGAAGCATCATCCAAGAATCCACGGAACTTCCAAGTATGGACTGAGCCGAACGTTCAAAGTCATGGCGGATCTGATTCTGATGCTTTTCTTCCAAAAGTATTTTCAGCGTCCGATCCATTTGTTTGGAGGATTGGGTTTGGTTGCATTCCTGCTCGGATTTTTAATCAATGTTTATCTTCTCATCTTGAAAATCCTAGGGGAAGATATCTGGGGTCGTCCGATTATGATTTTGGGCTTTATTCTGATTTTGGGCGGGATTCAGTTGATTACGACGGGGATCATCGCCGAGATTATCGTCCGAACTTACTTTGAATCTCAGGACAAGAAGACCTACAAGATAAAAGCTGTTTTTCAGGGTGAATAAAAAATTGCTGAAAACCCTACTCAAACTGATCCTGACGGGTTTAGCTTTGTTCTTGGTTTTTCGAAAGATTGATTCCAAACAGCTATTTTCTCTTACCCAAACCATCCAATGGATTTGGCTGATTCCTGCGATCCTGCTCTTTGTATTAAGCAAAGTGGCCACGGCCATTCGTCTCAACCGCTATTTTGAAAACATCGGAATCCGGCTTTCTGAAAGCCAAAACTGGCGGCTCTACCTCATTGGAATGTTTTACAATCTTTTCCTTCCAGGAGGAATCGGGGGTGATGGCTACAAGGTTTACCTACTCAACAAGCACTTCAAAACTCCGGTTAAAAAACTGGTTCAAGCGGCTTTGTTAGATCGATTGGGCGGGTTGGTGGCCATTGTTTTTTTATTGTTTGGATTGTTTTTGATGGTGGATATTGAACTGGAGTTCTTTGAAAGCACGGTTTGGAACAGTCTCATGCTTGTGGGTTTGGCCTTGACGATTCCTGGGTTTTGGTTTGCCCAAAAATTGCTGTTTCGGGATTTTTTACCCTCGTTTTGGTCAGGAAATGCCTGGTCTTTTGCAGGGCAGATTGCCCAATTGATTTGCGCTTGGTTTATCCTTCGAGCATTGGGAATCACGGAGAATATCCTCGCTTACCAGCTGGTGTTTTTGCTTTCTTCCATTGTAGCCGTTTTGCCTTTGACGATCGGTGGGGTCGGTGCGCGGGAACTCGTGTTTGTCTATGCCCATTCTTATGCCGGGATTGAGGAGACCGCTGCGGTGGCGTTCAGTTTGATATTTTTTCTGATTTCAGCTGGAGTTTCTTTGGTTGGAGCCTTCGTCAAAATCGACCTGAATAGCGAAGTAAAACACTGATTCCCTACCTTTGCCCAAAATCCAGAAACCATGACCCGATCCGAACTTTTCGACCAAATCCAGCAAAAATCATCCTTTCTCTGTGTGGGACTTGATCCGGATTTGGCAAAGATTCCCGCTCATCTGCTTTCTGAGCCGGATCCGATTTTTTCCTTTTGTCAAGCGATTATCGAGGAGACCGCTGACTTTGCGGTAGCTTACAAACCGAACATTGCCTTTTTTGAGGCCTTGGGTGCAAAGGGCTGGGAGACCTTGGCGAAAGTGTCGGAGATTATGCCAAAGGACGTCTTCACCATTGCCGATGCCAAGCGGGGAGATATCGGCAATACTTCAAGCCTGTACGCCAAAGC